>DATKOY010000045.1:0-66100 GCA_035524415.1 Solirubrobacteraceae bacterium | reverse complement strand
TGGCCCGGCGGTCTCCTCGCGCACGCGAACGGGTCGCTCTACGTCGTGTTCGGGCGCTGGTGCCACCGTCTCTCGCCGGAGCTGGAGCTGCTGGCGTCCCGCCGGCTTGCACGCCCGCGGCCCTACAATTCCCTCGTCGTGCTGGCGGACGGCACGCTTGCGATGAAGGACCTCGATCGTTCGCTGCGCACGACCACGTCGCTGACTCTGCTGCACCCGGACGCGCTGGTCCCGCGTTGCGACGAGGTCCTCCTCCCCGAACCGTCGGTCGGCCGGCTCGCCGCCGATGGGAGCACCGTGTACGTCGTCGGTGCGCGCACCGTGTGGCGTCTGGCGTGGGATGGTTCGCGCTGCTCCCTGGACGCCGATTGGCGGCTGCCCTATCACGGCGGCCACGATCACAGCTACGGCTGGGACCCGGTGATCTCCGGTGGTCAGCTGTGGTTTCTCGACAACGGTGCGCACCGCTACGCGACGACGATGCGCGCTGCGGGAATCACGCGCGGGCCGGTGCGGCTGGTCCGGGTATCGCTGGACGACGCCGCCGACCACGAGTTCGTCGAGGTCTGCGGGAGGCCGCGCGGGACGGTGACCAATCCCCCGCTGTACGACCCAGAGCGGCGGATTGCGCTGGCGTATGACTCGGGCAACGGGATCGTGCAGGCGTTTCGGTTTGACGGCCGGCTCACGCCCCTGTGGCGGCGCGGATTGGATCACGCCGCGCATATGCTCCTGTTCCGGGAGACCGGCGAGGTCGTCGTCCACGACTTCCGCGGGCCCGCATTTGGCCGCGCGCGCCTTGCGCAGTCGCTCGGGCAATGCTCCGCCGCGCCGGCCCGGTCGCGGTCGATCCGCGGCGCGCTGGCGCGGGTCTCGGGTGACGATGTCGTCGTGCTTGACCTCGAGACGGGGACCGAGCTGGGGCGGGCGCGGGTTCCGACGATGTTCCAGTCCGTGCTGTTCCCGGCCCCCGGCCTGGGCCGTGATCTCTACTGGTGCACGTTCTCGACGCTCGCGCGGCTCGAGGTCGCGTGAGCGAGCGGCGGCCGCACAGAAGGCTCGGCCGCGGGATCTGAGTCGCGGCCCAAACAGGAGGGCTCTGGGATCTCCGTAACGGTCTGCGTTACGGAGATCCCAGAGCCCTCGGGTCAGGTCGCGGCCAGCGCGCGCAGGCGGGCCTTCGCGCGGAGCAGTTGGCGCTCGACCGTTCGCACCGTGCAGCCGGTCGACGACGCCATCTCGGCGTAGCTGAGGCCGAACGCGTGCAGCCACACGAGCCGCTGCTGGCGCTCGGGCAGCGATGCGATCAGGCCGAGCCGCTCCCGGCGCGCGGCGAGCTCGTCCGGGCCTGGAGCCGCGGTCCTGCAGAGGTCCGCTTCGGCCTCGAGCGACAGCTCTCGACGCTCGCGGCGGTTCAGCCTCCTCGCCTCGCGGACGGCTGTCGTCGCGAGCCACGCGAGTGCGGTGTCGGGGCGGACCTGCCCCGCGTGGCGCAGCAAGCGACTCCAGGCGACCTGGCATGCGTCCTGCACGACCGGCTCGGGAGCGCGGACATCCAGACGCACGATCTGCTCGAGGCGGGTGGATTGCGCGCGGTACAGCTCAGCGACGTCAAGCGCGAGTGGGGCGAGAGCGGGGGTCGTTGGCACGATTCAATCTAATTGAGACTAATTTGATGCATTTGAACCTAGCACACGTCCGCCGCTTCTGCTAGTTTCAATTCATCTCAATTAGTCTCAATTAGTAACAAAGGAGCAACCGATGCCACCAGCGGCAGTCACTGCCCATCCCAACCCTGCAGGGCTCCCGGGCAGCAATGTCCTCCAGCAACTCGTCAACGGCGCCGAGGCGTGGGCGCTGGCGATCGCGCTCCTCGGAGCGTTCATCGGTGCGGCGCTGTGGGCTGTCGCGTCGCACACCCACAACCACCACTACGCCGCCCGCGGGCGGATGGCGGCACTGATCTCAGGCGCCTCGGCGCTGGTCGTCGGTGCAGCGCCGGGGCTCGTCAACTTCTTCGAGCAGCTCGGGACGAAGGCGAAGTGATGCGGGCGGTCCGTCCCCTCGTGACAGCGGTGGTGCTGTCGGGCGCCATCGTCGCGTGCACTCCCGCGGCTGCCTCGGCGGACATCTGCGGCGTGTTCAGCTGGGTGAGCGGCGTCGCGGGCAAGGCGTGCACGGTCATCAAGCGCGGTGACCGGCTGATCAAGGCCGGCAAGAAGATCGTCACCGGCCATCCGGGCGCGGCGGTGAAGACCGTGTTCGGTGGTGGTGGTGGTGGTGGTGGTGGCGGCGGCGGTTCGGGCGCGAGCAGCCCGAGCGTCACGACGAAGGTCGCGCTCGCGGCGATCCTCGCCTGGACGGTGGTGGGCGCGAAGTTCGCGCTGCATGAAACGGCGAAGGTCATCGAGAAGACGACGAGTCCACAGCTGACGACGACGTGGTTCTCCTCGACGTACTGGCGGATCGCGGGGATCTCGGCGCTGCTGACGGTCCCGTTTCTGTGCGCGGCTGCTGTCCAGGCGTTGATGCGCTCCGACCTGGCACTGCTCGCGCGCGCGGCGCTTGGCTATCTGCCGCTCTCGCTGCTCGCGGTGAGCATCGCGGCGCCGGTCACGATGCTGCTGCTCGCCGCCTCCGATTCGATGTCCGGCGTCGTGTCCGCGGCAGCGGGGGGCGCCGGAGGGCACTTCCTCGGGCGGGTCGGCGCCGTGTTCGGAACGCTCAGCCTCGTCGCGCGCGCCCCGTTCCTCGTGTTCCTCGCCGGTCTGCTCACGGCGGCCGCAGCGCTCGCCCTGTGGGTCGAGATGCTGATGCGCGAGGCAGCGGTCTACATCGTCGTGCTGATGCTGCCGCTCGCGTTCGCCGCGATGGTCTGGCCTGCGCGGCGGGTCTGGGCGGTGCGCACCGTTGAGGTGCTGGTCGCGCTGATCCTGTCGAAGTTCGCGATCGTCGCGGTGCTCGCGCTCGGCGGTGCGGCGCTCGGGCAGAGCGGCTCCGCCGGCGCAGCCGGCATGCTGACCGGCCTCGTTCTCGTCCTGCTCGCCGCGTTCGCTCCGTGGGCGCTGCTGCGGGTCCTGCCGCTGGCGGAGCTGGCCAGTAGCACGGCCGGCCATCTGAGCGGGGAGATGCGGGGGATCGAGCGGACCGGCATGACCGCCGCGGACGCCGCCGACCGGGGCGCAGGCTGGCCCGGCACGCTCGTCTCGGGGCTGCGCGAGCAGTCGGCCGAGGCCGGCACGGAGACAACGCCGGGGATCGAGGCGGCGCCGGAGCCGGGGAGCGAGGCGGGGCCGGCGCCGGTATCAGCGCCGGACAACGGGCATGCGAATGGGGCCGGCGAGCCGGCGGAGGACGCCGTGCTCGCGGGCGTGGCGCCCGCCGCTGGCGATGGACCCTCCGCGCGAGCCGGTGCGGATGGTGGGACCGCATCGGATGGCGGAGCGGCTCGGGCGGCCGGCGCGAACGGCAGCACCCCGCCTGCGGCGCCGGAGGTTCCGCCACCGGATGAGAGCTGGCGGATTCAGCACCCGATCGTGCTCGGCCCCGAGCCGTTCGACCCACCCGGCGAGGACCCCACCCCAGCATCGGATGCGGATCACCTGCTCGAGACCGAGCCACCTCCGAGCGACGACGACCCGCTCCCGGGCAGCCAGGACAGCGATGAGGGCCCACTGTGAGCGGGACCCGTCTCACGTACCGATTCGGACCGCTCGAGCGACGCGGGATCTTCGGCCCCGTCCGCGCGGGGCAGGTCGTGATCCTCGCCCTCGGCGCCCTGGTCGCGATCGGCGCGCTCAACCAGGCGCCTACGGCGACCGGCGCGCTCGTGGCGAGCATCGTGTTCGCGGCGGCCGTCGCCGCAGCGCTCGCGCCCGTCGGCAGCCGAACGGTCGAGGAATGGGCCCCGGTCGTCCTGGCGTTCGCGCTGAGGCGCCTGCGGCGGCGGACGGCCTTCCGAGCAAGGGTGCCGGTCCGGGGGCAACGCGCCCGCCTGCGGGGATGGCGCGGGGAGTTCACGATCGAGGACTCGCATCCCGAGGCGCCCGCCTCGCTGGCCGGCGTGCGGATCGTTCAGGCGTCATACCGTGACCGTCCGATCGGCGCGCTCTCCGAGCGCTCGGGACGCCTGCTGACCGCGGTGCTCGCGTGCCGCGTGCTGGGCTTCTCGCTGCTCGATCCCGAGGCGCAGGAGCGGCGCCTCGCGCGCTGGGGCCTGGTGCTCTCGGGCGCGTCGAACACGGCGATCCGGCGGATCCAGTGGGTCGAGCGGACCGCGCCCGCGCAGGGCGACGAGCTCGCGCGCTGGCTGCACAACGAGCGCGACCCGGCGATCCCGCTGCGCGGCACGCCGATGATCGAGTCCTATCTGGAGCTGATCGGGACGACGGCGCGCGTCAGCCAGGAGCACGAGATTCTCGTCGCTGTCCAGATCGACGGCCGGCGGGTGCGCGATCGCGGCGCAGACGTCACGACGCAGGCGCTCGTTGAGCAGACCGAGCGCATCGCGCAGGGTCTCGAGGCAGCCGAGGTGAGCGTGCTCGGAGCGCTCAGCCCCGGGCAGCTGAGCCGCGTCCTGCGGACGGCGTTTGACCCGTACGCGCGAGCCGAGCTCGCGGCGCTCGAGACGGCCGACCCCGAGCGCGACGGGCTCGCGCCGGTCAACGCGTGGCCGCTCGGCAGCGCGGAGGCGTGGGATCACTACCGCAGCGACGGCGCGGTCCATGCCACCTACTGGATCGGCGGCTGGCCGCGCGTCGACGTCTCGCCGATGTTCATGGACGCGTTGCTCGGACGCGCGAGCGCGGTCCGGACGGTCGCCGTGACGTTCGAGCCGATCGCACCGGAGCGCTCGACGCGCGAGGTCGAAGCTGCGGTCACGCGCGATCGGGCCGATCGGGAGCTCCGCCACCGGTTCGGCCAATCGGAGACCGCCCGGCAGCGCCAGGCACAGGATGCGACAGTCCGGCGCGAGTCCGAGCTCGCGGCGGGCCACTCCGAAGTTCGCCTCGCGGGGTTCGTGACCGTGTCCGGTCGCGACCGCGACGAGTTGCGCCACGCGGCCTCCGAGATGCTCGAGCACGCGGCCAGGGCGCGCTTGGAGCTGCACCGCATGTACGGGCAGCAGGCGGATGCGTTCACGTTCACGCTGCCGCTGTGCCGGGGGCTGCAGTGAGCGTTCGGCACGCGGAGCGGCCCGGGCACCGCTGCACGACCCGCCATGCGCAGGCGATCTATCCGTTCATCGCCGCCGGTGGGCTCGGTGGCAAAGGCGTGTTCGTCGGTCGTGACACGAGCGGCGGAGCCTTCTGTTACGACCCGTGGTCGCTGTATGCGGCGGGCGCGCTCGACGATCCCAACGCGATCGTGCTCGGCAAGCTCGGTCAGGGCAAGAGCGCGCTGATCAAGACGCTCGTGTGGCGGATGCTCGTGTTCGGTCGGCATGCGTTCGTGCTCGATGTCAAGCGCGAGTACGGACCGCTGTGCGAGGCGGTCGGCGTCGAGCCGATCTCGCTGCGGCCGGGCGGCGGCGTCCGTCTCAATCCGCTCGCGTCGCGCTCGGAGGAGCCCGCTCAGCTCGAACTCCTGCGCGCCGTCACGGTCACGGCCCTCGGCCAGTCGCTGACGCCGATCGAGGCGGCGGCGCTGAGGGAGGCACTGCGCACGCTGCGCGAGCGCGGGTGTACGGAGCCGACGCTGCCGGAGATCGCCGCGCTGCTGTTCTCGCCGGTGGCGGAGATGGCCGTCCAGTTGCGGACGACGCCGGAGCGGCTCGCGCGGGATGCCCGCCGGGCCGCCTTGGCGCTGCAGGATCTGTGCGAGGGACCGCTCAAGGGGATGTTCGACGGTCCAACGACGGCCGGCCTCAACATCGACGCCAGGCTCGTCGTGCTCGACCTGCACGCGGTCAGGGATTCGCCCGCCGTCGGGATCCTGATGGCGTGCGCGACCGCGTGGATGAGCTCGATGCTCGAACGCCGACGCGAGGTCCCGGGCCGCGACCGCCTCGTCAACGTCGCGGACGAATCGTGGAAGATCGTCCAGCACACCGGGCTCGGCGAGTGGTTTCAGGCGAATTTCAAGCTCGCCCGCCAGTTCGGCGTGATGAACGTCGTCGTGCTGCACAAGCTCGCCGACCTGCAGGCGGTTGGTGATGCCGGGTCGCGGGCCGCGCGGATCGCCGAAGGCCTCGTCGCCGACGCGTCGACCCGCATCGTCTACCACCAGGACGAGAGCCAGGTGCCGCTGACCCGGTCGCTCCTGGGCCTCTCGGAGACCGAGTCGCAACTCATCTCGATGCTCGGCACCGGGCAGGCGCTGTGGCGCGTCGGCTCGCGCTCGTTCGTCGTCCAGCATTACCGCTCGAGCCTCGAGGCCGCGCTGACGAACACGGACGCCGGCATGGGCATTACGACCGTGGACGGGATCAACGCCGGCGGGGAGCGGCGAGCGTGAGCCGGGATCCGGTCACGGGTGGGATCTCGGATGTCGCGATGCTCGTCGTCGTCGGCTCCGTCACCGCGACGAGCATGCTCGTATGGCTGTGGGGAGGGCTCGCCGGCGCGCTGTTCGGCCGCGGCTGGCCCACGATCGGCGCCGGCGACGTCCTCGGGGTGCTGACGCGCCTCCCGGCGCGCCTCGCCGACCCCGCTGCGGCCTGGCCCGGGGCGGCGCGCGCGGACCTGCCCGGCCCCGGCGGCTTCTACGTCGCGCTCGCGCTGATCGGCGCCGTGGTCACGCTCGTCGTCGTCGGGCTCGCGCGCGCGGGGGTCGTATCAGCGCTCCGGAGGGGCCCGGCGGGCGCGCGCTGGGCCGGCGGCAACGACCTCCGGGTTCTCCGGGCGAGGCGTACCGAGCCGGCGCACGGGCGCGCCGGGCGCGCCGGGCTGTCGCGCGGGCGGGCGGGGCACGGCGATTGCCGGCTGACGCTCGGGCGCCACCGCGGCCGCGCGCTCCGTGCCGAGCAGCGCCATGCGCTCGTCGCGTTCGGACCGCCGCAGTCGGGCAAGTCATCGGGCCTCGCGATCCCGGCGCTGCTCGAGTGGGACGGGCCGGCCGTCGCATCGTCGATCAAGACCGACCTGCTTGCGGCGACGATCGAGCGCCGGCGCCGGCTCGGCACCGTGTTCGTGTTCGATCCGTTCAGTCTCGCCGGCGTGTCCTCGCAGACGTGGTCGCCGCTGCACGCCGCGACGACGTGGGACGGCGCGCTCGAGGTCGCCTGGCGGCTGGCGGCCGCCGGCGAGGTCGACCAGCGAGGCGTCGAGGGTGGCGATTTCTGGGCGATCGCGGCCGAGCAGCGGCTCGCGCCGCTGCTGCATGCCGCTGCCGCGACCGGCGGCACGATCGACACCGTCGTCCGCTGGGTCTACGGCCAGGGAGCGCGAAGTCTCGACCAGGCGTTGACGGCGCTTGGCGACCGCGCCGTCAGCGAGCGTCGTCGCGCCGACGCGCACGCCGCATACGACGCCGTCCGCGCGTTCGAGGCGCAGGCAGACCGGACGCGCTCGTCGATCGAGGCAACCGCGCAGGCGCTGCTGCGGCCGTACCGGTTCTCGCGGGTGGCCGCGTCGGCGCGATCGTGCGAGATCACACCCGACCGGCTGCTCGACGAGCCCGCGACGCTGTATCTGATCGGCGACGCAAAGGCGTCGAAGCTGTTGCGGCCGATCTTTCTGGCGCTGCTGTCGGAGGTCGTCGATCGCGCGTACGAGCGGGCGACGCTCGCGGGCGGCCGGCTCGAGCTGCCGTTGCTCCTGTGCCTCGATGAAGCCGGGAACGTTGCGCCGCTGCCGAACCTCGCAGAAATCGCCTCGACGGCGCCGAGCCACAACATCCAACTCGTCTCGATCTTCCACGACCTGCAGCAGGCGCGCACGCGCTACGGCCGCCAGGCGGAGACGGTCGTCAACAGCCATCGCGCGCGGATGCTGCTGCCCGGCGTCGCCGATCTCGAGACGCTGCGCTACTTCGCTGGGCTGATCGGCGACGAGGAGGCGCGGGACCACACGCGCACGACCGGCGCCGGTGGCACGACCCGCTCGACGGCGCTGCGGCGCCGGCCGCTGGTGGCGGCGGAGGCGCTGCGCCGGCTGGAGGACAAGCACGCGCTGCTGCTGTACGGCCGGCTCGCGCCGACGCGGGTGCGGCTGCGGATGTGGTTTGAGGATCGCCGTCTGCGCAGGCTCGCGCGGCGATGACCCGCCGGCTGCGGAGGCGTGGGGAGCGATGAGCTGGCAGGAGCGCGACGACGGAGCGTTCGACGGCGGAGACGGCGGCCCGGACGAACCCAGCACGGGTCGCTGGCCGCTGCACTGGCAGGGCCTCTATCCGCGCGAGCGATGGATGTGGTTCGAGCAGCTGTGGGCAGACGTGTGCGCGTTGCGCGAGCGCTACCGGCTGCCCGTGCGCTCCGGGTGGTGGGAGGACCCGATCCAGGTCGAGGCGCTCGCCGCGCTGGCCGCGTGGGTCGATCGGTACGACTCGGGCGAGTGGGACGACCCGCCCGGCAAGCTGTCGCTGCTGTACGACCTGGAGCGGATCAGCGTATTGCTGCGCGAGGGGCGCGACCCGTTCCGCGAGGACCGCGATCGGGTCGCGTTCGCCCGGTATCTGCTTGACATCGGGTGCGAGCCGGCGGCGCGCGGATGACATGCTCACTGAATGATCACCGAGTTCCCGCTCGGATCGGCCGTGACGCTCGCACAGCTTGACCGCGACCCCCACCCGGTGCACGCCCGCCTGCGCGAACGAGAACCGGTGTCGTGGATTCCCGCGCTCGGAGGCTGGCTCGTCACCCGGCATGACCTCGCGCTCGAGGTGATGCGCGACGCCGCGACATTCACGGTGGACGATCCGCGGTTCTCGACCGCCCGCGTGATCGGACCGAGCATGTTGAGCCTCGAGGGGGAGCGGCACGCCGCCAATCGCGCGCCGTTCACGCAGCCGTTCCGCCCCAGGAGCGTGCGTGAGCGGTTTGCCGAGCCGGTTGCGGCCGAGGCCGGGCGGTTGGTCGCCGCGCTCCGGCCGCGGGGATCGGCCGAGCTCCGCCGTGCATTTGCGGGACCGCTCGCGGCGGTCACCGTCGGCCGCGCGCTTGGCCTCGCCGAGGACGAGACGGGGGCCGTGCTGGGGTGGTATGACGCGATCGTGGGAGCGGTGACCGAGATCACAGCGGGGCGGGACCTCCCGGCCGACGGGACGCGGTCGTTCGGGCAGCTGCGCGCGCGCCTGCTCGAGGTGATCGACGGCGCGGACCGGAGCTCCGTGCTCGCGGCAGCCGCGAGCAGCGCGGGGCTGGGCCGCGAGGAGATCGTCTCCAACGCCGCGGTGTTGCTGTTCGGCGGCATCGAGACAACCGAGGGGATGATCGCCACCAGCGCCCTGCATCTGCTCGAGCGCCCGCGCGCGCTGGAACGGGTGCGAGCGGATCCGGATCTGATCGCGCCCGCGATCGAGGAGTCGCTGCGACTGGAGCCGGCCGCCGCCGTGATCGACCGCTACGCGACGGCCGATGTACGCCTGGCCGGAGCCCAGATCAGCTCGGGCGAGCTCGTTCGGATCTCGCTTGCCGCCGCCAACCGGGACCCCGAGGTGTTCGACGCGCCCGACCGCTTCGACCTCGATCGTGGCGGTGCGGGGCGTCACGTCGCCTTCGCCCAAGGTCCGCACGTGTGCGTCGGCGTACACCTCGCCCGGCTCGAGGCGCGCACCGCGCTCGCGGCGCTGCTCAGCGGCCTCCCGGGGCTGCGGCTCAATCCGCGCCACGAGCCGGCGGTGCGTGGACTCGTGTTCAGAAAGCCGCAGACGTTGCACGTCGTCTGGGACCGCTGAGCCCTTCCGGGCCGGGACGTTCCGCGTGGGCGCGCCGGGCGTGCTGATCCGCCGCCACTGTGGTGTCCACCCCACTGGCCAGACGCCCCGCGCTGCGCGATGATGGCCCGCACCGCGTCCGTCCCAGCAAGGAGAAAAATCGATGGCGCTGAATCGCCAGGCACAGCATCCCGGGCAGGGTTCCGAAGATATGCCCCAGCTGAGCGGACGAATGCCGAATCACCGGCTGCCCGAGACGGGCGTCGGCCTCGACACGGCGTTCGAGATGATCCGCGGCGAGCTGCTCCTCGATGGTCAAGCGCGACTCAACCTGGCGACGTTCGTCACCACGTGGATGCCGACTCTCGGCGGCGTGTTGATGGCCGAGACGGCCGAGAAGAACATGATCGACAAGGACGAGTATCCGCAGACGGCCGAGATCGAAGCACGCTGCGTGAACATGATCTCCGACCTGTGGAACTCGCCGTCGCACGAAGCGGCGACGGGGTGCTCGACGACCGGCTCGAGCGAGGCGGCGATGCTCGCGGGAATGGCGGCGAAGTGGCGCTGGCGGCAGCGGATGCGCGAGGCCGGCAAGCCGACGGACCGTCCGAACCTCGTGATGGGCGCGAACGTCCAGGTCTGCTGGGAGAAGTTCTGCCGCTATTGGGATGTCGAACCAAAGCTCGTGCCGATGGAGGGCGAGCGCTATCACCTCGGTCCCGAGGAAGCCGTCGCAGCCTGCGACGAGAACACGATCGGCGTCGTCGCGATCCTCGGCTCGACGTTCGACGGCAGCTACGAGCCGGTCAAGGAGATCGCGGTCGCCCTCGACCAACTCGAGCACGACCGGGGCCTGAACGTTCCGCTGCACGTCGATGCGGCCTCGGGCGGGTTCGTGGCCCCATTCATCCAGCCCGACCTCGAGTGGGACTTCCGGATTCCCCGTGTGCAGTCGATCAACGCCTCCGGCCACAAGTACGGGCTCGTCTACCCGGGTGTCGGCTGGGCGATCTGGCGCACGAAAGCGGCGCTCCCAAAGGACCTGATCTTCGACGTCAACTACCTCGGCGGCAACATGCCGACCTTTGCGCTCAATTTCTCGCGCCCGGGGAGCGAGGTGATCGCGCAGTACTTCATGTTCGTCAGCCTCGGGCACGAGGGCTATCGCAGGGTGATGCAGGAGGCCCAGGACGTCGCGCGCCACATCTCGTCGGAGATCGCGAAGATCGGTCCCTACAGGCTGCTGACGGATGGCAGCGAGCTGCCCGTGTTCGCGTTCGCGCTCGCCCCCGAGGTCGAGAATTACACCGTCTTCGACGTGTCGGACAGGCTTCGCCAGCACGGCTGGCTCGTCCCCGCCTACACGTTCCCGGAGAACCGCGAGGATCTGAGCGTGCTGCGGATCGTGATCCGCGCCGGCATGAACCTCGACATGGCGGATCTGTTGCTCACGCATCTGCGGGAGGAGACGGAGTTCCTCGAGTCGCTCGATGAGCCGCTGCCGAGTCGCGAGGCGGAGACGCGCAAGGCATTCGCGCACTGACAGCTGACAGCCCGATGGCCGGCGCCACCCCGCCGGCCTCGACACTGCCCCCGCTACCGCCAGACCGCGTCGGCGAGCAGATCGACCTGTGCGGGATCTGCAGAGCTCGGGAAGATGACCAACTCGTCGCACCCGGCACGCTCGAATGCCGCCACATACGCCTTGACCGTGTCCGGATCCGTGGCCGCGCCGCCCGCGATCCGCCGGCTCAGCTCCTCGCCGAGGAAGGCGTAATAGGTGGTGAGGTAGCCGTGCGCGTCGCGCTCGGCGTTCTCCCCCAGCCCGTAGTACGCAAGTGCCATTCGCCGGGGCGTTCCGTCGCGACCGTGCTTGCTCCAGGCGGCGTCGAGCTGCTCAAGCGCGCCGGCGAACTGCTCGGGACGGCCGCCGCCCATGATCCAGCCGTCGCCGTAGCGCGCGGCGCGCTCGAACGACGCCGCGACGCTTCCGCCGACGATCAGGCGGGGGCCCACTCCCTGCGGACGTGGCCCGATCTTCGCCTCGAGGTCGCCGTCGCCGTCGAAGATCCGGCGGATCTGGGCGAGCGCCCGGTCCTGCCAGGCCCCTCGGCCCGACAGCGACACGCCGCTCACCTCGTAGTCGTCCCCGCGGCCGCCGAGGCCGATACCGAGAATCGCGCGGCCGCCGCCGGCGACGGCATCGAGCGACAGGACCTGCTTCGCGACAAGCGCCGCGTTGATGCGCAGCGGTCCGAGCATCACGGTGCTCGCCAGCCGGATCCGCTCGGTCACAGCCGCCGCGGCCGTGAGCGCTACGAGCGGCTCGTAGTTCGGGAAGACGATCCGATCGATCGTCCCGAGACTCGAGAAGCCGGCCTGGTCCGCGGCCCGGGCCCAGTCGAGCAACTGCCGGCGGGTCGTCCCGGGCACGGCGTTGGGCAGTCCGATTCCTACGTCCATTGCGTCTCCTTCCCCACTCTCAGTCTGGTGTCTGGGTCAATGTCAATTTAGCCAAGTGACAAGGTCTCATTCGCGACCCGCTCCGAGCTCGTCAGAGGCCGCGCGTTCGTAGGTATCGGCACTGAACCTCGCTGTCATTCCGCAGCGCTCGGAGAGCCCGAGTGCGCGCGGGTTGTCCGACGCGACACCGAGCTGTGCCTCGCGCAGGCCCGCGGCGGCACACTGGGCAAATGTCGCGCACAGCAACGCGCTCGCCAGCCCGCGCCGCCGGTGGTCGGGATGGACCGCGAGCAGGTCGACGAAGCCGACACCCTCCGCGGCCCACCGGCGGGCCAGCAGGAAGCCGACAGCGGTTCCGGCCGCTCGGCGACGGCACTGAGCTCGGCGTCGAGGTCGTGGACATGGACATGGAGATGCTCCTCTCGGAACTCCTGCAACGACTCGGCGCGGTCATCGGCGTTGCCGGCGCTCGTTGCTCGACGCGATCCACTGCGTGTGCCGTGTGCGTCCGCGCTCGCGTCATCACCACGACTTGTACCGGACCGCGGCTGGCCCGGCCGCCCTCAGCCGGAGCGGCCGGGCCGATGGTGCGCGCGGTCGGAGCGCAGCTGTCGAGACGCGTGCTCCAACTAGGCAGCCTCTTCGGCGTAGACCGCCACCGGCTCTGCGCCGATGGCGGGAATCTCCTGCGCCGCGGCGCTCGGCTCAGGCTCGGCGCGGAGCAAGGCGATCGCCGCGACGATCGCGAGCCCGACGAGGATCGCCCCGACCGTGAACGCGACCCGGTAGCCACTCACGAGTGAGGTGGTGAGCGATTCGCCCTGGCCCACGAGCGTATTCGTATGGGTCGTGGCGAGCGTCGCCAGCACCGCCAGCCCAAGCGCGCCCCCGACCTGCTGCGTGGTGTTGACGAGGCCGGACGCGAGTCCCGAGTCCTCGGCCGTGGCGGCAGACATCGCCAGGGTCATCAGCGACGGGAACGCGGCACCGGCGCCGATTCCCATCAGAACCATGGCCGGCAGCAGGTCGGCTGCGTAGCCGGCGTGCAGCGGCGCCCGGCGGAAGAGCACCAGCCCCGCGGCGACGAGCAGCAACCCCGGCACGAGCGTCTGGCGCGCACCGAAGCGCGTGATCAGCCGGGCCGAGAACCCGAGCGACATCACCGCGATGCCAAGCGCGACCGGCAGGAACGCGAGTCCGACCTCGATCGCGTCGTATCGGAGCACGCGCTGCAGGTACAGCGCGCCGAGGAAGAACATGCCGAACAGCCCCGCGACCATCAGCACCTGGATCAGGTTCGCGGCCGTGACCGTCCGTGAACGGAACACTCGCAGCGGCACGAGCGGGTTCGTGGCGCGCGCCTGGCGCAGTACGAACCCGGCAAGGAGCGCGATCGCGACCAAGCCGAAGCCGATCGTGTGCGCCGAGCCCCATGAGTAAGTGCTCGCCTCGACGATCGTGTAGACGCCGAGCATCAGCGAGCTGACCAACAACAGCGCTCCGGGTAGGTCGGCTCCGTGGTCGAGGCCGATGCCCTTCTCCGCCGGGATCAGCCGGCGCGAGTAGATCGCAGTCGCGATCCCGATCGGCACGTTGACGAAGAAGATCCAGTGCCAGTTGATCCCCTGCGTGATGACGCCACCGGCGAGCAGGCCGATCGATGCTCCCGCGGACGCGACGAAGCTGTAGACGCCGATCGCCTTGGCCTGCTCCGCCGGCCCCGGGAACATCGTGACGATCATGCCGAGGATCACGGCCGAGGTCATCGCGCCACCGATCCCCTGCACGAAGCGCGCCGCGATCAGCAGGCCCTGGCTGTCGGCAAGCCCGCACAGCAGCGACGCCGACGTGAAGACGGCCAGCCCGGCGAGGAAGATCCGCTTGCGGCCGATCAGATCGCCGAGGCGACCGACGAGCAGCAACAGGCCGCCGAATGCGATCAGGTACGCGTTCACAACCCAGGCCAGGCTCGACTGCGAGAAGTGAAGGTCGGTCTGGATCGACGGAAGCGCGACGTTCACGATCGTCTGGTCGAGGATGATCATCAGGAAGCCCGCGCACAGCACGACCAGCGCGGTCCAGCGCCGCCGGTCGGCGGTCGCCGATCGTGGCTTGACGGTTTCTACGGTGTCGCTCATCAGCAGCTCCTGTCGCGTTGCGGTCGTCATGTACCGTAGCAAATCATCTTGTACGGGACGATCTGATGCGGGATGAAACTCTGGGGCGGGCCTTGCGGCCACACCACACACGGTGAGCTGCGACGCGTGAATCCACATCGGCAGATCGCAGCGAGTCGTGGGGGCGAAGGCCTTAGCGCCCCACGGCGGACGCCTTAGCTCGGGTGAAGCGCGCAATCGACGCAATCTCCCCCGGTTCACCCGCCCGGATGCGGTGCGGGAGATTGCGGGCGCATCGCGATCCGCGCCTGCCCAACCGGTCCGGATCCGGAGAGCTGCGGGCACGA
This sequence comes from Solirubrobacteraceae bacterium, assembly GCA_035524415.1. Taxonomy (GTDB): domain Bacteria; phylum Actinomycetota; class Thermoleophilia; order Solirubrobacterales; family Solirubrobacteraceae; genus Palsa-465. The sequence goes on along the minus strand of DATKOY010000045.1, from coordinate 51,357 downwards.
CGTTCGGTCTCGGCGCGTGCCGTGTTTCCGACCCGGCGTGGTCGCACGCGCCGACGCGGCTCAATCGGCGCCACGGCCGACCTGCGACGACCACACGAGCCGGGCAAGCTGACCGCCTGCGCGCCTGAGCGCGGCCGGCGTGCCCGCCTCGAGCACGGCCTGGAGGTCGAGCATGCGCGCCCCGAACGAGTCGAGTTCGGCGCGACCGACGACCGCGAAGCACGGAACGCCCGCCTGCCGGGCGCGCGTCGCGACCTCGGCCACGGCCTTGCCCGCAAGGCTCTGCTCATCGAGCTTGCCCTCGCCGCCGACCACCGCCCGCGCCGCCCGCATGCGGCGATCGAAGTCGATCGCGTCGAGAACGTACCCGGCGCCCGGCGCCAGCTCCGCCCCGAACTCCGCCCACAGACCGCCCGAGAGGCCGCCGGCGGCGCCGGTCATTGCGATCCCGCGCGGATCACGCGCAAACCCGCGGGCGAGGCCGTGCAGGCGGCTCGTGAGCCGGTGGACATCGCGCTCGCCGGCGCCTTTCTGCGGTCCGAACACGCGCGCCGCGTCCTCGAACGGCGTCCGCACATCGCAGAGGACCACGAGCCGCGCACCCTGCAACCCGCCACCGTCGCGGATCGCGCGGATCGCGCCGGCCCCGCCGTCAGTCGTGGCGCTGCCGCCCACGCCGACGTACACGAGCTCCGCGCCCGCATGGACGGCGGCAAGGATCAGCTCTCCGGTCCCGAACGTGGTGGCGGCAATCGCATCCCGCTCGCCCTCGGCGACGCGGCCCAGCCCGCTGGCAGCCGCGACCTCGACGATGCCGGTGACGGGAGTGGCTCGGCGCCGGCGAGGCCCGTCCGGAGGAGTGACGGCGAACGGGGCCTCGATCGGCCGGCCGAGAGGATCGCTGACGGTCGCCGTCCGCGGCTCGGCCTCGAGCGGCGCCATCAATGCCTCCAGCGTCCCCTCGCCCCCGTCCGCGACCGGGCACAGGTCGACTTCCACCCCGGCCGCCTCGAGTCCCGCTCCGAGCGCCTGCGCGACGTCCCGAGCGCTCATCGTCCCCTTGAACGAATCCGGGGCGACGAGCACCGCGCGTGGAATCCCGCGGATGGGAGGCACCGGCCGCAGTATGCACGTCGCGCGGGGTGTGGCGCACACCACCCCTAGGGCCCCTGGGAGGGGACGCGACCGAACCATAAGTTGATGCCGACAGCACACACAGCCCTTGGAGGAAGCGCAATGTCGAGCATCACCACAATCACCCGCCGGTCCCGCATCGGCGCGGGCCTCGTCGCGGCGCTGACCGCAGTCGCCCTGGTTCCGGCCGCCGCCTCGGCCTCCACGACGTGGTTCGGATCGAGCCTCAATCATGAGCCTGCCAACGCCGGCAGCAGCTGCGACCAGAACAACCTCGACAACCCGCCGTTCTGCACGCACGTCGGCTCGTTCTACCCCGGCTTCTCCGGTCGCGCGCAGGCGACGACGAGCGGAACGATCGTCAAGATCCGCGTGCGGGCCGAGGGGCCGATGACGATGAAGTTCAAGCTCGTCCGGGTTCGCCACCTCTCGCCCAACCACCAGAGTGGCCAGGCCAAGGTGATCGCGGTGAGCCGGACGTTGAACGTCCCCGGGCCCAGCCAGACCGACGTGAACAACGGCGTGTTCCCGATTCAGTCGTTCGGCGTGCACATCAAGGTGCACAGGGGCGATGAGCTCGCGATCGACACGAACAACAACCAGGCCGAGTACTGCTCCGACGGCACCCCCGGCCAGCTGACCTTCTTCAACCCGATCCTGGCGCTCGGCGACGGCTTCCGCAGCTCGCAGGGCACCGATGACTGCCTGCTCCTCGTCCAGGCAGTCGTCAAGCACTGAAACGAACGCCCCACCGGGGAAGGGGTCCCGCGGCGGGCCTCGGGCGTGACCCGAGGCCCGCCGTTCGCCGTCCGCGGCGGCGCGAGCCGGCGCTTCGATTCGCTCAAGGACGGACACCACAGCCTTACGTCGGACTTAGGCAGATGTCACCCAGCATTGCGCCGCTAACGGCATATATATGCCAAATCCAGGCAAAATGTGTTGCACCGCGTCGTGATCCTCTCTAGATTGCGCGGCGGTGAGGGCCGAATGACTGGAGATGCCGGATTCGGACTCCGGCCGATGAACCGGCTGCGGATCCTCGAGGCGCTGTATCGCCATCCGGCATCGAGCAGGGGCGATCTCGCCCAGCACACCGGGCTCTCGCGCGCCACGATCTCGACGCTCGCCGAGGAGCTGCTGAGCGCGGGGCTGGCCGAGGAGCACAGCGACGACAGCGGCGTGCGTGCAACAGGACGACCGCCGGTGCTGCTGTCGCTCGTGCCGGGCGCCGCATTTGCGGTCGGGCTCGACTTCGGGCATGAGCACATCCGCGTGGCGGTCTGCGACCTCTCGGGCAAGCCGGTCATTGACGAGTGGTCGCCGGCCGAGGTCGACCATGCCCCGATCGAGAGCCTCGACCTCGCGCGCGAACTCGTCCGTGACGCCCTGCAGGCGGCCGGTGTCACCGCAGATCGATTGCTCGGCGTCGGGATGGGGCTGGCCGCCCCGATCAACCAGGTGACGGGCGAACCCGAAGCCAACGGCATCCTCCCTGGATGGCACGGGATCCGGCCGGCCGCCGAGATGGAGGATCGCCTCGGCCTTCCGGTCCAGCTCGACAACGATGCCAACGTCGGCGCGCTCGGCGAGAAGGCGTTCGGCGCCGCGCGCGGAGTCGACGACCTCATCTACATCCGCCTCTCAGCCGGGATTGGCGCCGGGCTGATCCTCGGGGGCCGGCCGTATCAGGGCGTGAGGGGGGCCGCCGGGGAGGTCGGACATGTCCTGTCCGATCCGAGCGGACCGATCTGCCGCTGCGGCAACCGTGGGTGCCTTGAGTCGGTCGCGAGTCCGGTTGCCGTCGCCGGACTGCTTGCGCGGAGCCTCGGGGAGCCGGTCTCGGTCCGGCGCCTGCTCGAGCTCGTCGCCGCAGGTCATCGGGGCGCGTGCCGAGCGGTCGCCGACGCAGGCGAGGCCGTCGGACGCGCGCTCTCGACGCTCGTCAACGTGCTCAATCCGGAGCTCGTGCTCGTCGGGGGCGACCTCGCCCAGGCAGGCTCGGTCCTGCTCGATCCGATCAGGACCGCAATCGATCGTCACAGCATCGCGCCGGCGGCGGCCGCGGTCGAGCTCACCGCCGCGACGCTTGGCGAGCGCGCTGAGGTTCTCGGAGCCGCCGCGCTGATCCTCGCGCAGTCGCCGCGGGCACTGGTGGCGCGACTCGGCTCGTGACCCCGGGTTCGACGGGCTGAGATCCCGCGCCGGAGCGGAGTGGCGAGCCGGGCGCGCACTGCCGGCGCGCCGATCAGCTGTGCATCTGCTCCAGCAGGCACTCGCGCGGCGCCTTGTCCTCGCGCCAGCGCAGGATCTTCGTGCCGTGGCGAATCCGGCCGCCGCTCGTGTGATCGAACGTGATCTCGACGACGAGCTCGGGGCGCAGGTCGATCCACTCGAGCTCCTTTTCGTTCTTCCAGCGGCTGGGATCGCCATGGCCGCGGACGCCCGTCTCGTACGGCGCAAGCTTGTCGACGAGCGCGCGCTTTTCCGCAGCCCGCAGACCGGAGGAGTGGCCGACGATATGGAGCGAGCCCTCCGGGTCGTAGAGCCCGAGGATCAACGAGCCGACGGTCCCCGGTTCCTTCCCGGGCCGGTATCCGGCGACGACCGCGTCGATCGTGCGAACGCGCTTGACCTTGACCATGCCGGTGCGCTGGCCCGGACGATACGGCGCGCGGCGATCCTTGGCCACGACGCCCTCGCCCCGCAGGAGCCATGGGGCGGCCTCGGCGGGATCGCCGGTCAGCGGCGTCACCGTCACGGGCGCGGCGACAAGCTGCTCGAGTGCCGCCCGCCGCTCGGCCAGCGGCCGGTCGAGCAGTGATTCGTCGTCGCGAGCGAGCAGGTCGAAGGCGATGTAGTGGGCCGGGGTCTGCTCGGCCAGCATCGCGATCCGCGAGGCGGCCGGATGAATACGGTTCTGCAGAGCGCCGAAGTCCTGGAGCCCGTCATCGCCGTCGATCACGATCTCCCCGTCGAGCACATAGCGGCCCGGCGGGAAGCTCAGCTCCGGGAAGTAGCGCGACAGCGGCTTGCCGCCGCGCGACTGGATCACGCATGCGTCGCCGTCGACGAACACGATCGCGCGGAAGCCGTCGTACTTCGGCTCGTACACCCAGTGCTCGCCTTCCGGCAGCTCGGGCTTGGAGCGGGCGAGCTGTGGCTCGATCGGCGGCTTGAGCGGAAGCGTCACGACGCCGACGATGCTACAAACCCCGCCCGCTACGATCCTCTCGTGGCCGCAGAGCACGCAACTGAAGCCGAAGAGGAATACCTCCAGACGCTCTACTGGCTGTTCGAAGCGGGTTTGCCGCTGACGGGTGCGAACCTGGCTCGGGCGATGCAGCTCTCGGCGCCCACCGTCCACGAGATGCTGCGACGGCTCGAGCGAGACGGCTACATCGTGCGCGACGCCGGCCGGACGATCGACTTCACCGTCTCGGGCCGTGAGCACGCCGAGCGGATCGTCAGCCGCCATCGCATGATCGAGCGGTTTCTGACCGACGTCGTCGGCGTTCCGTGGGACGACGTGCACGAGGAGGCCGAGCAGCTCGAGCACGCGATGACCCCGCGGTTCGAGGCGTACGTGCGCGCCGCGGTCGGCGATGCGAGGACGTGCCCGCACGGCCACCCGATCCGCGTCGGCGAACGGATCGACGGCGTGCCGCTCGCGGATTGCGTCGTCGGGGCGAAGGTGACGATCCTGCGTCTCGAGAACGAGGCGGAGGACCTCCTGCACTACCTCAAGCAGGCCGGGATCGAGCCTGGGTTGACGGGCGAGGTTGCCGCGAGCGACGGCGACACCGTCACGGTGCGCAGCGAGAGCGGGACCGAGGCGACCGTGACCGCGAGCGTCGCCGAGACGGTGTCGGTGCTGGCCGAGCCCTCGCCCCCGCCGCGGATCGCGCTGCCAGAGCAACTTGTGCTCGGCCGCGAGCGTTACGGGCGCTAGTGCAGCACTAGCCGCCGCGCTAGCGAAACCGCTGCGCCAGCCAGGTGGTCGCGGCGGCGTTGCCCGCGACGACGACGGTCGCGTGCGTGACGCCGGGGAGCGTCCGGTAGTCGACCGTGTCGACGAGGCCGGTCAGCTCGGTGTCGAGCGTGTTGGTGAACGCGGGGAATACGGTGGTGTCGGCTGTGCCCTGGAGGATCAGGACCGGCGCGTGGATCCTGAGCGCGGGGTTCATCGCGTCGAGCACCTTGTACAGGGCGGTGGCGTCGGCGCGTGCTCGCTCGATCTCGGCCGGCGCGAGCCCACCCCAGGAGTTCGGCTGCGCCAGCTGTGCGAGGCACGTGCGCTGCACGGCCGGAACGAGCGCGAGCGCCGCCGGCGTCAGCAGCGCGCTCAGGTGGACAGCGGGCGAGTCGGCCGCGGCGCTCGTGAGGATCAGGCCGCCGAGCGCCGACAGCGCGCCGCCGGGTGAGGTGAGTGCACCCGCCGCCTGGACCTGCGTCGTGATGTGCGACGCAGGTGCATACGCGGCGACGCCGACGAACGTCAACCCGGGCGCATCTGCGGGTGCTGCGCGGCCGCAAACAGCGCGGCCTGGCCGCCCTGCGAATGGCCGGCGATCGCGAACCTACGCCCGATCGCGGGCACGAGCCGGCGCGCCGCCAGCACGATGTCGACCACCGACGCGCCCTCGGCCCGGCCGACGAGATACAGGTGGACACCGGGCGTGCCGAGGCCCTGGTAGTCGGTCTGGGCGATCGCGTATCCGCGCCCGAGCCACCCATTGAACTCCGGGTACATGTCGTCGGTCGCGACGTCGCGCGAGGGAGCGCAGCTGTCGGCGATCCCGGTGGTCCCGTGGGCCCAGCTGATCAGCTTCCAGCCGCCCTTCGGTGCTGTGCCGCGCGGCGTGAAGATGAGGCCCGAGACGGCCGTCGGGGTGCCGTTGGGCAGCACCGAACGGTACAGAACGAGGATCGTGCGGGCGGCCGCCGACAGCCCACGGGGGGTGCGAATCGAGCGCGCCCAGATGACCGTTCCCGGTGCGCCGGCGACGAGCCGTGCCGGTGGCGCGTAGAACCGGGCGCCGGCGGGGCCGGTCGGCACGGCGGACGCGGCGGATGCGGCGGATGCGGCGGACGCTGGAGAGGCTGAGAAGCCCGGCCGCAATCAGCGCGCCCAGCACCAGCGCTGCGGTGATCAGGACGCGCCTACGCATGGACCTGGGAGCCCGCGCAGTAGTCCTCGAGCCACGGCGTGCGGTACCCGTCCTGCCACAGGATCGGGAAGAACGCCTCATCGAGTTCCGTCTCGCCAGGACGCCGGTAGCGCGAATAGATCGGGTGAGCGTGGGCGGGGTTCCAGCGGGTGTCGCTGGAGATCAGGTGGCTGATGATCGAGCGCCGCTCCGCGTCGGTGCGCTCGTTCGCAGGGCTGCCGTGAAACGTCCAGCCGTCATGGATGGCGGCGCCGCCGGCGGGGACTTCGATCGGGACCAACTCGAGCTCGGCGTCGTCGGGCATTGCGGCGCGCACGTGCGCGAGCCAGTCGTCGGGCGCGTGGAAGCTCCCGCCGAGCGGCGCGTGCGGCCAGCGATGCGAGCCGCGGACGTAGTAGATCGTGCCGGTGTCCGCGGCCGTGTCGTCGAGCGCCATCCAGCAGGTGGTCATGTTGGGAGGGTCGAGGTGATCGAGATACGCGGCGTCCTGATGGCAGAGCAGCGCCTTACCCGACGGCGGCTTCCAGATCGCGTTGTCCTGGGCGATGCGCACGCCGGGCAGCGACGCGAGGCGAGCGGTGAACTGTCCGACCCGGTGGGAGAGAACCGTGTTCGCCAGTACGCGGTCGGCCTTCCACACGTTGCACAGCTGGCGTGTGAGATCCGGAGCGGTACTCCCGGGCGTGTAGTTGACCTCATCCGGCCGCAGCCCGGTCTCCCACTCGTGCTCGAACACGCGCGCGAAGCGCTCGCGGATGAGGTCGAGGTCCGCCGTGTCGAGGAATTCCTCGATCACGAGGAAGCCGTCGCGGCGGTAGGCGTCGATCTGTTCAGTGGTCGGTTCCATCCTGAGCTGGGCTGGTGAGGGTGAGCGGCAGTGCGTCCCCGGGGGTGCACAACGTGCAAAAGCCTGCGCCCCCTTCAACGTTCTGCCACGTAAGCACCGCCACCGCGCTTATGTGGAAAATGTCGGAGCGCGGTGGGGACTTTTTCACATTATGCAGCCGCGCGCCCACCCGGGCCCCCGCACCCGCGCGCCCACACCCGCGCGCCCACCCGGAGCCCCGCGGCGGCGCGCCCACCCGGGGCCCGCAGCCGCACCCGCCACTACTCGCCGGCGTGGATCCCGAGCGCAGGCGCCGGCCGTCGGGCCAGCCACGTGCTGATCTGCGCGTAGATCGCGGGGTGACCGAGCAGATCGAAGTGGTGCGCCCCGCCGACATGGTGGTAGTGCTCGACCGGGAACCGCAGGCGCTCGCCGCGCCGGCGCTGGCCCCACGCGCTCGGGCGCAGCACGAGCAGGTCGCCGACGACGCGCCCGGCCGGGGCATCCGCATCGGCGGGCACGGTGGCGCACACGAAGTAATGGTTGGCACGCGCCAGGAACGGGATCTCCGACCCCGCTTGCTTGAAGAACGCCTCCGGGTCCTGGTCGGCCCAGTCCTCGTCGACGAGATAGCCACGACCGAGATCCTGGATCCCGGCACTGCGGCCGCTGAGCGCACGCGCGAAGCCACGGGTCTCCGGCAGCCGCCCGAGCGCTGCGGTGGCCACGGTCGCGGCCTGCTCGAGCGGCGCGCCGGTGTGCGGAGTGCCAAGCGTGAACACGTGCCGCACCGTCGACGGCCACCAGTGACCGTCGCTGTAGTGACAGGCGCTCCGCGACACGAGGCCTCCCATCGAATGGCCGATCAGCGCGATCTCCTGCACCTCGACCGGCCATGATCCCACCAGCTCGTGCAGCACAGTCGCCAGCTCGCGCCCATTCTCGGAGACGTGGCGACCGGTGTTGTAGCGGAGATAGAGCGGGGTGAAGCCATGGTCCGTACGGAGCTGTTCGCCGTACGGCGGGTGGCGCTCGGCGCCGAATCTCCATGCGCCATCGGTCTCGCAGAGGCCGTGGACGAACACGGCGAGCTTGGGCGTGGCGTCCGCGAAGGCGTTCGCGAGCGCGTCGGGCGCGACGGCGACGTCTCGCCCCGCGCGCCGGATCGTCATCGGCGTCGCGAGCGCGCTCCGGCGAGCGTGCAGGCCGTCGCCGAACGCTCCGTTGAGGCCGCCGATCGCGAGCCTGCCGGCGATCGACTCGTCCAGCGAGCGCGCATCAGGCGGCCGTGTGCGGCTGATCGCGCGGGCACCGGCGCGGAGCAGCCCGCCACCCATGATCCGCACGGCCGCGTAGGCCTGGTCCGCGATCTGGTCGTGCACGACCTTCACCGGCGCAGCCGAGCGCAGAGACCTCCTCAGGCCGCATCCCGGCTCGTGTTTGCGGTGAGGTGGCGGTAGGCCTCGGCGAGGCGTCTGACGCCCTCCTCGATCTCGGCCGGCGTCACACCTGAATAGGCGAGCCGGAGGCTCGAGCCACCCCCATCCAGCACGAAGTCGGATCCCTTGACGAACTGGACGTCGCGCTCGGCAGCGGCCGTGAACAACGCGCCCACGTCGGTGCCCGACGGCAGCTCGACCCACATGAAGTAGCCGCCCTGCGGCGGTTCGAAGCGAGCGTCGGGAAGCTCGCGACGGAGCGCAGAGGCGAGCGTCTGGACGCGCTCGCGCAGCGCGTTCTTGACCGTCTCGATCGAGCGCTCGAGCGCGCCCGAGCGGCAGAACTCGTTGACGATCGCCTGCGCGACCATGTTCGGCGAGATGTAGGTGCTCGTGGCGAGCTTCGAGATCCGCGCGATCAGCTCCGGGGGTCCGACGAGGTAGCCGACGCGGATCCCGGGGCAGACGGTCTTGGAAAACGACGAGGCGTACACGACCGTGTCACCCGCGATCGAGCTCATCGTGGCCAGCGGCGTGCCCTCGAACCGCAGCTCCACGTAGGGGTCGTCCTCGAAGATCGTGAAGTCGTGCGCGCGCGCCAGCTCGATCAGGCGTTCGCGCTTGCTCGCCGACAGCGTGTAGCCGGCGGGATTCTGGAAGTTGGGAATGATGTGGGCGAGCGTCGGCTTCGTGCCTGCGTCGAGCAGGCGCTCGAGTGCGGCCACGTCGATTCCGTCCGGCTCGAGGTCGATCGCGTTGACCTGCGCACCGCGCTGCCTCAGCGACAGCAGGGTGCGGTCATACGTCGGTCGCTCGACGATCACCGCGTCGCCGGCCTGGACGAGCGCGTCGAACAGGAACGCGTCAGCCTGCATCGAGCCGTTGGTGACGATCACCTGCTCGGGCTCGACCTGGTGACGCTCGGCGATCCACTTGCGCAGGGGGACGTATCCGACCGATGTGCCGTATGCCGTCGCCCCGCCGGGGTCGTTCGCGAACGCCCGCTGCGCGGCATCCCGCAGTCCCTCGACGTCGACGATGTCAAGCGACGGAGCTCCGCGGGCAAACGAGATCGGCGTGGCCATTTCCGGAAGACTACGCGCTCGCGCCGGACAGGTGGACATCGACGAGCACCCGGTCGTGTCCTTCGTACCCCCGGACGGCGACCTCGGAGACCCCGGGCAGCGCGACCAGTGCCTGCTCGAAGGCACGGACGGCGTCGGTCGTGGCGAACGGGCCGGCCGAGAGACTGACCGAGGCAGGCGCCGGCGCAGCGCGCAGCTGGGCGAGCAGGAGCCCGTACGCGTCAAGCAACTCGCGCATCGAGGAGAGCAGCTTGACCTGCGGCTCGGCGACCGCGGCCGACGGTGGGGTGGGTGGCTGTGGCGACGGCGCCGCCGGGGCGGGTGGCGGTGGCGACGGCGTCGCCGGGGCGGGTGGCGGCGGGGACGGCGCGCGCGGCGGCGCGTCCGTGACGATCTGCGTGCTCACCGGCTCCCGATCGGGCGCGAGGTCGGACTGGATCTCGCGCAACCTGGTGTCGATCTCGCTGAGACGGGTCTGGAGCTCGGGAGGCCCGGTGTGCCTGTGATCCGTCATCACAGCCGCCGAGCCTAGCGGGCGGCCCAGCGGCAAGCCCTCGGTAGCGACCCGTAGTCTGCCGCGGCTGATCGGTGGCAAACGGCCGATGCGCCGTTGCCCAGAATCGGATGAACTGCGCGCGTGCTCGCAACCACGCATCCCGGCCGGATCTGGGCCGCCGGCGGCGGACTCGCAGTGCTGCTCGCGGCGCTCGCCGTCCTGGCGCTGACCGCGTCGACACAGCAGCGCAGCGATGTGCTCGCACAGCTCGAGCGTCCGGCCACCGCGGCCACCCGGGCGACGCCGGCCACGCCGGCCACGCCGGCCGCACAGACGGCACCGCAGGCAGCATCGGTCGCACCGTCCCCGGCCGTGACGATCGGGCCCGGCCCGGCGCACGTCGCGGCAACGGCGGGGGCGTACCGGATCACGGTGAGCCTGGCGCCAAACCGCGCGAGCGCGCGCGACGGCGTGACGCTGTCGCTGACGCGCGCCGGCCGTCCCGTCAGCGGCGCCGCGGTCGCGCTGAGCTACTCGATGCCGAGCATGGGAATGCCGCAGGTGCTCGCGTCGACGCTGCACGAGCGGGCCACGGGCACGTATGGATCGCTCGATCCGGTGCTCGCGATGCCCGGCACCTGGCAGCTCCGCTTCACGGTCACCTCACACGGCGCGGCGCCGCCGTTGACGATCGTCGTCAACGACCGCATGGCCCGCTGAGTCGCCGTCTCAGCCGCGCTGCCACGCGAGCAGGTGCTGCGCGAGCGCCCGCGCCGGCGAGGCAAGATCCTCGAGCGAGGCGCCGAGGATCAGCGCGAAGTCGCGGTCGAAGCGCATCCCGGCGACGCGCTTGACGACGAGGCCGCCGTTGCAGTCATCCGACAGCTCGGCGAACGGCAAGAGCACCGGCGCGTTCTCCGCCAGCGCGGTCGCGCGAGCGGCGACGTTGCTGCCGATCTCGGCGAGCGGCGCGACCGGCGAGAGACCAATGCGGCCGAGCGCGCTCTCCACGACGCGAGTCGAGTTGGCGCCGGGGTCGCGACGGATGATCGGCGTCGAGGCAAAGTCCTCACAGTCGATGTCGCCGCCGATCGCCCAGCGATGGCTCCGCGGGACCGCGACGACGACCTCGTCGGTCCACACGATCGTCTCGGACAAGGTGGTTGCGGTCTCGCCGGGATCCACGGCGGCAAGCCCGATCTCGCAACGACCGCTGCGGACCATCTCCCGGACGACCGCCGAGTTGGCGGTGATCACCTCGACGGACAGGTGGCGCTCGTGGCGTCGCTCGAGCTCGACGAGCGCGGCCGGCAGCCACCAGTCGGCGATCGTCGGGCTGGCAGCGACCCGCACCGGAGCGGCCTGAATCGCGAACCCCCGCATCAGCTCCTCGACCGAGTCGGCTTCGGCAAGCAGCCGCCGCGCCGTGCCGTACAGCCGGGCACCTGCGGCGGTCGCGGTGACTCCGCGCGTCGAGCGCTGCAAGAGCGTCGTTCCGGCAACCGCCTCGAGCGCCTGCAGACGCTTGGACAGCGCCGGCTGACTCACCTGCAGCAGACGCGCGGCGCGGCCGATGCTGCCAAGATCGACCGCGGTGCAGAATGCGCGCAGCTCGGCGAGCTCGGGCGCGCGAACAAGCACTCGCGCAGCGGCACGTGCGGGCGTGGGCGACCGGGGACTCGCCTCCTGAGCACGGACCACTGGCAGCTTCAGCACTCGTCCCATGCGCAGACAAGCATGCCCGAACACGGTGCTCGCACCATCAGGTGTTTCCCGCACGCGTGCGTCGGAGAGCTACCCGTCAGCGGTCCGGCTGAATTCCTAGGTTGTGAAGTAACACCTTGTGGATCTCCCGCTAACCGAGAAGTTGCTCACCGACGTAGCCGCCCGGTCGGCAGCCGGGCGGGCAGGCGAAGATCGCGCCGTCTGTGTGCATCGTGAATGTGCTGAGCGCATCGCGCGTCGAGACCTTGTCCAAGATCGGGATGACCTGCCGGCGCGGGTCTCGCGCCATCGCGATAAAGAACAGGCCGCCGTCGACCTGGTGACCGCCGTGACGGAGCGACCCCGTGGTAACACCGGACGAGAACGAGTATCCCCGTCGGAGCATGCGCTGACCACCGTTGTGCTCGGGCCCCGCGACCCGGATGTGAGCGTCGACGGGGATCACCTCATTGCCGCGCGCGTCGGTCGCGGTCAGGTCGGGCGCGTCATGCTCGTTGCGCGCCCCGAGCGGCGCGCCACTGCTCTTGTAGCGCCCGATCGCGCGCTCCTGTTGGGAGAGGTCGAGGCCGTCCCATCCCGGAAACACAATCTGGATCCGGCGCGCGACGAGGTACGTGCCGCCGCGCATCCACGCCGGGCTGCGGACCCAGACGAAGCGACTCATCGTCGCCGCATCGCCGGTGTCGATGTTGTTCGTGCCGTCCTTGAATCCGATCAGGTTGCGCGAGGTCTGCCCGCGCTCGAGCGGTTGCGCGCGGAAGCCCTGCTGGATCCAGCGCAGGCTGGTATCGGTGCCGGCGAGACCCGCGAGCACGTGGATCGCGTGGAACGTCACCTGCGGATCGTCCGCGCACGCCTGCACGCAGAGGTCGCCACCGGAGTCGGACGGCTCGAGCCGCTGGCCGGCGAACGCGCGGAGCGGTGCGAGCGCTCGGGGCTTGGCAGCGCCAAGCCCGAACCGGCTGGCGTCCGGGGTCCCGAACAGTCCTGGCCCGAACCCGAAGGTGAGCGTCAACCGCGCCGGGCCGAGCCCGACGGCTTCGCCGGGATCACCCGCCGCCGTCCGCGCACGGTCGTACGCGACGCCGGCCGTGAGCGCGTGGGCCGCCGCCGTCCACTCGCGCAGCAGCTCGCGGAGCCGGGCGCGCGAGCCCGTCGTCACGTCGAACGCGGCAAAGCTGAGATGCGCCTGCTGCGGCGTCGCGATTCCCGCCTGGTGGGGACCATGAAACGCGATCGCAGCCGCTTGCGCGGGCTCGTCGCGCGAGGCTGCCGAGCCGCCGAGGAACCGCTGCGTCGCGGCCCCGACGCCGAGCAGCGTCGCCCCTGTCAGGGCGGCACGCCGCGTGACCCCGGAGGTTGGTCTCCCCACGCGAACATTGTTGCGCGGTCCGATCGACCGCGGCGGCGCGAGCGATGACGGTCATAACCGCAGGTTATGACCCCGATCCGGGACCCCCGCGTTACGCGGCCGCGCCGAGCAGCGAGACCGCGACCTCGGCGACCTCGGTCGGGGTGCGCCCGACGCGCACGCCACGGGCCTCGAGCGCCTCCGCCTTCGCCGCGGCGGTGCCGTGCGACCCCGACACGATCGCGCCCGCGTGCCCCATCGTCTTGCCCGGAGGCGCGGTGAAGCCCGCGATGTATGCGACGACCGGCTTGGTCACGTTTGCCGCGATGAAGTCGGCGGCGCGCTCCTCGGCCTCGCCGCCGATCTCCCCGCACATCACGATCAGCTCGGTTTCGGGATCTTGCTCGAACAAAGCGATCACGTCGATGAAGTCCGAGCCCGGGACCGGATCGCCGCCGATGCCGACGATCGTCGAGTTGCCAAACCCGCGCTGCGCGACCACGTTGCCGATCTGGTAGGTGAGCGTCCCCGAGCGAGAGACGACGCCGACGTTGCCTTCCTTGAAGAACGCGGCCGGGATGATCCCGACGTTCGCCTTCCCGGGCGAGAGGATGCCCGGGCAGTTCGGACCGACGAGACGCGCGCGGCCGTTCTTCTTGATGATGTTGTAGACGCGCAGCTCGTCGTGCGCGGGGATGCCTTCGGTGATCGCGATGATCAACGCGATCCCCGCGTCCTCGGCCTCGAGGATCGAGTCGGCGGCGAAGCGCGGCGGGACGAAGATCATCGCGGTGTTGGCGCCGGTCCGATCGACCGCGTCATGGAACGTGTTGAAGACGGGCACGCCCTCGACGTCCTGTCCACCCTTGCCCGGCGTGACGCCGGCGACGACCCGCGTGCCGTAGTCACGGTTACGCAACGAGTGGAATGTCCCTTCGCGCCCCGTGATGCCCGAGACGCACAGCTTCGTGTTTGCGTCGACGAGGATGCTCACGCCGCACCTGCCAATTCGACGACCTTGTGAGCCGCGCCGTCCATCGTGGACTCGGTGTGCACGTTCGGGAGGTCGGCGTCGGCGAGCAACTGGCGGCCCTCCTTGTCATTGGTCCCATCGAGGCGGACGACGAACGGCACCTGCGGCTTGATCTGGGCGAACGCCTCGATCAGGCCGCGCGCGACCTCGTCGCAGCGGGTGATTCCGCCAAAGATGTTGAACAGCACGGCCTGCACCTTGTCGTTGGACAGGATCACTTCGACCGCGCTCGTGATCGCGTCGGCCTTCGAGCCGCCGCCGGCATCGAGGAAGTTGGCGGGCTTGCCGCCCGCTTGGGCGACGACGTCGAGCGTTGACATCACGAGCCCGGCGCCGTTGCCGAGGATCCCGATGTTGCCGTCGAGCTTGACGTATGTGAGGCCGCGCTCCTTCGCCATCCGCTCTTGCGGATCCTCGGCCGAGATGTCGCGGAGCGCGCCGTTCTCAGCGTGGCGGAAGAGGGCGTTGTCGTCGAGCGTCACCTTCGCGTCAAGCGCCTTGACGTCCCGCTCGGGGGTGACGATCATCGGGTTGACCTCGACGAGCGTGGCCTCCTCGGCGGTAAAGACGTTGTAGAGCTTCGCGAGCATCGCCCCCACCGGGCGCACCACATCGGCGTCGACGCCCGCCTCGTACGCCAGACGCCGGCCGTGGAACTCCTGGAAGCCGAGCAGAGGATCGACATGCAGCCGCGCAATCGCGTCGGGGTCCTCGTCGGCGACCGCCTCGATGTCCATCCCGCCCTTGGTCGAGAGCATGATCAGGGGCGCCTTGGCGGTGCGGTCGAAGATGACCGATGCGTAGTACTCGGAGGCGATCTCGGACGCTCCCTCGATCCACACCTCGTGGACGGTCAGACCGCGGATGTCCATCCCGAGGATGGCCTGCGCGTGGGCGTGAGCCTCGTCGCGATTCCTCGCCACCTTGATGCCACCGGCCTTGCCACGGCCGCCGATCTGCACCTGCGCCTTGACGACGCACGGATAGCCGATCTCGCCGGCGGCGGCGACCGCTTCGTCAACCGACGTCGCCGGCTTGCCGCTGGGAACGGGCACGCCGTGGCGCGCGAACAGTTGCTTGCCCTGGTATTCGAGTAGGTCCATAGGGGGATCAGCCCCCTATTGAAGCGGTTTGCGTGCCATCATGCCCGCTCCCATGGCGATCCCCAAGCAAATCTCCTTCGTGACGTTCGACGTCTACGGCACCCTGATCGACTGGGACACCGGCGCGTACGATGCGTTCCACAAGGAGGCTGAGCGCGACGGCTTCACGCTCGAGCGGGAAGAGCTGATCCCGTTGTTCCACGAGATCCAGCAGAAGATCCAAGCGGGCTCGTACGAGCTGTATGCGGAGGTCCTGCGGCGCACGGCAGTCGACATCGCAAAGAAGCTCGGCTGGCCGCTGGAGCCATCGCGCTCAGGATTCCTGCCGGACTCCGTTCAGCGCTGGCCTCCGTTCAAGGAGACCAACCCGACGCTGCAGAAGATCGCAAAGAAATACCGAGTCGGTCTGATCTCGAACATCGACGACAAGCTACTCGGCCAGACCCGTCGTCACATCCCGCTCGACTTCGATCTTGTCGTGACCGCACAGCAGGTCCGCTCCTACAAGCCCGATCCCGCCCATTTCACGGAGTGCGAGCGGCGGATTGGCGGCAAGAAGGGGTGGATCCACATCGCCGCCAGCTACTACCACGACGTCGAGCCGTGTGTGAAGAAGAAGATCCCGGTGATCTGGGTCAACCGCACCAAGCAGCAGCTCGAGCCCGGCCAGAAGAAGCCTGACGCCGAGGTGAGCACCCTCCGCGAGGCGGCCAGGCTCATTGGCGTGACGTGAGGGTCCTCGCAGTTCAGCAGGATCTGATCGTCTTCATCAGCGACTACTGGCAGACGACGTGCACAGCCGTGCGCGCCGGCGACGAGGGGTTCGTGATCGACTCGCCGGTGTTCCCCTCCGAGCTCGAGGCGATCCCGGGTGTGCTCGAGCAGGCGGGCTTCCCCGTATCCGGGCTGCTCACGACGCACGCCGACTGGGATCACCTGCTCGGACGCCACGCATTCCCAGGCGCGTCGCTGGGGTGCGGCGAGACGACAGCACGGCGGCTGGCCGCGGAG
This sequence comes from Solirubrobacteraceae bacterium, assembly GCA_035524415.1. Classification (GTDB taxonomy): domain Bacteria; phylum Actinomycetota; class Thermoleophilia; order Solirubrobacterales; family Solirubrobacteraceae; genus Palsa-465. Next base: position 34,986 of record DATKOY010000045.1, on the reverse strand, counting down.
CCGGGCGCAGCGCAGCGAGAGCTGCGCGACTTCGATGAGCAGACATACGTCACCGGCCGCCCGCCGCTGTCACTCGGCGGCATCCAGTCGCTCCCCGCGCCCGGCCACCTCGGGCTCGGTCCGGAGCGCGAGCTCGAGCTCCATCCGGCCGACGGCCACACTGCCGACGGCACCGCCTACCTGGTCCCGTGGCTCGACGTGCTCGTGTGCGGCGATTACCTCTCGCCGGTCGAGATCCCGTGGATCTCCGCGGGGGGATCGGCCGGCGCCTACGCGGCAACGCTCGAGCGGCTGCGGCCACTCGTGGAGCGCGTCGCGACGGTCGTGCCCGGGCACGGCCCGCCGCTCCCGCGCGAGCAGGCGCTGCGGATCCTGCGCGAGGACGCGATCTACATCGGCGAGCTGCAGGAACGCGGGGCGCAGGCGCACCTGCCGCTCGGCCGCCGCACGAAGGCGCAGCGCGCGATCCACGACGAGAACGTCTCGCGGCTGTGAGGTCTACTGCGCGCTGCTGATCACGGCGAGCGTGTCACCGGAGGCGACGGATGCCCCAACGGCGATCGGCAGCTCCGCGACCGTGCCCGCCTTGTGCGCGGTGATCTCGTTCTCCATCTTCATCGCCTCGATCACGCACACGAGTGCACCTTCCTCGACGGTCGTGCCCTTCTCCACGGCGACCTTCAGCACCGTGCCCTGGAGCGGCGAGGCGAGCGTGTCGCCGCCCCCGCCCCCGCCTGAGCCGGCGGCGCGCTCGCGCCGGGGAGCCTTGCGGGCGGCACCCGCCGCCGCAGCGGTGCCGTTGAGCACACCGCCGGCGCCGGCGGGCGGGCCGATGACCTTCACGTCGAAGCGCTTGCCCGAGACCTCGACGGTGTAGGACTGCTCGACCGTTTCGGGTGATTCCTCGCCCGCGGATGCGGGCGCTTCCCCGGGCTTCGGGAACGCGAGCTCCTTCAACCAGGCGCGGTCGTCGATCAGGTCACGGCAGGTCTCCGCTTGGGCCCACTGCGACGTCTGCAGGATCGCTTCGTGGAACGGCAGCAACGTCTTCAGGCCCTCGATCTCGTACTCGCGCAGGGCGCGCAGCATCCGCGCGGTCGCCTGCTCGCGATCGACGTCCCACACGATCAGCTTGGCCACCATCGGGTCGTACATCGGCGTGATCTCCGACCCGGGTCCGACGCCGGAGTCAACCCGCACCCCGGGGCCGGTCGGCTCGCGGTAGGAGCCGATCGTGCCGGGCGCGGGCGCGAAGTTCTTGGCGGCGTCTTCGGCGTTGATCCGGCATTCGATCGCGTGACCGCGCAGCACCACTTCGTCCTGGGTGACCGATAGGGGCTCCCCGGCGGCAACCCGGATTCCCTCCTTGACGATGTCGATGCCGGTGACCATCTCGGTCACACAGTGCTCGACCTGGACGCGCGTGTTCATCTCGAGGAAGAAGTACTCACCGTCCTGGAGCAGACCCTCGATCGTGCCCGCGCCGGTGTACGAGACCGCCGCAGCCGCGTCGGTCGCGATCGTCCCGATCTTCGCCCGCAGCTCCGCGTCGACGGCGGGAGCCGGCGCCTCCTCGATCAGCTTCTGGTGGCGGCGCTGGATCGAGCAGTCGCGCTCGCCGAGATGGATGACGTTGCCGTGCGTGTCGGCCATCACCTGGACCTCGATGTGACGCGGATCGGGCAGGTAGCGCTCGAGGTACACGGTCGCGTCGCCGAAGAACTTCTCGCCCTCGCGGGCGGCGCCCTCGAACGCGTCCTTCAGCTTGTCCTCGGCGAGCGCGACGCGGAACCCCTTGCCGCCACCGCCGCCCGCCGCCTTGACCGCCACCGGGTAACCGATCGTCTGCTCGATCAGCTGCTGCGCGTCCTCGAGCGTCGCGACCGGCTCGGTCGTGCCGGGGACGATCGGAACGCCCGCTTTCGACATCAGCTCGCGCGCCCTTGTCTTCGATCCCATCGCCTCGATCGCCGACGCGGGCGGTCCGATGAACGCGATTCCGCGCTCTTGCAGCGCAGCCGCGAATGCCGCGTTCTCGGCAAGGAAGCCATACCCGGGATGCACGGCCTCAGCGCCCGAGCGCTCGATCGCGCCGAGCAGCTTGTCGATCACGAGGTAGCTCTCGCTCGCCGGGCCGGGACCGAGCAAGAACGCTTCGTCTGCGCGCTTGACATGGAGCGCGTCGCGGTCGAGCTCGGAGTACACGGCGACCGTCGCGACCCCGAGCTCCTCGCACGCACGGATGATTCTCACGGCGATTTCGCCACGGTTGGCGATCAGAACCTTCGAAAACATGGGCGCGCCACTTTACCTTTAGATCGCCGCGCAAGCCGCCCGGTCCTGCCGGGCTTCCGCATAGAATTCGAGCTTGTGCACTTGCTCCCGGACGCGCCTGGGACGCGCTCGGGGATGCAGACACAACCCGGCGCAGACGCCGGGCAACCGACCATCGACCGACGATCGACCGCATCGGCCGGCCTCGTCGGACGGCTGGGCGCGGCCCTTGCCGCGCTGCGCTGGCCGCTGACGATCTATGCCGCGACGCGGGTTCTGTACCTGCTGATCGCGCTCATCGACACCGTCTGGCATCAGACCCCGCTCGCCGCGGAGGCGTCCAACTGGGACGGAGCGTGGTACATCGCGCTCACGGTCCTCGGGTACCCGGGTCACGCACTGCACATCCAGAGCACGCTCGGCTTCCTTCCGCTGTATCCGCTGACGATCTGGGTTGTCGGACAGGTGCTGTCGAGCTCGTACGCGTTCGCCGGGCTTGTCATCTCGCTGGTCGGCGGCGCGGTCGCGACCGTGCTGATCCAGCGACTTGCCACGCTCTGGTGGGGCGATCAGGCGGGGCGGCGTGCGGTCCTGTTCTTCTGCCTGTTCCCGGGATCGATCGTGTTCTCGATGGTGTACAGCGAGGGGCTGCTGCTTCCGCTGATCGCCGGCTGCCTGATCGCGCTCGAGCGAAAACGCTGGCTCCTGGCGGGCTGCCTGGCGGGCGTCGCGACGGCGGTCGGACCCACGGCGCTGCCGATCATTCCCGCATGCGCAGTCGCGGCCGGACTCGAGCTGCGTCGCGCGGGCTGGCACGATCGCGAGGCGCGCAAGGCGCTGCTCGCGCCGGCGCTCGCGCCTGCCGGCCTCGTCGCGTTCGCGCTGTTCTTGTGGTTCTGGACCGGCACGCCGTTCGCCAGCTACATCGCGCAGCACCACGGCTGGAGCGAGCGTACGACGCTTGCCGCGATCCCCCACATCGCATCGCACCTCGGCCACGAGATCGCGAGGTTCCACACCTTCCGCCACCCGGGGATCAACCTCAATTACGTCTCCGGCGTGATCGGCACGGTGTTCCTGTTGTGGGCATGGAGCCTGATCGTGCGCGTCAAGCCGCGGATCTCGGCGGCAGCGATCACGTGGACGCTGTTCCTGACGTTCGAGATCTTCACCTCGTCGATGGTCCCGCCGAACCCGCGCATGCTGATCACCGCGTTCCCGGCGTTGATGGTCGTGGCGTACCACTTGCGGGGCAAGGCCTTCAACCGGCTGCTCGGCGTCAGCACCGTGCTGCTCGTGGCGATGAGCCTCGTCACGTACGTCGGGACCGCGCTGCGGCCGTAGGCAGCTGTCAACGCGCGGGCAAGCGCGCGAACAGCTCGACCCGAACGGGGCTGGCCCAGCCGTACGACGCGGTGAAACCAGGCCCGTAGGCCCTCGACAACGTTCCACGCAATTTCTGGTACTGCGCGAAGTGTGCGCGCGATCCAGGGGGTCCGTTGCGGAAGCCCTGGTGGCTGGCGATCAGCCAGACACGCGCGCAACTTGCTTCGATCTGCGCCAGTCGGGAGGCCGACGGCAATACGTAGCGCTCCACGTATGGCTTGGTCACACCCCACGCAGCGCCGGGCAACACCGGCGCCGGCGCCTGGGCCCCCGTCGGGATGTAATACGCAAACGCCATCCGGCCGTCGGAGGGGTAGAACGCGATGCAGTCGCCGGGGCGCGTCGCGGTGATCACGCGCTGGGTCGCCGCCTTCCAGTTCTCGGAGGAGACGCCGTAGCTGGGCGCGAGCTGAAGCGCGCGCAGCGCAAGCAGGGCGCCGAGCGCCGACACCCCGAGCCACGGCGAGATGCGCGGGTGAGTGAGACCCCATGCGAGCACGAGCGCGACCGCCGGCAGCGACAGCAGGCTGTTGCGTGCGAGCTGGATCGGCTGACCGGCGAGCGACTCGGCGAGACTGAGACCAAGCGGCACGAGCAGCCACGCGACAGTCAGCCACACGGGCCATCCGATCCGGCGTCGCTGCGGGATCGCGGCGGCGAGCAGCGCCGCCACCAGCGCCAGGGTCACGACGAGCGCAATCGTGCCGGTCGCAGTCCGGTGGAAGTTCGGCGGCATTCCGGCCGAGGTCAGCCAGCGGGCCATCTCGCCGATCCGCTTGAGGTTCGGCGCCGGCACCCAGAAGAGCTGGCTCGAGCCGCGCAGGACGGCCAGGACCGCGATCGGCACGCAGCATGCCGCGAGCACCGCGACCGCCGAGAGCACCGCCCGCGCAGCCTCGCGTCGTGTCAGCAGAACCACCAGCTGCGCCGGCAGGACGAGCACGGCGACGAAGCTCATGTACATCGCCAGCAGCGTCATCGCAATGTAGGCGGCCCACGCGCGCCGCGAGCGGGGCTGCTCGACGAGCGCGATCAGCGCCAGAAAGGACGCCGCGACGAACATCGTCATCAGCGCGTACCCCCGCGCATCCTGACCCCAGAACACGAGCGGAAGGCTGACAGCGGTGAGCAGCCCGGCCGCGAGCGCGGCACGCCGCCCGAACAGGCGCTGGGCGATCATGGACGTGATCGCGACCGTGCCGACGAAGCCCACCACCGAGGGTGCCCGGATCAGCGCCGGCGCGTGTCCGAACGCGCCGGTGAGGGCGTGCAGCAGCAGGTAGTAGCCGAGCATGTTGCCCCCGTCGCGCGCGATCGCCTCCCACAGCGCGGAGCCGTGCTGCGCGGTGATCGCGACCGTCGCGGACTCGTCGAGCCACAGGCTGCGCGTGCCGAGCTCGTACAGCACGATGAGCGCGGCAAGGGCGCTCGGCGCCAGCACCGGGAGCACCTGCATGAACCGCTCGCGCACCGCCGGCCGCGGGGTCCGTGTGAGAACAGGCTCGATCGTCGCCGTGCTCACCGGGCGAACTCCGGCGTTCCGCGCATCGACGGCGGCATTGCTCGCCGCCACGCGATCACGGCCACGATCGCATACAGGGCGAGCACCAGCGGCGCCGCCTGTCGGTGCAGGATCACCTGCCCGTCCGCTCGAATCAGGAACGAGCTCGCGACGATCACCAGCGGCAGCCAGCGCCAGCGTTGCGCTTCCGGACAACAGGCGACGAGCGCAAGGCCCCAGATCGCGTACCACGGCCATGCGGCGGGGCCGCTCAGGACCGACACGAGCAGCAGGAGTCCGAGGTACCAGACGAGGTTCGAGCGCCGCACGCGGTATGCGAGCGCCACCCCTAGCGCGGTTGTCAGAACAAGGCCGATGGTGCCGACCGCGTGCTCGAGGCCCCTCGCGGACATGCTGAGGTCGAGCGCGTGCAGGACCGCGGCGGCGCTGTAGCCGAGCGCCGTCGACGGCGTGATCGCGATCCTCACCCTCGCCGGAGTCGACAGCGAGCCCGCGATCCAATCGAGGCCGAGCCCGGTGACCGCGCTCACCGCGAACGCGACGGCGGCGGTCACCAGCGCGCTCAAGGCGACGATCTTCGCCGCCCGCTGTGGTTCCTCGCGCGCCCACGCGATCGCGATGAACAGGACCCCGGCGGCAGCCGGGAGCTTCACCGTCGCGGCAAGCGCGCACAGCGCGATCCCGAGCAGCGGCCGGCGTTCCAGGGCGAGGGTGACCCCCGCCAGCAGCAGCCCCGCCATCAGGGCGTCGTTGTGACCGGCGCCGACAAGCTCGAGCACGACGAGCGGGCTGATCACGGCCAGCCACGTCGCGCGCGCCGGGTCAGCGCCGAGCACGCGCGCGAGCCGCGGGACGAACACCGCGAGCAGTCCCACGCCGACAACCTCGACGAGGCGCAGCAACAGGACGCCGGCGACGAGATTCGAGCCGGCCACGGCCGAGATCAGCGACGCGATGCCGACGAACGCCGGACCATACGGAGCGGTCGTGTGTCGCCAGAACGGCGAGACCGCATCGAAGAGCTGCGTCTGGTGGAGGTGGGCGAGCACCGCCGGCGACTGGTCGTACGGGTTCAGGCCGAGGTGGAGGATCGCGCCGTCGGCGAGATAGCTGTACATGTCGCGGCTGAACAGGGCGGGCGCGAGCACGACCGGGACGCACCACAGGGCCCCGACGACCAGCAGCCTTCGGACCGATGCACCGCCCGGGCGCCCGATCGTCCGCCCAAGCCCGAGCCATGCGGCGCACAGCGCCGCGATCCCGCCGTAGAACAACAGAGTCCGCGCGGGGAGGTCAGGATCGAACCACCAGACGACCGGCTTCCCATGGAGGATGTCGGCGCTCGTGAGCGCGACCGCCAGCGAGCCGGCCAATCCCAGGCCGGCCCAAGCCCAGCCAACATGGCTACGTCCAGCGCGCATCGCTGTAGAAGCTAGCTCAGGACCTTAATGCGCGGACACGACCATCCCGGCACCGACCGTGTCGTTGGTCGCCTCATCGATCAGGATGAAGCTCCCCGTGGTCCGGTTGCGGGAATAGGGGTCGACCATCAGCGGCGCGCTGCAACGCAGCCGCACGCGGCCGATCTCGTTGAGGCCGAGTTGGGTGGCCGGCTCGTGCGCAAGGGAGTTGACATCGACGCGATGCTCGATCTCGTCGACGATCGCCTTGCCGCTGCGGCTCGTGTGCTTGATCGCGTAGCGGCCGCGCGCCGTCATCGGCTGCTCGCTCATCCAGCAGATGATCGCCTCAATCTCGCGCGCCGCAGGCGGCGCATCCTCGGCCTCGACGATCATGTCGCCGCGCGAGATGTCAACGTCGTCCGTGAGCCGGAGCGTGACCGACATCGTTGGGAAAGCGGTGTCGACCTCGCCGTCGAACGTGTCGATCGCCTCGACGGTCGTGCGCTGGCCACCCGGGAGGACGGTCACCTCGCTCCCGGGCCGGATGACCCCGCCCGCGACCTGGCCGGCGTAACCGCGGTAGTCGTGGTGCGCGTCGCTCATCGGGCGGATCACCCACTGCACCGGGAACCGCACATCCGCGAGGTTGCGATCCGGCGCGATCACGACATGCTCGAGGTGATAGAGCAGCGGCGCGCCGCCGTACCACGACATCGCCCACGAGCGGTTGACGACGTTGTCTCCGTGCAGTGCCGAGATCGGGATGAACGTAATGTCTGGAATCTGCAAGCGCGCGGCCCAGTCGGTCAGCTCCTCGAGGATGTCGTAGAAGACCTCCTCGTCATAGTTGACGAGGTCCATCTTGTTCACGCAGACGACGAGGTGGGGGATCCGCAGCAGCGAGGCAATGTAGGCGTGGCGGCGGGTCTGCTCACTGACGCCCTTGCGCGCATCGACGAGCACGATCGACAGATCCGCGGTCGAAGCGCCGGTGACCATGTTGCGCGTGTACTGCTCGTGCCCGGGGGCGTCGGCGAGGATGAATTTGCGCCGAGGCGTCGCGAAGTACCGGTACGCAACGTCGATCGTGATGCCCTGCTCGCGCTCGGCGCGCAGGCCGTCGGTGAGGAGCGCGAGGTTGAGGTAGCCGTCGCCGCGGCGCTCGGAGGTCTCGGCGACGTGCTCGAGCTGGTCCTCCATCAGTGACTTCGAGTCGTGCAGCAGGCGCCCGATCAGCGTCGACTTACCGTCGTCGACCGAGCCGGCCGTGGCGATCCTCAGGAGCTCGCTCGTTCTCGTGGCCGTCCTCACGATGTGTCCGTTTGTCGCAGCGCCGGGTGCCATCGCTTCCTAGAAGTAGCCCTCGCGCTTGCGATCCTCCATCGCGGCCTCCGTGACCCGATCGTCGGCTCGGGTCTCGCCGCGCTCGGTGATCCGGGTGGCGGCGATCTCGCAGACCACAGCTTCGAGCGTACGCGCGGTCGAGCGGACCGCGCCGGTGCAGGTCATGTCACCGACGGTGCGGTAGCGCACCGACGCCTCGAACGGCTCCTCGCCGTCGATCAGTTCGACGTACTCGCTGAAGGCGTAGAGCATGCCGTCGCGGGCGAACACGTGCCGGTCGTGCGCGTAGTAGATCGACGGAACCTCGAGCTCCTCCTGGGCGATGTACTGCCAGACGTCGAGCTCGGTCCAGTTCGAGATCGGGAACACGCGGACGTGCTCGCCCTTGCGGATCCGGCCGTTGTACAGCGCCCACAGCTCCGGCCGCTGGCGCTTGGGGTCCCACTGGCCGAAATCGTCGCGGAACGAGAACACGCGCTCCTTGGCGCGGGCGCGCTCCTCGTCGCGACGGGCACCGCCGAACGCCGCATCGAAGCCGTACTCCTCGATCGCGTCGAGCAGCGTGGTCGTCTGGAGGCGATTGCGCGAGGCGCGCGGCCCCGTCTCCTCGACCACGCGGCCCTGGTCGATCGAGTCCTGGACGCTCGCAACGATCAGCCGCTCGCCGAGCTGGGCCACGAGGCGGTCGCGGAACTCGATGACCTCGGGGAAGTTGTGGCCCGTATCGACGTGCATCACGGGGAATGGGAAGCGACCGGGGCGAAACGCCTTCTCGGCGAGCCGCAGCAGCACGATCGAGTCCTTGCCGCCGCTGAACAGCAGCACCGGGCGCTCGAGCTCGGCTGCCACCTCCCGGAAGATGTGGATCGACTCGGCTTCGAGGGTCTCGAGATGTGAGAGCTCGTACGTGAAGGGGTTCATTTGTGGATCCCGCACTCGGTCTTGTCCTGGCCGGCCCAGCGACCCTCACGACCCTCTCCCGGCCGCGTGCAAGGCTCGCAGCCAATCGAGGAATAACCCCGGTCGTGCAACGGATGGTACGGCAGATCGTGCGCGACGATGTAGCGCCAGAGGTCCTTCTCGCTCCAGTCCGCGAGCGGGTTGACCTTCCAGATGCCGCGCCGCTCGTCGCGCTCGAGCTTCGGCGCCGCCGCCCTGGTCGGGGCCTGCTCGCGTCTGATGCCAGTGATCCACGCGTCGACCCCGGCGAGCGCCCGCTCGAGTGCATCGACCTTCGCAGCACCGCAGCAGTTGGCGGCCGTCCACGGCGCACCGGGGCTGCGCGCGTCGACCACCTCGATCGCGACGCCAAAGCGATCCTCGAAGCGCTTCCAGGTCTCGAGCGTCTCGGGGAACAGAACGCCCGTGTCGATCATGAACACTGGGATCGGAACCCGCCCACCCCCGATCTCCATGAGCATGTGCACGAGGACTGATTCCTCCTTCTGGAAGGAGCAGGCCAGCTTCAGGTCGGGATGGAAGCGCTCGACCGCGTACGCGAGCACCTCCTCGGCCGACGCGGTCTCGAGATCTGGCGCGGTTGTCGTCATCTCGGGCGCCAGCACCTAGACGGCGCATTCTCCTTCGCCGCGCTGGACCTCGAACGGGCCGTTCTTGGTCCAGTCGACGAAATAGGTCATGTTCTCGAGGTTGAACTCGATCGGCATCGTCAGGTCCTTCACCCGGGCTTCGAACTCCGGCGCCCCGACGCGGTCGACGAAGGCGTTGAACTCCTCGCCATCGGCGCGCTCGGACTCATAGAAGCGTACCCACCGCTCGACCGCTTCGGGCACGCGCTTGGCCGGGAGCCGCGACTTCAGCCGCTGGCCGTAGCGCACGTCGCCGCCCTCGTAGGCCCCGCCGATGTGCGGAATGTAGGCGGGAATCGTGTGTTCCCCGACCTTGATCGAGGCACCGTAGAAGCCGATGTTCGCGATGTGATGCTGGCCGCAGCCGTTCGGGCAGCCGCTCATCTTGACGTGGATCCGGCGGGCGAGCTCGTCGCTGATGTCCATCTGGACGAGCCGGTCCTGGACCGCCTGGTTGAGACCCATCGAGCTCGTGATCCCGAGCTTGCAGGAGTCGGTGCCCGGGCAGCTGACGACGTCGGTGATCTCGTCGGCGCCGGCATCGCCGAGCTCAAGCTCCGTCAGGCGCTGCCACACCTCGTAGATCGACTCGTCGCGGACCCAGCGCAGGATCACATTCTGGTGCACGCTCGTGCGTGCGTACCCGCCTGTGTAGTCGCGCATGACCTGGCCCAGGCCACGGAGCTGGTCCGGGGTCAGGTCGCCCCGGCGGACCTTGACCTCGATCGTCCTGAAGCCGCGCTGGCGCTGCGGCCGCACGTTCGATGCGACGAAGCGGTCGAACTCGCGACTGTCGCCGTTCGGGCTCGCGTAGGTGTGGCGCCTGGCCGGCGCATTGGCCTCCTCGTCGTGGTCGAACAGGATCGCGTCGAGGCTGAAGTCGCGCTCGCCGACCCACTCTCCCTCGAGCTCCGCGTCGACCATCGTGCGGAACTCATCGATCCCGACCTTGTCGACGAGCACCTTGATCCGCGCGCGGGCCCGGTTGACGCGCAGCCACTCCTGGCGGTCGAAGATCCGCATGCATGCCTCAGTCACCTTGAGGTAGTCGCCGTTGTCGAGCTCGACGAACTCGTACAGCGTCGGCGCGAGGCGCGGCATGATCGAGGTGCCGCCGCCAACCCGGATCTCGACACCGCGGACGCCGTCCTTGAGCTTCGGCACGAACGACATGTCATGGATCCGCGTGATCGCGTTGTCCTCGTCGGTCGCGGTGAACGCCGTCTTGACCTTGCGCGGCATCGCCTGGGTCGTCGCGTGACGCACGAAATAGCGCACATACGCGCCGGCGTACGGGGTGATGTCGAACAGCTCCCCCTCGAGCGTGCCGGCGCGCGGGTCGCCGGTGACGTTGCGCATCGTGTTGCCGCAACCCTCGCGGCTCGAGAGGCCCGCGTCGCCGAGCTCGCGGATCAGCTTCGCGGCGTCCTCGAGCGGGATGTGATGCACCTGGATGTTCTGCCGCGTCGTGATATGCCCCTTCTTGAGCGGGACGTAGCGCTCGATCACGTCGGCGAAGGCATCGAGCTGATCAGGGTTCACGCCACCCATCGGCAGCTTCACGCGGACCATCTGCACGTCCGGCTGGCGCTGGCCGTAGACGCCCTGCTTGAGCCGGAACTTGATGAAGTCGACCTCGGCCAGCTGACCCTTGAGGAACCGGGTCGATTCGGTGTCGAAGTCGTCGAACTCGCGCTCGAGGATCGGGATCACGTGCCCGGGCACGTTCTCGATCACCTCCGGGTTCTCGAGCGACCCTTCGCGGGGCGAGTGTGCGGTCTTCGTGGTGTCAAGCGATGCTGGCTCCATCGAGATCCTTTGTGCGCCGGAAACGGAACCCGGAAATCTACCAAAAGGGGATCTGAATTGATCTATTTCGGGCGACCTGCGGGGTTTTTGCGTCAGATGGCAGCGCAACACGCCGTGTTGTGGGCGTCTGCGCTGGCGATCTGCCGCCGACAACGGACGGCACGCGAGGTCCGCGGTTGCGTCAGGCCCAGGGAAGCGGCGGCTGCGGCTCGCGCGCGATCCCCTCGTAGAGCGCCGCCTGCTGCCATGGGTTGCGCGGCGGGGCCAGCGGAGCGGGCGGCGGCGCCGTCTCCCGCATGAATCGCTCGAGCGCGGCGACGACCGCCGCCGCTTCTTCCGCAGAGGCGCTCGGCGCGACGATCGTGAGCTTCGGCCGGCGGTTCATCGTCAGCGGACGAGGCTACCGGAAGCGGCCGAGGCGACCGAGCTAGCCGTGCAGCGTGACCGTGATCGTTCTTGCGATCACGACGCCGGTCCGCGCGGCGAACACGATCGTCAGCTTCAGCCTGAGCACGTGCGCTTTGTGCAGGCGCCGGCGCTGGGCGGCGGTCAGCGGGATCTTCAGCCTGACGGTGCCGGCTCTTCTGACGACTGTCCGCCTGCCCGCGATCGTGATCGTCCCGGGTCCGTTGACCGTGATTCGCAGCGCCCCGGACCTGAACGTCGGCTTGAGCGACGGGAACGGAACGACCGTCACGGTCCGCGTCGTGCTCGAGAAGACGCCGAGGTTGTCGGTCACGGTCAGCCCGACGCGGTACGAGCCCGCGCTGTCGAACGCGTGCGACGGCGCGACGCCGATGGCGGCCGCAGAGCCGTCCCCGAAGCTCCACCGGTACGACGTGATCGAGCCGTCCGGATCGCTCGACGGAGCGCCGTTGAACCTGACCGCGAGCAGCGCGGACGGATGGGCGGTCGCGACCGAGAACGCGGCGACCGGCGGCCGGTCGACGACCAGCTGATGCGTCAGCGACTGCTGCTGGCCGCCGACGTCGGTCGTGCTGAGCGTCACCTGGTAGACGCCCGTGGTCGCGAGCGGGTGACTCACGGAGGCGCCGGATGCGGGCGGCGAGCCGTCGCCGAAGCTCCAGCTGTAGGACGTGATGAAGCCATCGGGGTCGCTCGCGATCCCGTTCAGCGTCAGCGTCGAGCCCGGCGTGATCGACGGCGGCACGGCAAAGCCGAGCGCGTCGGCCTCGTCGCTCGCCTTGCAGCCGACGTTCGGATCCGCCGATGCACCGGCGTCCTCGTTGCTCCACTCGGCCTGGATGTAGTAGTGGCCGCTCCCGATCACCTGGTTGTACGCCGTCGCGCCGCTCGATCCGCCCAGCGGCGGCCCGAACGTCGTGGCGCAGAGGTCGCCGTCCTCGCTCATGTCAGCGTTGATCCAGGCGTTGATCGTGGGATCCGTGATCGTCTCGTTCTGCTCGTGACTGAGCGAGCTGATGCTCTCGTCGGACGTTCCATTCGGATTCGGGCCACCCGTGTGGCAATGCGTCGCGACGTGGTTGTACGGGATGTCGGCATACAGGACCGTCTGACTCGGAATCGTCGTCGTCCCCTGCGCTCCGATGTAGCTGTGAAATCCGCAGTAGCCGGAGGCGGCGCTGCCACCGAGCGAACAGTCGGTGGGACCCGCACCGTCGCAGCTGCCGAATCCGTCCGGCGTCACGAGCACGTAGATGTCGCCTCCGCCGGTCGGCAGGTGGTTGGCGGCGATGACGCTGCTGATCTCCGTCTCGAGATCGGTCTTCTGCAGGCAGATCGGCCATTGAGTGGTGCCGTCCGGCAGCGTTGGACCTGTTGGCGGCAATGTGCAGTCGTTCGTCGGCGGAGCGACGTCGCTGTCGTCGATCGCGCCGGCAAACGTCGAGTCGTAGAACGCACGCCCGGTCGCATCCGTGTACTGCGGCGTGAGCGCGTAGACGTTGGTCGACGTGTGGCTGTCGGCGGCCACGTTCGTGAGAAAGTTGATGATCGCCGCCTTGTACCCCGCGTCCCACGTCAGCGCGTCGTTCCAGGGATTCCAGAAGATCACGTGGGTCCGGTTTGAATGCATGACCGGCCCCTCCCGATAGTCGAGGCTCGCCGCCCCGAACACCGAGGCCGCACGCGCGGTGTGGAGGCCGTACGGCTGGTCGGGGACGACGCCGGCGATCTTCGCCGCACGCGCGCTCGGCGCGGTCACCGCGAGCGCGGTCGCCGCGAGCGCGAGCGCCGCCGCCATCGCGATCCGCTGTGAATGCCCCACGTCTGCCCCCGAATTCCGGTTCTCGCAATGATCGAGCGCGGACGCTCGACGGTCAAGCTGGCCGTATTGTGCCCGACCATGCCCGAGTTGCCCGTCCTCGACCACGACGCCGTCCTCGACGCGGTGTCGCCGAGCGTCGCGATCGAGCGCGTCCGCGAGGCGCTGCTGCGCCACCACACGGGCGAGTGGGTGATGCCGCCGAAGGTCTACCTCGAGAGCCCGCCGTTCGGCGACTTCCGGGCAATGCCGGCCCGGGGCGACGGGCTTGCCGTGCTGAAGTGGATCACGTCGTTCCCCGGCAATCCGGCGCACGGGCTGCCGACCGTCACCGGCGTGATCTGCGTGTCGGACGCGCAGAACGGGGAGCCGCTGATGCTGCTCGACGCGCGCTCGGTCACCGCGCTGCGGACCGGCGCCGTCGCGGCCGTCGCGGCGCAGGCGCTCGGCCGGCCGGGCGGACGTACGGTCGGCGTGATCGGCTGCGGGCTGCACGGCGCATGGGCGGCGCGCTGCCTCGCCGCGGCCGGATATGGACCGGGCGCGTGCCACGACCCGCGCCCAGCGGCCGCGCACGCGCTCGCCGGCGAGCTCGATTGGGACGCCGGCTCGCGCGAGCAGGCGCTGCGCTGCGATGTCGTGTGCTGCGTGACACCGGGCGCGTCGGTCGTCGTCGATGCCGGCGATCTGCGGCCCGGGCTGCACCTGAACATGCTGGGCGCCGACGGCCCCGGCAAGGCGGAGGCGACGGTCGGCGCGGTCGCGTCGTGCCTGCTGTTTTGCGACGAATGGGAGCAGGCCTCGCACGGCGGCGAGCTCACCGGGGCGGTGAGCGCGGGGCTGGTCGCGCGCGAGCAGGTGACCGAGCTGGGCGCCGTGCTCGCCGGCGAGGCGCAGGGCCGCCCGGGCCCCGAGGCCGTGACGCTGTTTGACTCGACCGGCCTCGCGATCCAGGACCTCGCCGTCGCCGCCGCCGCGCTCGAGGCGTGGCGCGCGGGCACGGTCACGGCCCAGACGATCCGCCTGTAGCCGTATCAGGGGTCCGGACTCATCGGACGGCGGCGCTCGTGCACGTGTCCGACGCTTCGGATGCGTGTCCTACAGCGGGATGTTCCCGTGCTTGCGCTTGGGCCCGGCCTCGCGCTTGGTCTGGAGCGTCTCGAGCGCAGTGATGACCTTCGGCCGTGTCTCGTGCGGCACGATCACGTCGTCGATGTAGCCGCGCTCGGCCGCCGCGTACGGGTTGGCGAAATGGGCCTTGTAGTCGTTGATCAGCTTCTGGCGGCGGGCGTCCGGGGTCGGGCTGGAGGCGATATCCCGGCGGTAGATGATGTTGACCGCGCCCTCGGGACCCATCACCGCGACCTCAGCGGTCGGCCAGGCGAAGTTGAAGTCCGCCGCCAGGTGCTTTGACCCCATCACGTCGTAGGCGCCGCCGTACGCCTTGCGTGTGATGACCGTGATCTTCGGGACGGTCGCCTCCGCGTATGCGTATAGGAGCTTGGCACCGTGGCGGATGATCCCGTTCCACTCCTGGGCGGTACCGGGGAGGAAGCCGGGCACGTCGCAGAACGTGAGGATCGGGATGTTGAACGCGTCGCAGCAACGAATGAAGCGCGCGGCCTTCTCCGAGGACTCGATGTCGAGCACGCCGGCAAGTTGGCCCGGCTGGTTGCCGACGACGCCGATCGAGTAGCCGTTGAGGCGCGAGAACCCGCAGACGATGTTCGGCGCGAAGTGCTCGTGGACCTCGTAGAACTCGCCGTCGTCGACGACCAGGCGGATCACGGCGCGCATGTCGTACGGCTTGTTCGGGTTGTCGGGGACGACCGTGTCGAGCTCGAGGTCCATCCGCAGCGGGTCATCGGTCGGCAGCACCCGCGGGGGCGTCTCGAGGTTGTTCTGCGGCAGGAACGAGAGCAGGTAGCGCGCGTCCTCGAGGCAGGCGTCCTCATCCTCGCAGGCGAAGTGGGCCACGCCCGACTTCGTGTTGTGCGCCATCGCTCCGCCCAGCGACTCGAAGTCCACCTCCTCGCCGGTGACGGTCTTGATCACGTCGGGGCCGGTGATGAACATGTGAGATGTCTCCTTCACCATCAAGATGAAGTCGGTGATCGCCGGCGAGTAGACGGCCCCGCCGGCGCACGGCCCCATGATCAGGCTGATCTGCGGGATCACCCCGGAGCAGCGGACGTTGCGCAGGAAGACATCGCCGTAGGCGCCGAGCGACACGACGCCCTCCTGGATTCGGGCCCCGCCCGAATCGTTGATCCCGATCACAGGGCAGCCGATCTTGGCGGCCAGATCCATGATCTTGCACATCTTGTCGGCCATCACCTCGCCGAGCGAGCCGCCGAACACGGTGAAGTCCTGGCTGAACACGCACACGCGGCGCCCATCGACCGTGCCGTGCCCGGTGACGACGGCGTCGCCCCATGGGCGGTTCTTCTGCATCTCGAAGTCGATCGTGCGGTGGCGGACGAACGTGTCGAGCTCCTGGAAGGAGCCGGGATCGAGCAGCTTCTCGATCCGCTCCCGGGCCGTGTACTTGCCCTTGGCGTGCTGCTTCTCGACCGCCGCCTCCGAGCCCGCGTGAATCGCCTCGTAGCGCAGCTCCTGCAGCTGGGCGAGCTTCTCCTCGTACGTCTCGGGGGCCTTATCGCGCATCGGTTGGGTGCGCGAGTGTACCCCTGCTTGCGCTCAGTCGTCGTCGTGGAGGTGACCGTGCCGGAGCGGCCCGGCGGCGCGGCTGCAGCCCGCGCAGAGGCCCGAGATCGGGAAGTGGTCGAAGCGCGGTTCGAACCCGGTCGCCACCCGGATCGCCTCGCGCGCCGCATCGAGGCGGTCGCCCGACACGGCGGTCACGGTGTCGCAGGACTCGCACACGAGGTAGTCCTGCCGGAATCCGACGGGTGCGTACCGGCCGGGCCCGTGACCGAGATGGACGTGGCTGACGAGGCCGACCTGCTCCAGCGTGTCGAGATTGCGGTAGACGGACGCGAGATCCGAGCGCGGCAACCTGCCGCCGAGACCCGCAGCGATCTCCTCCGCCATCACGGGCCGCTCCGCCGTGTAGAGCGCCTCGAGCACGAGCCTGCGCGCCGCCGACAGCCTCAGACCCTGGGCGCGCACCGCCTCGCCCGCGGTCTCCGCGTCGGGCGCCGTCTGCAACGGAGTCTCGGAGCGAACCGCTGTCATCGCTGGTGATACGGGCCCGGCCTCGCGCCGGATCACCCGCTCATGACAGCTGCGGGACGGCGCGGACGGTCAGCGCGAGCCCTGCGATCAGGATCACGAGCGCCGACAGCGCCGGCAGCACGGTCGTCACTCGGCTCGGGACGTTCAGCGACGCGGTGACCCGGCCGGCGAGGACGACGGCGGTGCCGAGTCCCGTGATCGTGGTGGCGAGGCCCAGGCTGAACACGACGATCATCAGCAGGCCGAGCGCGACCTGGTGCTGCGCGATCGCGCCGAGCAGCACGACGAGCGCCGACGGGCAGGGCAGCAGGCCGGCCGACGCGCCCATCGCGATCAGCCCCTTCCAGCTGAGGCGGTCCGGGACGTGGTCGGTGTGATGGTGGTCGTGGGTGTGGTGATGGTGGTCGTGCGTGTGCTGGTGGTCGGGGGTGTCGGCGTGTTCGCCGTCATGGGAGTGGTCGTGGCGTGCGTGACGGAGCCGTGCGCGCAGCACGCCGGCGCCGATCGCGACCACGAGCACACCGGAAACCAGGTTGAGCCATGGATACAGCTGCTCAGGCAGGATGTAGTGCGAGAGGGCGAGCGTGACGACGCCGAGCGCGAAGACGCCGATCGTGTGCGTGATCGTGACGGTCGCGCCGAGCGCGGCCGCGTGCCGGACGGTCCCGCGGGTCCCGACAAGGTAGGCGGCGACCATCGTCTTGCCGTGCCCCGGCGACAGGGCGTGGATCGCGCCCCATGCGAACGCGGCGAGCAACAGGAACACGAGCACGCCCTTGCCGGCGGCCGCGTCGGCGAACACCCCCGCGAAGCCGTCGCCCGAGCGGTTGCGGGTCGTCGCGCCGTCGATGTGGTTGATCGGGGCCGTGATCGCGCCGTTGCCCGGGGTCACCGTGAAGCTCGCCGTGCGCTGATCGAGCGGGCTCGAAAGCTGGTCCTGGGGGTAACTGCGCAGGCCGTGCGTCGGATCCGTCGCCGGCACGTCCGAGCGCACGTCGGTCCCGCGCCCGGGCCGGATCACGACCGCCTTCCAGCCGACCCGGCCAGCGAACGTCTGGTCGCTGACGTGCACCTGGTCGGGCTCATGGGCCGGCGCGCGGAGCCACAGCTCAACCCGGGTCAGCGGCAGCCCGCCCTGTCCGGGCGGATGGCTGATCAACGCCTGCGGGAGGAAACTCAGCGGCGTCAGCGCGCCGTCGACGGTGAGGGTGAGGTGCTTGCGCACCTCTGCCCGCTTCAACGCGAGCACCCGCTCGGCCGAGAGGCCGCGCTCCTGGAAGGTCGGGATCTCGGCCTGGTCGAGCGTGTAATGCAGATCGATCTCGTTCGCCGAGATCCGAACCTCGACGAGATGGTTGATCGAGAAGTTCCCGAGCGGGTGGGCCTGCGCCGTCGCGGGCATGAGCGAACCGACACCCACAACCGCCACCACGCTCGCCACAACGGTCGCCGCGACCGCCACCGCCCTGGCCGTGACCGCCCGCACCCGTTCCGCCACCGCCCTCGCCGCGACGGCCGCCACCCGCCTCATCGCGCCCGCTCCAGCTCCTGGCGGGCCAGGGGGGCGAACAGCGGTGAGAACCGCGGGTTGAGCGCGAGCGCGCGCTCGAGGTAGCGACGTGCCTGCGCGCGATTCCCGGACTCGAGCGCGCTGGTCCCGGCGTGGTAGAGGAAGGTCGGATCGATCGAGCCGAGGCGGACGGCCCTGTGCGCCCAGACGAGCCCCAGAGCCGGATCCCCGGCGCGGGTCAGCGCCCACCCGAGCGCATCGGCGGAGCGCACGCTCGGCGCCTGCGCCCACGCCCTGCGCGCGAGGATCACGGCGCGCTGCGGACTGCCGTGGTTCGCCTCGAACAGCGCGAGGTCGACGTCCGTGTTGACCCCGTTGGCCTGCAGCAGCCGCTCCTCGGCGCCGACGAGCGCGAGGTCGTTCTCGGCTTGTCGGGCCCGTCCGGCGGCGAGCTCCACCTCGCCAAGCCCGACGATGTACTGCGGCAGCGGCAACCGGTTCATCGCGTAGCGGTAGGCGGCCGCCGCGCGATCAAGCTCGCCGCGGGCGGCGTCGACCTGCGCGAGCCCCGCGATCGCCGGAACATACGAGTGGAAGCTGAGCGCCGCCGTCTCGTAGTCCCGTTCGGCGGCGGTGAGATGGCCGCGGTCGAACTCGAGGTTCCCGAGCAGCGTCTGCACGTAGGCGAGGTTCTCGGGGGTCGCGCCGCCCGCGCTCACGGCGAGCTGCATCGCCCGGATCGCCCCCGGGAGGTCGCCGTGGAGCTCGCGGAAGTAGGACACCCGCGCGTACGACGCGAGCGTCGGGCGCAGATCGACCAGCCGCTGGAGCGTGATCTGAGCGTCGCGATAGCGCCCCAGCTCCACCTCCGCATCGACGATCACGAAGTACGGCTGGAGCACGTCCGGCGCGACCCGGTGTGCCTCGAGCCCGTAGCCGAGGCCGAGCCGGAACTGGTGGCGGGCGAGCGCGAGCGCGCCGAGGCCAGAGAGGGCGCCGACGTCATGCGGATCGCGCGCGAGGGCGGTGTCGAGCACGCCCTGCGCCTTCGGATAGAAGGTCGGGTCGCCGGTCTCGCGGACCTTCTGGAGGTACGCCTGGCCGAGGTTCGCGTACGCGTCCGGGCCGCCCAGGCCGGCGCGAATCGTCATTTGAAGCTTGGCGATGCTCTGGTCCGTCGTCAGCGCGGGAGGACCGGTCTCGAGGCTCGTCGCCGGCGGGAGCGCGGGCTGAGCGGGGCCGCGGTGCACGAGTGTGAGAACCGCGAGGGCGGCCAGGAACGCAACAGCGGCGGTGATCAGCACGCGCGGATGGGGGCGGGTCAAGGTCATGGGCGTCTCCGAGGGTGTGCGGGTGCGCGCAGGGGGCGGCCGGACCGGCCGACCCCCTGTGCGCGATTCGTCCTAGAACAGGCCGTCCTTGGCGGTCGGAACGTGCTTTGGCTCGATCCGCTTGAGCGCGGAGTCGAACCCGTCGTGCGGCGGAGCGACGTACGGGAACTGCGTGAGGAACGGCACGTCGTTCTGGTCGACGCCGTCGCCGAGCGGCAGGTTCTTGCCGATCAGCGCGCCGCCGATCACGCGCAGCTCGATGTCGACGACATCGTCACCGAGGCGGCGTCCGTTCGGGAAGCCGCCGAGGTCGCCACCGAGCACGCCCATCCGGCTGACCTTGTCGGGAGCCGTCGGCGGCACGCCGAGGTTGATCTTGAGCGTGTCGGCCGGGACGGCGTTGGGTGCGATCTGCGTCTTGCCCGGGATTCCGGTGAGCAGCGCCGTCACGATGTCCGTGCGGTTCGTCGTCTTGACCCCGAGGCCGAACAGCGCGTTCAGCAGGCGGGCCGGCTCGGGGTTCAGCGCGTACGTGCCGTACAGCGCCGCGTCGCGGTCGGGCGTCGTGTTGTTGAACTGATCCTTGTGGGCGAGCGGGATGATCACCTCGTTGATCAGCGGGTTGCCGAGACGGCTGACCTGGACCTCGCCGCTGCCCTTCGGCTTCGGCCCGTGGGCGGTGAGGACCGTCAGCTTGGGCCGATCGGTCGTCGACCACACTCCGACCACGGCGTTCGACGCGCTCGGACCGCTCACCGACCTGCCGTCGCGGGTGACCTGCGACTCGGGCACCTGGAGCACGACCGAATGGACGTTGTAGCCCGCGAGGTCGTCCTTGCCTGCGCCCTGGTTGCCGGTGCCGACGCGGAGGTTGATGCCGTCGAACGTCGCGCCGAGGTCGACGAAGAACGGATCGTCGCGCTGGCCGGCGAACACCTTGCCCCCGCCCTTGAGGTTGTAGATCGCCTCCGCGGCGACCGTGTGGTAGTCGGGGAACGTCTTCGGCCCAACGTTGTTGGGCGCCACGATGAGGTTGCGCGCGATCACCGTCGAGGACACCTTGTGCCCGTTGCGATAGCGCTCGCGCGTGACCGAGTACGTCTGGTAGACGTTGAGCTTCGGGTCGGTGATCGAGCTCACGCCCGGGAGCGCGTACAGGAACGTGTTCCCGTCGCGGACGTGCGTGGTGAACCTGAACAGGTACCGGATCGCCGGCCTGCCCGTACCGGTGTTGTCGATGTTGACGTAGTAATCGGCGTTGTCATCGAACCGATAGAAGTTCGGACCGCCGGCCGGATCCTCGAACGGGATCCAGTTGGCAACGATCGTCACATCGTTCGGAGCATCATTCGCCTTGAACGCGTACAGGTCGGTGTTGTCCGCCGTCGGATCAAGGGCGATGCTCGGCGCCTCCCGGTGGCTCGAGCCGAAGCTCAGCGACACGGCAAACGCGCTCGCCAGCAGCGCAGCCAGCAGCGCAATCAGCGCCGAGCGCCGCGGAGCTTGTGTGGGGAACAAGCGCATCACGCGCTCTCCTTCCGGTCAGGGATTGCGGCGGTCCCGTCGCGTGGCGTGTGCGCTGCGCGGTCGCCTCTTATGCCCCTTCCATTCGCGCGCGGCCCGCGCCCGGATCAATGGAACCTACCTGCAAATAGCCGCTTTCTGCGGCTCGATCGCAACTGCGAATCGGTCGCAGGCGGCAGCGGCTGGCGACGCGGTCGCGCCCGCGCGTGAATGCCAATTCACGCCTGGTATTTCGCACTCCGGTGCCATTCGTCGTCCGCGCCCCGCGCCGAGGGAGCGCCCGAGAGGCCGCCACGCCGGCCGATCAGGCCCGCGAGAACGGGCGGTGGTGTGCCTGACCCAGGCTGTCGAGCGCGGCCGTCAGGACCGCGGCCGCATCGATCTCCGGGGCCGAATCGACGACCCGCTCGGGGGAAGGGGCGGCACCGGGCTCGGGTTCGAACTCCGGTGCCGGCCCTGCGTCCACATCGGCGACCGTGTCCGGGACGGCGTCCGCGACCACATCGGCGACAACGGCCGGGTCGGCGAGCGCGGTGGCGACAGCGACGTGTCCCTCGGGCGCCTCGGCGATGGCCGTCCGCTCCGGCCGCGGCGCCGCACGACCTCCGCCGAACGTCCGCCGCAGCCGCGCGAAGAAGCCGTCGCGGGGTTGCTGTTCGAGCGCGACGGGCCGCCGTGCAGCGGACGCAGCCGGCGGCACAGCCGCGGCGGCGCCCGCCACCGGACCGCCGGCGCTGGCGGTGAGGATCACCCGCGTGCCCCATCCCGATGGCTCAAGCCGCACCGTGCCGCTGACGTGCTCGCCCTCCCAGGCGACGGCGGTCTCCGGCTCGAGCCTCGTGATCCGTATCTCTCCGAACTGGCCGAGATGGCGAGCGAGTGACGCTGCGTCACTGCACTCCGCCCACAGTTCGGGCGCTGACTTGACCAGGGTCCGGCGTGCCTCGTGCTCTGTCATGCCACGTGGTTCGCCCGGGTCGGCGCGACTCCTTCCGCGGCGCGTAGCTTGCAAGCAACGATTGCTCCTCGACGGCCTCGGCGCCCGCCGGCGGCCGCCAGGCGATGCTCTGGGCGACAAAGCGGCTCACACCGGCGGCGGCAGCCGCGGCCAGCAGGTTGCGGGTGCCCCTCGGTGCGGATCCGGCTGTCGCGGTCCCGGAAGGCGGCGATCTGCTCGACCGAGTCGGGCAGATCGGTCAGCTGGTGCATGACGCCGCCGCGCGGCGTGTTCACGCGCCCGTCTGGACGGTCATGACGTAGATCGTGACGAGCATCGCCCGAACACGCTATCCGAGCACGACGACGCCGGCGTGCGCCGGCGCGGTCACGCCGACCTCAGAACGTCGGGTGGTACTCGCCGAAGACGTCGCGCATCGCGCTACAGACCTCGCCCATCGAGCAGCGGTCCTTGAGCGCCTGGCGCAGCACCGGCAGCAGGTTGTCGGTCCCCCGCGCGCACTCGCGCACCTCCTCGAGCCGGCGATCGACCAGCTCGACATCCCGGTCCGCCTTGAACGCCGCCAGTCGCTCGACCTGCTGGCGCTCGGACTCCGGATCGACCCGCAGGATGTCCGGCACCTCCGGGGTGTCCTCGACGAACTTGTTGACCCCAACGACGATGTCCTGACCGATCCGGTAGCGCTCGTGGTAGCCGAACGCGGATTCCTCGATCTCGTTCTTCATGAAGTCGATCGCCTGGACCGAGCCTCCGAGCTCGTCGATCTTCGCGATCAGCTCGCGGGCCGAGGCCTCGATCTCGTCCGTCAGCGCCTCGACGAAGTACGAGCCGGCGAACGGGTCGACCGTGTCGGCGGCGCCCGACTCGTGTCCGATGATCTGCTGCGTGCGCAGCGCGATCTTTGCGGCGCGCTCGGTCGGCAGGGCAAGCGCCTCGTCGAAGCCGTTGGTGTGCAGCGACTGGGTCCCGCCACAGACCGCGGCGAAACCTTGCAACGCGACGCGCACGATGTTGTTCTCCGGCTGCTGTGCGGTCAGGGTCACCCCGCCCGTCTGCGTGTGGAACCGCAGCCGCCACGAGCGCTCGTCCACGGCCCCGAACCGCTCGCGCATGATCGACGCCCACATCCGGCGCGCGGCACGGAACTTCGCGACCTCCTGGAAGACGTTGTTGTGGCCGTTGAAGAAGAACGCGAGCCGCGGCCCAAATCGATCGATCTCGAGTCCCGCATCCAAGGCGGCCTGGACGTAGGCGATGCCGTTGGCGAGCGTGAACGCGACCTCCTGCACGGCTGAGCAGCCCTTCTCCCGGAAGTGGTAGCCGGAGATCGAGATCGTGTTCCACTTCGGCACACGCTCGTTGCAGTACGCGAACAGGTCGGTCGTCAGCCGGATCGCGCCGTCGGGCGGGTAGATGAAGTTCCCCCGAGCGATGTACTCCTTGAGGATGTCGTTCTGCGTCGTGCCGCGGAGCGCGCCCGCCGGCACCCCCTGCTCCTCGCCGACGAGCTCATACAGCAGGAGCAACACCGCGGCGGGCGCGTTGATCGTCATCGACGTGGAGACCTGGTCGAGCGGGATCTCGTCGAACGCGGTGCGCATGTCATCGATCGTGTCAATCGCGACGCCGGTGCGGCCGACCTCGCCGAGACAGCGCGGATCGTCGGAGTCGAGCCCGAGCTGGGTCGGTAGGTCGAAGGCCATGCTCAAGCCTGTGGAGCCGTGCTCCAGCAAATACCGGTAGCGCTCGTTGGACTCCTTCGCGCTCGCGTACCCGGCGTACTGCCGGTGGGTCCAGAGCTGCTTGCGGTACATGTCGCGGTGGATGCCCCGCGTGTAGGGGTACTGCCCCGGCTCGCCCAGCCGCGGGGCAAGGTTGTCAGGCAGGTCAGCCTCGGTGTAGAGCGCCTTGACCTCGATTCCGGAGTCGGTGAATCGCCGGGGATCGTCGGGGCCGACGATCGGCGCGATCGTGCGGTGTTCGTCAGTGGTGGCCATGTGGTCCCAAGGGTACCCGTGGATGGCCGCCGTCCGTCAGAGCACCTTCGACAGGAACACCCGCGTGCGTTCGTGTTGCGGGTTCCCGAGCACGTCCGCGGGTTTGCCCTCCTCGACGACGACGCCCCCGTCCATGAACACGACGCTGTCGGCGACCTCACGGGCGAACCCCATCTCGTGGGTGACGACGATCATCGTCATCCCGTCCTTGGCGAGCTGGCGCATCGCGTCGAGCACGTCGCCGACGAGCTCGGGATCGAGCGCCGAGGTCGGTTCGTCGAACAGCATCAGCTTCGGTTGCATCGCGAGCGCGCGGGCAATCGCGACGCGTTGCTGCTGGCCGCCGGAGAGCGCCACCGGGTAGGTACCGAGCTTGTCGCCGAGACCGACCCGGTTCAGCAGCTCCGCAGCACGCTCGCGCGCCTCCTTGCGGTCCACGTCGAGCACCTTCACCGGCGCGAGCGCGACGTTCTCGAGCGCCGTCATGTGTGGGAACAGGTTGAAGTGCTGGAACACCATCCCGATCTCGGCGCGCTTGCGGCAGATCTCGCGGTCGTGGAGCTCGTACACCTTCCCCCCTTGCTCGCGGTACCCGACAAGCTCGCCGTCGACCGACAGACGGCCCGCGTTGATCTTCTCGAGATGGTTGATGCAGCGCAGGAACGTCGACTTGCCAGAGCCGGACGGTCCGAGCATGCACGTGACCTGGCCGCGCCGGACCTCGAGATCGATCCCCTTGAGCACCTCGAGCCGCCCGAAGCTCTTGTGCACGCCCTCGGCCAGGACCATCGTGTCAGTCATGGCCGCCACTTCCGCCGCCGAAGCTCAACCACCGCTCCCGCAGGCCGGCCCGCTGTGAACGGGTGAACCCGCGTCCGTACCGGCGCTCGATGAAGTACTGAAACACGTACAGCACGCTCGTCATCACGAGGTACCAAATGCTCGCGACGATCAACAGCGGGATTTGCTTGTAGTTCGCCGCATAGATCAGCTGCACCGAATACAGCAGCTCGGTATACGCGACGACGCTCGCGAGCGAGGTGTTCTTCAGCATCGAGATCACCTCGTTGCCGGTCGGCGGAATGATCACGCGGACCGCCTGCGGGAGCACGATCAAACGCATCGTCTGCAGCCGGCTCATACCGAGCGATTGGGCCGCTTCCGACTGCCCCTCCGACACGGAGATGATGCCCGCCCGGACGATTTCGGCCATGTACGCGGCCTCGTTCAGGCTGAGCGCGAGGGTGACGGCGACCGAGATCGGAATGAGCGAGTTCGCGTCCGCGCTGATGAGCGACGGCCCGCCGAACGGAACACCGATCGTGATCTTCTTGTACAGCGCGGAGATGAACGTCCAGAACAGGATCTGCACGAGCAGCGGCGTGCCGCGGAAGAACCAGATGTAGACCCAGCTGAATCCGGAGATCAGCGGGTTCGGCGACAGCCGCATGACCGCGAGCACGACACCGAGGGCGATCCCGATCGCCATCGAGATCACGGTCAGCCGGATCGTCACGACGACGCCGTGCAGGATCCGCGGGTCGAACAGGTAGTGCCCAACGATGTGCCACTCGAAGTTCGGGTTGACGATCGCCGAGCGGATCAGCGACGCGGCGATGATCACCACGATCACCGCCGCGACCCATCGGCCGGGATGGCGGACCGGGACGGCCTTGATCTCGCCGGACCCTCCCGTCCGCTCCTCTGAAAGCTCGGAGGTGCTCACCTCAGAGCTCAGTCTCTCTTAACTCGTGGCTCCGTTGATCTGAGGATTTGTGATCGCGCCGCTCTCGAGGCCCCACTTGGTCAGGATCGCCTTGTACTGCCCGTTCTTCATCAGCTCCTGGACCGCTGCGAGCATCGGCTTGGCCAGGCCGCTGTTCTTCGGGAGCGCCAGCCCGTACGGTGCGTTCGCGTAGGACGCGCCGACCAGCTTGAACTGACCGCCTGACTGCTTGACCTGGTATTCCGCAACGGGCGAGTCGGCGAAGCCGAGTTGCGCGCGCCCGCTCGACAGCGCGAGGTTGGCGCCGTTCTGGTCGGGGAACGAGAGCACCTTCACGGCCGCCTTACCCGACGACGTGCACTTCTTGCTCTGCGTCCCGGCGTCGGCCTCCTCGGTCGTCCCCTTCTCGACGGCGACCGAGTGGCCGCAGATGTCGCTGATGCCCACGATCGTCGTCCCGCCGGAGGCCTTCGTGAAGAACGACTCGCCGGCGGTGAAGTAGGTCACGAAATCGACGGTCTTCTCGCGCTCCTTGTTATCGGTGAACGATGACGCGCCGACGTCGTACTTGCCGGCCGCCAAGCCGGGGATGATGCTGTCGAACGTCGCGTTCTTCACAGCAACCTTGAGGCCCATCACCGCGGCCAGCGCCTGCATCAGATCAGGGTCCATCCCGATGACGGTGTGGCCGTCGGATGCGATGAACTCGTCGGGAGGGTAGGTCGCGTCGGCGGCAACGATCAGCGTCCCCTTCGACTTGATCGAGGCGGGCACCTGCGACGCGATCGACGCGACCGCAGCAGTCGATCCCGTGGTGGCTGAACTCGCGCTCGACGTCCCTCCGGAGGATGAGCTCGTCGTGCTGCTGCTGCTACTGCTGCCGCATCCCATGATCACGGCGCTCAGCGCCAGAACGACGACTGCGACGAACCAGTTCCTCCTTGTCAAGATCTCACTCCTTGTTCCGTGGACCCCGGTCGACGGCAGGATAAGCAAGAACTCGCGGATGCGTCCTGTGCTTTAACGAGGCGTCAACACAACCGGCGCCGGATAGCCTTTGCCGCATGCACATCCGCATCCGCCTGTTTGCGATGCTCCGAGAGCGGGCCGGGGCCGGCGAGCTCGAGCTCGAGGTCCCCGAGGGCGCGTGCGTGCAGGATGTGCTCGACCGGGTCTCGGCGCTCACCGACGGCCTGAGGGTCGTGATCGCCGTCAACCAGGAGTACGCCGATCCGCAGTCGCCGCTGCACGCCGGTGACGAGCTCGCACTGATCCCGCCGGTATCCGGTGGCTCGTTGACCCTCGGACATGCTCGCGTGACGGACGAGCGGCTCAAGCTCGATCCGCTGATCGAGCGCGTCCGCGACCCACGTGCAGGCGCAATCGTGACGTTCCTCGGCGTGACGCGCGAGGTTCCCGAACTCGACTACGAGGCGTACACGGACATGGCCGCGCGACAGATCGCCGAGATCGTTGCCGCGGCGATCGAGCGTCACGGGCTGTGCGCGGCCGCCGCCGAGCACCGCATCGGGATCGTGCCGCTGTCCGAGCCGTCCGTGATCGTCGCGGCGTCGGCGCCGCACCGTGACGAAGCGTTCCGCGGCGCGCGCGAGATCATCGACGAGATCAAGGCACAGGCCCCGATCTGGAAGAAGGAAGAGGGCGAGTGGGTGCCCGGGACGACACCGAGGCCTCAGAGCTGAGGGAGCTGCCGGCCGTTCACGAGCTGGCCGCCGCGCTGAACGCCCCGCACTCGCTCGCCGTCGCCGCTGCGCGACAAGCGGTGCAGGAGCGTCGGGACGCGATTCAGGCGGGGCGCGAGGCTCCGGGGGGTGGCGGGGATGTGGCCCACCGGGCACGCGAGATCCTCGCGGAGCTCGAGCGGCCACGTATGCGCCGCGTCCTCAACGCCACCGGCGTGATCATCCACACGAACCTGGGCCGGGCGCCGCTGCCGAGCACGGCACGCGATGCGGTCTCCCGTGCGTCCGAGGGCTACTCGAACCTCGAGCTCGACCTGGGCACTGGTGCGCGCGGCAGCCGCCAGAGCCACGTGGAAGCGCTGCTGCGCGCGCTGACGGGCGCGCAGGCGGCGATCGCCGTCAACAACGGAGCCGCGGCGGTGCTGCTCGCGGTCGCGGCGCTGGCGGGCCCGGGAAGGTCGATCGTCGTCTCCCGCGGGCAGCTCGTCGAGATCGGGGGCGGCTTCCGGATCCCCGAGGTGATCGCGCAGTCCGGCGCGACGATGATCGAGGTCGGGACGACCAACCGGACCCGGATCGGCGATTACGAGCGCGCACTCGAGGGTTCGGAGCCGTCGCCCGCCGCGATCCTCCGGGTCCATCCGTCGAACTTCCGCTCGCTCGGGTTCGTCGAGGATGTCTCGATCGAGGCGCTGTGCGCGCTGGGCGTGCCGGTGATCGACGACGCCGGATCGGGCGTGCTGGCGGGCGCGCACGGGATTCCCGCGCTCGCCGAGGAGCCGTCCCTGACGCGATCGATCGCGGCCGGTGCGGCGCTCGTGTGTTGCTCGGGCGACAAGCTGCTCGGAGGCCCGCAGGCGGGGCTGGTCGTGGGGCGCGCGGACGCCGTCGCGGCCGCGCGGGCGCACCCTCTGGCGCGGGCGCTGCGGATCGACAAGCTGTCGCTCGCGGCGCTCGAGGCCACGCTGATGCTGTACCGCGACCCGGCGGCGGCGCGGCGCGAGATCCCGGTGCTGGCGATGCTCGACGCCGGCGAGGAGACACTGAGCGCACGGACGCGTGCGCTGATCGAGCAGATCGGTGCGGGCGCGACGGCGACCCGGACGGTCGCGAAGGTCGGAGGCGGCGCGCTGCCGCTGGTCGAGCTCGAGGGTCCCGCGGTCGCGCTCGACAGCGAGCGCGATCCCCCCGAGCTGGCGCAGGCTCTCCGCGAGACCGATCCGCCGGTGATCGCGCGCATCCACGACGGGCGTGTCGTGCTCGATCCGCGCACGCTCGCCGACGACGAGCTTGCGATCGTGGCGGCGGCGGTGCGCTCGGCGCTGCGCGGTCGGGCCTAGCCGACGATGGCGGCTCCCCTGACGCTCGGCACCGCCGGCCACATCGACCACGGCAAGACCGCCCTGATCCGCGCACTCACCGGGATCGACACGGATCGCCTGCCCGAGGAGCGCGCCCGCGGGATCTCGATCGAGCTGGGCTATGCCCAGCTGACGCTCCCGTCGGGCCGGCGCCTGTCGGTGATCGACGTCCCGGGGCACGAGCGATTCGTGCGGACGATGGTCGCCGGCGCGACCGGAATCGACCTGTACCTGATGACCGTCGCCGCCGACGACGGCGTGATGCCGCAGACGCACGAGCACGCCTCGGTGCTGCGGGCGCTCGGCGTGCAGGCGGGGGTCGTGGCCGTGACGAAGGCCGATCTCGCCGACCCGGAGGTCGCGCTGCTGGAGGCAGCCGAGCTCCTTCCCGGCGCCGAGGCGGTCGCGGTGAGCACGCGCACGGGCGCCGGGATCGACGCGCTGCGGGCGGCGCTCGACCGCGTCGTGGCGGGGCTGCGCAGCCGCGCCGCTGCCGGCGGCCTTCCGCGCCTGCACATCGACCGCGTGTTCACGATCCGCGGGGCTGGGACCGTCGTGACGGGCACGCTCTGGTCCGGGCGGATCGCGCGCGGCGACGAGCTCGTGGTGCTGCCAGGGAGCGCGCGCGTCCGCGTGCGCGGCGTGCAGGTGCACGACGACAGCGTCGAGCTCGCCGAGGCCGGCCAGCGGGTGGCGGTCAACCTCACGGGGGTGGCGAAGGCGGAGATCGCGCGTGGCGAGGTTCTTGCCGCCCCCGAGGCCGACCTGCGGGCGACGTACCTGATCGACGCCGAGCTCGCGTTCGGCGAGCGTGAGCCACGCCACGGCGAGCGCGTCCAGGTCCATCACGGAACCCGCGAGAGCGCCGCGCGGCTGGCGTGGCTCGGCGGGCGCTTCTGGCAGATCCGGCTCGAGCACGAGCTCGTGCCGGCGCGCGAGGACCGGCTCGTGGTCCGCCAGATCGCGCCGCCGGACACGCTCGGTGGTGGACGGGTGCTCGACCCGCACCCACGCAAGCACGGTCCCTCGCGGAACCTGCTGACGGCGCTCGAGCGGCTGTCCAGCGGCGTGGCGCCGAAGGCGGCCGAGGGGCCGGCGAGCGGCGGCGCGGCAACCGCGCCGCGCGAGGACGAGCCCGCTGCGGCGGCGCCGCTGTCGGCCGGCGCCCAGGCGCTCGAACAGCGGCTCCGAGACGCCGGGTTCGAGCCCCCGCTCGATGCTGAGCTCGATCCCGATGATCTGGCGGCGCTCCGAGACGCCGGACGCGCGGTCCGCGTCGGCCGGTCACTGCACTTCCACGCGGACGCGCTCGCCGAGATCCGCGAGCGCGTGATCGCCGTCGCGATCGCCAGTGGCGGGGCGATCACGCTCGCGCAGCTGCGCGACGAGCTGGGCACCTCGAGAAAGTTCGCTCAGGCGCTCCTCGAGCACCTCGATTCGGAGCGCGTGACGATCCGGCGCGGCGACGAGCACGTCCTGCGCCGGCGGGCCCGGCAGGACGGCTGAGCGGACGCGGACTCGTGCCTACAGCGCCCCGCCCGCGGCGGGCGGAGCGGTGGGGTCGGCGGCCCCGCTGCCGCTGTGCTCGCGTGTCAGGTAGTCCTCCACCAGGTCCGGCCGGTCCGCCGAGCGCTGCACGACCGTCAGCAGCGAGGACATCGTCGCAACCTCCTCGACCTGCTCCTTGAGAAACCACTGGACGAACTGCTCTGAGAGGAAATCGCCCTCCTCGCGCGCGACGGCGGCGAGCGCGGCGATCTGGTCGCTGACGCGCTTCTCCTGGTCGAGCGCGAGCGCGACCGGCGCGACGACGTCGGCGAACTGGGTCTCCGGCGCGGCAACGCCGGGAACCCCGACCTCGCCATCGGCATCGAGCAGGTACTGGACCATCATCATCGCGTGGTTTCGCTCCTCGACCGCCTGGGCGTAGAAGAACGTCGCCAGCCGCGGGAGCGTCTGGGCGTCGTAGTACACGGCGTTGGCGATGTACTGCTGCGACGCGGCGAACTCGTAGGCGATCTGCTCGTTCAAGCGCTGGACGAACCGTGCTGCAGCCATCCATCCTCCGTTTCACTGATCGTTGGAACCGTCGCAGACTCTAGGCCTAGCGCGCGCTCGGGGTCCGTCCCGCGCTATGCCTAGCGCGCGCTCGGGGTCCGTCCCGCGCTAGATTGCGGCCCCATGTCAACCTGCCTCGTCACCGGCGGCGCTGGGTTTCTCGGATCGCATCTCTGCGAGGAGCTGCTGCGGCGCGACCACCGCGTGATCTGCGTGGACAACCTCGAAACCGGCTCGCTGGCGAACATTCACCACATCAGGACGGACGCGTTCGTCCACTTGAACGTCGACATCATCGAGCCGTATGTCGTCGAGGAACCGATCGACTTCGTCTACCACCTCGCCTCGCCGGCATCGCCGATCGACTACCTGCGACTGCCGCTGCACACGCTCAAGGTGGGCTCGTACGGCACGCACCACACGCTCGGGCTGGCGAAGAAGCACCGGGCCCGCTTTCTCACCGCCTCGACGAGCGAGGTCTACGGCGATCCGCAGGTCCACCCCCAGCCCGAGACATACTGGGGCCACGTGAACCCGATCGGGCCACGTGGCGTGTACGACGAGGCCAAGCGCTACGCCGAGGCGCTGACGATGGCCTACCACCGCCAGCAGGGCGTCGACACGGCGATCGTGCGGATCTTCAATACGTACGGCCCGCGGATGCGCCCCCACGATGGGCGCGCGATCCCGACGTTCTTGCGCCAGGCGCTCCAGGACCGGCCGATCACGGTGTTCGGAGACGGTTCCCAGACGCGCTCGTTCTGCTACGTCGACGACCTCATCCGCGGGATCATCGCCCTGGCCGAATCCGGGTACCACAACCCGGTCAACGTGGGTAACCCCAACGAGTTCACGCTGCTCGAGCTGGCCGAGACCGTGATCGAGGTGACCGGCTCGAGGTCGGACATCGTGTTCGAGGCGCTGCCGACCGACGACCCCCAGGTCCGCCAGCCCGACATCGCCCTCGCGAAGGAAATCCTCGGATGGGAGCCGACAGTCGACCTCCGGGAGGGACTGAGCCACACGATCGACAAGTCCGGCCGCGACGCCCTGATCGGCCGAGCCTAGGCCGACCCGCCCGTGGCCCTCGCGCCCAACTGCGTAACTTCGATGTCAAGATTCCGTTACCAGTTGGCGGGAGGCATTACGCGCTTGAGCCGAACGTGACACCCACACAGCAAGAGGCCCGGACGAGGCCGGCGAATGGGACCGCGGAGGCTCGCCGGCCGCAGCCCCTTCCCGCGCGTGATGTGAGGCGCAAGAAGCCGCCGTTACTGTCGTTCGTGCTGCGACTCGAGACGCTGCGGCGGATTGCACGCGTCGCGTCGCTGCTCGTGCTCGACCTCGTCGGCGTCGCCGGTGCGATCTACACGACGATGGCGCTGAAGCTGATGAGCCTCGGCAAGTTCGACGTGCGGCTCGGGTGGCAGGAGACCAAGCCGTGGATCTCGTTCGCGTACCTCGTGACGGTCCTGATGTTCGCGCGGGTCGACCTGTACTCCGAGCGCACGCGCCGGCCGGGCGTCGGGAAGATCGCCACGGCGCTGTTCCAGGCGACGGTGATCGCGCTCGTGTTCGCACTGGCCAACGGCGATCACCCGTCGAGCTACGCGCTGTTCTACGGCTCGCTGTTCTTCGGCACGATCTACATCGGCGCCTTGCGCGCGCTGCACACACGGGTGACCGGGCGCCTGCTCGAGCTGGCCGGCTACCGCCGCCGGGCGCTGCTCGTCGGCTCGGGTAAGCACATCGAGGATGTCGCGCACGTCCTTGCTGGTCGCTCGAGCATGCAGGTCGAGCTCGTCGGCTACATCTCGTTGATCCCGCGTCCGCAGAACGGGCTGCGCTCGCTCGGCCAGCTCGACGAGCTGCCCGACGTCCTGGCCCGCGAGCGCGTCCAGGAGGTGATCATCGCCGACCCCGACTTCCCGCAGGAGAGGGCGGTCGAGCTGGTCGATCAGTGCCATCAGAAGGGCGTGACGGTCCATGTCGCGCCGTCGACGATGGAGATCTTGTTCGATCGTGCCGAGTTCGTGCCTGGGCAGAGCGTGCCGCTGTTCACGCTGCGCCCGCCTGTGTTCGAGGGCATCGACTACGCGCTCAAGCGGACGTTCGACCTCGTCCTGTCGATCGCCGGGCTGATCCTGCTGACGCCCGTTCTGCTCGCGATCGCCGCCGCGATCCGTTTGAGCTCGCGCGGCCCCGCGATCTACCGCTCGGTGCGCCCCGGGATCGGCGGCAAGCCGTTCTCGTGCTTCAAGTTCCGCACGATGCGCGAGCACGCCGACCAGATCCAGGACGATCTCGAGCCGCTCAACGAGAAGTCCGGCGCGCTGTTCAAGATCCGCGACGACCCGCGGCTGACGAAGATCGGGCGGTTCCTGCGCCGCTTCTCGCTCGACGAGCTTCCGCAGCTCGTCAACGTCGTCCGCGGCGAGATGTCGCTCGTCGGCCCACGGCCGCTGCCGATACGGGACTTCGAGCGGCTCGAGGAATGGCACAAGAAGCGCTACCTCGTGCTCCCCGGGATCACGGGGCTGTGGCAGGTCTCGGGCCGCTCAGAGCTCGACTTCGACGACCTCGTCCGCCTTGACTTCCTCTACCTCGAGCAATGGTCGATGTTCCTCGACCTCTCGATCCTGCTCAAGACGATTCCGGCAGTCCTCAGCCGGCGCGGGGCGTTCTGAGGTTTGTTGGGTGGGGGCGCTGCGCGCCCCGGCCGCTGCGTCAGTAGGCTCCGCGCAACGCATGCCGCCCACGGACCGTTTCATCATCAGCTTCGCTGCCGAGCCGCCGCAGGAGGCGCTCCCCTACGGCCGCTGGGCGGACACACTGCGCGAGCATTTCATCGCCGCCTGCCGCGAGATCGACACCGAGGGCGAGGACATCGGCGAACCCGGCGAGGTGCGGTGGTTCCCCGACCGCTCGTACGCTTCTCGCACGTACATCCCGGCCGTGGCGCGCACAACCGAGGGGTATGAGCTGTTCGGCTACGTCTCGTTCACCGAGGGCTCCGGCGGCCCGGGGAACTTCACGGCGACGGCCGACTTCACCTCCGAGACGGCCGAGTCGAACCCGGACTGGAAGCTCGACCTGAGCGACGACGTGATCGCGACGTGGCGCGGCGAGCAGGGCAAGCGCGCCGACATGACGCTCGTCTGGGGCGTGCCGATGATCCCCGGCGGCGTCGTCGTCACGGCGGAGCTGGCGAACCTCGCGGTTGACCAGTGTGAGCTCGTCGAGGAGCGCTTCACGCTGATCGCCCCCGACAACTACCGCGGCGACTTCATCGACGTCAAGCTGTGGAACATGCGGGGCGACGAGCTTGCGGTCGAGTCGCTCTACGTCGACGAGGACGACGAGGACGATGACGAGGGCGAGCAGTAGGCGCCCCGTTCGCGTCGTCAAGTGCTCGCTAAGGCTTGGTCGCCATCAGCGCCACGGGGAGGCGCAGCTTGACCTCTTCCTCGCTGAGCGGGAAGTGACACGCCGCGAGCGTGCCACCGTGTTTGTCATCGAGCGGCGGCTCCTCCTCCGAGCAGATCGCCTGGGCCTTCGGGCAGCGCGTGTGGAAGCGACATGCGGCCGGCGGGTTCGCCGGGCTCGGCACGTCGCCTGAGAGCAGCTGGCGCTCGCGCTTACCGGCGACCGGGTCGGGGACCGGCACCGATGACAGCAGCGCTCCCGTGTACGGGTGGCGCGGGAACCCGTACAGAGCGTCGCTGGGCGCGAGCTCGACGATCTTGCCGAGATACATGACCGCGACGCGATCGCACATGTGACGCACGACGCTGAGGTCGTGTGCGATGAAGATCAGCGTCAGACCCATCTCGCGCTGCAGGCCGCGCAGGAGGTTGAGCACCTGGGCCTGGATCGAGACGTCGAGCGCTGACACCGGCTCGTCCGCGACGAGCAGCTTGGGCTCGAGCGCGATCGCGCGGGCGACGCCGATCCGCTGGCGCTGGCCGCCGGAGAACTCGTGCGGATAGCGGTTGTAGTGCTCGGGGTTGAGCCCGACGCGGTCCATCAGCTCCTGAACCCGCCGCTT
>DATKOY010000044.1:0-4385 GCA_035524415.1 Solirubrobacteraceae bacterium | reverse complement strand
CATAACCCGAAACGCGAGACGGCTCTCCCTGTCATCGCCGCGCTCGAGCTGCTCCGAGATCGCCCGCAACCCGTTGCGCAGCTCGATCACCCACGCCGGCGTGACACTGATGTTTGCCGGGTCCCGCGGATCGTCCGCGCGCCAGCGCCTTCATCTCGCTCGTGCGCAACAGCACGGTTGCAAGCGATAGCGTGCGCCAGCCAAGCCGATACCTGCCGTGTCGCACCCGCTGCAGGAGGCCGATCGCGGTGAGGCTTACGAGGACATCGTGGGCGAGGGACTTCGCGACCCCCAGACGCTCTGCCGCCGCCGTTGCGCCCCATTCAGGCTCCTCGGCGGTGAACAGGTCGAGCACCTCCCCCCTGGAAGGCTCACGACCGGCCGTGCGCCCCGAGGGCCTACTGGACGCGCAGCTGCTCGTCACCCAGTGCGTCATCAAATGCATCGTCGGCGAATGCGACGTCGCCGGCCGCGCGGTACACCTCGGGCCAGGGAACGTCGAACCAGCGAAGCCCCAGCGGCATGAGCACACCGCCGCGGAATCCGGGACACGGCACCTGCACCACCCAGTCGCCGAGCATCGTGTCGTACCAAACGGCGAGGTCGGCGTCGCTGGGCTCGAGCCGCCTACGGATCGTCTCGCAGCCGGGGCACGGCTGATCAGCGACCCACCAGTTGCACCGCAGCCCGGCATGCGAACTCGCAAGGCTCGCAGGGTCGCGCAGCGGCAACTCGGCCCCTTGGCACGCCTCGCACGGCCACCGCATGTGCCAGCAACCGTCAAGCGCTTCGTATCTGAGGGTCGGAAAGCCGTTGGACTTTCGTCCCGCGATGACTCGCCCGATCACACGTCTGCGAATCCAGATCCCAGCGAGCACCCGGCGATGATCGCTGGGCGGCCCAAGTCTCGCAATACCGCAAACGCGGGATTCGGTTGCCCCCGCCGGCTACTGCGCGCGAATGTCGCCCCGGCTGAGCGCAATCGCAATCGCCTGAGCGCGCGTCTTCGCCCCGAGCTTGACCATCGCGTTGCGCATGTGAGTGCGCGCGGTTTCGTGTGCCACGACCAGACGGTCCGCGATCTCGCGACTGGTGGCGCCGTTCGCGGCGAGTGACAGGACCTCTCGCTCGCGTGACGACAAGCCGCTGGTCGCCACCGGCAAGGCTTCATCCGCCAGGATCGGCTCGTCTACATCGGTCAGCAGGAAGATCGAGAGATGAAGGCCGGGAGCCACGTTGGCGGTCGCGCTGAACTCCACGTCAACCTGGCGGCCATCGGGGCACTGAATCCGATAACTGCCGGTCATTGCTCCGCGCGCGAGGAACTCGCGCCACATCTCAGGGACGCGCGAACGCAACTCGTCGGCGGTCAAGTCGTCGATCCGCATGCGACGAAGCTGCTCGGCCGAGACCCTGAGCAGCTTCAGCACGGCGGCGTTCCCGTCGACATACCAACGCTCATCGTTCGCAAGCAGCATCGGGTTCGCTGTCCGTCTGAACACCGCGCGGAACTGCTCATCCAGCACGTCGAGCCCCATCAAGTGACAGTCTGTCACGCGACAACTCGACGAACCCGGCACACCGAGCGTGCCCGCGCTCATCGTCCGCAACCTCTCGCGCGCCGAACACGCGATCATGACTTCGCGTCCGCGGCACGGAGCGCTCTGGGAGGATGCCTTCGTGCTCCGACTGCCGAACGACTGGGTGTGGGACAGCTGGATCGCGGACGACGGCGACCGGTACCACCTGTTCTTCCTCAAGGCGCCCCGCGCGTTGAAGGATCGGAGCCTTCGGCATACGGCGGCGCGCATCGGGCACGCGACCTCGACCGATCTCCTGCACTGGACCGTCCAGTCCGACCCGCTGCTCCCGGCGGCGTACGGCTGGGACGACCTGGCGCTGTGGACGGGATCGGTGTTGCGGGGCGACGACGGGGTCTGGCGCCTGTACTACTCGGCGCTCTCGACGACGCCGGGTTACGGGGATCGCGACCAGCGGATCGGGATGGCTGTGTCCGATGACCTGTTCACGTGGCGACGGGTCGGCAATGATCCGCTGGTCCGCCCAGACCCACGCTGGTACAAGACGCTCCCCGAGGAACCCTCGGCGAGTGATGCGTGGCGCGATCCGTTCGTGTTCGAGGACGCGGGTGGTGACGGGTGGCACTTGATCATCACCGCCCGCGCAAACGGCGCACCGCGGTTGCGCGACGGCGTGCTCGCACACGCGCGCAGCGCAGACCTGCGGACGTGGGAACTGCGGCCGCCGCTGACCGAGCCGGGCGGCTTTGGCCAGCTCGAGGTCTCACAGGTGCGAATGCTGGACGAGCAGCCGGTCCTGGTCTTCACCTGCCGCCCCGACGAGCAGAGCGATGAGCAGGTGGCGAAGTTCGGATCCCACAGCACCTGGTACGTGGTCGGCGACTCTGCCACTGGACCGTGGGAGCTCGCCCGCGCCCGCCCGTTCGAGGGGGATCCGATTCTGTGCGCCGCCCCGCTGGTGCGACGCCGAGACGGAACCTGGGCGTTCCTCGGCTTCCGAAACGATGAACCCGCGACGCTGCCGTCGCTCGAGATCGTCGATCCGATCCCTGTGATGCTGCGCGCGGGCGAACTCCTGCGGGTATGACCGTTGTCCAGGATTGCCGGGAGTGCGGTAGAGCGGGCCGTCCTTCAACAATTCGCGACGCGCCGCTCCAGCCGCTGGCACGCAGCATGCAGATCGCTGGCGACGCCCTGCCGACGTCGGCACCCGCTCGAGAAGACCCACACGATCAGCGTCCGTTCACCAGCGACTGACCCGACTCGGCGTCAAAGAAATGCAGCTTCGCGGCGTCGAGCCACAGTTCGGCGTCCTCGCCGCTCCGGGCCCGGCTCTGGGGACTGAGCCGAGCAACGGCGACGATCCCCCCGCTCTCGGTCGTTTCCTCGATGCCTCCTGCGTCGTCCCGGAGCTCAGTCAGCTCCTCAGAGCGGACGGGCTTGGCACCCACACCGAAGTGGGCATAGAACTCGGCCCCCATCGCCTCGACAAGATCGAGCTTGCACCGGAACGTGACCCCGCGGGTGTGGCCATCGCCGTCGACCCGGGCTGCGTCCTCGAAGTCCTCGGGTCGGATCCCCGCAATCAGGTTGCGACCGTCCGGCTGGCGACCGAGACGCTGGCGCACCTCCGGCGGCAGGGGTACGTCCACCATAGGCAATCTGACCGATCCGTTCTCGAGCGTGGCCGGCAGGAAGTTCATCCCCGGCGAGCCGATGAATCCTGCGACGAACAGGTTCGTGGGATGGTTGTACAGCTCCATCGGCGAGCCCACCTGCTGGAGGACCCCGCTCAGCATCACCGCCACGCGATCCCCCAAGGTCATAGCCTCGGTCTGGTCATGCGTGACGTAAACGGTTGTCGTGTTCAGCTTGTGCTGGATGCGCGCGACCTGCGCCCGCATCTGCACGCGCAGCTTGGCGTCCAGGTTCGACAGCGGCTCGTCCATCAAGAAGGCCTTGGGGTCACGAACGATCGCGCGGCCCATCGCGACGCGCTGTCGCTGGCCACCTGACAGATTGGCCGGCTTGCGGGCGAGGTGCTCGGTGAGGTCGAGGATGTCTGCAGCCTCCTGGACCTTGCGGTCGACTTCCGCCTTGGGAACCTTCGCGAGCCGAAGAGCGAACGCCATGTTCTCGCGCACAGTCATGTGCGGGTAAAGCGCGTAGCTCTGGAACACCATTGCGATGTCCCGATCGCGCGGCGCCACCTGGTTGACGACCTTGCCCTCGATCCTGAGCTCACCGGCCGAGATGTCCTCGAGGCCGGCGATCATGTTCAGGGCCGTGGACTTGCCGCAGCCCGACGGACCGACGAGGATCATGAATTCGCCGTCGGCGATGGTGAGGTTCAGATTCTTGACGGCCTCGAAGCCGTCCGGATAACGCTTGACGACGCTGTCGAGCACGATGTCGGCCATATTCGCTCCTTTAGCCTTTGACGGCCCCGGCGGTCAGGCCGGAAACGATTCGGCGCTGGAAGATCAGCACCATGATCAGGATCGGGACGGTGACGATCACCGCACCGGCTGCGATCGCGCCTGCCGGCTGCTGAAACTGGGACGCACCGGTGAAGTACGACAGCGCCACCGGCGCAGTACGCGACGCGTTCGTCGCGGTCAAGACGTTCGCAAATAGGAAGTCGTTCCAGGCCGCGATGAACGCAAGGATGCCCGCGGTGAACACGCCCGGGACCGCGAGCGGGAGGATCACTCGGCGAAATGCCTGCATCGGCGTGGCACCGTCCATCTGTGCGGCCTTCTCGAGGTCCCAGGGGATCTCCCTGAAGAACGCCGACAGGATGTAGATCGACAACGGCAGTGAGAACGACAGATACGGGAGGAT
>DATKOY010000043.1:0-19405 GCA_035524415.1 Solirubrobacteraceae bacterium | reverse complement strand
GAGGGTGCGCTCGCGCAGGCCGTTGAGCGTTCGGGCGCCGTGGCGCTCGAGGGTGAGGATGTCCTTGCAGGTCCAGATGAGCGATGCGATCCGCTGGCGGATCGGCGCGAGGTGAGGGCCCTGCCGGGCTCGTCTTTGCGTGGTGGACGCACGATCGTCGCGTCGTGCTGTGCGACTGGGGCGGCGGACTCGCGGCCGGTGTCGCCCGTGTCGCCGAGCAGGGCCTCACCACCCTGCCTGCGGTGGCGGCGAGCGCCGCCGCCAGGCTCGATGCACCGGCACGCTTGACGGTCTCCCGCGAGCGGGCGCACCGCCGCGGAGTCACTCATCTGAGTGCAGCGACCCGTGCGTGACCGGGACCGAGAGCAGGGCGGCGCTGTAGCGGGGGAGCACGACCGTGTACCGGCGATCCGCCGGGTGGATGACCTCGATGGCGGGCGCTCCCACCCATTGCGCGTTGCCATCCAAGCGCTGACCTCCGAGCGTGACCCCGAAGCGCGCTCCTGGGGACGGCGCGAGCAGCCGCTCGACCGTGGCGGGTGCTGTGGCAGGAAGGTGCGAGCTGACCGAAACCCGCCGAGGTCCCTTGTTGATCAGCAGGACGTGCAGAGTGCTCCGGCCGACCTTCACCGCCCAGACCTTCAGATGGGGTGGACTCGGGCTGCGCAGTTGCGTGTGCACAAGGCGCGCGTCAGGACCGAGCGTCCGGGTGAACAGGATCAAGCCATACATCAGCGGGTGTGCGACGAATCGCGGGCCATCGAACCGGAACGGGTCGTTGATCGTCGTCTGGCGTGCGTGAAGGTGGACCGCCCTGACGCCCGCACGTTCCAGCTCGAACACCGCATCCGGCGCCCAGAGCGCGGTCGCGAACGAGTCGCTGAGGCGGTCGAGGCCCCCGCACGTAACGGAGTTGAACTCCGTCAACACGAACGGCAGTCCCGCCCGGCGAGCCAGAGCGACCGGCGGCTTGACCGAGCGCGCCATGCCGGCGGTGGCGTCCTCGCTAAGGATTCGGTCGATCGTCGGATACTGAGGGGAGCCGGGGAACGCGCAGGCCGAATAGGGATACCGGTGCCCGCTGACGGTCCCAAGACGCGGGTGAGCACCGCGCAGAAGCGCGGCGATCCAGCTGAGATCCGCATTCGGGTTGGCAAGTGCCGGCGCGTAGAGCGGCACGTGCCGGACGACGCGCGAGAGCACCCTCGAGTAGCTGTCGAAGTCACGAACGTAGTCGGCTGGAGTGATGTCCTTTGGGAGGGCTCGACCCTCGAACCTCACCGCGTCGGTCGTCTGCACCCAGAAGGCCTGGCTGTAGAGATCCGGTTCGTTGCCGATCTCGAAGCCGATGATGCCCCCCGTCGGCATCGTTGCCTCGGCCGCTCGCGCCCATGCGGCCGCCCGTTGCGGCGTCGTCGTGATCAGATTCAAGTCCAGGATCACGTGCAGCTCGAGCTCGCGCACCAGCCGCGCCGTGCGGTCCGCAAACGTCTGGGTCAGATCGAATGCCCACCGCGGAAGCCTGTGGATGTTCGGGTCAAACAACGCGTGGTCAGAGGAATCGCCACCGATCCGCAGCACGAACGGCCCGTCGCCAACGACGTGAAGCAGCGCGATCGCGCGGCCGTAGAGCCTGCGGTGGAGCTCATCCACCGGCAAGGTCGAGTACTCGGTCGAGAGTCCGAAGAAGGAATGCGGGATCGCGGTCAGTGACGCCCCGCGGGCGATTGTCAGCTGAGCACGGAGAGGCCCAGAGTCGGCGGAACGGGCAGGGACCGCGGAGATCTCCGTGGTCCGGTGCCGAGATCCGTCGGTGCCGTGCGCGAGCAGCAGCACGGCTCCAACGAGAACGCCCACAAGCATCGCAGGTACGACCCAGGCCCCAGTCGTGCTGCCACGATCATCTCCCTTGGTCATCCCCACCTGGATGCTATCCCTCGACCCTCGCTGCCCCGCGCTGTCACTGTTGGCGTAAGGTGCGCTCATGGCGCTCGGCAGATCGAAGCGGTGACGCCGGCTCCGCCCGCACTGATTGCGATCCCGCTTGCGCTCGCCGGCGGGACCTGGATCTTCGTCGTGTTCGTCGTGGTGCTGTTCTTCGTCCTCGTCTACGGCTACTACACGAGAGCCGGCAGCGGGATCAGCCAGACGCCGTATCGCCGCCCGGACGGCCCCCCGGAGGCGCCGAGCGAGCTTGCGCACGACACGACCCAGGATCTGCAGAATTGGGAAAGGGGTACCGAGGGTCACCACCGGACCCGGGCGCGCCAGGACGACGAGCCCATTGATGCGGCGGTCGCGCGGGCACTGGCCGAGTGGCGGGCAGTCTCCGATTCCGCGCGGCGGCTCGACCCGCCGGTCGGCGCGGGCGACCCGGTTCGCGGACCTGACGCGGCGCCAACAGTCGTTGTCTGGATCGACGTCTCCAACGAGCCGTGCCGGAGCGCGTACCGCCTGCTGTCAGCGCTCGCTGACTCGGGGCGGATCCGGCTGGCGGTCCGGCAGTTGCCCCTGGCCGACGTTCACCGAGTGTCGCTGCCCGCCGCAGAGGCTCTCGAGGGGGCCGCCGCTCAAGGGACGTTCTTCGACGTCCTCGACGATTTCGCGCGGTCCGGGGTCAAGGACGAGACCGATGTGCTCGAGCGGGCGGCCGGCCACGTGCCGGATCCCGACCGTCTCCGCGAGGAGGTTCGCGCGGGAACCCACAGGCCGTCGGTGGTCGAACAGATCCGTCAGGCGACGACGAGCGGTGCGCCGGCCGTGCCGGCCGTCTATATCCATTGCGCACACTACGACGGAGCCATTCGGAGGGACGATCTCGCTCAAGCGTTGCGCGGCCGAGCGTGACGCGATCTGCCCACGGGGTAACGAACGCTCCGTTCAGCTCGGTTCCATGGCTGGGGACGGGGACGGTGCCGACGCGGACGGGGACGGGGACGCGGAGCCGTGATCGAGTTCGGGCTCGTCGAGTGCGCCCGCGGCACGCGCAAAGCGACGCTCGAGGTGCCGCAGATGGTCGACATGCAGGCCCATCCATGCACACGCGAGCGCTGCAATTGCACCTGTGCGCGAATCGGTGCTGGGCCGGCGAACCGCCTCGAGCATCGCGGGGCGCTCGAGCGGGTCGAGCGTCTGCGGCGCGGGCGCGGTCGCGCCCGCCGAGAACGCCTTCGCGAACGCGATGTACCAATCCGAGATCGCGTCGGCATCTGCCTGTAACTGCGCCGCGGCATGCGGTCTGGGGGCATCGCCGACCATCTCAGCAAGACGGTGTGCGGCGCCCGCGGTTCGGATGACGCGCGTCGTTGACGTGACGAGAATCGAGAGTTCGGTCAGATTGGGATCGTCGCTCGGGCGCTCCGCGAGCCGCTGGCGGAACGCACAGTCGAGGCGGTTCTGCGCGGCAGCGGCCTCGCCCTCCCATCCGGCCGTCGAGGCTTCGGCGCCGCCCACGAACACCCCGCTCGCCGCCGCCCGGGCGTAGCGCGCTGCGGTCGACAGGGAGGCGCCGATTGAGCGGCGGAGCACGGCGCCTGCGCCGCGGGGCCAGAACAGCAGGCCGACGAACAGACTGATGCCGAACCCAATCAACACGTCCTCCAAGCGGACCAGCCCGACACTCCATCCGGTCGGTGCGATCAGGTCGAAGATGACGAACACGGCGACAGTGAAACCCGCTTGTCCAGCAGCGAATGAGATCGCTCGGGGGGCGTACGCGGCGAGCAGGCAGGCGATCGGCAGAATCGTCCACAGCAGCGCGGTGTTCGTGCCGATCGCGAGGAGGAGGGCCCCGCCGATGACAATCCCGACGGTCGTCCCGATCACGGCCCGGACGATCGTCGTGCCCGTGCTCAGCGCACTCGACCGAAGGACCGAGAGCGATCCCAGCACCACCCAGAAGGCATGCTGGAGGCCGACGAGCTGACCGAGCAGGACGGCGACGGAGAGCCCCAAGGCTCCGCGCAGGCTGTTGCGAAACCACACCGAACGGACATCCGCGTGAGCGAGGATCACTCGTCCGGAGGCGCTGAGCGCGACCGACTGTCGGCGGATGAACGCGAGCCACCCCGGGCCGGTCTCACCCTCGATTCTGTGACTGCCGGCAATCGCTGCGTGCCGCGCGATGTCGACGACCGCGTAAGAGATGACGCGCGCGTTCCACACGCTCGTGATCACGTCCCACAGCCTGTCGTCGTCATCGCGGATCGCGGGATCGCGAACCATCTGGAGTGCCTCGTCGATCACGGCGGCCCGCCCGCGCACGAGCGGCCGCTCGTCGCCGCCCGGGACACGGCGACCGCGCAGGAGCTCTGAACAACGCCTCAGCGTGCCCACGCTCAGATCCAGAAGCGCACGCTCACCCTCGGTGGACCGCGCCGGCTGGCTGCGGAGCGAGAACGCAACAAGCCCGCGCAGCCAGTCGAGCTCGTCAACCAGCACCGCAAGCGCGCCCGTCGCGCCCGTCGTCCCGGTCGGCCGAAATGGGGTCGAGGAGAACTGCCGATACATCGACTCGATCGCGCTCGCGGCCGCCGCTTGGGTGTCTGGTCCGGGGTCCGCCACGGCCTGCGCGACCGCGTCGCATCCGTTCGCGATCGCAAGCGCCAAGCGGTCGCGGGGGCGCTTTGGGAACAGCAGCATCGCCGCCGGAATCGCCGTGCCCGCGGCGAGCGCGAACCCGAGCAGGCGGTCCGGGATCGCGGCTGCGCGGGCCGGCACCATCACCGGCAGGATGTAGGTCAAGAGGGCCGCCGATGAGGCGGCGGCGAGGTAGCCGTTGATCACCCCGGCGAACAGGATGATGAATGCCACGACGGCCATGACGGCCGCCGCCGGCACCGGCTCGGTCGAGCACAGCGTGCCGATTGGGATCAGCACCGCGCCGAGCGCCGCCAGGGTGAGATACGCCGCCAGCCGAGCCGCAGGCGGGCCGCCGAAGTCGACG
Source organism: Solirubrobacteraceae bacterium (assembly GCA_035524415.1). Taxonomy (GTDB): domain Bacteria; phylum Actinomycetota; class Thermoleophilia; order Solirubrobacterales; family Solirubrobacteraceae; genus Palsa-465. Next base: position 14,460 of record DATKOY010000043.1, on the reverse strand, counting down.
AACACCAGGAACGCAAACGCGCCGAACACGGCAAACAGCGCCGTCTGGCGATCGCCGACGGCGCGTCCGATCAGAAGCGCAACCGGGACCACGATCGCGGCGCGCACGGCGTTGCGGAGCGCGTACCGGCCGGGATCCGACGGTCGCCACTGAAGGCTTCTCACCGACGGGTCAGCTTATACGGGCAGCCGACTGGCCGCCGCCCCACGTGCGGGCGCGATTGCCGAGCGGATGGGTGACAGACCCGATTCGCAGCGAACCTGCGACTTCGTACCGTTCGCCCGTCCCGCGACCACCGAGACGCCGCTGCTCGAGCGCGAGCTCGCGCTGACGAGCGGCTGGTGGGCGTCCGAGCCTGGCGGCAGCGCTGGCTCGTTCGCCGCGCGATGCGGCGGCGAGCCTGCGGATCTCACCGCCGACGTCCCCACGCTCCGTGACGGAAGGGCCGTCGAGATCGTGCATTACCCTCGGCCAGAAGACGCACTCGCAGCGGCGGGAATCGTCCGATAAGGTGATCGGCCGGGCCGGCCCCGGCACAACGTGAGAAGAGTTGGCTCCGGCTCGGAGTTTCTGCACATAAGCGCCCTGGCGGTGCTTATGTGGCAAATCTCCACGCGCGGCGCGGACTTCTTCACGTTCTGCGGGCCGGGGGGCATCTTGTGCCGACCCCACGCCGGACACCGCCGAGGGTCAACCGCTGAGGCCGGACCGGCTAACGGTGCGCGACGGTGTCAATCACGCGTGGCCGAAGATCATCACGACGTTGGGGTCATCGGGGTCGACCTTGACCGTCACGTTCTCGTCCGCGGCACATGGATTGGACGGGTAGATGTACTGGTTGGTTGTGACCTGGCAGGCAGCGCCGCCGCTCGGCGTGACCGTCAGCGTGATGTTGTACTCGGTGCCACCGGGCGTGTCGGTGTTGCCGGTGGCGGCGATCGAGTCGATGTGGGCCGGCGTGTCGATGCCGACCTTGGTGAGCTTCTGCGCGCGGTTGGCCAGCTCCATCTGGCCTGGAAAGCGCCGACGCCGACCTTGCTCGTCGCAGCCTGCACGGATTCCGCGGCTCCCTTGATCCGGTCCAAGAACCCCACAGCTCCTCCGCATATCTCGGTGTCAGCGTTTCGCGCGCTCTGCCACGAGCGCATCGAGCGCATCGAGCGCGATCCTCGCAGAGCGCGACGCGCGTTCGCAACGGACGCGGTCGTGCCGGCGCGCGGCCGCATCGTACGCTCGGCGGCGCGCGCGACGACCGGGCGTGGCGCGAAGCGGGGGAGCGTCGTCAGCGCGCGGTTCCCCACCCCGGGGACGGCGGTGCTCCGCCCCCGCTCGAGCGCACGCAAGGCGACGGCGACGACGCGCTCGGGAGACATCCGCCGGCCGAGCGACGCGTTCTCTCCGGCGACCTCGAAGAATGTCGTATCGGTCGCGCCGGGGCAGATCGCGGTGACGCGCACGCCGGTGCGGCGCGTCTCGGCCCAGAGCGCCTCGGTGAACGACAGCACGAACGCTTTCGTCGCTCCGTACACCGACATGTACGGGACCGGCTGGAACGCCGCCGTCGAGGCGACGTTGACGATCGCTCCGCGCTGCCGCGCGAGCATCGCGGGAAGCAGCGCGTGCGAGAGCCCGACGAGCGTGGTGGCGTTGAGCTGGATCTCGTTCTCGAGGGTCTCGGCGTCCGCCTCGTGCAGCGGCGCGAGGTAGCCAAAGCCGGCGTTGTTGACGAGCACGTCGATGTCGAGGTCGCGACGGCGCAACTCCGCGGTCAGTCGGTCGACCGCTTGGGCCTGTGCCAGGTCCGCCGGGATGACTTCGCGGCGACGCCGAACGAGGCGCTCAGCTCCGTTGCGAGCGCCCCGAGCTTGTCCGCTGAGCGTGCGACGAGCACCACGTCGGCGCCGCGCCGCGCGAGCTCACGAGCGAACACCGCACCGATCCCGGACGAGGCACCCGTGATGAGCGCTCGCTGCCCTGTGAAGTCCACCGCCAACCGCCTTTCCCTGAACGGGCCATGACTCACGCGACGATAAAACCGACCGACCGGTTTGTCAAGGAATACCACACGGTCGGTTTGGTTGTTAGGATATGGGTCGTGGCGACGGCCTCCCAACCCGCGACGCCGAAGGGCGCCGCGACGCGCGCCTTCTTGCTCCAGACCGCCGCGGAGGTGTTTGCCGAGCGCGGGTACGCAGACACGACGATGGCGGAGCTCATCGCCCGCAGCGGCTTGACGAAGGGGGCCTTCTACTTCCACTTCGCCTCCAAGGAGCAGCTCGCGCTGGCGGTCATCGACGAGAAGCAGCGTCAATGGCTGGCGAGCGTCGAGACGGCTGTCGGCAACGAGCCGACGGCACTCGCGCGGCTCCGCGCGCTCGGCCCGGCCCTCGTCCGCCTGCATCGCGAGGACCCAAGCGCCTTCAGCGTCTCGCGGCTCGCGCGGGACCTCGCCCGGGTTCCCGGTGCCGCCGCGCTCGTGCGCGGCCACATGCGCTCGTGGGTCGCGCTCGTCGCGGCGCTCATCGCGCACGCGCAAGCCGACGGCGACCTGCCCGGCGACATCGACCCCGGCGATACGGCGGCGGTGCTCGTCGCGGCGGCCGACGGCCTCAAAGATCTCAGCGATCTGATCGACCCGCCAGGGAGAGCAAGGCGGGGGTACGAGCGGAGGATGGCTGCGCTGGCTCGCATCGTCGACGCGCTGACGGAGACGGCCGCACGCCACTAGCGCAGGACGGTGGAGACCGCCGGGCGGCGCTCGCGCCGCGCGACGTTCGCGCTCATGGCACGAGTTCGTCGAGCACGTCGGCGAGTCCCCGCAGGTCAGGCAGCTCGCGCGTCGGCGCGGGCTCTGCGCGCTCGCCGAGCCGGTTGATCCAGACCGAGCGGACACCGAGCTCGTCCGCCGGCGCGATGTCGTGGAAGTGGCTCTGCGCGACGTGCACATGCCGCTCGCGATCTGCCCCGGTGGCCTCGTAGAACGCTCGCCAATGCCCGAGCGCGGGCTTGTACGAGCCGACCTCGGACGCGACGATCGCGCTGCTGAACGGCACGCCGATCGCCGAGATCGATGCATCGATGAGATCGCGATCGCTGTTCGAGAGGATCACGAGCTGCCAGCCCCGCCGGTGTGCCTGCAGGAGCTGGTCGCTGACTTCGGGAAAGATCGGCCAGCGCGGCAGCGAACGCGCGAGTGCATCTTCATCGTCGGCTGCGAGCCGGACGCCGGCCTCCCGCGCAAGCTCCGCCAGCACCGCCGCCATCACGTCGCGGTAGCGCGCTCCCGGGTCCTCACGCTGCACGCGCGGCTCGAGCTCGTGATAACGGTCCAGCAGCCGCGCGCCCTGATCCGGGCCGAATAGCCGCGCGAGCTCGGCGCGAATCCCGGCATTCCAATCCACGAGCGTGCCGTAGCAATCGAACGTCGCCCAGCGAGCGTTGGCGACGGGACCAGGCTGCTCGGACACGTCGCGCAGGATACGGAGTCAGGCCCCGGTCCGGTCGCGCAGCGCGATGCGCGACCGGACCGCGGCGGTCGCTTCAGGGACGCCGGCTGTCGCGCCTCGAGAGGCGATCGCCCCCGATTGACGGCCACCGGTCGACGTACGCCCGGTAGGTATTCACGCCCGCCGGGAACTGTGCGTTGAACACGAGTCGGCCAGCCGGATCGAACTCCGAGATGTACGGCAGGCTGCCCCATCCGATGAAGAGGTCGCCGTCGGCCGTCGTCTGCGCGTTCCCCTGCGAAGCCGCAGGCAGGCCCTCGGGCTGGTTGTCGGAGGCGAGCAGCGTCGCGGTCCAGCTCCTCCGGTCGAGCCGCACCGTTACTGCCCGGCTGTATGGGAGCAGCGGGTTGCCGGAGGACTCGTTGTCGAAGAACGTGTACACCCCGTGCCCGACGTACTCGGGGTCGTGCTGCCATGCGAAGATCTCGCCTGCGCTGTCAAGCGTCTGCCCGGTGGCGGCGCGGAGGGCAAAGCTGCTGCTCTTGCCGCCAAGCCGCCAGTCGATCTCCCCGGTCCCGCGGTTCACGTCGTAGGTCGTCCACGTGTTCCGTGCGTCGATCAGCAGCGTTCCATGCGGACCGATGTGGACCGCGTTGATGTGGAACCAGTCCCAGGGTGAGCTCGCAGAAGCCGGAAGGCGTTGCTCGCTGTCGCTGTAGGGAACATGATCGGCGCTGTTCCATTGGAACAGGACCTTGCCGGTGGGGATGTCGATCTCCTGAACGACGCCGTTGATCACGGTCTGGTTGGCAGGACCTCCGATCGAGGTGAGATTTGCCGACGCCGTGGTGTACGCCAGGATCAGGGCGGTATTCCACGGCGTGATCAGGAACTCGTGGCCGTCGGCAGACAGCCCGTTCCCAGCGTTCACCGTGGCGAGCGGCTGGAAGTGCTCGTTGTAGATGTAGTCGGTCCCCGACGCAAGGCCGCCAAGGCCGGTGCCCTGTCACCACGTGAGGACTGTTCTGCCGCGGTAGCGCTGGGAACGGAAGTCCGAGGCCGTCTGACCCTGCGGGATCGGATGGAACCAGACCGTCTGTCCGGTGCGGTCGACGATCTCCGGTCCGTTTGCGTACGTGCCGGCGCCCCCGGTCGGCGTGATGAAAATGTCTCCGCGGACCGCGCCCGGGCTGGAGCTGAGAATCGTCAGCGGCGGCGGGGCGGTCGGGGCGGCGAAGGCCGGGGGCCGCCGGTACCGCTACCGGCAGTGCAACGAGAGCGAGCGCGGCCAGCCTGGCAAGGCGCCGACCGTTCGCGCCGTGGTACGTGCATGACTGTTCCTTTCCCTTCTTGGAGGATTGCGATGACCCGCGCGCGCCGGACCGGGGAGTCGCGCTGACATGCCGTCACCGAGCGATCTCCGGTTCCGTCACCTGCGGGGGTGGACTCGTGAGTCGTGCTGCGAGGTCCGCTGCGCGGACAGCGAAACGAGGGCGTCAGCCCTCGCTACATCGCGCCGCGGTGCCCGAACGTGCCGTCGCCGGCGCGGTGCCTGAACGTGCCGTCGCCGGCGCGGACCGGCCGGACGCCCGGCGGACGTGTCCGGGTTTGTGGATCATCTTGATCCCCGAGTTGGGGGGATCCGGCTCCGCGAGCGCGGTCGTCGTGATCGGGCTCGCTAACGTGAAGGTCGAACCCCGAGCCTTCAAGGAGGTGAGTGCCGATGGGTGACGTGGTGAGGTTGATGTCCCGCCGCAAGCGGATCGCCTTGATCGCACACGACAACTGCAAGGGCGAGATGCTCGAGTGGGCCCGCTTCAATCGAGACACGCTGGCCGCGCACGAGCTGCACGCGACCGGGACGACCGGCTCGCTGCTCGCTCGGGAACTCGGACTGGAGATCGAGCAATTTCTCAGCGGGCCGCTCGGCGGAGACCAACAGGTCGGCGCCGCGATCGCGGAGGGCAGGATCGATTTCCTGGTGTTTTTCTGGGACCCGCTCGAACCGCAACCGCATGATGTCGACGTCAAGGCGCTGCTGCGTATCGCGGTCGTCTGCAACGTCCCGACCGCCTGCAACCGTGCGACCGCCGACTTCGTCCTGTCGAGCCCGCTGACGACCGAGGAATACCAGCGGCCGCTCGCGATCTAGTGGACCGCCCCCGCCGGGTGCGTCGGGAACGCCCGCTACAGCTCGCCTTCGCTGAGCGACGCCGCTCGGGGCGCCTGCTCGAACACCGGCTCGACCCGGCCGCGCGGCAGCCAGCGGGCGGTGAGCACGAACGTCACCGCCATCACGCAGGCCATGATGTAGAAGATCGTCTGGGTCGAGTGGGCAAACGCCAGCTGGACGTCATGCACGAGCGCGTGAGGCTGCCCCGATGCGGACGACCCGTTCGGGGCCGTGGCCCCGAACGACGACGCCACGCGATGAGCGACGCCGGTGGGCACGCCGGCATGCGCCAGCGCGGCGCGGATGTTCGTCTTGTTGAGGCTGATCAGGATCGCCCCAAGGACCGCGAGGCCGAGGCTCGCGCCGAAGTTGCGGGCAGTCTGGGTGATGCCGGTGACCTCGCTGTAGCTCGTGCTCGGGGCACGGTTGACCGCGTCAGTTGATGCGGTGCCGAGCATCAGACCGAGCCCGCCTCCGGCCAGCGCGATGTTGAACGCTTGCGCGTTCAGGGAGAGGTCTGTCAGCTTGCGTGCGAGCAGGTAAAACCCGACGGCGCCGAGCACGCACCCCCCGACGACAGCCGGCTTTGCGCCACGCCGGTCGAGGATCCGGCCGCCGACCTGGGCCATGATCACGAACCCGAGGAAGAAGTACAGGAGGTACAGCCCGGCTTTCGAAGCGCTCTCGCCGAGCGACACCTGCGAGTAGATGCTCGCGAAGAAGAAGAACGGGACGAACACGATCGAGATGAGGCCAAGCGTCGCCGTCTCGACGGAGAACGCACGGTCGCGGAAGATCTCCAGGCGCAGGAGCGGTTCGGGGGTGCGCAACTCCCACGCGATGAACGCGATCATCAGTAGCGCGCCGACGATGATGCAGCCCCACGTCTGGGCGCTGCTCCAGCCCCACGTGCTCGATTGCTGGAAGCCCAACACGATCAGCCCCATCGAGCCTGTGATCAGCACGGTCCCACGGTAGTCGAGCTTCTCCTGCTGCCGTTCCGTTTCGGTGCACGCGCGCTGGGTCAGCAGCAAGGCGATCACTGCCACGGGGATGTTGATCCAGAAGATCGCACGCCATGTCCACTGCGTCAGGTAGCCGCCCGCGATCGGCCCGATCGCGGTGAGGCCGCCGGAGATGCCGAAGAAGATCGCCATCGCGCGACCCCGCTCGCGCAATGGAAACGACGCGATGACGATTCCGACCGCGGCGGGGAACAGGAGCGCCGCCGACGCTCCCTGGAGCACGCGGAAGGTGATGATCCATGCCTCCGCGATGCTGCTCTTCGGCGTCAGCCCGCACAGCGCTGAGGCGGCCGCAAATCCGATCACGCCGACGATGACCATCCGCCGGCGGCCGAGCACGTCGCCGAGCTTGCCGCCAAACGCGAACAGCGCCGAGAGCGCGAGCAGGTAGCCGTTGATCACCCACTGCGACCCGGTCGGCGACAACGACAGCTCCTTCTGGATGTTAGGAATCGCGATCGCGACGATCGTCTGATCGATGAACGTCATCGCGACCGCGAACACCATCGCGGCGAGCACGAGGTTCCTGTTCGCCACGCCGCCTGCCGACGTTGCCGCTGAGTTGCTCATCGTCCTGCCAGAATCGACTTGCACCGAGGTAGCTGCCGCAGACGATACCGGTCCCGCCGGAGATCGCTAGGGCGGGGCGGAGATTGTCGTCGTCGGCTGGCTCTGGCCGGCGGCAGTGGTGCCGGCAGCCCGTATACGGCCTGGCCCCGCGTAAGCTTCTGACGATGAGCGAGGCTGAGCCGTCCGGCCAGTTGCGCGCGTCGGACCGCGAGCGCGAGCGCGCGGCGGAGCTTCTGCGGGAGGCGATGGCGAGCGGTCGGCTCAGCGTCGACGAGCTCGACGAACGCATGCGCCTCGTGTTCGACGCCAAGACCCGCCCAGAGCTCGAGCGGCTCGTCGGCGACGTGATCGTGCCCGCCGACGATCGGCACCCGATCGCCGCGCAGGGGGCGGAAGTCGCCTCCGACGGTCCCCGTCCACCAGTGCGCGCAGGCGCCGAAGGCACCCGGCGCGTGCTCTCGATTCTGAGCGGCAGCGAGCGCAAAGGCCGCTGGCGGCTTGCGCCGACGTGCTCGGTGGTCAACGTGCTTGGCGGCAGCGAGCTTGATCTCAGCGACGCGGAGCTCGCCGCCGAGCGAGTCGAGCTGAAGATCTTCACCCTGCTCGGCGGCGCGAAGATCGTGCTGCCCGATGGCCTCGACGTCGAGATCTCAGAGGTCGCGATTCTCGGAGGCAACGCGATCGACGTCGGCGACGAGCAGCCGGGACACGGCGGTCCGGTCGTGCACCTGCGCCTTGTGACGATTCTGGGCGGGGTCGAGGTGCGCCGCCGGTCCCGGGTCGAGCGCGAGCAGCGTACGCAGCTGAAGCGCTCGCAGCGCGAGCTGGATGACTGATTTCACGTCACCTGCCGTGGAATCAACCACCATCTCTAGACCGCGGTTCGTCACCGGCGCTCCCAGCCCTGTCGCAACATCTCGAGGATGAGCTCCGGGGGCTGCGCCCCCGTCACGCCGACCGCACGATCGACGATGAACGTGGGAACGCCCCGGATGCCCAGCACGGCGGCCGCGTGCTCGTCGGCCCGCACCTCGTCGGCGAAGTCGTCGCCCGCGAGCAGCGCTCGAATCTCAGCTTCGGGCAGTCCGACGTCGGCGCCGGTGGCGAGAAGCGTCTCGGGATCGCTGATCAGCCGGCCCTCCGTGAAGTATGCGTGCAGCAGGCGTTCCTTCATCGCGCCCTGCACGTCGTGCGTGGCGGCGAGCTGGACGAGTCGGTGGCCATCGAACGTGCTGCCGCTGCGCGCGAGGTCAAAACGCAGCGCAAGTCCTTCGGCGGCGGCGGTCGCCGCAAGACCACGTTGCGCTTCGCGGGCCTGCTCGACCTCGATCCCGTACTTGCGCGCGAGGTGCGCCGCGAGCTCGCCTTCCCGTTCGGCGGGGGCGTTGGGATCGAGCTCGAAGCTGCGCCAGCGGATCGTCACCGCGTCCGCCCGCTCGAAGTGACCGAGGGCCGTTTCGAGCCGGCGTTTACCGATATAGCACCAACCGCACGCGATGTCGGACCAGATCTCGAGCTCCATTTGAGTAGACAAGCTAGCGTCCTCCCGGACACGGTCGGGCGCACGTGTCGCGGACAATGTGCGACGTGATCGACGGTGTGATCTTTGATCTCGACGGGGTGCTGCTCGATTCCGAGCAGCTATGGAACGAGGCGAAGGAAGCGCTCGTCCACGCGGCCGGTGGCCGGTGGCGCGAGGAAGCCCCGCGCGCGATGATGGGTATGAGTTCGGTGGAATGGGCGGCGTATCTGCGCGACGAGCTGGGAGTCGACTGTGATCTCGACGCGATCAGCCGCAGCGTCGTGGCGCGGATGGAGGAGCGCTACCGGGCGAAGCTGCCGCTGCTTCCCGGCGCGGTCGAGGCCGTGACGGCACTGCACGCGCGGTGGCCGCTCGGACTCGCGTCCTCGTCGAACCGCGAGATCATCGACCTCGCGCTCGAGCTGGCGGGCATCGCCGATGCGTTCTCGGCGACGGTGTCCTCCGAGGAGGTCGCGCGCGGCAAGCCTGCCCCAGACGTCTACCTGGAGAGCGCCGGCCGGTTGGGACTCAGGCCGGGGCGCTGCATCGCCGTCGAGGACTCGAGCAACGGACTGCGAGCCGCTGCAGCGGCCGGGATGACCGTCGTGGCCGTGCCCAACGCCCATTATCCGCCCGAGCACGATGCGCTGGCGCTCGCCGCGGTGACGCTCACCACCCTGCACGAGCTCACACCCGCGCTCGTCGAGCGCGCATTCGAGGAGCGCTAACTCTCGGCACGCAGGTACGCGAGCACCGCCAGGACGCGGCGGTTGTCCTCCTCGTTGGCGGGGAGGCCGAGCTTTCCGAAGATGCTCGAGACGTGCTTCTCGACAGCGCCCTCGGTGACGACCAGCGTCTCCGCGATCGCCTGGTTGGAACGGCCTTCGGCCATCAGCGCGAGCACTTCCCGCTCGCGCGGAGTGAGGTCGTCAAGGGCGCTGGAGCGACGGCGCGCGAGGATCTGCGCGACGACCTCGGGGTCGAGCACGGTGCCACCCTCGGCCACCTTGCGAACCGCTGCCACGAACTCATCCACGTCGCCGACGCGGTCCTTGAGCAGGTAGCCAACACCCCCGACGCCGTCGGCGAGGAGCTCGGCCGCATACGTGTGCTCCACGTACTGGGAGAGGATCAGCACCGGCAGGCCGGGCTGCTGCTCGCGGGCGGCAAGCGCAGCCCGCAGCCCCTCGTCGCGAAAACTCGGTGGCAGTCGAACGTCGACGACGCAGACGTCGGGCTTGTGCCCGAACGCGGCGGAGACGAAGTAGTCGCCGCGGTCGACGGCGGCCACGACCTCCATGCCGTTGTCCTCCAGCAGGCGCGTGAGCCCGTCGCGCAGCAGCGCCAGGTCCTCGCAGATCACGACACGCATGGAAGCTCCGCTCGGATCGTCGTTGGACCGCCCGTCGGGCTGTCGATCGTGAGGGTCCCGTCGAGCGCCGCGACCCGCTTGCGTAGCCCGCTGAGGCCAGAGCCGCCGTCGGGGCGGGCTCCGCCGATCCCGTCATCACTCACTTCGGCGGTCAGCTTGCGGGTCGCGTCCTCCCACACGTGCACCGAGATCCGGCTCGCCTGCGCGTGCTTGCGCGCGTTTGCGAGCGCCTCCGCCACGACGAAGTAGGCAGCGATCTCGCGCTGGCCGACATCGCTGCCGTGGACGGCGACGCTCAGCTCCACCGGCGGCGTGCGGCCCGTGACGAGCGCGGTCAGTGCTGCGTCGAGCCCGCGGTCGTGAAGGATGCTCGGACCGATCCCGCGGACGAGGTCGCGCAGCTCGGCCATCGCCGCCCGGGCCTGACCGCGGGCGGCCGCGACGTGGGTCAAAGCGGCCTCGGTGTCGTCTCCGGCCAGGCGCTGCTCGGCGAGACCGAGATCCATTGAGAGCGCCACGAGGCGAGCCTGTGCGCCGTCGTGAAGGTCGCGCTCGACTCTCGCGAGCTCCGCGGTCGCCGCATCGACGGCGCCGGCGCGCGTCTCGGCGAGCGTTTCGACCCGCTGCTCGAGCTGCTCCGCCTTACGGGGGCCGAGCAGCAGCTCCGCCATCTTCGCCTGAAGCCACGCGAACAGCCGCACGATCCAGGCCGCGGCGATCGTCGCGGGCACTCCCGCGATCGGCCCGAGAATCGAGACGAGCACAACGTGGTCGTGGACCCAACCGGCGCCAAGCGACCAGACCCACAGCGGAGCGGCCAGCATCCCGAGCACGACCGACCACACTGTGACCGCGACGATGAAACCCGCGAGCGTCACGGGGAAGCCGGCGAACATCCAGGCGGCGTCGCGGTAGACCTGGAGGTCGCGCAGCACAGAGACCCAGCGCCCGAGGAACGTGGCGCCCGTCAGCGGTCGGTAGCGCGCCGGCACGCGGGCGCCGAGCACGAGCTGCGCGCGGACCCGGTCGACCTCGCAGCACCACCGGTCGATGAACGCCACCGCGACGGCGATCGGAAGCCCGACGATCAGGATCGCCAGGCCAAGTGCGAGCGACACGCCGGTGACCACGACGCAGAACGCGAGCGTCCCCGTCGCCAGCCCGATCAGCAGATACAGCGTCTCGCGCCAGCACTCGATCGTGAGAGGTCTGCGAATAATCGTCGTCATCACATCACGAAGGATCGCCCTCAGCGCCGCTGCGCGCAATCTGGCTGCCTTGCGCCTGGGGGGTGCAGTTATCCAGAGGTCAACCGACGGTCCACGTGTCGCATCGCCCTCGCGGTAGCATCCGGGCGCGCGCGGGCGGTTAGCTCAGCTGGTTAGAGCACCTGCCTTACAAGCAGGGGGTCACTGGTTCGAGTCCAGTACCGCCCATGGGATGGATCGCCTGTAGGTACGGGGTGTACCGGCGTGGCGGAGTTGGCGCAGCCGAGGTCGTCGGACCGCCGATGGAAGCGTTTTGGAAGCGGTTGTCCGCGCAAGTATCCATTGCGGCGCCGGCGATCGGTCTCAAGTACCGCGACCGTAGCCGTCAGCTGAAGCAGCGTGCTGTTCGCGCCGACTACGCTCTCAAGGAGCCGCTGAGCCGGCCGGACGAGACCCTCGCCAGACGCTGGAATGTGCGGTCTGCCGATGGTCTCGACGCAAGATCGCGGGCGATCAATAAGGACAGCAATTCCGAACCGCGCTGCCAAACCGCTTCGCGAGCAGATGAGACCGACGTAGCCCTCTGGCACTGCGATCGCGATCCCAGTCGGAATGACGGCTGGCCCGGTGACGCTGCTGAGCGTGGCATCCCGTCGAGAGAGAAGATCGAGTCCCGCGTCGCTGGCGTGTGCTCTCGTTGGCGGATCCAAAGCTGGATCGAGAAGTTTGACTGCCAGGTCGACCGCCGTCATCCGTACGGCCGAAAATAGCGGACGATAATTGCACCCCGAGCTGGCCACGGCCGATCGCTGTGCGCGTGCCGAGCCGTAGCAGCGGAGCGATGTCTATTTCTTGATTCCACGGCCGATGGCAAGAACGGTGAGCCCGGCGGCGAGAAGACTTCCTGCGACGTTGATGAGATAGGACCAATTGCCGGTACCGAGCGCTCCCTTTGATAGTCCACCGGCGAAGACGCCGAGTGCAATGAACACAACCAAGAGCCCAGCCACCCAGTTGTTGCGTGTGACCTGCGCTGCAATCTCGACACGTGGCACTTGATGCGAGAAGTCATCCCGGCCGGCAACGATGACCGTTCCGATCTGTGGCCGATACACCTCGCTGGCTCGGACAACGAGGACAGCCTCGCTTGCGCGGCCAGCGCTGCTTTGTGTCAGGGCCTGCACCGCGAGAACATCCGACGACGCTGTGGCGGCAATCGCCTGCGAGTACGGAACCTTCCCAGAAGCGGAGTACGCCTCTAGTGGAACCTCATACTCCTCGCTCGTACGGAGTTGGTAGACCTGCGCGAGCGCGCCAACTGACTCGACCTTGAGCGATTTTCTGCTCCCCGGCTTTAGCATAGGACTCACGCGGAAGAAGAACGCGCCATTGAGCGTGCCGCAATCTCCCAACGCCACGGAGAGCGTGCGCCAGCAGTCCTGCTGAACGAGCGCGCCCTCGCTCTCTGGCAGTTGCTCGCTCGCAAAGACGAAGCAGGACTCCCCCGCGTCTTTGGCGTCTCGCGGCCGCGGACGCTTTGGGTGCGACCCGAGGGTCTGGTTCCACTGCCTCCGGAGGTCGGGAAGGTCAGAATCCCGTGCTGCGACCAGGGCGCGGAGAAGGAACTCAACGGTGATTGCCGATCCGGGCAGGAGATCATCTGCGCGGGTTGGTACCAACCGGCAGATCTCAGCATGGCGTACCGCAAGGAAGGAAAAACGCCGGTCGGACGGATCGCCCGTGGGCTCGCAAAAGACAATCGTCGCCGCGCGGCCAAGAAGACCAGCGGTCAGGAGATCCGGGTCGAACCACGATTTCTTGTAAGAGAACGCAACTCGGTGCCCGTCCGGGGACGCCAGGCAGGTGAGGAAGTCGCGCATATATTCGGGCCTATCGCGAGGTGCGGAGGTGGCCAGAATGACTGTCGGGTCGGTCATGGCGATGGATGCGGTAGGTCAACGGGCTCCGCTGCGTGGAGACCCGGACGCAATCTCACATCAATCGGGTACGCGTACAACTGCAGGGGCTTGAGCGGCATTCGCGAGAACGCTATCCGGTCTCCGAGCGCGCGAGCAAGAGATTGCGGATCGCCCGTTCCGAATCTCGCTGCAAGCTCCCGGTCGGTGATGTAATCGCCATCGACGTACGCGTACTGCGTTCCACTCTCGTGTGCCCAAAGCCTCCAGTTTGCTGCTCGATAGGATGCGCCCGTGAATCCAACGTTCGGGTTGAGGTACGTAAGCAGAAGTCTTGGCGTCGTCTGACGCGCCCGCAGCGACCGGACGAGTCGTGCCAAGAGGAAGGAGAGAGCGTTCGGCGGTGCCCACCCGAACGCGAATACCCGGGAGACAACAAGCACGTCCTCCGCGGAGACCCGTGCCGGCAAGTACTGCGCAATGGTTCCCACGTCGAGTGACGAAAGCGTGAGCAGCGCGGCGAGTCGATCGGTTCCCGCCATGCCAGCGTAGTGCGCACTGTCACGCCGAAACGACTCCAGGTAGTGAAACCGCTCGAGCACAACACGAGCCACGGCATCGTCAACTGGGACAAGCGACAAGTCAGACGCCTCTAGCGGGTCTGGCGGCGGGCGAGTCAACGCCGTGTACGCTGACGTGCGATACGACAGGCGACCGGCGAGGCGGTCGGCCTCGGCGACCGCGAACCGGGGATCAACGACCCCGGCTTCGGTCGCTTTACGTGGGAGATGCAGTAAGAGCCGAACAAATACCTCGTGCTCCGAGACCGCGTTTCGACGCGCTGCGTCGCTCGCGAGAAGCCTGAGGTGCGGAGAGTCTGGGCGCACCCGGAGCGGAGCCTGCACAATCGCCATCGCGTTAGCCTACGCCGTAGGCCTACGGGACTCCGGCGACGCCACGAAGGCGGCGCAGACAACCGCAAGGTTCGCTGCGCTGGCTGACCCCCTAGATCCACCTTCCCGTCATCTCGGCGTGCTGGCGCGTTCATGTTCGTGGTGCCGGTCGGGCACGCACGTCTCTGGTGGTTGATTGATCGCCCGCGATGTTGCGTCGAGACCATCGGCAGACCGCACATTCCAGCGTCTGGCGAGGGTCTCGTCCGGCCGGCTCAGCGGCTCCTTGAGAGCGTAGTCGGCGCGAACAGCACGCTGCTTCAGCTGACGGCTAC
>DATKOY010000042.1:0-52014 GCA_035524415.1 Solirubrobacteraceae bacterium | reverse complement strand
CGCGGCGACGTTCTTCAGGCCCTGGCGAACAATCGCCTGCGCGAGCACGGTCGCCGTCGTCGTGCCGTCACCGGCCACGTCGTTGGTCGCGGTGGCGACCTCGCGCACGAGCTGCGCGCCCTGATTCTGGAAGACGTCCTCCACCTCGATCTCGCGAGCGATCGTCACGCCGTCGTTCGTGATCGTCGGCGCGCCGAACTTCTTGTCAAGGACCACGTAGCGGCCCTTCGGGCCGAGCGTCACCTTGACGGCGTTTGCGACCGCGTCGACGCCCGCCTCGAGCGCCTTCCGGGCATCCGCGTCGTACTTCAGTTCCTTGTGTGCCATATCTAGTGTCTGATCTCCTCGAAGGGTCTTACTGGACCTTGGCCAGCACGTCGGACTCGCGGAGGACGAGCAGCTCTTCGCCGTCCACCTTGATCTCCGTGCCGCCGTACTTGCTGTAGAGGACCTCGTCGCCCTCGGCCACGTCGAGCGGAGTCCGCTTGCCGGTGTCCTCGTTGACCTTGCCATCGCCGACCGCCAGGACCTTGCCCTTCTGGGGCTTCTCCTTCGCGGTATCCGGCAGGACGATGCCACTGGCCGTGGTCTCCTCCTCCTCGATTGCCCGCACGATCAGCCGATCGCCAAGGGGCTTGAGCTTCATCTGTTGAAACCTCCGGGTGGGATGTGATGATGCGGTGTGTGCTTGGCACTCGTGGGGTCAGAGTGCCAACGGCCTGGACTATAGCTCGTCCCGCGCGGCAATCAAGGCTTCCCTGGCACTCTCTGGTGAAGAGTGCCAGTGAGCGTGTGGTTCGGTGAACCACACGGGCAGACGGCGGCGATGGGCGCGGGGCCGGCCGGGGACCGGAGGCGGCGGGGCGGCCGGTGGACGGCGCGGGCGGGAGGCGGCGGGGCGGCCGGTGGACGGGGCCGGGGGATGCCCGCGCCGTCGAACCCCGGCGACGGCCGGCACAACGTGAAAAAGCCCGCGCGCCTCGCGGACTCTTGCCACGTAAGCACCGTGGCGGTGCGTATGTGGAGAAGGGTCGAATGCGGCGGGGACTTTTTCACGTTGTGCAGGGCCCGCGCCGCGCCGCGCCGCGCGCGAGTGCCGGAGGCGCGCGCCACATCAGTAGTGATCCGGCCTGGCGGGGTCTGCGTACCGCGGCTGAAGAGCCGGGGGCACGGCGTCCGGCAAACCCACAGCAGCGAGGAGAACCCAGTGAGCGATCTCACCAGGCGTGGATTCGTCAAGAACTCGGCCGGCGCCGCCGCTGGCGTCACGGTGATCGGAGTGCTCGCCGCCGAGCGGGCCGAAGCACGCACGGAGGCATCGCAGTCCGAACCGCTCGTCGCATACGTGAGCGATCCGCGGAAGGGCGAGATCGCGGTCATGTCCGGCGACCGCGAAGTGAAGGTGCGCGATCGGGAGCTCGCTGCCCGGATCGCCCGCGTAGCGCGCTGAAGCAGCCCCTTTCCCGACAACCTGACGGAGGAACCATGTCCTCTCACCGCGAGGCGCCGGCGATCAGCAAGGACCCGGTTGCCGACAACACCGACACGTACGCGTTCGTCAGCCCGGACGATCCCGGCACGGTCACGATCATCTCCAACTACCTGCCGCTCGAGGCGCCGTTCGGAGGCCCGAACTTCTTCGAGTTCGGCGACGACGTCCGCTACGAGATCTATATCGACCAAACCGGCGACGGGCGACCCGACATCACCTACGAGTTCGAGTTCGAGACGCAGGTGCGCAACCCGAACACGTTCCTGTACAACACCGGACCGATCAACGCGATCGAGAGCCCCAACTGGAACCGCCGCCAGTTCTACTCGGTCACGCGCATCAAGAACGGGCAGCGGAAGGTGCTCGCGAGCGGTCTCGCGTGCCCGCCGTGCAACATCGGGCCATCCTCGACCCCCGATTACGAGAGCCTCGCCGGGCAGGCGGTGCACAGCATCGGCGGTGGGCGGACGGTGTTCGCGGGTCAGCGGCTCGAGGGTTTCTACGTCGATCTCGGCGCGATCTTCGACCTCGGCGACCTGCGTCCGTTCGAGAATCTGCACCTCGCGTCGATGGCGAAGGCCACCCCGGGCGTGAACGCGACCAACGACTTCAGCGTCCACTCGATCGCGCTGAAGGTGCCCAAGAGCGAGCTGACGCGCGACGGCTCGACGCCGACCAATCCGATGGACCCACGCGCCGTCATCGGCGTGTGGGCGGCCGCGTCGCGGCGCCGGGCGCACATTCGCGAGCCGCACGGACGGTTCGGGCTCCACACCGGGCCTTGGGTTCAGGTCTCGCGGCTCGGCAATCCGCTGTTCAACGAGGTGATCGTGCCGATGGGCAAGAAGGACCTATGGAACGCACTGACGCCGGCGGACGATGGTCAGTTCCTCCAGTATGTCCAGCACCCTGAGCTCGCCTCGCTGCTGCCCGCGCTGTATCCGGGCGTGTTCCCGCATCTCGCGGCCCTGACGGCCCCGCGCGCCGACCTCGTGGCGATCCTGCTCACGGGGCTGCCGTCGGGAATCGTCAGCGGATTCCAGAACAACACCGGCAGCCAGTACGCCGATGAGCTGCGGCTGAACCTCGCGATCCCGCCGAGCAGCAACCCGAATGCGCTCGGCGTCGTCGGGGGCGACCTCGCCGGCTTCCCGAACGGACGCCGGGTGTTCGACGACGTGGTCACCGTCGAGCTCCGGGCGATCGCCGGCCTCACGTACCCGCTGGTCAACCCGAGCTACACGCCGGACGGGGCCGCGTCGCTCGTCACCGACGGGCTCGATCAGACGAGTACGCGCTACCTGTCGCACTTCCCGTACCTGGGCACGCCGCAGAGTGGCTACGCGACGGCCCCGCTGGCCACGGTGTAGAGCGATGGGAGCCGATCATTCGCACGCACCACCGCTGGCCGCCGCCGGGAGCGCCAGCGTGGCGCTCGATATCGGGCCGGGACGGGGCGCTCTGGTGCTCTACCCAGATGAGCGCTTCCGCGGCGACGAGATCGAGATCAGCCGCCGCGACGGCGACGCGACCGAGATCAGCCGCCGCGACGGCGAGGCGATCGCGATCAGCAACCGCGGCGGTGACGCGACCGCGATCGGCAACCGCGGCGGTGACGCGCCCCGGACGCACACGGGCGTGCACGAGCGCTCGACCCAAGCCGGATCGCTGCTCACGGCGATCTTCGGGAGCCTCCCGACCGGGGACTACGTCGTCTGGGAGAACGAAACCACGGCGGCCGCGACGGTGACGGTCCGCGAGGGGGAAGTGTCCGAGCTCAGCCTCCCCTGACCGAGGCATGGCACGACGGCGCGCGCGCCGGCCGACGTCAGTTGCGCGCGCCGCCCAGCCCGTGAATCCGGTCACGAACGTCGGGCGGATTCTCGATGATCTGCGAGAAGCGCACGACGGTGACCGTGTCATCCATCCCGACCGGGCGGTCGTAGATCTGCTCGAGGAAGTGGATCATCTCGTCGTGCCGGCGGAACTCGGGGTTGTCGTGCTCGATGTCTCGCGGAGACAAGTCCTTGACGCGCTTGACCTCGACCTGGTCGATCACCGCGTAGAAGATCTTCTCGCGCGGCGAGTGCTGGTACCCGATGGTCACCATGACACAGTCGTTCTTGCGGTACTTGTGGGACTTGTCCCCGAGGCGGATGGTCGCGGTCTTACGACCCCTCCGGAGCTGGTCGGCGAACACCGAGGAATAGAAGTTCAGGACACGCACCGGCGCCAGCCTACCGATCTTGTGACAATCTCGACAACGCGCGCACCACCATTTCTCGTTCTCCTTCGTAGCTGAGCGCGCGGGCGGCCTCCTCGAGGGGCATCCAGCGGGCATCTTCGATCTCGTGATCGTGGTCAGCGAGATCGCCGGAACGGTACTCGAACAGGTAGAACGCCACTCTCTTGGTCACACGTCGCCCCCTGCGCTCGTAGCGGTAGGTCACCTCACCCAGCTTGCCGATCAGCTCCGCGGCAACGCCGGTCTCCTCGGAGACTTCGCGGATCGCAGCCGCCTCGGGGCTTTCGTCGCCGTCCGGGTGCCCCTTCGGCAGCCCCAGCACGCGGCGGCCGGCGGCGTCGCGCTTGACCGGCACGATCACCGCGACGTCGGCACCTCGGACGACCACCCCGCCAGCCGAGAACTCTTCCCCCTGGATGCCCTTTCCGTTAATACACGTACCTCTCGAGCGCGTCGGCGTCGTGCACGACCAGTCGCCCCCGTCCCTGGGTGATGATACCCGCGCGCTCGAGAACGGCGAGGAACCGGCTCGCCGATTCCCGCGAGGAGCCGGCCAGCTGCGCAAGGTCGGCCTGCGTTGAGGTGATCAGCACGTCGCCTTCGCCGGCGCCCTCCGCCCGCGCGGCCGACACGAGTTGCATGAGCACGGCGGCCACACGACTCTGAACCGTCTGAAACGATTGGCGCGCGAGCCGCTCGTTCGTCTCGCGCAGGCGGCGCCCGAGCGCAGCGATCAGCTTGACCGCGATATCGGGGTGCTCGCGCAGCAGCCGGCGCATGTCGCCACCGAGGATCGCGATCGCCTCGGTCGCCTCGAGTGTCTCGACGGTCGCCGACCGGCGCTCGTTGTCGAACATCGCGAGCTCCCCGAAGATGTCGCCCGGCCCGAAGGTCGCCAGCGTGATCGAGCGGCCGTCAGGGTGCTCGCGGATCGCGCGCGCGTGCCCGGTGCGGACGATGTAGCACGTGTCGCTGTCGTCGCCCTCGCGGAACACGACCTCGCTCGCCCCGAAGCCGCGCGGCACCGCCACGGCGGCCACCCGCGCCAGCTCCTCGTCACCCAGCGCCGAGAACACCGGCACGCGATGCAGCAGCGCAATCGTCTCCTCACTCGTGGCCGCCACCGCCCGAGAGATACCACATCGGACCGAGCGGGCGCCCGAGGGACCGGGCCGGCGCTGGGCGGCGTCTCGTGCTGCGCGCTACGCGATGTCGAGCGCGTGCTCGCGGCGCCGGCGCCGGACGGCCGAGCCGATCCACCAGACGAGCGCGGCGACGAGGCCGACCGGGACGAGCACCGCGAGCGCGATCAGGGCCACGCCGGCGCCGATCGTGAGCACGCGCCCGGCGTCGTGCGCCGCCTTGCCGAGCGAGAAGCCGCCCGTGCCCGCACCGTGCGTCACCGGAGTCTGGGCCGCATTGATCGAGACGCTGATCTGGCTGTAGTCGATCTGGCGGTTCAGGCTGCGGAGCGTCGCGAGATCGCCCGCGATCGACGCCTCGGCGTCATGAATCCGCGCCGTCAGGCTGTCGATCTGCTGCTGCGTCGTCGCGGACGCGAGCTGCTTGAGCAGCGCGGTCCGCAGCGCCCGGTCGTCGGCCAGGCGGTGCTGGATCGAGACGTACGTGCCGTTGACGTCCTGCGTCGAGTCCGTGCGCGAGGCGACGTGCGCGTACGGGAGCCGCGACAGCGACGCCATCGTCGTCTGCAGCGCCGCGCTCGGCACGCTCAGCTCGAACTGGGCGTATCCGTCCGTGCCACCGGTCGCGGTCACGCTCGAGCGCCGCACGATCCCGTTCTCGCGCCCGACCACGTTGAAGACCTCCTGAGCGACATCGCCGACCCGATTGGGAGCTGTGCTCAACGCGAGCTGCGCGGACTGGATGATCTTGCGGCCGTTCGGGGCCGGCGCCGGGGAGGCCGTGCCCGCCTGGCTCCCCGCCGACGGCGACCCAGGCACCGAGCCGAACGCCGTCCCGGCGGAACTCGTCGCGCTCCCAGCCGAGGTACTCGGCAGCGCGCGTTCGCCCTGAGCCGGTGCCGGAGTCACGGGGGCGACGGCCGCGGACGAGGCCGTCGTCGCCGCCGAGCTCGACGAGCGCAAGCCCGGAGCCGACACCCCCGACGTTCTGCTGCCGCCCGAGCCAAGCGCCACGCCCAGCACGACCGCCGCAGCCACCCCGCCACTGAGCGCGGCGAGCTGGGGCCACCACGGCCAGATCCGGTGCACACGGCGCGGCGAGGCGGCCGCGGTCGCCTCCTTCGTGACGGTGAAGCGCCGGCGCACCCGGGCATCCATCGCTGCGCCAAATTCGGGATCGACGGCGGGGCGTTCTGCCACCAGCAGCAGCGCCAGCTCGGCGATGTCCGCGTACTGTGGGTCCACCGGCTCGCCGGCGAGCGTCGCGTCGATCGCATCCAGCTCGGCGGCGATCTCGGGATCGATCGGGGTGTCGTCAAGGCGTCGCATTGCAGGCCTTCCTCAGCTTGTCCATCGTCCGGTGCAGCATCGTGCCGGCGTTCGATTCGCTGACGCCGAGCACGCGCGCGAGCTCCGCGTTCGTCAGCCCGGCGTGAAACTTCAGCGCGATCAGTTCGCGGTCGCGCGCCGGCAGCGCAGCGAGCGCGGCCCGGACCGCGGTCCGGCGCAGCGCCACCTCGGCCCCGCCGTCCGACCCCGCGGCTTGCGTGTCCTCAGGGTCGGCGACGAGCGAGGCCAGCCGCCGGCGGCGGCGAAGCTCATCGAGGGCCGCGTTGCGCGCGATCCCGAACAGCCAGGCGCGTTCCTCACCGCGGCGGCGGTCGAACGTCCTGCGCCGGCGGTAGGCCCGCTCGAACGCGAGCGCAGTGACGTCCTCGGCCGCACCGCGGTCGCGCACCAGCGTGAACACGTAGGCGTACACGTCGTCACGGCTCGAGCGGTACAGCGCCTCGAACCGCTCCCACGCCGCCGGGGCGGGATCGGTCTCCGGGCTCCTCAGCGTTTCGATCACACCCTCACTACGTGCCTCATCGCGATCCATCACACGCGCGATATGTTCCTCCTCATGCGCATTCGCACCTCCCCAGTCACACTGCTTGCCGCGCTGAGCGCGCTGCTCGCGGGATCGCCGGTCGCGCTCAGCGCAAGCGGGCCGACGGGCACGCAGATCCGGACAGCGGTCCGGGAGGTCGCGCGCTCGAAGAACCTATGGGCGACATTCAACATCTGCAATACGCGCAGCCACCCGAACGCCGTCGGTGTCCGCGGGCAGATGCCGGCACTCGGCTTCCGCGCTCGGATGTCGATGGAGTTCCAAATCCGGTACTGGTCGGTCAAGGACAAGCGCTTCGAGCTCGTCAAGGGCACCGACGAGGTGGTATCGCTCGGCAGTGCAACGACGGGCCTGCATCAGGACGGCGTCACGTTCCAATTCGATCCCCACGCGGGCTATCTCGCGAGCACGGTCAGCTTCTACTGGACGATCGGGCGCACGCCGGTCGCGCGCCTGACCCGTTGGACGTCGAAGGGCCACCCCGACGCCGACGGCGGCGATCCGCCGCACTACAGCGCCGGCAGGTGCGCGATCAGCTGACCCCCCGGCTACGCCGGCAGTGCCGCAAACAGCCGCGGGTCGTTCGTGATCAGCCCGGTGACGCCCATCTGCTCGAACTCGCGCAATTGCTCGGCGTCGTCGACGGTCCACACGTACAGCTCGCCGCCGGCGTCGCGGACCGCCCGAACGAGGCGCGGCGTCACGAGCCGCCAGTGGACCATCACTGCGTCGCACGTGCGTGCGCGGAGTCCGCGCGCCGCCTGGAGCGGGAGAATCAGCCGCATCCCATACATCGCGGCGAGCACCGGTAGCCGCAGCGCCCGTGAGCGGAACGGGTCACGGCGCACCTTCGGAACCGACCAGCCGAGCCGCACATCGGGCTCGTTGGCGCGAATCAGCGCGAGACTCGAGCGGTACATGCTCGAGATCAGCGAGCGCTTGAGCAGGCCACGCGCTCGCAGCGCCTCCAGCACCGCCAGCTCGTATCCCGGCAGCTTGAGGTCGATGTCGAGTTCGACCTCGGCGAACGCGTCGGAGGCGAGGTGATCGAGCCCCTCCGCGAGCGTGTGCGGCACGCGCCGCTGGGCGTCCTCGTAGTCGTGAGCCAGCAGCAGTCGCTCGCGATCCTGTGAGATGAGCACGTCGAACTCGATCATGTCGACGCCGGCCGCGAGCGCCGCGTCGAAGCTCTCCACCGTATTCCCGGGCGCGATCAGATCGGCTCCTTTGTGGCCGACCCGGCGCAGGCGTTGCGTGCTCATCGATCACAGAGGCTAGTGGAGGACCGGCACCTAGTTGAGCGTGCCGAGTGTGAGCGGCATGACCCGCTCAGCGCCGGCACGCCGCAGCTGCCCGCCGACCATCGCGAGCGTCCATCCCGAGTTGCGCCGATCGTCCAGCAGCACGCAGGTTCCCGGGGGCGGCGCGCCGACGACGGCAAACGCGCCCCGCACGTTGGCGGCCTGCTGGACGGCGTTGGCCATCTCGCGCTGAGGCGGACGCTCGCCGGTCCGCGCGAGGAGCGTCAGGTGCGGGATCTCCAGGATCGCCGCCAACTGCTCGGCCAGGCGCGGGAGCACATCGCCGAGCCGAGCCGACGGCACAGTCGTGATCCACGCCGCGTCCGCCGCACAACGCCGCACGACATCCGCGAGCCCACGCACGAGCTCCTCGTCGAACTCCCCGGAGCGCAGCCCCCGCTCCGCGGCGGGCCACCAGCCGCCGTCGCCGAAGCGGGCCAGCGCCCACCCCGGCTCGACGAGGACATCAACGGGGATCTTGCGCATCGTCCCGGCCGCGTCGGGCGCCATCTTCTTGACCTCGAGCTCGACCGGCTGCGAGCGGAGGTGGCGACCCGCAGCCTCGACGAGCGCGGCGTCCAGCTCCCCCGCGAACCGCGGTGCCGTGCACACCGAACAGCGGCCGCAGTCGCGGGCATCCGGGTCGTCGAGCTCCTCCTGGAGCACCCGCATCAGGCAGCGCCCGTCGGCGCCGAATGCCGCCATCGCCTCCTGTTCGGAGCGGCGCAGCGCCGTCACCTGCGCGTAGCGCTCGCCGTCGTAGAACCACGGCGCGCCCGGCACCAGCTGCCAGCGCGACCCCCGGCGGCGCACCGCTCCCTCGACGTCGAGGATCTTCAGCATCGCGTCGATCCGGGCCATCCCGAGGTTCACGACGGCCATCAGCTCGCGGGTGCTACGCCCTTCCTCGCCGGCGGTCTCCAGCTCAGCCAGCACCGCATCGACCCGCGCTCGCGACGGGAACGCCTGCTCGATGAAGAAGTCCTGGATCCGCCGGTCCTCGCCGCCGCGCAGCAGCACGATGTCGGCGTGCTCGACGCCGCGGCCCGCCCGGCCGACCTGCTGGTAATAGGAGACGACCGAGCCCGGCGCCTGGTAGTGCACGACGAACGTGAGATCGGCCTTGTCGTAGCCCATCCCGAGAGCGCTCGTCGCGACGACGGCTTTGATCTCGTTGCGCGAGAGGCGGTCCTCGATCTCGACCCGCTCCTCGGTCGCGTGCTCGCCGCTGTACGCAACCGCCGAGATCCCGTTCGCGCGCAGGAACGACGCGACCTGCTCGGCGTCCCGTTTCGTCAGCGTGTAGACGATCCCCGACCCCCCAAGCGCGGGCAGATGCTGCGCGAGCCACGCGAGCCGTTGCGCCGGCCGCGGCAGCTCCAGCACCTCGAGGCGCAGGCTCGTGCGCGCGAGCGGACCGCGGTACGTGCGCAGCGGCTCCTCGTCACCCGCACCGAGCTGGTCCACCACGTCGCGCACGACGCGGTCATTCGCGGTCGCGGTCGTGCCGAGCACGGCGACCCCGGGCGCCAACGCGTCGAGCATGTCGCGCACACGCCGGTAGTCGGGCCGGAAGTCGTGGCCCCAGTCCGAGATGCAGTGCGCCTCATCGATCACGAGCAGCCCGACCGATTCCGCAAACAGCGGCAGGATCTCGTCGCGAAACTGCGGGTTGTTGAGCCGCTCGGGGCTGATCAGGAGCAGGTCGATCGCGTCGTCGGCAAGCCGGTCGAACACCTCGTCCCACTCCTGCCGGTTCGTGCTGTTGACCGTGTGCGCCCGCAGGCCCAGGCGCGATGCAGCCGCGATCTGGTTGCGCATCAGCGCGAGCAGCGGGCTCACGATCAGGGTTGGCCCGGCGCCGTCCTCGCGCAGCAGCGCCGTCGAGACGAAGTACACAGCCGATTTCCCCCAGCCGGTGCGCTGCACGCACAGCACCCGCGCGCGATCGACGGCGACGTCGTGAATCGCCTCGAGCTGACCCTCCCTGAACTCGGACCGCGGATCGGCGGTCAAGATCCGTAGGCGGTCGAGGGCATCGGCCGAAAACGTCGTCGTCGTGCTCACGTGCCCCATCGTGGCACGCGCGGCGGAGGACATGCACGATCGGCACACAGTTGACACATGGCGCCGCGGTCCCCGCCGCGGGACCGGTGCGATGGGTCACAACACCACACTCGCCCGCACCTCCGAGGTGAATGCGGATTCGCGCCCCCGTTTGGGGCCTGAATCCACACTCGCGATCAGTCGGAGCGCGAGTGTGGGCGTGTGTACCTCGCAGCAGCCCGGCCACGCCAGACATTCGCCCGTTTCGAACGCCCGAAGCTCGTCGAGGTGCCTGGCTGGTGGGCCGGCACTACCGCTGGCAGCCGGGGCACCAGTACGTCGTGCGGTTGTCGTCGCCCTGCCCACGGGACACGATCGCGCCACCGCAGCGCCGGCACGGCCGCCCGGTGAGCCGGTAGACCCGCGGCTCGATCGCCCGCGGACCTTCGGTCGCGGAGCGCAGCATCCGCGGCCGCACCGCCTCGACGATCGCGACGACCGCGTCATCGGAGACCGATGAGACCGGCCGCCACGGATCGACGCCCGCTTCCCAGCAGCCCTCGGACTTCCAGATGTTGCCGATCCCGGCGAGGTTGCGCTGGTCGAGGAGCGCGTCGCCGATCGTGCGCGTCGGGTCGTCAGCCCGCAACAGCGCGAGGAACCGCTCGCGATCGAACTCCACGGCGAGCACGTCCGGACCAAGCGCCGCCAGCCGCTGATCGAACCGTACGCGGCCCGACGTCATGAGCTCGAGCGTCGGCCCGCCGAACTGCGCCACCCAGCGGTCGCCGGCCCGGATCGCCAGCCACGCTCGGCGGCCGGCCGGGCGATCGGGCAACACGCGCCAGGAGCCGACCATCCCGAGATGCGAGTGCACGACGAAGCTCCCGTCGAAATGGATGAACAAGTGCTTGCCGTGCGTGTCAACGGCTCGCACCGCACGACCGGCGAGCCGGTCCGGCCAGTGAGGATTGCGCGGCGATCGGATCTCGTCGGGCACGTGACCGAGGAGAACCGGGCGGATCCGCCGAGCCGCCCACGCGATCGTGTCGCCCTCAGGCACCAGCCACTCACGCGCTCAGCGTCAGCCGCCGCGGCCCTTCCTGGAACCCGAGCGCGAGCAGCACCGACCCGAGCCGCGACCCCAGCGCGGGCTCGCCGTCGACCTTCTCGAGCGCGAGGCGCTTGATCGCGCCCCGATGAACATGCTCCACCAACGCCGACAGTGCCGGCTCGATCCGGGAATCATCGGCCGCGACGAGTGTCTGCAACGCCCGCCCCGCCCGCTCGAGATACAGGATCGGCTCGCCACCGGTGAGCACGACGTACGCGCCGGCAACCCTGGCCGGCCGCCGCGCCTGTGCGCTCGAGGGCCACGGCAGCGAAGCACCGTACGGTTGACCCGGATCAATCGCGGCAAGAACCACCGCCGACGCTTCTCGGTCAGGCTGGGAGCGCAGCCGCTCGACCGCCCCGGGCAGCGCGAACTGCGCCGCGCCCAGCCCCTCGACGAAGTATCCGCGCCGTGCGACGCCGAGTGTCTCCAGCTGCGAGAGCTCGGGGTAGATCGCCGAGAAGCCGCCGGGGAGCCCCTCCGCGAGCACCTGCTCGCGCGTAAGGATGCCGTAGCGCTCGAGCAGCAGCTCGCCGAGCGCGCGGCGGCGTGCCACCGGATCGATGCCTTCGGCAAACAGCGGCGCGGTCAGCGACCAGCGGCCCTGGACCTGCGCCGCGGCAGCTCCGCGGCGGCGGGCCGCGAACCGGCCCGCGCGGGCCGCCGTCCGCACACGCTCCCGCTGGGCCCGCGCGAGCGTCAGCCGCGGCGCGCGCAGCGGCGCGAACGCGTCGTTGGTCACCTCGCCCGCCCAGACGAGATCCCACAGCGCCTCTTGGAGCTCCTCGGGCGCGAGCTCGACGTCGACGAGCAGATCGGTGAAGAAACACGCGCCGGCGTGCAGCCGTCGGCGGACGACCTCGTGCTCGGCGCCGTCCGGCACGGCGCCCTTGAACGGCGGCGGCCCGAGAACCGGCGCGTCCTCGCGGAAGTACAGGGCGACCCGGCCCGAGTTGCGACCGAGCGCACCCGCGCCGATCCAGACGATCTCCCCGCTCGCGCACAGCTGGTCCATCCAGGCGGGGGAGTACGCGCCGACCCGGCGCGGCAGCACGTCGCGCTCCCACGCGTCCGCGGGGAGCGCGAGGGCCTGGAGCGGCACGAGCGCCTCGCGCAGGCGGTCGATCCCCGCACCGGTCGCGGGATGGCGATCGATCCCCTGCCACGCCGGGAGGAACCGCGCGAGCGCACGCTGGTCGGCGGGCTCGATCTCCTTGCGCAGAACCGCGAGCGACGCGCGGCGCAGGCGGCGCAGCACCTCGGGGTGGCACCACTCGCGCTCGGAGCCGCCCGGGCGCAGCTCACCGCGGACGAGCTCGTCGGCACGCTCGAGCTCGCTCAGCACGGCCGCCATGTCGACGCCGTAGCGCGCGTGCAGGTCGGCCGTCGTGAACGGTCCGTGCGTTTCGGCGTAGCGCGTGACGAGTTTTGCGAGGGCGCCCGGTACGTCCTCGACGAACGCCGCCGGGAGACCGCCCGGTGCGACGACGCCGAGCGCGTCGCGGTAGAGCCCGGCATCGGCGGCGTCGATGAACCGCTCTTCGCCGGCGAGCCGGATCTTGACCGCGCGGCGCTCGCGCACGAGCTCGCTGAGCATGCGGGTCGGGTCGACTCCTGCATGAACGCGCGCGGCGACCTCCGCAGCCGTCAGGTCGCCGACGGTGCGCAGGATGTCGTGCAGGCCGTCGCGGTTGGCGGCGCGCCGGCGCTCGGAGAGGAACTGGAGGTCGTCCTCGACCTGGGCGAGTGCCGCGGGGTCGATCAGGTCGCGCAGCTCCTCCTGGCCGAGCAACTCGCGCAGGAGGTCGCGGTCGAGCGACAACGCGGCCGCGCGGCGCTCGGCGTTCGGCGTGTCGCCTTCGTACATGTACGTCGCGACGTAATCGAACAGGAGCGATGACGCGAACGGCGACGCGGTCGGCGTCTGCACCTCGACGAGCGAGATCTCGCGGCGGTGCAGCTTGCGCAGCAGCTCGGTGAGCCCCGGGAGGTCGAGGACGTCCCTGAGGCACTCGCGGAAGGTCTCGAGGATGATCGGGAACTCTCCGTACTTCTTGGCGACCTCGAGCAGCGACTGCGATTTGAGCCGCTGCTGCCAGAGCGGCGTGCGCTTGCCCGGCCGCGCGCGGGGGATCAGCAGCGCCCGCCCGGCGTTCTCGCGGAAGCGCGCGCCGAACAGCGCGCTCGACGACAGCTCCGCGACGACCCGGTCCTCGACCTCGTCGGGGTCGATCAGCGCGAGGTCCGCGCCGGGCGGATCCTCCGCATCGGGGAGGTGGACGATGATCCCGTCGTCTGACCAGATCGCGTCTGATTCGAGGCCGAGCTCGTCCCGGATGCGGGCGCTCAGCGCGAGCCCCCAGGCGGAATGGACGCGGCCGCCGAACGGGCTGAGGATGCACAGCCGCCAGTCGCCGATATCGTCGCGAAAGCGCTCGATCACGACCGCGCGGTCCGACGGGATCACGCGCGTGGCGAGCTGCTGCTCCTGGAGGAACTCGACAAGGTTCTTGGCGGCGAGCGGGTCGAGGTCGTAGTCGCGTTGCAGCTGCTCGGGGGTCTCGTCCACGGCGGCGCGCGCAAACGCTCCGATCGCTTCGCCGAGCTCCTTCGGCCGCCCGATCCCGTCGCCCTTCCAGAACGGCACGGCGCCGGGGAGACCGGGCGCGGGCGTGACGATCACGCGGTCGCGGCCGATCTCCTCGATCCGCCAGGTCGTCGCCCCGAGCAGGAATGTCGCACCGGGACGCGTCTCGTAGACCATCTCCTCGTCGAGCTCGCCCACGCGCCGGCCGTCGGGGAGGGTGACCGCGTACAGGCCGCGGTCCGGGATCGTGCCGGCGTTCGTCACCGCGAGCTGCCGTGCGCCCGGCCGGGCCTTGATCGTGCCCGTGATCCGGTCCCAGACGATCCGCGGCCGCAGCTCGGCGAACTCCGATGAGGGGTAGCGGCCGTCCAGCATGTCGAGCACGTTCTCGAAGGCTTTTCGTGTGAGCTCTGCATACGAGTGGGTGCGCGTGATCAGCGCGAACAGCTCGTCGACGGCGACCGGCTGATCCTCGGGGGCCGCGGCGGCGATCGCGACGATCTGCTGCGCGAGGACGTCGAGCGCGTTCTTCGGGACGACCGTCGTCTCGATCTCCCCGTCGCGCATCCGCTTGGCGACGACCGCGCACTCGAGCAGGTCCGCGCGGAACTTCGGGAAGATCCGGCCGCGGCTGATGTCGCCGAGGGAATGCCCGGCGCGGCCGATCCGCTGCAGCCCGCGCGCGACCGACTTCGGCGACTCGACCTGGATCACGAGGTCGACCGCGCCCATGTCGATGCCGAGCTCCAGGGAGGAGGTGGCGACCAGGCACGGCAACTCGCCTGCCTTCAGCATCTCCTCGACGACGAGCCGCTCTTCACGCGCGAGTGAGCCGTGGTGGGCTCGGGCGATGGTGGTGGGGGGTTGGGGGTGGGACTGTTCAGCGAGGTCGTTGAGCCGCAGCGCGATCCGTTCGGCGGCCCGGCGGTTGTTGACGAACAGGATCGTCGAGCGATGCTGCTCGATCAGCTTCAGCAGCTCGGGGTAGATCGCGGGCCAGATCGAGCGGCGCGTCGCCTCGGTGCCACCGGCCAGTGGGTCGAGGTCGGGGGCCGCCGTCGCGTCGGGCTCGACCATCGACTCGACCGGGACGTGGATCTTCAGATCGAGTCGCTTGCGGACGCCGGTATCGACGATTCGGCACGTGCGTGCCGGACCGACCATGAAGCGCCCGATCTCCTCGAGCGGCTTCTGGGTGGCGGACAGGCCGATCCGTTGGATGTCGCGGCCGGCCGCTTCCGTCAGGCGCTCGAGCGTCAGCGCGAGGTGGGCGCCGCGCTTCGTCGCGGCAACCGCATGGATCTCGTCGATGATGACCCACTGCGCCCCCGCGAACAGATCCTGAGCGCGAGAGGTGAGCATCAGGTACAGAGACTCGGGCGTCGTGATCAGGATGTCCGGTGCGTTGCGGAGCATCGCCTGGCGTTCGCGTTGCGGCGTGTCGCCGGTACGAACCGCGACCGCGATGTCAGCGCCGATGCCTCGCAGCGGCGCGCGCAGGTTGCGATCGATGTCGTAGGACAGGGCCTTGAGCGGAGAGACGTACACGAGGCTCGTCTTGCGCTCGCCGTCTGCCGGCCGGTTCGCAAGGCGGTCGATCCCGTACAGGAAGGCGGCGAGCGTCTTCCCTGACCCGGTCGGCGCGCTGATCAGCACGTGCTCGCCGGACGCGATCGCGGGCCACGCCTGCGCCTGGGCCGGGGTCGGCTCGGCGAATGCTCTGAGGAACCAGTCGCGGGTCGTCGGGCTAAAGCTGTCGAGAGGCACCGGTCGTGCCAGCGTAGCGCTCTACGGAGTCATGAATGCGACGGCTTCGGTGAGTCCGGCGAATGCCTTCAGCGTCGCGATCCGGCGGCCGGGTTGGACCGCGTCCCGGACCTCGCCGATCGCCTCCCCCAAGGCCTCGAAGTCACTGACGATGACGACGAGGCCCCAGAAGCGGGCCGGCCCGTCCGGGGCGTTCTTGGCCTCGACGAGCTCGAGGATCGCGGGGCCGAGGCGGCGGAAGCCCTGACGGAAGCCGCCCGCGTCTCTGGTGCGTTTGAGTGCCATTCCGTGGGCTTTGAGCGCTGTCGCCGTGCGATCGAAGTCGGGGGTGACGACGACGACGTGGTCGATCCCGGTGGCGCCGTTGGGGTGCGAGATTGGCATCGAGGGAGGTGAGCCTTCGGTCGTGGATAAGCCGTCGATGTCGTCCGTGGGCGGGATGCCGTCGATGGCCCAGCTCGTGATGCCCTTGCCGGGCGCTCCGAGCGTGATCCGGATCGCGCCGACGTCGACGCGTCGGTCGTTGACCACGAACCCGAGCGCCTCCCACGCCGCCGGCTCGTCCGCCGTCCGAAGACCGACCAGCGTGGGGAGTGGGATCTCCGTATCGCTATGCGTTACTGACATCCCAGAACCCTCGCCCGTGAGAACACCGCGTCGAGCATCGGTTCGGTCAGGCGCCCAGTGAACGTGTTCTGCTGGCTGACGTGGTAGCACCCGAGCAGCGTCAACGCCTCCCGAGCGACGAACTCGGCCCCGTGTGCGAATTTCGGCCGTGGCCGAAATCCACCGCCGAGGACCCGTAGCGCCGCATCCCACGCGAAGGCGCCCAGGCACACGATCACACGCAGGGATGTCAGCTCCGCCAACTCCCGTTCGAGGTGCGGGAGGCAATTGTCCCGCTCCACCGGGGTCGGCCGGTTTGCCGGGGGGGCGCACCGCACCGCCGCGGCGATGAAGCAGTCCGTCAGCGCCAGAGCGTCGTCGCGGGACACCGACGTCGGCTGGTTGGCGAACCCCGCCCGCCACAGCGCCGCGAACAGCCAGTCGCCCGAGCGGTCACCGGTGAAGACCCGGCCCGTGCGGTTGCCGCCGTGCGCGGCGGGCGCCAGTCCCAGCACGAGGACCCGGGCATCCGGGTCGCCGAACCCCGGGACCGGCCGGCCCCAGTACGCCTCGCCGGCAAACGACGCCCGCTTGACCCGCGCGACCTCTTCGCGCCACGCGACGAGGCGCGGGCAGCGCCGGCAGGCGACGACCTCGGCTTCGATCAAATCGAGCGCGGAGCTCACGAGTCGACCGGCACAAGCACACCGGCGATCAGCCGGTCGATCACCGGAGCCAGCTCGAGCATGTGCTCGGGCTCGCCGAGCCGGACCTGGCGCGAGATGAGCTCGGTGATCGCGCCGACGATCGCGAACGAGTCATACGGCGAGGCGAAGCGGGGGATCAGACCGCGGCGCGCGGCGGCCGCGTTCTCGGCGTCGAGGATGTCGGCGAACTCCTGGAGGATCTGGTCGCGGCGCTGAGCCGCTCGCGGGCCGGCGCCGATGATCTCGACGAGCAGGGTCTGCGCGAACTCGGGGTGCTCGGAGAGCGTCGTGAGAAAGGCTCGGGTGCCGGCGCGCATCCGCTCGGTGGCGTCGCCGCTGCCGACGCCGCGGGCGGCGTCGGCCATCGCCTCCCCGAGCACGGACGCCGCGACCTCGAACAGCGCGATGATGCAGTCCTCCTTGTTCGCGAAGTGCTCGTAGAACGTCGCCTTCGACATCCCGGCGCGGCGGCTGATCGACGCCGAGCTCGCGCCCGTGTAGCCGCGCTGCGCGAACTCCTCGGCCGCCGCGCGGAGCAACCGCTCGCGCTGGAGCGGCAGCCTGATTTCCGGCGGCGGCGCGTGTCGTCCCCTCGCTGCCGGCTGGGCGGGCGAGACTGATTCCACCGCGTCAGCCCTTCAGCGGGCGTCCGTAGTGGCGCTCGTAGTACTCCCGGTAGGCGCCCGACCGAATCGGCTCCCACCACCAGGCGTTCTCGCGGTACCAGATGACGGTCCGCTCGAGCCCTTCGGCGAAGCGCACACGCGGCTCCCACCCGAGCGCCTTGAGCTTCTCCGATGAGAGCGAGTAGCGGCGGTCGTGGCCGGGGCGGTCGGTGACGTACTCGACCAGCGACTGGTCGGCACCGGTCAGCGACAGGATCCGCTCGACGACCTCGATGTTCTCGCACTCGTCGGGCCCGCCGCAGTTGTAGGTCTCACCCGGGGTGCCGTGCGCGAGCGCGTGGCCGATCCCGCGTCCAAAGTCTTCGACATAGAGCCAGTTGCGGACGTTCTTGCCGTCCCCGTACACGGGGAGACGGTCGCCGGCGAGGGCGTTGAGGATCATCAGCGGGATCAACTTCTCGGGATACTGGTTGGGCCCGTAGTTGTTCGAGCCCCGGCAGATCACCGTCTCCAGGCCGTAGGTGTGGAAGTAGCTCGCGACGAGCAGGTCACCACCGGTCTTCGTCGCGCTGTACGGCGAGGAGGGCGCCAGCGGCGAGGTCTCGGTGAACGAGCCCTGCTCGATCGATCCGTACACCTCGTCGGTCGACACCTGGACATACCGAAGCCCCCATCGGCGCGCGGCCTCGAGCAGCACGTGCGTGCCGAGCACGTTCGTGATGCTGAATGTCTCGGGCCCGGCGATCGAGCGGTCGACATGCGTCTCGGCGGCGAAGTTGACGACCGCCTCGCACCCGTCCATGGCATCCGCGACGGCATCTGGGTCCTCGATCGCGCCCTCGACGAAGCGCAGCGAGTCGATCACGTCGTGCAGGTTCTCGCGGCGGCCCGCATATGTGAGCTTGTCGAGCACGGTGACCTCGTCGCCGTGCTCGCGCACGCGCAGCCGCACGAATGTCGAGCCGATGAATCCGGCCCCGCCGCAGACGAGCAGCTTCACGGCGCGTACGCGTAGGTCGACATGTACCGCGCGAGACCGTCACGCCAGTCGGGCAGCTCCGGCGCGCCGCGTTCGGTTCGGAGCACGCTGTACTCCGGGCGCGGCGCGGGCCGTCCGAGGTCGGCGGTCGAACCAGGGTTGACTTCGCAGCTCAGCCCGGCGCGCGCCACGATCTCGCGGGCGAACTCGAACCACGAGCACTGCCCGGCGGCTGCGACATGCAGGACCCCTGGCGTCGGTGCATGCGCCAGCTCGACGAGCGCCGCGGCGAGATCCCCGGTGAGCGTCGGGCAGCCGACCTGGTCATCGACGACGGTCAGCTCATCCCGCGCGCGGGCCGCGGCGAGGATCGTCGCCGGGAAGCACCTGCCGGGGCCGTACAGCCAGGACGAGCGCACGATCGTGTGCCGCGCGCGCGCCTGATCGGCGACCGCGAGCTCGCCCCGAAGCTTCGAACGGCCGTATGCCGATTGCGGCGCCACGGGGTCGGACTCGACGTACGGCTCGCGCTTGCGGCCGTCGAACACGTAGTCGGTCGAGACATGGATCGTCCAGGCCCCGGCTGCCCCGGCGGCGCGCGCCACGTTGCCCGCTCCCTCGCCGTTGACGCGGGTCGCGGCGTCCTCAGCGGACTCGGCTTTGTCCACGTCGGTCCAGGCCGCGCAGTTGATCACGACATCGGGCGCTGCCTGCGCGACCGCGCGCTCTGCGGCCGCGGCGTCGGTGATGTCGAGCGCGTGCCGGTCAAGGCCGGTGACCTCGTGCCCGGCGCGCCGGGCGGCGTCGCTCGCGTCCGAGCCGAGCATCCCCGCCACCCCTGTGATCAGGATCCGCATCGGCGCAAGAGTAGACACAAGTCCGCGTGCCTGCCCCGATGCGCTTGGACATCTGGATATATGCAGCGTCCGAGCGGAGGCGATATACCCGCCTTGATGGCGTCACTCAGATCGACTCCCGATTACGAGATCCCGTCTGGGTGCTTCGACGAGGTGTTCGATGAGGACGGGGAGCCGCGTCCGCACGTCACGTCGCTGATCGCGTCGCTCCAGCGGCTCGGCCCGGATGCGCTCGCGGCCGCCGGCAGGCGGCGCGACACGATCTTCATGCAGCAGGGGATCACGTTCGAGGTGGCCGGATCGGACGGCGAGCGGCGGGACCGCGCATGGCCGCTCGACCTCGTGCCGCGCGTGCTGACGGCGGTCGAGTGGACGGCGATCAAGCGGGGTCTCGCGCAGCGGATTCGCGCGTTGAACGCGTTCGTCGACGACGTCTACCACGCCCACGAGATCGTGCGGGCCGGGATCGTGCCGTGGTCGCTGGTCGTCAGCCGCCCGAGCTTCGCGCGGCCCGTGCACGGGGTCCGGGCTCCCGGGGGGGTCTACTGCCATGTGTCCGGTTGCGATCTGGTCCGCGGCGGCGACGGCCGCTGGCGCGTGCTCGAGGACAACGTCCGCACGCCGTCGGGGATCTCGTACGTGCTCGAGAACCGCCTCGCGATGACACGGCTCATGCCCGAGCTGTTCGCCGGCCTTCGCGTACGGGCCGTCGACCACTACCCGATGCTGCTGCTCGACGCGCTGCGCTCGGTGGCGCCCGCCGCGGACGGGGATCCGAACATCGTCGTGTGGACGCCCGGCCCACTCAACGCGGCCTACTTCGAGCATGCGTTCCTCGCGCGGCAGATGGGAGTCGAGCTCGTCGAGGCCTCGGACCTGGTCGTGCGCGACGCGGTCTGCTACATGCGCACGACCGCCGGCCTGCAGCGCGTGCACACGATCTACCGCCGGCTCGACGACGACTTCATCGACCCGCTCGAGTTCCGGCCCGACTCACTGCTCGGCGTGCCGGGGCTCGTGCGCGCGTACCGCGCGGGCACCGTCGCGATCGCCAACGCCATCGGCACCGGCGTCGCCGACGACAAGGCGATCTACCACTACGTCCCGGAGATGATCCGCTTCTACCTCGGGGAGGAGCCGATCCTCGACAACGTCCCCACCTACCTGCTGTCGGATGAGGCTGTTCGCAGGGAGGTGCTCACACGGATCGGCGAGCTCGTGATCAAGCCGACCTCCGAGTCCGGCGGCAAGGGCGTGTTCATCGGGCCGCAGGCGAGCGCGGCCGAGCGCGACCGACAGGCACGGCTGATCGAGAGCCAGCCGGACCGGTTCATCGCGCAGGAGCTCGTCCACCTTTCGACGGCCCCGACCGAGACCGGGGACGGACGGCTGAAGCCGCGCCACGTCGACCTGCGGCCGTTTGCGGTGTTCGGGGAGGAGATCCGGATCGTCCCCGGCGGCCTCACCCGCGTGGCGCTTCAGGAGGGCTCGATGATCGTGAACTCCTCTCAGGGCGGGGGCTCGAAGGACACGTGGGTGCTCGACGACGGAACCGTCGGTGACCTCGCACCGGGCACGCTTCCTGCGCACCGGCCGCCGCGGCTGCCCGACGTGCGCTACGGCGGCTGGCACGGACAAGCTCAACAGCAACAACAAATGGGCCGGCCGGATGCCGGCCCGTGGATGCTGCCGCCGCGGGCGGAGCGGTCTCCCGGAATCCTGAAGCGGAGCCTGCGGCGGCCAGAAGCCGGACGCGGTTAATACTTGCCCGCATTGCCCAGGAGCTGTTCTGGCTCGGCCGCGACCTGACGCGCGCCGAGCACACCGCGCGGATGCTCGACGGCGCGTTTCACGCCGACGTTGCCGGCATGCCCGGCGAGCGCGGGATCGCGCTCAGCTGGGACGGCGTGCTTGCGATCATCGGGGCCAAGCCGCCGGCCCACGGCGAGGAGTCTGCGGCCGGTGCGCTCGCGTCCGCCACGACGCCGCTCGCGACCGTGATGCTCCTCTCCGAGCTGATCCCGGACCGGTTCGAGTACCGGCAGGGGGCGACGTACGTCGACTCCACGATCCGGGACCTGCTGGAGGTCGGCGCCGGGGTCTGCCAGGACTTCGTCCACCTCGGGCTGTGCGTGCTGCGCCACCACGGGATCGCCGCACGCTACGTCTCGGGCTATCTGTTCGCGGCACCAAGCGACGGCGGGCAGGAGTCGGTCGAGGTCGACACGCACGCATGGCTCGAAGCGCTCCTGCCGACCGGCCCCGCGCATCCTGGCGGCGAGCCGGTGTGGGTCGGGGCCGACCCGACGAACCGCGGACTCACCGGCGAGACGCACGTGAAGATCGGCCATGGCCGCCACTACGCCGACGTCCCCCCGATCAAGGGCGTCTACCGGGGGGCCGCGAACGCGCAGCTTGACGCGCGCGTCACGATGACCCGCCTGACGGGTGCCGACCCGGCGTCCCTGGCCCGCTCGTAGGAGCTACTGGTCCCCCCAGAAGTGGGGGATCATCTCGCCGTCGCCGCCCTCGGGGCGATCGGAGCCGACGGCGATCAACTCGAGCCCGTCGGGCCCGCCCTGGAACCCGCGGGCGACGCCGGGAGCAACTCGCACGACGTCCCACTGGCGCACCTCGCGGATCTCGTCGTCGAGCTTGACCGTGCCGGAGCCGCCGACGACGACGTAGGCCTCCTCCTGCTCCCGATGGCGATGGCCGATCGGAGCGCGGTAATTCGGGCCGTAGTGGAAGTAGCTGATCCCGAGGTGGTCGGAGTCGAGGTGGCCGCGGCCAAACCGTGCCTCGATCCCGGGACCGCGATCCGCGGCGGAATCCTCGATCTCCTTCAGGTTCTTGATCGTGAAATCGGACATGGCGGCAGTCTATGGCTCGTTCACCAGGGGAACCCGGGCCGGTGCTAGGGTCGGCGCCATGGGAGAACGAACGAAGTACACGCCAGGGACCTTCAGCTGGACCGACCTGACGACCACCGATCAGGACGCGGCGAAGGCCTTCTACGAGGGTCTGTTCGGGTGGACCGCCGTTGAGATGCCCGCCGGCGAGGGCATCGTCTACTCGATGATGCAACTCCACGGGAAAGACGTCGCGGCGATCTCGCCGCAGCCGCAGCAGCAGCGTGATGCAGGCGCGCCGCCGGTGTGGAACTCGTACATCACCGTCGAGAGCGCGGATGCCGCGCTCGGGCGCGCCGAGCAGCTCGGCGGCACCGTCCACGCACCCGCGTTTGACGTCTTCGAGGCGGGCCGGATGGGCGTCATCCAGGATCCGCACGGGGCGTACGTCCTCGTCTGGGAACCGAAGAACCACATCGGCGCCGGCCTCGTCAATGCGCACGGCGCGCTCGCGTGGAACGAGCTCGCGACGCCGGATATGAACGCGTCTGCGGACTTCTATCGCGAGCTGTTCGGATGGACCGTCGAGCCGGTCGAGGGCATGGCGATGCCCTACATGACGATCAAGAACAACGAGGGCTGGAACAACGGCGGAATCCGTCCGGCGCAGCCGGGGGAGCCGACGTACTGGCTCATCTACCTCGGCACCGACGACATCGACGCGAGCCTGGCCAAGGTCGCCGAGCTCGGCGGCAGACAGCTGGTCGACACGCTCCACATCGGCGTCGGCAAGCTCGCGATCGTCCAGGACGGGCAGGGCGCCGTGTTTGCCCTCTACAGCGGCCAGTTCGAGACGTAGTCACTTAAGCGGCGTCGCCCGCTGCCGAGATAGTCATACTGATGGGTGTGCGCATCCGAAGTGTTGCGGCGATCGGGATCGTCGCGGTTCTCGGCGCGGGATGTGGCCAGCGCCAGACAACGAGTGGCTCGGGGAGTGCTGCCGCCGCTGCCTCGGGGAGCAGCGCATCCCAGGCCGCCGGTCAGGTCGCGATGCCGCGCGCGCATCCGCAGGTCGTGCAGCCGGTTGCCGGGGCCACGATCGCCTCGGGCGGCGATACCGGGTCCGGCAGCGCCGCTCCGGCCGCGGTGAGCGTCGGCCCGCCGGCCGGGGGGCTCGCCCAGCCCGTGTCCGATGCCGAGATCCGGCGTGAGCTGGCCGCGTCCGGCCTGTCGGCGAACTCACGGCAGGCGACGCTCACGACGAACGGGCTGGCGATCGCGCCGATCGATGCCCCCTCGTCGGTCCAGGCCGTGATCCAGGCAGGCAACGAGATCGCGCACCTCCCCTACGTCTGGGGTGGCGGCCATGCGCGCTACATCGACACCGGCTATGACTGCTCGGGCTCCCTCAGCTTCGTCCTCGGCGCCGGCGGGATCCTCAACGCGACGATGACCTCGGGCCAACTCGCGAACTGGGGCGATCCCGGCCCGGGCAAGTGGATCACGATCTTCGCCAACAACGGTCACACCTTCATGTACGTCGCCGGGCTGCGGTTCGACACGGTCGCACTGGCCCAGACCGGGACCCGCTGGTCCAACCGCTCCGCGAACGAGCCGGACCTGAACACGTTCGCGATCCGTCACCCGCCCGGGCTGTAGGGCCGCCCAGGCTAGCCCGCAGCAGCCGCCGCCGGTTCCGGCGCGGCGTACGTGACGAAGTCTCGGCTGCGCACGAGTAGCAATCCCAGGGCTGCTCCGGCAAACGCCACGATTGCCGCAACGAGCAGGATCTCGTTCATCGCGCTCGCGAACGCGCCGTGCACGGCGAGCGTGGCACTCGGCCGCTGCGCCGGCGGGGTGGCATGCAACACGCCGCTCGCGCC
Source organism: Solirubrobacteraceae bacterium (assembly GCA_035524415.1). Classification (GTDB taxonomy): domain Bacteria; phylum Actinomycetota; class Thermoleophilia; order Solirubrobacterales; family Solirubrobacteraceae; genus Palsa-465. The sequence continues at coordinate 27,916 of DATKOY010000042.1, read as the reverse complement.
CCCCGCTGCGACAGCGTGCCCGATCGCGTGGGCGTGGCTTGCCGCCGGCGTGCTCGCAAGGCTCGGCACGAGCTCGCTCGTGATCTCGCTCTCGAACAGCGCGCCCAGCACCGCGATCCCGGTCGCGATCCCGACCTGCCGGAACGTGTTGTTGATACCCGATGCCATCCCGCTGCGGCGCGGGTGAACGACGCCGACCGCGGTCGATGCGAGCGCCGGGTTGATCAGCCCGGTCCCGGCCCCTGACACGATGAAACCGCCGAGCAGCGCCGTCCAGGCCGAGACCGCGGTCAGCCCGCGCATCATCAGCAGCCCGGCACCGACGAGGACCAGCCCGATGCCGAGCAGGAACCGCACCGGCACCCGCGCGGACAGATTGCCCGAGAGCGCCGAGACGAAGAACGACACGACCGTGAAGGGAAGGAAGCGCAGGCCCGTCTGAAGCGGCGACAGGCCGAGGATCGTTTGCAGGTACAGCGTCAGGTACAGGAACATCGCGAACATCGAACTCGACAGCGCCAGCGCGACGAGCGAGGCGCCCGTGAACGCAGGCTTGCGGAACAGCGACATGTCGAGCATCGCGTTGTCCTGGACGAACTGGGAGATCACGAACACGACCATCGAGATCGCCGCTCCGGCGAGCAGCGTGACGATCTCAGCACTGCCCCATCCCGCCTCATTCCCGCGAATCAGCGCAAGCACCAGCAGGAACAGCGAGGCGGTGAACGTGATCGTCCCGATCCAGTCGACGCTGGTGCCCTCGGGATTGCGTGACTCCCCCACGGTCCGCAGCGCCAGCACGGCCGCGCCGATGCCGATCGGGACGTTGATGTAGAAGATCGACGACCAGCCGAAGCCCTCGGTCAGCGCGCCACCGAGGAGGGGTCCGATCGCCGCGGCGGCACTGATCGTCGCCCCCCAGATGCCGAGCGCCGTGCCCCGCTCGCGACCGTGGAACTCCTGGACGAGCAGCGCGAGCGAGGTCGCGTACATCGCCGCGCCGCCGATGCCCTGCAGGCCGCGGGCGATGATCAGGAACAGCGCGCTCGGCGACAGCGCGCACAGCAGCGACGCGAACGCGAACAGGCCCAGTCCGACGGTGAACACGAGCCGCCGGCCAAACAGGTCCGCGAGTGATCCGGCCGTGAGCAGCAGCGACGCGAGCGTCAGCGCGTACGCGTTCACCACCCACTGGATGTCAGAGAAGCTCGCGTGCAGATCGGACGCGATCTTCGGCAGCGCGACATTCACGATCGTGATGTCGAGCAGCAGCATGAAGGTCGCGATGCAGACGACCAGCAGCGTCCACCACTTACGCTCCATAAGTCTCGCCATGCTAGAGGACCGGCTTGCGGGCCAGTCGGGACGCCGGGAGCACACACTGGAATGAGTCGTGACTGCACCGTACGATGTGTCTGCCCGGCGTGGCGAGTTGATGGGGGAATGCAGTGGGCGGATGCCCGAGCTCGGAAGGACGAGGCGGTGCTTGAGTCGCTGATCCGACCGACGCGCGGATATGCCCGCTCCGGCGAGGTTCATATCGCCTACCAAGTGCTGGGCGAGGGCCCGGTGGACATCGTCCACGTGCTGCCGTTCGGCACTCCGGTCGAGGTCGGCTGGGAGCTGCCCCAGATCGCGCGGTGGTGGTCGCTGATCGGCTCGTTCTCCCGCTCGATCATCTTCGACCAGCGGGGCGTGGGCTCCTCGGACCGCACCGACCGCGCGCCGACGCTCGAGGATCAGCTGGCGGATCTCGATGCCGTGATCGACGCCGTCGGTTTCGACGGGTTCGTGCTCGCGGCCTATTCGCAGGCGTCGCCCGCCGGGATCGCGTACGCCCACCGCCACCCCGACCGGGTGCGGCGGCTCGTGCTGTACGCGGCCACTGCACGCGTCACGCGCGCACCCGACTACCCCGCCGGCAGGACGCCGGAGGAGGGCCGCAACTGGGTTCACCGGTTGGCCGCCGGCTGGGGCAACGGCGGCACGCTCGACGAGAACCAGCCCACCGTCGCCGACGATCCCGCGGTGCGCGAATGGATGGCGCGGGCTGAGCGGACGCTCGGCAGCCCCGCGATGGCGGCGAAGGTGGCGCGGGCGCTCGGTCGCGTCGACGTGCGCGACGCCGCGCGGTCGCTGCGCGTCCCGACGCTCGTGCTCCACCGCACCGATGACCCCGCGATCCCCGTCGCGCAGGGGAGGTGGCTCGCGGAGAACATCCCCGACGCCCGCTGGATCGAGCTCGACGGCGTCGATCACGCGCTGTACTTCGGCGACTACAGCCTCGCGATCCAGGAGATCGAGGAGTGGGTCACCGGGAAGCGGCCGGTCCATCGCGCCGAGCGCGTCTTGACGACGTTGCTCTTCACGGACATCTCGGATTCGACCCGCCTCGTGGCTGAGCTCGGCGACGTCGAGTGGCGCCACCGGCTCGAGCGCCACGACGCCGAGGTCCGCCGCGAGCTTCGCTACCAGGGCGGGATCGAGCTGAACACATCGGGCGACGGGTTCCTCGCGCAGTTCCCGACCGCGACCGCGGCCGTCGCCGCCGCCCGTGCGATCCGCCATCACATCGAGGGGCTCGGCCTGGGCGTGCGGGTCGGCATCCACACGACCGAGTGCGAGCGGATGGGATCGGACATCGGCGGGCTCGGCGTCCACGTCGCCGCGCGCGTGTGCTCGCTCGCCGCGCCCGGCGAGATCCTTGTATCGGGGACGGTGGCCGACGTGCTGCTCGGCTCGGGGGCACCGCTGAGCGAGCGGGGCTCGCACGAGCTGCGCGGCGTGCCGGGGGTGTGGCGGATCTGCGCCGTCGAGGAGCGCGCGAGGTCAGGCCCGGCCGTGGGCGGGCGCGGTCAGGCCCGGCCGTAGACGGGGATCGCAGCGCCGTTGATCGGCGCGGAGTCGTGTGAGAGCAGGTGCGCGACGACGCCCGCGATCTCACCCGGCTTGACCCACCGCTCGTGGTCCGCGTTCGGCATCGACGCGCGGTTGGCCGGGGTGTCGATCACGCTCGGCAGGATCACGTTGCAGCGCACGCCGTCGTGCTTGTACTCGGTGGCGACGGCCTGCGCGAACGCGATCACCGCCGCCTTCGAGGAGATGTAGCCGGCGGCCCCGGGGAACGGCTGCAGCGCGGCGCGGGTCCCCACGCAGACGATCGACCCGTCGCCGGCCTCGAGCATGTGCGGCAGGGCGGCCTGCGTCATCAGGTATGTCGGGCGCAGGTTCAGCCGAAACTGCTTCTCGAAGTCGTCGATCGCAGTCTCGTGGACCTTGCCGCCGGCGGCGAACCCGCCGACGAGGTTGACGAGCCCGGTGAGCGGGCGCGAGCGCTCACCGGCGGCCGCGTCGACGACAGCGTGGACGGCCTCCCGGTCGAACAGGTCGGCCTTGATCAGTTCGAGTCCGTCGCGCGGCTGCACGCGCTCGAGCTCGCCCTCGACAATCCACGGCACGACCACGCGCCGGCCGCCGTCGAGCAGGCGCTGCACGACGGCGGACCCGAGTCCTCCCGTTCCTCCCGTGACGATCGCGGTGCTGTCCATAGTGGGCGTCGCGGGCACTCTACCGTCGCACCGCGCCTGCCGTCCGGACCCGGGTCTATCTTCGACTTGCGATGAAAGTCCGGGAATTTGCGGATGGATGTGACGTCGAGCAGGCCCTGCTCGTGCGGGACGTCGAGGTCCGCCGCCGGCGCGACGGGAGCGAGTATCTCAAGCTGACGCTCGGCGACCGGACCGGAAGCGTTCCTGCGGTGCTGCCCGAGGCCATCGAGCACGTGCACGAGCTGTGCCGGGCCGGCGAGGTGCTCCACGTGAGCGGCCGCTACTCCGCGGAGTCCCGTTTCGGGCCGCAGCTGACGGTGCGCGAGATCCGCGCCGCCGCTCCCGACGAGTACGCGCGCGAGGATCTCATCGACGGTCCGAGTCGCAGCTTCGACCAGATGGAGGGCGACCTGCGCGAGCTGATTGCGACCGTCCAGAATCCCCATCTGCGTCACCTGCTCGCGTTCGTGTTCGGCGAAGGAACGCCGACCTGGGCGAGCTACCGAGACGCACCCGCGGCGAAGCACTACCACCAGGCCTACCGCCACGGGCTGCTCGAGCACTGTCTGATGGTCGCGCAGGCCGTCGGCGCGATCTCGGCCACGTTCCCGGGCCTCGACCGCGACATCGCCGTCACCGGCGCGCTGCTGCACGACATCGGCAAGCTCGAGGCGTACGAACTGAGGGGCGAGGCGATCTCGATGTCCGATCACGGTCGCCTGTTCGGCGAGATCCCACTCGGCTACTACCACGTGCGGCGCCTGATCGAACGCATCGACGGCTTCCCCGAGCACCTCGCCGACGCACTGCTGCACATCATCCTCAGCCATCATGGCTCGCTCGAGCACGGCAGCCCGGTGGTCCCCTGCACGCGCGAGGCGACCCTCGTCCACGCGATCGACAACCTCGGCAGCAAGCTCGGCAGCTTCGACCGGGTCGAGAAGGGCCTGCCGGCCGGCGAGCAGTGGTCGCCCTACGACAAGGGTCTCGGCAGCGGAGCGTACTTCGCGACCCGCCCCACCGAGCAGGACCGGCGCAAGGCGGCGTAGTCGGCGGTCCGGGCGGTCCCGGCGCGATACCGAGCTACTTGTAAGAGGTCTGTCACACCCTGTTCCAAAACCGCGCAAATTGCGCGGCCGCGACCAGACGGCTCCCCGGCCTCCGGCCCACCCCAACTACAGTTGGAGGCGATGGCGAAGGATACGGAAAAGCTGATCCGCCAGCTGTCGCTGATCTCCTACCTGATGGCCGAGCGCCGGCCCGTGACGGCGCCGGAGATCAGGCGCGATGTCGAGGGCTACAGCGTGATGAACGAGGACGCGTTCGCGCGGCGCTTTTACGCTGACCGCTCGGAGCTTGAGTCGCTCGGAATCGTGCTGTCGGTCGAGAAGCCCGCGGACGGGCTCGTCGAGCAGGAGAACTACTCGCTGCCGCCGGAGAACTTCCACCTGCCGCCGATCGAGTTCACCGATGCCGAGCTGGCCGCGCTCCACACGGCGCTGCAACTGCTCGACGGAGAGTTCGCGTACGCCGAGCCGCTGCGGCTCGCGCTCCAGCAGATCTCGTGGGGCCGGCCCAGCCCCCTCACCTCGCCGGAGCAGAACACGGTGGCGCTCGGAATCACCGGTTCGGCCGGCGGCCACGAGATCTCCCAGCGCCTGGCCAAGATCGAGACCGCGATCTTTCGCCGCAAGACGATCTTGTTCGACTACTACACGATGCAGCGCGACGATCTCGGCAGCCGCAAGGTCGACCCGTACCAGCTTCTGTATCAGGGCGGCCAGTTCTACGTCGTCGGCAAGTCGCATGAACGCAACGCGATCCGCGTGTTCCGGCTGAGCCGGATCCGCGGGAAGGTCGGCTACGCGACGAAGGCAGAGCATGATTTCCAGCGCCCCGCCGACTTCGACCCGCGTGCCTACGCCAATCGCATCGACTGGCAGTTCGGCGATCCGATCGGCACGGCCGAGATCTGGATCAGCAACCGGATCGCCTGGCAGATCGAGCGCCACTTCGGCCGCTACGGAGAGATCCGTCCGGGCGACACGACGCTCGACGAGTCCACCGAGGTCGGGACCGTCGACGACGCGGGCTTGACGTTCGTCACGCCCTACGCCAACGCGCGCCAGCTGATCGCCTGGGTCCTGGGCCTCGGCGAGCACGCCCGGATCACAGCGCCACCCGAGCTGCTCACCGAGTTCCGCGAGCGGGTGCACGTGCTCGTCGACCGCCACTCCGGCGACCCCGATGTCTCGGTTCCCGCCGCCGGCGCCGGGACCGTCGACGCCCCAACCGCCGGCGCGGGCCCGCCCGCACCGGAGGACACGGAGGCCAACGGGCACGCCCCCGATGCCGCGATCCGCCCCGAGCGATTCGCGCGCCTCGTCACGCTCGCGAGCATCCTGATCGATGCCGGCCGTGCCGGCCACAGGCTCGACGCGCGAGAGCTCTGCCGTAGCCTCAAGATCTCAGACCAGGAGCTGCGCGAGGACATCTCCGTGCTCAACGTCGTCAACTTCGGCGCCGGCACATACGTCCTGTACGCCGAGATCGGCCCGGACGGCGTGATCGAGGTCGATCCCGAGCCGTACGGGGACTCGTTCGCGCGGCCCGCGCGGCTGCTCCCGGTCGAGGCGAAGGCGTTGATCGCCGCGATCGACCTGATCGGCGAGCACATCCCCGAGGGCTCGCTCACATCCGTGCGCGAGAAGGTCGTCCAGGCGCTCGGCGAGGACCCGGTCCACGACGGCCTTCAGGTCGCCGCCCCTGGCGGCGACGACGCCGAGATCGCCGCCGTCGTCTCGCGCGCGATCGCGACGCAGAAGCTCCTCGCGTTCGAGTACTACAAGGAGAACGAGGACGAGTTCACGACGCGTCTGGTCGAGCCCTACGCGCTGATCAACGGCCGCGAGGGCTGGTATCTGGCGAGCTTCGACCCTTCCCGCGACAGCGTCCGGCACTTCCGGCTGGACCGGATCAAGTCGGCGACCGTCACCGGTGACGGCTTCGAACCACGCCCGGATGTCGACCCCGCGGCCGATGTCGACGGCTGGCCGAGGACGGGCGAGGTTCCGGCCTCCCGCCGCGCGCGCGTCTGGATCTCGCCTGAGCGCGCGCGCTGGGCGCGCGAGGAGCGCACCGTGCTCGCCGAACTCGAGGACGGCGCCGTGATCGTCGAGCTCGGCTTCGCCGGCGTCGACTGGCTCGTGCGCGAGGTGCTCAAGGAAGCCGGCGATGCGGCCGTCCTCGAGCCCGACGATGCCAGGACCGCCGTGCGCGTCGCCGCCGAGGCGATCGCGGCCGGCGCAGGCGCGATCGCCCGGTGAGTCGCCGCTCGCAGATCACGATGACGCCGGCCGAGGTGGCGGCGTTCCTCGACGAGCAGCGCGTCGTCATCTGCGCGACCAACGGCCACAGGGGCTGGCCGCACCTGATGCCGCTCTGGTACACCGTGCGGACCTCGGACATCTGGGCATGGACCTATGCCAAGTCCCAGAAGGTGCGCAACATCGAGCGCGACCCGCGCGCCACGTTGCAGATCGAGGACGGCGAGCAGTACAACGAGCTGCGCGGGGTGATGATCGAGGCCGACACGGTCATCCACCGCGACACCGACCTCGTGACGGAGTTCGGCACCGAGCTTTTCGCCCGCTACGGCACCGGTGCGACCGGCCCGGAGTTCCTCGAGGTCGTCCGCGCGCAGGCCGTCAAGCGCGTTGCCCTGCAGTTCGTCGCGCGGCGAACGGCGAGCTGGGATCACCGCAAGCTCGGCGGCGTGTACTGAGTAGCCTGTGGCGGCGATGAACAACCTCAAGGGTCTGATCCTGTCCGGGGGCAAGGGCACCCGGCTTCGCCCGATCACCCATACGAGCGCCAAGCAACTCGTCCCGGTCGCGAACAAGCCGGTGCTGTTCTACGGAATCGAGGCGATGGCCGCGGCCGGTATCGACGAGGTCGGAATCATCATCGCTCCAGAGACGGGCGACGAGATCCGCGGCGCCGCCGGCGACGGCTCTCGGTTCGGCGTCCACATCACCTATATCGTCCAGGACGCCCCGCTCGGGCTGGCGCACGCGGTCCTCACAGCGGAGAGCTTCCTCAAGGACTCGCCGTTCGTGATGTATCTCGGCGACAACCTCCTCCAGGGCGGGATCGACGATCTCGTCGACGCGTTCCGCGACCACAAGCCTGACGCGCTCATCCTCCTCACCCACGTCCCCGACCCGGGGAACTACGGCGTGGCCGAGCTGCGCGACGGCGCTGTCGTGAAGCTCGTCGAGAAGCCGGCCGAGCCGCGGACGGACCTCGCGCTCGTGGGCGTCTATATGTTCACCCCGGGGGTGCACGACGCCGCGCGCGCGATCACGCCGTCCGGCCGCGGGGAGCTCGAGATCACCGATGCGATCCAGTACCTCGTCGACGACGGACGCCGGGTCGAGCCGCACATCGTCAAGGGATGGTGGAAGGACACGGGTCGGCTCGAGGACATGCTCGCCGCCAACCGCCTTGTGCTCGACACGATCGAGAGCCGGGTGGAGGGTGAGCTGGTCGACTCTCAGGTCGACGGCCGGGTCGTGATCGAAGCGGGCGCGCAGCTCGTGCGCTCGGCGGTCCGCGGCCCCGCGATCATCGGGCCAGGGGCGCGGCTGATCGACTGTTACGTCGGCCCGTACAGCGCGATCGGCGACCACTGCACGATCGAGAACGCGGAGGTCGAGCATTCGATCCTGCTCGCCGGCTCCTCGGTCCACGACCTCGCCGGACGCATGGAGTCCTCACTGCTCGGCCGCAACGTGAACATCGGTCGCGACCACCGCCAGCCCCGCGCGTACCGGTTCCTCGTCGGGGACAACTCGGAGATCGGGATCCTCTGATCACGGGGTCGTGGCCGTCTCGACAGCCCGGTAGCGGTTCGATGAGTCCGCCGCTGACCGTGTCAGGCCGCCGGCAACTCCACGAGCAGGTCGCGCAGCGCCAGCACGTCCGGGCGGCGGCCGGTGAACAGCTGACAGCCGTGCCGGCGGTGCAGCCCCGCGCGGCGGATCACGTCGGCCATGAATGCGTCGCAGGTGACGAGCTCGCACCGCGTCAGCGCGATCGAGAGGGCATCGAGGTCGGGCGTGTCACTGGCGCGCTCACGGCGGTCGGGCAGCTCATGCGCGATCGTCCACGCCATCCGCCGGCGCGCCTCGCGGGCGGCGCGGTCCGGCTCGGTCGGCAGCCGCCGCCCTCCCGACAACTCACGCAACAGCTCCATCAGCCCGAGGTCCGGTCGCGGGCGGGACTCGAGCTCGTGCACCGCCGACTCGACGACGCCGACCGCCCCGCGAGCAATCGCCTCGCGCAGGACAGGCTCGAGCTCACGGAATGCCGGCTTGTGCTTGGCGATCCCGCTGAGGTAGTTCTGATCGAGGTAGAGCAGTGGTCTCACGCCGCGCTCGGGCACCGGATGACACGGTAGATCGAGCTGACCGCCGCCGACGAGGCGAATGCCAATTCACCGCCGGGGCGGCCGATTGGCAATTCAGCGCCATATGCCGGGCGTGAATTGGCATTCACCCCGGAGACCCGGGCGTGAATTGGCATTCACCGCCCAGACGCGTAGCCCGATCGCAGAAATGAGTCGCGCCCCGGAACGGCGGGATATGAGGCCGATCTGCGGGGCGCGCTCGAGGGAGGAGAGAGGTGCTTCGGTCAATATGATCGCCTTGCGCGCTCTAGATGTCCAAGACTTGTTCGACGTGACATCTATAGGCTTTGCTTATGGAAATTCGGCAGCTGCGCTACCTCGTCGCGCTCGACGACGAGCGCCACTTCACCCGCGCCGCCGCCCGCGAGCACATCGCCCAGCCGGCGCTGTCGCAGCAGATCCGCCGCCTCGAGGAGGAGGTCGGGCTCCCGCTCGTCGACCGCACGACGCGCCGCGTCACGATCACCGACCCCGGCCAGTACCTCGTCGCCCGCGCCCGGCGGATCCTTGCCGAGGTCGACGCCGCGCGGGCGGAGCTCGAGGCGTTCAGCGGGATGCAGACCGGGCGCGTGACGGTCGGCGTGATGCACACGATGGGGCCGGTGGATGTCTCGGTCGTGCTCGCGCTGTTCCACCAGCGCCACCCCGGCGTCGAGCTGACCGTGCGCGAGGCCTCGAGCGAGGAGCTCGCCGAGATGCTCCGCGTCGACGAGCTCGACCTCGCCTTCCTGTCCGTCACCGAGCGGCTCGAGAGCCACGGCCTCGGCCTCCAGCAGCTCGTCTTGGAGGAGCTCGTCGTGATCCTCCCGCGCGACCACCGGCTCGGCGACCGCACCTGCCTGCGGATGGCCGATCTCGCCGGCGAGCAGTTCATCAGCTACCGCGAGGGGGCACGGTTGCGCGAGCTGCTCGTCGCCGCCGGCCACCACGCCGGCTTCGAGCCGCTCGTCAAGCTCGAGTCGAACGAGAGCCAGCGGATCCGCCGGCTGGTCCAGCGCGGCCTGGGCGTGGCGATCCTCCCCCGGTCCGACGCCGAGGGCCCCGGTGCTGATGTCACAGTCGCGAAGCTCACCGATCCAGCGCTCACGCGCGACATCACGCTCGCCTGGCGCGAGGGTCGCCGCCAGCCGCCCGCCGCCGAGGAGTTCCTCGCGCTGTCGCAGACGACATTCCCCGACCCGGATTTGGAATAGTGGCCTACCGCAGCGGCTTCTCGCCCCAGAACGAGGCGACCGGATTGCCGTTGAAGTCCGCGACCCGGACGTAGCCCTCCGACTCGTACAAACCGCGCGCGCTCACCTGCTTGGGCCCGGTGTCCAGGCGCGCGACCTCGTAGCCCAGCTCGCGGGCCTTGTCCTCGAGTGCGTGCAGGAGCGCGCGCGCCACGCCCTGCCCCCGACGCTCCGGAATGACGTACATCTTCTTGATCTCGCAGGTGCGCGCGTCGAGCTGCTTGACGCCCCCGCAGCAGACCGCGCGCTCGCCGAGCCAGCCGACGATGAACGCGCCGTCCGGCGGGCTCAGCTCGGCCGGACCGGCCTTCGGCATCGAGTCGCCGTCGAGCTCGAGCCCGTCGTAGATCACCGCGATCTCGTCGCGCATCGCCTGCGCGAGCTCACCGCCCGGTCCCGCATCGACGCGCGCGCCCCGGAACTCGATCAGCGACCGGACCGGGCCCACCGCAGCTCCCTACGCCCCTCCGAGGAGCGACAGCACGCCGCTCGGGGTCTCGGCCCGCCCGACGTGGATCCGCGGCATCGTGAGCGGCGCCGAGGTCGATTCGGTCGTGCCGCCGGCGGTCGTGTACGCCATCGTGAAGCCGGCGCCCTTCACCGCGGCGACGACGTTGTCGTTGTAGGCGCCGAACGGATACGCGAAGAAGTACACGGGATGCCCGAGCACGTGCTCGAGCACCTGCCGAGACCCGGCGGTCTCCATCTGCAGTTCGCTCGGGGTCAGCACCCGCAGGTCGACGTGATGCGCGGTGTGGTCGCCGACATCCATTCCCGCCGCATCGAGCCGGCGGATCTGGGCGGCGGACAGGAAACCCGGCTCGGTCATACGGCCGGTGATGACGAAGAACGTCGCGACCATGTGAAAGCGCTCGAGCGCCGGCAGGATCCGCGTCACATCGTCGACGTAGCCGTCGTCGACCGAGATGATGATCGGCTTGGGCGGAAGCGGCGCGCCCTTGTACAGCGCCTCGAACAGCTGTGCCTGGCTGATCGTGTGGTAGCCGGCGGAGTCGATCGCCGCCAGCTCCGCGACGAAGTTGGCCGGGTCGACCTTGAGGTCGGTGATGCCGACGGCGCTGAGCGGCGCGACCCGGTGGTAGGTGAGCACGGGCACCTGCACGCTGCGCGCGGGTGCGCCGGGCGGCGGGATCAGCGCGGGCACCGTTCGCCGGGCCGCGGCAGCCCGCTTCGCGTGATGAGCCTGTGTGACGGCGGAGTTGACCGACGACGTGCTGGTCGCGGCGGTCGCGCCGCCACCGCCGCAGCCGGCCAGCGCGAGCACCGCCACAACGGCGACGAGCGCGAGCGCGCAGCCCTTGATCTGGGATCCTGGCACGACGCCAAGGCTAGCGAGCGAGCGGGTAGCCTCCGGTCCATGGTCCCGCGCAGCGCTCCCGACGAGGTCCGCGGGCGCCTTCTCAAAGCCTGGCAGGGCGAGGTCGTGGCGGGCGCGGTCTACGAGTTGATCGCGCAGCGGATGCCCGAGCGCGAGCCGGACATCCTGCGGCGGATGGCCGAGGCCGAGAGCGGGCATCGCCACCGACTCGAGGCCCGGATGCAGGAGCTGGGATCGCGATTCCCGACCCGAGCAGCGTTCGCCTGTCGCTCTGGCTGCGTTTGCAGGCAAAGATCGCCCCGGTCGACCGCCTGCTCGCCGCCCGCGAGGCCGCCGAGGACGACGAGGTCGATGACCTCTACAAGCGCTCGACCGGCGACCCGGTGACCGACCGGCCGAGCTGTTAGTCCCCGAGCGCCTCGTGGAGCGCCCGCAGCTCGGCGCGCAGCGCCGCGACCTCCGCTTCCAGCGCCTCCACGCGCTCCTCGAGGCGCCCGTCGCGGCTTTCGTCAGTGGATGACGGCATCGCGTGCACCACGGGCGCGTGCTGAGGGACGGACGTGGGTGATTCGGTCATGACCGAATCACCCTCCCCCCCGAGCAGCTGCTCGAACCGGTCCTCCTTCTGTCCCGGCCGGCGCTCGATCCGCCTCGCGTAGCCGCGGCCGATCAGGGTCACGAGGACGCGATCGACGTCCTCGAGCGTCGCGAGCGGAGCCATCCGCTCCGAGCGACCCTTCAGCTCTCCGGGCGTCTGTGGTCCCCGGAGCAGGAGCACGGCCAGCACCGCAAGCTCCTCGCGGCCGAGCCCGAGCCCCTCCTCGGCCAGGTGGCGGAATTTGGTCGCGCGGCTCGAGTGGCCGCTTGCGAGGCGAGCGAGCCCGTACTTCGACAGGCGCTGCGCAGCCTCGCGCACGGTGTGCTCGTCGTAGTCGGTGACCGGGTCGCGATTGGTCGACTGGTTGCAGGCAAGCCGTAGGGCGTTCAGCGACAGCGGGTACTGGTCCGGCGTCGTCCAACGCTTCTCGATCAGGCAGCCGAGAACCCGCTGTTCAGGCGGCGTGAGCGACGAAAAATGCACGGCCGCGAGGATAGCCCTCGCACACGAGAGTCCGCACACACGATGACCGCGAGGTGTGGCAAGCTGGCCGGGTTGCTCGAGGACGCCTGGGAGCAGAAGCGCTGATCAGCGCGCCCCGTACTGCTCCGCCGCGTAGCCGAGCAGCCCGCGCTGATCGAGCCTGTCGGCCGGCGCCCTGAGCGTGACCTGGACGACCCCGGGATGACGGCCGATCTCGATCGCGCCCGCGATCGTCGCGCGGTTCTTGACCTCCGGGACCGTCATCTCGAGCAGCTCCGCGGCGCGGGCGAGACCGTTGTCGGTGGCGCTGTTGAGGTCGGGGCCGGTTCCGATCACGGAGATCGGCACGGAGTCCTCGAGCTCGCTGACGCCGTAGCGCCGGCCCAGCACGCGCGCCCGCATGTGCTCCTCCTCGGACAGCGGCCGCGCGAGGAACGGCAGGTCATCGGTGACGGGGAACAGGATCGGCCCGTCGATCGACAGCCCCTTGATCACCTCCACCTGGAGCGTGACCGTTCCGGACACGTCGCACGTGTGGCCGGCGATCTCGCCGTCCCCTTGGAGCGCGTGCATGTCGCCGAGGTAGACGCCGCCGCCGCCGACCTTGACCGGGCAGATCAGGATCGCGCCGGTGCGGACGGCATCGACGTCCATGTGCCCATCCGTCTTGTGGGTCTGCAGATCCTGCGCGCTGAGCGCGTAGCGGTGCGGCGCGCCGATCAGGAACGAGCCGAAATCGCCGGCGTTGTGCGAGTCCGGGATCGTCGTCGAGGGCGAGGTACCGAGCTGGCCCATGAAGGGGCGCAGGCGCGTCGCGAGGGCGACGATGTCGTGGGGTGCGAACGTCAGGATCGGGTTCTGGATCGAGTTGTCCGGCAGTGCCGCGAAGCGCGCGGCATCTCGCGCGAACGACTCCGCCGCCTCCCGCGGGACCGTCAGCCCGACGCTACGCAGCTCGTCGAATGCGATCGTATAGCCGTTGGTGAACGTGAAAGGGGTGGCGTCGGCGCCGCAGTTCGCGCACCGGATCGCCTCCTGGCCGATCCCGTCGACGCGGGTCTCGGGCCATTCGGTCCCGCACCCGGGGCACACGGGCGCGCAGTACGGATCGCCGTTGAAGCGTCCCTCCATCGCCTGGTCGTTCCCCGACGCGGTCGCAATCGAGGTCACCTCGATGTCCTTGATCCGGATCGCGATCGCGTCGCCCACGGCGGCCCCGTCGACGGCGACCGGCTGGCTGACCTCGTGGCCGCCACGGATCGCCGGCGTGATCATCGGGCCCCAGCAGCCCGGAGTGGAGTTCCAGACGATGTGCCCGCCGTCGGCGACGGGGCCGAGCATCGGGACATCGGGTCCCAGCAACCCGTTCGTGAAGGTGTCGACGAACACGGTGCGGTGAACGGTTGCGGTGCTGAGGTCGGCTCGTTCGATGGCCATCGGTGTCTCCCTTCGGGTTGTTCTCAGCCTCCGGCGACAGGTGCGAGCAGCGCGACCTCTTCGCCCTGGGCGAGCGTTCGGCCGCGCTCGACGTGGGCGCCCTGGACGACCGGGAGCGCCGAGCGCAGTGCGGGTGCGAGCTCAGGATGCGTGACGGCGAGCTCGTCGTAGAGCTGCTCGACGGTCGCCCCGTCGGGAAGCTCGACCCTCAGCATCGGCGCGGGCGCGAACCGCGCGAGACCGTTGCCAAATCGGATTCGAACCTCCACGACGCTCGCGCCCCATCTTAACCCCCCGGCCTCGCCCGCACACACGTATGCGCCGGCGCGGACGCAGGCGAGCAGCTGATGTTCGCCCAGTGCTCCGCCCGCCAGCTCAACTCCAATTTCCGATTCGTGACACTCGATGGTTGATTCGACGGCGCGTCTCGGATGGGGCCGGCGATCGTTCGGGTGGCGGGCATCCGCGCCGGCCGGCATAACGTGAAAACATCCGCGCCGCGCTCGGAGTTTTGCCAGATAAGCACCGCCGCGGTGCTTATCTGCAGGATCGTCGCGACGGGGGGAACTCGTTTCACGTTGTGCCGGGCCGGCGGCACCTCGGCCGGAGCTTGCAGGGCTGGCGGCACCTCGGCCGGATCGTGCCCGGCCGACGGGACCTCAGCCGGATTGCGCGGGGCCGGGCGAACCCGCCGGACCTCGGCCGGATCGAGCCAGCCGAGTGTGGAATCGGTCCCGCTCTGGGCGCGACTGCGCGGCCCTAAGGCGTGCCGTCCCCTTGACAGATATCTCGGCAAGATATATCGTGCCGATGTATGGCGACGCCCGAGCCCACCCCGCAGGCCGAGCCGCTGGAGCTGACGCCGACCGGCAAAGTGATCCTCGGGATGCTGGCGTTCGGCAAGAACACGGGGTATGAGATCAAGCAGTTCGTCGACAAGTCGACGCGGTTCTTCTGGGCGGCCAGTTACGGCCAGATCTACCCCGAGCTCAAGCGGCTCGAGGATCAGGGCCTCGTTCGGGGCCGGTCGGAACCGTCCGGCGGCCGGGCGCGGACCGTGTTCGAGCTCACCGACGCCGGTAGCGCCGCGCTCAATCGCTGGCTGTCCGCTGATGAGGAGCAGCTGTACGAGCTGCGCGACGAGGGGATGCTGAAGCTGTTCTTTTCCGACTGCGCGCCCGAGCGCCGGATCGAGAACATCCGCGCGATGCGCGAGCGCCAGGAGCGCAAGCTCGCGCAGTTGCGGGAGATCGAGCCGATCGCGCAGCGCGGCCCGGAGGGGCCGCGCCTCACGCTCGAGCTCGGCATCGGGTTCACGCAGTGGATGGTCGACTGGTGCAGGGCGACCGAGCGCCGCCTCGCAGGGGAACACGAGTGAGGAGCGGGTCAATGTTGAGCAGGCTGGGCACCTTCCTGTACACGCACCGCCGTCGCGTACTGTTCGCGGCGGTGATCATCGCGGCGGTCGCCGGCATCTTCGGCGCCGGGGTCGCCAAGCACCTGAGCCCGTACGGGGCCAACGATCCGGCCACGCAATCGGTCCAGGCCACGAACCGCTACGAGCAGGCGGCCGGCCGCCAGATCGACGCCGGCATCGTCGCGCTCGTCACCGGAGTCGACGTTCACACGGCAAGCGGGCGCGCCCGCGTGAGCGAGGTCGCGTCGAGCCTGCGCGCTCAGCCCAACGTTGCCGCGGTCGCCGGCTACGACACCACCGGCGATCCGGCGATGGTGTCCCGCGATCAGCGCTCGACGTACGTTGTCGCGTACTTCAAGCCGCTGTCGGACACGCGGATCAAGGACGACGCGCAGCAGATCGAGCGCCAGTTCGCCGGGCAGTCCGATGTCAAGCTCGGCGGCCAGGCGATCGCAAACGCGCAGGCGAACACGCAGGTGAGCCACGACCTCGCGCACGCGGAGCTGCTCGCGTTCCCGTTGATCTTCCTCCTGTCGCTGATGTTCTTCCGCTCGCTCGTCGCGGCGCTGCTGCCGCCGCTGTTGGGCGGGCTCGCGATCGTGACGACGTTCTTCGCGCTGCGAATCGTCTCGAACGTGGTCGACCTGTCGGTCTTCGCGCTCAACCTCGTGACCGGGCTCGGCCTCGGGCTGGCGATCGACTACAGCCTGTTCATGGTCTCCCGATATCGTGAGGAGACCGCGAAGGCAGGGTTCGGCGCGCCGGCGCTCCAGCGCACGCTCGCAACCGCCGGCCGGACGATCATGTTCAGCTCGATCACGGCCGCCTCGGCGATCGCGGCGCTCGCGATCTTCCCCCAGCGCTTCCTGTACTCGATGGGCATCGCCGGCGCGATGGTCGCGCTCCTGGCGGCGACGCTTGCGCTGCTCGTGCTCCCGGCGCTGCTCGCGGTGCTCGGACCCAGGGTGAACGCACTTGCACCGAAATGGCTGCAGCGCGCGGCGGACCGTGACGCGCGCCCCACCGAGAGCGGGGCGTGGTACCGGCTCTCGCAGTTCGTGATGCGCCGCCCCGTGCGCGTCGCGGTGCTGAGCGCAGCGTTCCTGATCGCGCTCGGCATCCCGTTCACCGGCATCAGGTTCATCACCGTGAACGCGAGCGTCCTGCCACCGAGCGCGAGCGCCCGCCAGGTGAATGACGCCCTCGCGCAGCAATTCCCGCCGAACCGGACGACCCCGCTCGAGGTCGTCGTCGGAGCGCCCGCCGGCTCGCCGCAGGCCGCGGCATTCGCCGCGCGCGTGCGCAGCCTGCCCGGTGTCTCAACGGTGTCGGTACCGCGGCCGGCCGGGCCCGAGCGGGCGCTTGTCGACATCGCCCCGCTGCACCCGCCGCTCAGCCAACCGACCAAGCAGCTCGTCCACGATGTGCGAGCACTGCATGAGCCGTTCTACGTCGGCGTCGCGGGGCAGACCGCGGCGTATCTCGATCTCGAATCGAGCCTCGGCGCCCACCTGCCCGCGGTGCTCGCCGTGATCGTGGCGGCGACGCTGATCATCCTGTTCCTGTTCACGGGCTCAGTCGTGCTTCCGATCAAGGCGGTCGTGATGAATCTGCTGACCCTGAGCGCGGTGTTCGGGATCCTCGTGCTCATTTTCCAGGACGGGCACCTTCAGGGATTGCTCGGCTATACGAGCCAGGGGGCGCTCGATGCGGCCCAACCGATCTTCCTCGCGGCGGTCGCGTTCGGGCTCGCGACCGACTACGGCGTGTTCCTGCTGTCCCGCATCAAGGAGGCCCACGACGGCGGTGCGTCGGACCGTGACGCGGTCGCGATCGGCCTCGAGCGAACGGGGCGGATCGTGACTGCGGCGGCGCTGCTGTTCGCGGTCGCGATCGGCGCGTTCGCGACCTCGCAGCTCGTGTTCATCAAGGAACTGGGCCTTGGCGCCGCGCTCGCGGTGCTGATCGACGCCTCGATCGTCAGGGCGCTGCTCGTGCCATCGCTGATGGTGCTGCTCGGCCGCTGGAACTGGTGGGCGCCGGCGCCGCTGCGGCGGCTGCACGAGCGGATCGGCCTGCGAGAGACCGGCACGCCGGCCGCGCCCGAGCCCTCGCGTGCATAGCCGACGGGCGGCGGCTCGCGACGTCAACGACCGCTCAGCGACCGACCTCGCGCACGGTCACATCGCGCCCATCGGGCAGCGACCACCGCCCGCGCCGCCAGCCGATCTGCGTCCCGTCCGCGAGTCGCGCGAGCGCGCGCCCGAGCCGCGGCTCGCCCCACAGCGCCGCCTCGAGTGGCCGCGCGCTCTCAGGAACGTCCCCGAGCCCGCGCGCGACATGCGCAGCCGGGTAGGTCACGATGATCGAGCCTGCCCGCACCCACACCGGGATCCTGTGCAGCGGCGTCGCGACGACGACCTCGGTCCCGCCGGTCACCCGCGCGCCCGACCACGTCTCGATCCACTCGCCACGCGGAAGCGCGACCTCCCGCTCGCGCGCACCGTCGTCGAGTACCGGCGCGACCCACAGCGCCGGCCCGTAGCCGTACGCATCGGTGATCGTCCACCCGCGTGGATCCGCAGGATCCACCAAACACAGAGGACGGACAACCGGCAGCCCCGTGCGGTGCGCGGTGGCCGCCGCCGCCCGGACGTACGGCACCAGCTGCTCGTGTAGCAGCACATATGCCCGGTAGAAGTCGAGCACGCGCTCGCCGTAGTGCCACGGCTCCTGCGGCATTCGGGCGTGCGCCTGCATCAGCGGGGTGAAACATCCGAACTGAAGCCAGCGAACGAGCAACTCGGGCGGGCAGCGCTCGACGAGACGGTGGCCGAGATAACCGCCGACGTCGTGGGACCAGTTCGAGTAGCCGCTGCAGGCCGCGGCGAGCGTGGCGATCACGGTCACGCGCAGCGACCAGAAGTCCGACGCTTGATCCCCAGCCCACGTCATCCCCGTCGCGTGCTGCCCGGTCCAGCCGCTGCGGCTGAACAGGACGCCGCGCCCGGGGTGAACCTCGTCGAGCGCCCGCTGAAGCGCGAGGCGGTGCAACCCGCCGAGCGCCCACGCGGCCGCGGCGCCCGACCGCCCGTCGGCGAGCTGCACATCGTCGGGGATGTAGTAGCCCTCGCCATCGTCGCCCTTGATGCCCTCGACACCGAGCGACAGCACGCGCTTGACCTGCTCCCGCCACCACTCCTCGGCCGCGGGACTCGTGAGGTCGACGGGCGAGCCCGTGCCCATCCACCACTGCGTGACGAACGGCTCCCCGTCGGAACCGCGGACGAAGTGACCGGCGGCCGCCGCCGGAGCGTACGTCGGCGCGGGCTCGCGATGCAGCCGCTCTGACTCGGGCTGCGGCGGGATCTGCCCGTCACGCGAGTCGAGGTTGACCCACGGCGTGCACCACACGACCGTCCGGACTCCGTCCGCGCGCATCATCCCGATCATCCCCGGCGCATCCGGGAACTGGTGCG
Organism: Solirubrobacteraceae bacterium; assembly: GCA_035524415.1. GTDB lineage: Bacteria > Actinomycetota > Thermoleophilia > Solirubrobacterales > Solirubrobacteraceae > Palsa-465. The sequence continues at coordinate 8,913 of DATKOY010000042.1, read as the reverse complement.
GGTTGAACTCCCAGGTGTTGTACTGGGTCGCCCACGGCGAGTCGATCACGATCGCGTCGAGCGGGATCTCGCACCGGCGAAAGCCGTGAAAGTCGTCCATCACGTCGTCCTGGTGCTCGTGCACGTCGCGGCTCTTCCAGAAGCCGTACGCCCATTCGGGCAGGACCGCCGGGAAGCCGGTCAGGCGGCAGAGCGCGCGCAGCCGCGCCGCCGGGGTGGGATCGCACAGCAGCTCGACGCGCAGCGGGCCGGCACTCGCTCGCGTCGAGACGGCGACCCGCTCGCCGGCGAGATCGAATCGGGTGCCGTTCGCGTCGGTCTGGACCCAGACGCCGTAGCCACGGCTCGACAGCAGCCACGGCACCGGCGCATAGTCGCCCTGCGGAATCCCGCCCGCAGCGAGCATGTCGGGCGGGCAGTCTGGTCCCGTATACCGGCGGTCGGCACCGAGCTGGACCGCGCGGCCGCCCTGGTCGAATTGGGTGCAGTGGCGCGCGCCGAGGCCGACGAACCGCTCCTCGGATCGGCGGTCCCATTCGAGCGCGAGCCGGAGCGGCTCGCCGTCGGCGCTCAGCTCGAGCGCGATCCGCTGATCGTCGGGGAGCACGATCCGCAGGGACGCGTCGCGACCACCCTGAAGCGTGAGCGCGAGCACGAGCTCGTGCTCGCCACGCGCGGCGAGCACGGCGCGCAGCGCGCGCTCGTGCGGCGAGAGCTCCTCGCGGGCGACCACGCCCTCGGTGAACTGCACGAAGTGGTCGTGGATCGTGCCGTCGGCGACCCATAGACCGGCGGCCCGGAGCACGCGCCGGCCCGCGCGGCGGACGGTGAACGAGAACGGGCGCAGCGATATCTCGATCCTCAACATTCCGCACTGGGCGAGCACCAGATCGGGCCCGGACGACACGCTCATCTGCACCCCTCGAACTTTCTCCGACGCGCTCCCGGGTCATCCACCCGTTTACGAGATCGTCACAGGACGTGAGCGCCTTCTTCACGAACACGCGGGTTTGCAGGGCAATCCTTGATCCCATGAACGAAACGAGTCGCGCAGACATGCACGTCCACTCGACAGCGTCGGAGCTGTCGAAGCTCGGCATCCAGCGCTCGCTGCACCTGCCCGAGTGCGCAACAGCGCCCGAAGAGGTCTACGAGCTCGCCAAGCGCCGCGGAATGGACTTCGTCACGATCACCGATCACGACACGATCGCCGGTGCCGAGACGCTCGATCACCTCCCCGACACGTTCATCTCCGAGGAGCTGACGGCGTGGTTCAAGGGCGAGGCGCAGGCGGTGCACGTGCTCTGTTACGGGATCACGCCCGATCATCACGACTGGTTGCAGGCGCACAACGACGACGTCGAAGCCTGCGCGGCGTACCTGCACGGCAACGAGATCACGGCCGCGCTCGCCCATCCGTTCTACGCCGTCGAGGCGCCGCTCACCGCGCGCCACCGGCGGCGACTCGCTCAGCTGTTCCCGATCTGGGAGACGCGCAACGGCTCCCGGGCCAAGGAACTGAACCTGCCGGCGTTCGTCTACATCGAGACCCATGGGGGCACCGCCATCGGGGGCTCGGACGACCACGCCGGAATCGATATCGGGCGCACGTTCACCGAGACGCCGCGATGCGCGACGCCCCAGGAGTTCCTCGCGCACATCCGTGCCGGCCGGGCGGCCGCCCACGGCGCGCAGGGCAGCGCCGCCAAGTGGACGCACGCGGCAATGGCGCTCGCGATTCGGGCGCTCGGCGATCGCCACGCTGCCTCACGCCCCGATCCAGGCGCCGTCCTGAAGATCGTCGAGCGCGTGATGTGCGAGGGCGATGTGCGCAGCGGCGCCGTCACCGCCGACCTCGGGCCGCAGGACGCGCTCGCGCTCCTCCGGGCGTGGCTCGAGGGGATGGACCTCGAGATCGACGAGCGCCGGCTGCTGAGGGCCCTCCAGGAGGGGGAGCTCAGCCATCCCGACCTCTACCGCCGCGCGCGCAGGATCCACGAGCGCAGACTCGCCGCGGCCGTCGACGGCATCGTCGAGATGGCCAGTGGCGCCGCGACGCTCGACCTCCAGCGCGGCGCCCAGGCGATCTTCGACGCGTGCATCCCCGCGATTCCGTACGCGGCGGCGAGCGCGTTCCTGGGTCGCGAGAAGCTCAAGTTGACCCGCACCGACGGCGATCGGCCGCGGGTCGCGCTCGTCGCCGACGGCCTCGGCGGGATGCACGGCGTCACGCACACGATCCAGCAGATCCGTGATCGCGGGGTGCCGGGCTTCGAGGTCGAGGTGGTCGGGACGGATGCTGATGTCGACCGCCGGCTGAGCGCGGTTGCGGAGGTCGACATCCCGTTCTATCCGGGATTGAAGGTCGGCGTCCCAAGTCTCCCGGCGATCGTCGACGCGCTGGCCGAAGGCCGCTACGACCTCGTCCACCTGTGCTCCCCGGGGCCGGCGGGGATCGGCGCCTGGCTGCTGGCGCGCGTGCTCGAGCTGCCGGTGCTCGGCAGCTACCACACCGAGCTCGCCGCGTACGCCGGCGTGCGGAGCGGGCAGGCTCAGCTCGAGGCGCTCGCGGGCCTGGCGCTCGGCGGGTTCTACGGCAGCTGCGATGTGGTCCTGTCCCCGAGCCCCGCAAGCGATGCGCGCCTCGCGCAGCTCGGCGTCGACCCCGAGCGGACCGGACGCTGGGATCGCGGCGTCGATCTCGGCCGTTTCGACCCCGGCCTGCGCACGCCGGGTCTGCTGCCCGACGCGATCAACGTCCTGTACGCGGGGCGCCTGACGAAGGAGAAGGGCGTCGACCTCCTCGCGGACGCGTATCTCGCCGCGCGCTGGCGCGACCCGCGACTGCACCTCGTGCTCGCCGGGGGCGGCCCCGAGGAGGAGTCGCTGCGCGACCGGCTGGGCGACCAGGCGACCTTCCTCGGCTGGCTCGGCGGCACCGACCTCGCCCGCGCGTACGCGAGCGCGGATCTGTTCCTGTTCGCGAGCGAGACCGACACGTTCGGGCAGGTGGTGCTCGAGGCCCAGGCGAGCGGTCTGCCGGTCGTCGCCGTCGATCGCGGCGGCCCGCGGTCGTTGATCGAGGACGGCGTCACCGGCGTGCTCGCCGAGCCGGATGCGGACGCGCTGGCGGCGGCCCTCCTGTCGCTTGTCGGCGCACCGCTGCAGTGCAGCCGCCTGCGGCGGGGCGCACTCGCGGCCGTCCGCGAGGCCACGTGGGAGTCGGCGCTCGAGCGACTCGCGGCCGGCTACACCCGGGCGCTGCACGCACGCGAGCTCGCGCCGGCTCGGAGCGTCGCCTAACCTCGGCGCGTGGCGATCACGGACGCAGTCGTCCCGGTCGGAGGGCTCGGCACCCGGTTGCTACCGGCAACCCGCTCACAGCCCAAGGAGATGCTGCCGGTCGTTGACAAGCCCGTCGTGCAGTATGTGGTCGAGGAGCTTGTCCGCGCCGGGATCGCACGCGTGCTGTTCGTCACCGGCCGCCGCAAGCGCGCGATCGAGGACCATTTCGACGCCGATCCCGAGCTCGATACCGGACCGCTGATCGATCCGCGCACCGGCCTGCAGATCCTGTACACGCGCCAGGCACGTCCGGCCGGGCTCGGCGACGCGGTCCGCCACGCGGAGGGGTTCGCGCACGGCGAGGGAGTCGTGCTCGCCGTCGGCGACGCGATCTTTCAGACGCCGGCGAGTGCGGCGCGGGGAATCGTTCCGCGGCTGATCGAGGCGTATGAGCGCGGCGGCGCCAGCGCTGTGGTCGCGATCCAGGAGGTTCCCGCCGAGCACGTGTCGCGCTACGGGATCGCCACCGCACATGGTCGCGTGGGAGCGACGGGCGCGGTCGAAATCACGGACATCGTCGAGAAGCCCGCGCGCGCAGCACGGCACGTGTCGATCCGGTGGCGCACGTCGATCCCGCGTTCGGTCGGCCTCGGCGGCTCGAGCGCGATCGTGCTCGCAACGCTGAAGGCTCTGTGCGCGCTGCACTGGTGCTCGCCGTCCCCAGATCAGCTCGCGGGGCTCGCGCTCGCCGTCGAGGTCGAGGATCTCGGCATCGCGGCGGGGCTCCAGGACCGTGTCGCGCAGGCGTACGGAGGCCTCACGTTCATGGACTTTGGAGCCGCCGGCAGCACCGCGGGGCACGGGCAGTACGAGTCGCTCGCGGGCGACCTGCTGCCGCCGCTCGTGCTCGCGTGGCGGACCGAGACCGGCGAGAACTCTGGCGCTGTGCACGGCGACCTGCGCGCGCGGTTCGCGCGCGGCGACGCGATCATGCGCGCGGCGATGTCCGAGTTGGCCGCCGCAGCGCGCAGCGCTCGCGATGCGCTGCTCGCCGGAGACCACGAGGCCCTCGCAGCGGGGGTGGACGCGAGCTTCGATGCACGGGCGCGCATGCTCAGGCTCGATCCCCGGCACATCGAGATGATCAGGACGGCTCGCGCTTGCGGGGCCAGCGCGAACTACGGCGGCTCGATCGTGTGTGTGCCGGGACGCGGGTCATCGGTCCGAGCTGATCGACTGCCTGCAGGCGGTCGGTTGCGGCGCGATCGCCCCGTCGGTCAGCCGGCCGCCGGTCAGCCGCGTGGCGTGAGATCCATGTCGGAGCTCTCGAACACGACGTCGAGCTCGCTCAGGATGACCCGCCTCGGTCCGGCCTCAACGGCGCCGGCGACGTGCGCGGTCAATCCCAGCCCCGTGGCGACCCGCACGACGTCCTGCCCGGCTGCGGCCGCACAGTAGACGGCAAAGCCGGCGCCCATGTTGAGGGTCGAGTACGCCGCTGCCGGCTCCATCCCGGCCTCCCTGGCGAGGAACGCGAGCACCTCAGGCACCTCCGGGAGCCGGGTGATCCGGTAGGTCAAGTCGCGCCGCGGGCGCATCAGCTTGAGCATGCCGTGTCCGGTGATGTGACTGAGGTAGTGGACGCCGACATCGCCGTGCAGCAGCGCCTCCACGAGGCGCACATACAGGACCGTCGGGTCGAGCAGCGCCGCGCCGAACGACCTGCCGCTCGGCAGCCGGGTCATGTAGCCATCCGGCAGCCGTCCGGCGATCATCCGCGCGAGCGACGAGCCGTTCGCGTGCAGGCCGCTGCTCGCGATCAATACGATCTCGTCTCCGGGGGCGAGGTCCGCGCCGAGGATCGCCGACTGGCCGTCGGGCACGAGCCCAACGGCGCTGCCGGCGAGTTCGATGTCGTCGCTCGCCACGAGTTCGGGCAGCGAGGGGGATTCTCCCCCTCCCCACGTGGCACCGGCATCGATACACGCCTGCTGCCAGCCGCGCAGCAGGGCCAGCTGCCGGTCGTGCTGCTCATACCACCCCGATGCGCCGGTCGCGAAGTACGCGTTGACGACGAGCGGCAAGGCGCCGACACAGCTGAGATCGTTGACGATCGCGGCGACCGTGTCGTACGCGACGTTGCGGAATCCGCTCGCCCCAAGCTCGTCCTGGAGCTGGCGAGCGATGATCGACTTCGTGCCGAGTCCTTCGACGACGAACGCGAACGTCCGCCCCGCGAGCTCGAACACGAATGCCGGTTCGCCGCGCGATTCGTCGATCGCGCGGCCGCCCCGCTGACCGAGCAGCCCGGACGTCGCGAGCGCCTCGGTGAGCGCGTTGCGCTTACCGGCGTCCAGCGTCGCGTAGTCGACGCCTGCCTCGCCGTATGCCGAGCTTCCGGGCTGAGTCATCGCACGCAGTCTCGCAGTTGGGGTGCCCGTCAGTCGGCGCGGGCCGTCGATCGGCCGCTCAATGGCCGGTGAAGCTTCTGACCGGATACAGGTCGACGAAGCTGTAGATCAGCGCGAGGCCCCAGCCGAGCGTCGCTGCCCGCCCGACCCGCGACGGTGAGAACAGCCATGCCGCCAGCACGTACAGGCCCGGCAGCACGATCAGCATGTAGTAGAGGTAGGAGATCCGGTCGAAGATCGTGCTCTGGATCACGAACGGGATGAACGTCCCCAGCAACCAGGCGGCACCGAGCGCCGCAACCCGGTCGCGGCCGCGCCAGGCCGCCGCCACCGCGGCGAACAGCGCCGGGAAGAACAACAGCAAAAGGAACGGGTTGATCTCACCCTTCGCGGCGAACAGCGCGCGGCTTGCGATGATCTTGCCGTTCGCCAACTGGTTGACGGCGACGCGCGAGTAGTCGATCGGCTTCTGGTCGACGAGCCATTGCCACGGAGTCGAGCTGATCCCAGTGGCATTGGGGACCGCCTTCAGCTTCGCGGCGAACGAGAGCATGTGGCCGATGTGGGCGAACGGATCGCCGGCGTAGACGGTCTGGGTGCCGGGGTCGTACGCCGGCATGAGGAGATCGAGCAGCCAGACACCGAGCGCGAGCGTCACGAGGGCGCCCACGATCGTGATCGTGAGCGGGATCGCCCGCGCGCGCAGCGGACGCATGAACGATCCCTCGTCGCGACGCGCCCAGATCACGTGAAGGACCTCGAGCAGGATGAACACCGGCACGAGGAACAGCGCGACGAGCTTCATGCAGGCCGCGAGGCCGAGCACGATCCCGGCGGGGATCGCCTTGCCGCGCAGGTACAGCGCGGCGGCGACGATCATCAGCGACACGGCGTAGATATCGAGCGTCGCGACCCTGCCGTGCACGAGCAGCAGATTGTCGAGGGCGGCGACGGCCGCGGTCCCGACGCCGAGCCAGGCACTGCCTCCGGCGGACAGCACGAGGAAGTACATGCCGACGATTGCGATCAGCCCGAACAGCACACTGCCGATCCGCCATCCCCATGGCCCGTCGCCGAACAGCTTGATGCCACCGGCGATGATCAGCTTGGCGAGCTGCGGATGCTCGGCGTTCGGATCCTTGTGGAGCGGCGCATCGTGGTAGGGCGAGCCCGCCGGTGGGTGGATGCCGTCGATCACGCGCGCGGCGTTGACGTAGTACGCCTCGTCGAAGATCAGCGAGTGGTCGCTGTCATGGCGGCAGGGCGTGGCGCACGGTCGCCCGAGATCGAGGATCCGAGCGCCAAAGGACAACCCCACGATCAGCGCGAGGACGAGAACCGGAGCCCGTGGGTCGGCGAGGATCCGCCTGACTTCCTTGCCCACGTGCCGCACGCACGGACCCTACTACGCGGCGCAGACTAGGACGCGCGAGCGCTGAGGAGGTGCAGGTGACGTTCGAGTGGCGCCGCGACGAGCGTCTGGCGCCCGCCCCGCGACTTCGCTGCGTACAGGGCTCTGTCGGACCGATGCATGAGCGCCGTGAGATCCTCGATCCCGTCCCACATCGCGACGCCGGCCGAGAACCGCGCCCGCAGCGGCGCACCGCGCAGGCGGCTCAACGCGGCGATCGCCTCGTCGAGCGTGACGTCGGCGAGCATCACGACGAATTCGTCGCCGCCGAGCCGCGCGACGATGTCGCGGCCGCGGAACGATGCCTGCATCCACTGCGCCGCCTCCTGCAGGGCCCGATCGCCCTGCTCGTGTCCGTGCTCGTCGTTGAGCGTCTTGAAGCCGTCGAGGTCGATCGTGATCAGCGCGACCGCTCCGCCGCGATGGCGGGCGCGCTCGAACTCGACCGTCGCCATCCCCCGCCAGCCACGGCGGTTCAGGACGCCCGTGAGATCGTCGATCACGGCGTCCTGGCGCAGCTTGCGCGTGAGGCGACGAGTGTCGTCCCGCACACCGTGCAGCGTCGCGGCGACCGTGCACCCGATCAGGCTCAGCATCGTGGCCTGGCCCCATGCGACCGGATACGCCGGCGCGCCGAACACGAGCATCGGGAGATAGCAGCACGCGACCAGCACGGCCGCGGCGCCAAGGAGCTCGCGCTGCGTCGCTCGCAACCCGAGCCAGGTCATCGCCATGACCACCAGCACCGAGTAGCCGGAGCTGACGCCGCCGCTGTAGGACTGCATCAGGAGAAGCGCCGGAATCATCGTGAATTCGGCGAGCAGCGACAGCAGCCGACCGCGCGGGTCGACGAGCGCGACACCAATCGCGGCGATGCAGGCGCCCGCGGCACCGATCAGGAACGGCGCGCGATGCGAGAACGCGTGGCTCGACACCGCCACGAGCACGGGCACGACCGTTCCCGCGAGTGCGAAGCGCAGATTCCTCGCGCGGAGGTTGGCGGCATTCCCGAGTGGTCCCATCAAGAACACATCGGCACGCGATGAGAAGGTCTGTAGAGGGATTTGGAAGGTTTGTGTGCGCGGTCGGTTCGTACGTCACGGCCGCCGGGGGGGACGGATCGCCCGAACAGGACCCCGCCGTGTGCCGGCGAACTCCGTTGGCGTGACCAAGGCCCGTCTCGAGGCGTTCTCCGACGGCGTGATCGCGGTGGCGATCACCCTGCTTGCGCTCAACCTCCGGGTGCCGGCTCCCGACGGTACGGCGAACCTTGCCCGGGCGCTCGCGCACCAATGGCCGAGCTATGTCGCGTATGCGACGTCGTTTCTCACGATCGGGATCATCTGGATCAACCACCACGCGATGATCGGCCGGCTCCGCCAGCCCGACCACATGATCCTCACGCTCAACCTCCTGCTGTTGCTGTGGATCGCGGAGTTGCCGTTCGCGACCGACCTGATTGCCACGTATCTGCGGGCCGGCCATGGCGAGAACGTCGCAGCCGCCGTCTATGCCGGGTCCTTCCTGATGATGGCGATCACGTTCTCGGAGCTGAACCGCCACATCCTGTTCGCCAAAGCACACCTGCTGAGCGTGGAGCTCTCGATCGAGCGCCGCCGGCAAATCCTCAGCCGTTCCATCACGGGGCTGATTCCGTACGCGGTTGCGACCGCGCTCGCCGCCGTCTCGCAGTACATCACGCTGGTCATCTGTGCGGCCGTCGCCGTGTTCTACGCACTGCCGATTGCAAGCAGCAGCGAGCGGATTGACGAAGCGGTGTCGTGAGCGTCACGCCGCGGCGGCGCG
>DATKOY010000041.1:0-116633 GCA_035524415.1 Solirubrobacteraceae bacterium | reverse complement strand
AAGACATCGTGGTGCTGAGATTCGCTCACGCGGCCGACGCGCACACCGGACGGCTACCCGTCCGGCTGACACCATGAAGCCGGCCCCGGACTGAGCGTACGCTCGGCGGCTGAACGGAAGACTGTGCGCTACTGCGACTGGACTAAAGCCTTGAATTGGGCGGCCTCCGGCGCGCCTTCGAGCACCCCGCGCGCGTCGAGCAGCGCCTGAACGTTGACTCCGTTATCGATCGTGGTCATCTGGCCCCTCGTCTCGCATAATGTAGTTTCTCAATAGAGAAACGTGACAATACCCGCACCTCGGGGAACAGATCGATGACCGCGCCTACGGCGCCACCATGTATGCTCGCCGCCGGCTCGGTCGGGACGGTGCAGACGCGTCATCTCGATCTGCGGAACCCGGTACGGCTCGATTGCGGGCGAGAGCTTCACCCGGTTCGCGTGGCCTACGAGACGTATGGCACGCTCGCGCCCCGCAGTGACAACGCGATCCTGGTCTGCCACGCGCTCAGCGGTGACGCGCACGCCGCCGGCTTCTCGAGGACGGCCACGGACGAGACCACCCGCGACGGCTTCGGTGCGGAGGATCGGGACGGCACCGCAGGCAAGGGACTTGGCTGGTGGGACGGGATGATCGGTCCCGGCAAGGCCTTCGACACCGACCGGTTCTCCGTCATCTCGACGAACCTGCTCGGCGGGTGCCGCGGCACCACCGGGCCGGCCTCGCGCGATCTGGTAACGGGCCGGCCGTACGGCTCAGACTTCCCCGTGATCACCGTCGCGGACATGGTAAGGACGGAGCGCGCGTTCCTCGACGAGCTCGGAATCGAGCGGCTCGTGGCCGTGGCCGTGGGTTCACTCGGAGGGATGCAGGCGTTCGAGTGGGCGATCCTGTTCCCCGACCAGGTCGGCGCCGTCGTCGCGATCGCCAGCACACACGCGCTGCACCCGCAGGGCGTCGCCTGGAACGCGATCGCCCGGGACGCGATCATGCGCGACCCCGCGTGGCAAGGCGGCCACTACTACGGCACGGACGCTTCGCCGACCGCTGGCATGGGCCTAGCCCAGGCCTAGCCCGCATGATCGGCCACATCACCCACCTCTCGGCGCCGTCGCTGCATGACAAGTTCGGCCGCCGGCTGCAGTTCGCGGACGACATCCGCTACACGGTCACCGAGCCCGAGTTCGAGGTGGAGAGCTACCTGCGACACCAGGCCGACTCGTTCGTGAGGCGTTTCGACGCGAACACGTACCTGTACACCTCGCGTGCCCTGACCTACTCCGATCTCGCGCGGCAATACGGCGGAGGCTCACTCATTCGTGCTCTCGCGGGCATTTCCGCGCGGACGCTGCTGATCGCGTTTAGCTCTGACTGGCTGTATCCGCCGTCGGCATCGCGAGAGATCGAGCACGCGCTTCGGAGGCTCGGCAAGCCTGTCGAGTCCCACGTGATCGATGCGCCATACGGCCATGATTGTTTCCTCCTCGAGGAGGCGCGCCAGACGCCGATCATCGGCGACTTCCTGCGGGGGAGTCCGCGATCGACGACCGCGAGCGACCCGACGAGCCGCGCGACTTCGGATTCGAGACACGCCAGCTCCACGCCGGCCAGCGGCCCGACCCGAACACGGGCGCCCGGGCGGCGCCGATCTTCCAAACGACGAGCTACGTGTTCGAGGATCCGGAGTCGGCGGCGGCCTACTTCAACCTTCAGGAGTACGGGAACACCCACTCGCGCATCATGAACCCGACCGTCGCGGTCTTTGAAGAGCGAGTGGCCAACCTCGAGGGCGGGTCCGGCGCGGTGGCATTCGCGAGCGGGATCGCCGCACAGGCGGCCGCGCTGTTCACGCTCCTTGAGCCGGGCGACCACATCGTCGCGTCTGCGGCGCTATACGGCGGGACGTCGCCAACGCTCGAGCGGTGGCGGCGTTTCTCGATGCCCATGAGCTCGCTTCTCATCCCACCTACCCCGATCTGCCGGGGAGCCGCTACCTGCCGCTTGTCGAGAAGTATCTGCCCCGTGGCGCGGGCGCCGTGTTCTCGTTCGAGTGCGCCGGGGGGCGAACCGGCGGGCAGGAACTGATCCGCGGCGTGACGCTGTGGTCCCACCTGGCCAACGTCGGCGACGCCAAGAGCCTCATCATCCATCCGGCCAGCACGACCCACCGCCAGCTGAGCGATGCCGAGTTGGAGGCGGCAGGAGTCAGGCCCGGAACCGTCAGGCTGTCCGTCGGCACGGAGTCGGTGGACGATCTGATCTGGGACCTCGAGCAGGGGCTCGCCCGCCTGAGATGACCGAGCTCAGGCAGTATCAGGACCCGTTGACGATCCAGCGCGTGCTCCACGCCGCACACACGATCGCGATCGTCGGCCTCTCAAGCAACGAACTGCGGGCGAGCCACTTCGTCGGCTTCTACCTCAAGCGCCACGGCTACCGGGTCATCCCGGTCAATCCCCGCGAGACCGCGGTGCTCGGCGAGACGAGCTACCCGAGCCTGCTCGATGTGCCCGTGGCGGTCGACATCGTGAACGTCTTCCGCGCGCCGGATGCGCTTCCATGAATCGCTCGGGAAGCCGTAGCGATCCACGGCGGCACCCTCTGGTGCCAGTTCGGCGTGATCAATGAGGAGGGCGCGCAGATCGCGCAGGACGGTGGGCTCACGGTCGTCATGGACCGGTGCCTCAAGGTCGAGCACGCGCGCTACGTGGGCCGCATGCACTGGTTCGGCTTGACTACGGGACGGATCACGTCGGTCCGCTCCGGCCTTCAGTAGCCGGATTCGCCGCTTTCTCGCTTGGTCCGCACCCCCGCATCACAGCTCCGCGTCGTTCGAAGCTTGTAGCTCGTAGCGCGTCTCGAGCATGAGGCAGCCGTCGTCCGTTCGCCACGGACCATGGACCATGCGGGGCGGCCGGCAGGCGTAGCAGCCGGCCGCGAACGTCTGATTGAGCCTGAGGTCGTGCAGCGACCCCGAGAGGATCAGCACTTCCTCGAAATATGCGTGCGCGACCGGCCCGGCAGGTGAGGTACTGACGCCACGATCCCACCGAACAAGTCGCGTCAGTAATCCAGTGGCCGGATCGTCGGCAAGTACTCGCTCCCAAACGCCGGGCTCACCCGCCACAGCACGCCAAGGGAGCGTCTCGGGGTCGAAGAACTCGAGCTCTGGCTTCGGCATCCGAGCCAGTTCAGCACATCACCCGTCGGCTCAGGTGAGACGGATGGCGAGGAAGCGCATCCCCCTCGACGAGCGGCAGATTCGCGAAGCTATAGCGGTGCGCCGCCGATCTGTGTCATGGCTGCTGGCCGCGGTGGCCCTGACCGCCATTGCGGTGTTCGTAGCGCTCACCGTGGCTGTCACCACCAATCCCTCGCTCGCGCTGGACTCGAGCGCCTTCGAGATCGCCGACGACCTGCGCGCACCGTGGCTCGATAAGGCAGCCCAAGTCATCACCAAGCTCGGCCTGATCGCGGTCGTCAGCTCGGCCGTGCTCCTCGCGGCGTGGCTCCTGATCAGACGTCGACATCGCATCCGCGCAGCTGCGCTTGTCGCCGGAGCGGCGCTCGCGTGGGTCAGCGTGTGGATCACCAAGACGATCGTCGCCCGTCCCCGCCCGCCGGCGCCGCTCGTGCACACCTCCGGTGAGAGCTACCCCTCTGCCCACGCCGCCAACTCCGTCGGCTGGCTGGCGCTCGCGATCGCGCTCACGGTGGTGATCCCAACCCGCACCGCGCGGATCGCGGCCGTCACCGCCGGCGCGCTGCTCGCCGTGCTGGTGGGTCTGAGCCGGATCTACCTGCGCGCCCACTACGCCTCCGACGTGTTCGCCGGCGAGGCACTCGCTGTCGCGATGTATGCGATCGCCGCGATCGCCGCGCTCGCGTGGCACTCACACCGCGGCTCGGTCATCGCCGGCCATACAACTGGGTCCCCACCGACCGGTGCCACGTGAGCTGCAGCGCCGCGACCAGCGCCGCAACGGAGGAGCTGTCTCTGACCTGAGGTCCTGTGGCACCGCCGAGCGCCTCTCGGAGCACGGCCGCACGAACGTGAGACATCTGGTGCTCCCGGGCGTGAACGCTCCCCCGCCCTCGGGTCAAGATCCGAAGGCCTGCGGCGGTGCATGCGCCCGTCGGTCTCTGCGGTCCACGCGAGCGAATGGGCTTCACGCACGGTCGCTCTTGTCCGCCCCACGCTCGCGTCGTGCACTCCGGCGCCGAGCGAGGGGCAGCAGCGTCGGACGATCGCGCTCGCGCACGGTCCGCGCGCGATGAGGTTCGTCTCGGAGCCGGGCACTCCCTCGATCTCAGAGCAGCCAGACCAAGCGTTCCGATCGCGTGGCTGAGGTGGTCCGGACGCGGTTGTCTCGGGCGTATTCACGGTCGCGGACCGCTGCCCCTCGGCACTGAAAAGGGGCGTCTTCCGCCACCTTTGGTCGCGCCGCTGTTGTGTCCGCAAGCGGTCAGGCGCCGCCGCGCTTCCAAGCGAAAACGGTGCGTGCATCGGCTCCTGGGCCTCCACGACAGCGACGCACGCGAGTACCAGTGCGCTTGCGCCCGGTCGCTACTACTGGCAGGTCATCGCCTCAAGCGTGCACGGCACGGTCGCGGCCGATAACGGCGGCTGGTTCTCGTTCACGGTCCCCGCGCCACAACCGCGCCCGCAGTCAGGCGACTGGGAGGCTACGAGCCTCAGCGGCGGGAACAACGCCAACATCATTATCAACAGCGTCTCCTTCGTCGTGAGCCCCGACCAGGCGAACGTCATCAACTTCACCTATCGCTATCAGTACAACGGCCTTCCCCGCCCGCCCACCTTCTCCTGCTCAGGATCCGACTGGAGCACACTCGACGCCCAGACCCCAGCACCGATCACCGATGGGCAGTTCTCTGTGCCTTCGGCGACGATGTGGACCGGATCCGGTTCAGGCCACTTCCAGGGCACGTTTGACTCCGCGAGCACCGCTCACGGCACCGCCGATTTCGAGCGCAATATCGCCGGCCCAGGCTGCTACCCACTCCTCGCGAGCACCCAGACGTTCCAGTGGACGGCAACCTGGCAGGACTGAGCTCGGGCGGTTCTGACGCTCACGCGCCTTGGTAACGCCGGGTCTCGTGTACCGGGGTGATAATCAACAGGTACACCACCCGTCGACCAATCCGGTTCGTTCAAGTGAGTTCACCTCGTGACGTTACGGGCGCTGCTCGACCGGTTTCGACAGCCCCCGGCGTGGAGTCTTGCCCGCCCGGGCTCGATCAGGCCGATGATGGGCTCTCCGGCAGCTTCCTGAGGCTGCCGAACAGGCGAACGACCTTCTGCGGATCGACGCCGAACGACAGTTCACGAGCGGGAAAGGCGGCCAGCTGCGCGTCGGTCAACGGCTGGCGGAACTCCACCCGCAGCTCCCCGTGGCATGAGGGGTGCACCCGGTCGAGGTCGAATCTGACATGCAACCCGTCGGAGTCGAGCGTCAACGTCGCCGGCCCACCGGTGGCTGCGTCGTACGGTACGTCGACCAGCTTTCCCCGGCCGCTCGAGCCGATCACGCGCCGGTCGGTGACCGCGAAGCCGCCCGGGCGCGCCGACACTCCGCCGGCGTCGCGGGCACCCGGAACGCGTCCGTGGCGGTGCACCGCCACGCGAATCCCCTCGGTCTCGAACAACACCGACTCACCCTCGATCTCGTCGCGGATCGCCGGCGGCAGCTTGCCAGCACCGAACAGCTTGAAGAGCAGGCCCGGCATCGACCGGGGATTCTGGCAGCGTGACCGCTTGGGCTCCGAGCTGAGGCAAGGGCGCTCTCGCGCCTGAGCTCAGCGTCGCGGGACGATGAGGATCTTGCCCGATCGCCCGCCTCTCGCAGCGGCCGCGACCGCGTCCTTGATCTCGCTGACGTCGTAGGTGGCCTGGACGGGCGCGTGCAGCTTGCCTGTGGCGATCAGCCCGGCGAGCTCCCCGACGAGCGCGCGGCGCCGCTCCTCGGGCGTGCGCTGAAACCATGTCACGAGCCAGAATCCGCGCAGCGTGAGGTCGCGGAAGACCAAGGCTTCCGGTTGCACCGCACACGGCTCGCCGCTCATGCGGCCGTAGCAGACCAGCGTCGCGCCCTCGCACAGGCAGTCGGCAAGCTGTCCGGTGGCGGCCCCGCCGACCGCGTCGATGCCGAGGCGGATGTGCGCTCCGTCGGTCGCCTCGGCGACGCGTTGCGCGAGGTCCTCGCCATCGAGGAGGACGACGTCGCCACCGGTCTCGCGTACGACCGCGGCCGCGTCCTGACGCCGCACGACGTTGACGGTCCGGTAGCCGCGGTAGCGGGCCAACTGCACCAGGTAGAGGCCCACTGCCGAGTTGGCCGCGCTCTGGATCACCCACTCGCCCGGCTCGAGGCTCACGAATTCGCTCAGCAGCAGCGCTGCCGTCGGCGGGTTGATTGTCATCATCGACAGCTGAAGCGGGTCGGCCTCGTTCGGTAGCGGCCGCAGCTGTGCCGCGTCGGCGACGATGTGGGTGGACCAGCTGCCGCAGCCGGGCGGCAGCAGGACCAGCTGGCCGATCGCGGGCTGACGAGCGTCCGGGCCCAGCTCGGCGACCCGCCCCACTCCTTCGCGGCCCCCGATCGCAGGCAGCGGCGGCAACTGGCCGTACTCGCCGGTCAGGGTCAGCAGATCCGCGGGGTTGATCGGCGCCGCGACGACCTCCACCAGCGCCTGCCCGGCCTGGAGCGGCGGCGCCGTGAACTCCACCGCCGCAATCACGTCCTGCGGCACCGGACCGCGGCGTTCGTACTGAGCCCTGAGCATCGGCCGGCGAATCGCCGCTTATCCCGCCGCCGTGAACTCGGGCGCGACGACTGCCTGTCCCCGCGACGTGAGACTGAACCGGACTTCCTTGACCGGCCGGTAGTCGGGGTCATTGAGCAAGCCCCAGGCTGCCGCGGCGTCGGCGAAGCGGATCACGACCGTGCTGTTTGGCGGCTCACCCTCGGCCGGCTCCGCGTCGAAGCCTGCCACCAGGACCTCGGCGCCGTACTTCTGCAGGAACGGCCTCAACCCGGGCAGGTACTCGTTGCGGTACCGCTCAACGTCAAGAACATCTTGCATCAGAACGAGATATGCAGCCATCCGACTCCTCGCGCGTCGAGTGAGCAACCACCCGCACTATATGCCGTCGACTCGCCTGCTACCGCTGGATCAGGTCAACCACCTCGTAGTGGACTCCCGCCGGCGGCGAGGCGGCACCGAGATGCTTAGCATCGTGCGTCTCCTTAGGACCGCCCCCGCGATCAGCGTGGCGACGACCTCCGCGCTTGACCAGCCAACCTGGCTGGCGCGGCTGAGCGCCCAGACCAAAGCGACGATGCCGGCGGTGATGAGCCCGACTCCGACCAGGTCGAGTCGCTCCGGTGCGCCATAGCTCTCCGGTAGCAGCCGAACACCGAGGAGCACGGCGACGACGCCGATCGGGACGTTGATCCAGAAGATCCAGTGCCAGTCGATGCCCTGCGTGACCGCCCCCCCGACGATCGGTCCCATCGCGACGGCGAGACCCGCGAGGCCGCCGTAGATCCCGACGATCATCCCACGACGCTCCATCGGGAACGCACCCGTCAGGATCGTCAAGCTCAGCGGCAGAACCACTGCGCCGCCGAGCCCTTGTGCCGTCCGGGCGGCGATCAACAGCGACAAGGACGGCGCCACGGCGCAGGCGACGGACGCGACCGTAAACAATGCGAGCCCGATGGTGAAGACCTTCCGCCGGCCGAACCGGTCGCCAAGCGCAGCGGCGGTGATGATCCCGGCGGCAAACGCGATGCCGTACGCGTTCAGCGTCCACTGCAGAGACGAGAGGCTCACGTGCAGGTCGCGCTGCATGCGCGGCAGCGCGGTGATCACGACGACCGAGTCGAGAACCACCATGAAGTAGGCGGTCGAGGTCAGCCCCACCACCCAGCCGAGACGGCGAGTCGTTGAATGTGTGTCCGTCATCCATCCTCCCTTCGTCATGGCCGGCGCGCCGGCCGGTTGTGCCTCAGTGACGAAGGGACAGACGCCAGACGGACAGGCACGCAAGAAAACAGGCACGCGTGTCCGTCTGCGGCCACGCTATTCGTCTATCAGGCGAACAATCCCGTCCACGCGAAAAGGAGATGCCGTGCGCTTCGCACTCTTGGCCTACAGCAACATCGACGTTCGCGAACAGCGAACAGAAGAGGAACAACGGCGGATCGACGCCGGGGTCGCGGAGGTCCTGGCCCGACCGAACGTCACCGGCTGGCTCCGCCTCCAGGACGTCGGGTCGGCGACGACGGTCCGCCACCAGCACGGGAGGACGCTGCTGACCGACGGACCGTTTGTCGACAGCAAGGACTTCCTCGGTGGCTTCATCCTCGTCGAGGCGGAGAATCTCGACGGCGCCCTGGCCGTAGCCGGCGATCTGCAGGAGCGACAGGGCGCGGGCGCGATCGAGGTCCGGCCGGTCCGCGAGGAGCCTCTCGTCGGTGCTTGAGCAGGTCTTCCGCGACGACTGGGGCCGGGTCCTGGCGTCGCTCGTGGGCTTTCTCGGCGATATTGAGCTCGCCGAAGACGCCGCGCAAGAGGCGTTCGCGACCGCCGCGGAACGCTGGCACCGCGACGGAACCCCGGCTCACCCGACCGGCTGGCTGATCGCGACCGCCCGCAACCGCGCGATCGACCGGATCCGGCGCGAGCGGACCCTGGCGGCGAAGACCGAGCAGCTGGGGCGTGAGCTTCGAATCGAACCGCGGGAGGCGGCGATGGATGAGACGACAACGTTCCCGGACGAGCGGCTCGAGCTGATCATCACCTGCTGCCACCCCGCGCTCGCGCTCGACGCGCAGGTCGGGCTCACGCTGCGCACGCTTGGCGGCCTCTCGACCGAGGAGATCGCCCGCGCCTTCCTCGTCCCGCTCGAGACGATGAGCAAGCGCCTGACACGCGCAAAGCACAAGATCCGCGACGCCGGCATCCCGTTCGCCGTCCCTCCCGACGATCTGCTGCCCGAGCGGCTCGACGCCGTGCTCGCGGTCGTCTACCTGATCTTCAACGAAGGCTGGGGCCCGGGACGCGTCGACCTGTCCATAGAAGCGATCCGCCTCGGCCGCTCGCTCGTCGAGCTGATGCCAGACGAAGCGCAAGCGCACGCCCTGCTCGCGCTCATGCTCATCAACCACGCGCGCAGCGGCGCTCGCTTCCAGGGCGGCGAGCTCGTCCTGCTCGACGACCAGGACCGGTCGCTCTGGGACCAGCACCAGATCGAAGCAGGCCGGGAACTGCTCGAACGCGCGCTCACCGTTCACGGGAGCGAGGCCGGTGGGACGTATCTCATCCAGGCGGCCATCGCCGATCTCCACCTCCGCGAGCCACGCGACTGGGCGAAGATCGCGCTCCTCTACCGGCGGCTCGAGCGGATCTCGGGCTCGCCGGTCGTGGCTATGAACCGCGCGATCGCCGTCGCCGAACTCGAGGGGCCCGAAGCCGGACTCGCCCTGCTCGACGGCCTCGTGCTCGACGACTACCGCTACTACCACTCGACGCGCGCCGACCTGCTGCGACGCCTCGGCCGCAACGACGACGCGCGCGCTGCCTACGCACGCGCCATCGAGCTCACCCAGCCGGGGCCTGAGCAGCGGTTCCTCGAGAGGCGCCTCGCCGGGCTGTCCGAGACGGAGGATCTCCGGCGGGCGTAGGCTCATGGGCTGTGCCATCCCAGCGGCTGCTCGTCGTCATCGCCGGGGTCCTAGTGCTGCTGATCGCAGCGTGCTCGGCCGGCGCCCCGACCCGGCACGGCTCGCAGGCTGCGGCGCAGCGGGTCAGCCCGGTCGTTGTGCACCGCTCCGCGGTGGCGCCTGCTGGTGAGGTCACGCTCGCGTTCGCTGGAGATGTGCACTTCGCCGGGCGCGTCGCGCGGCTGCTCGAGGATCCGGCTACCGCATTCGGCCCCATCGCCTCGGTGCTCGAGTCGGCTGACTTCACCGCGGTGAACCTGGAGACCCCGGTGACCAGCCGCGGTCAGCCGCAACCGAAGGCCTATCACTTCGCGACCACGCCGGGCGCGTTCGCCGCGCTGCGCGACGCCGGCGTGGATCTGGTCACGATCGCCAACAACCACATCCTTGACTACGGGCAGATCGGGCTGGCGGACACGCTCGCGGCGGCGAAGGCGGCGCATTTCCCGTACGTGGGCGCGGGAGTCAACGCGGCGGCGGCCTGGGCGCCCTATGTGACGACGATCAACGGCACGAAGATCGCGATCGTCGGCGTATCCCAGGTGGCCGAGCTGGCCTCGTCGTGGGTGGCCACCGCATACCGGCCCGGCGAAGCGAACGCGATCAACCTCGGCCAGACGCTGGCGGCCGTCCGGGCCGCGAAACGGCTCGCCCGCATCGTCATCGTGTTCATGCACTGGGGCACGGAAGGCATGGCCTGCCCGGATCAGAACCAGCTGTCGCTCGCACCGAAGCTGGCCGCCGCGGGGGCGAGCATCATCATCGGCGCGCACGCGCACGTGCTCCAGGGCTCCGGCTGGCTCGGCCACACATTCGTCGCCTACGGCATGGGCAACTTCCTGTGGTGGGAGAACTCCTTCAGCACCGCCACCGGGGTGCTCAAGCTCACCCTGCACCCGCATGCGCCGCTGACCGCGCAGTTCATCCCGGCGGTCGTCTCCGGCACTGGCCAGCCGATCGTGGACGAGGGCGCTGCCGCCCGCAGCGCCCTCGCCCACTATGCCAGCCTGCGCGCCTGCGCCGGGCTGTCCGCGAGCCCGCCCCGCCGCTAATGATTGACCCAGTTAACGTCGTTCTGGTCGAACTGCTTGACGTCGAAGCCCTGGCCGAGCAGGTACTTCTGGTAATCGAGGCAGTTTGGCCCGTAGGTCACCGCCCGTCTCGGGACGTGATGTCCCGGGATCGGGTCGCCCCTGAAACTGAACGGTCCGGTCACCGCGCCGCTGTTGTCCGGCGGCAGGGCATTGAGCCACTCGTACGTGTAGTGGAACTTGTCGCCGAAGATGTTGATCGTGTAGTAGTTGAGGTCGTCGAGCGTGTAATCCTCGTAGCAGCCGTTTGTGATCCGCACCAGGCCGGAGCGCTCGGTCGATGACACTCCGTGGCTCGTCGTCGCGGTCGCTTGGCACTGGACGCTCATCAGCTGGTACTGCAGGTGACCGGGACGCATATCGAACTGCAGGTCCTGCCCGGGCTGCGGCTGGACGCTTGAGTCGAACGACCAGCTCGGGGTCGTCCACTGGTAGCTGACCTTGACGTCCGGGCGGTTCCAATTTTCGCCAAGGCATTTGAGGTCGATCTGCTCGGCCACGACGTCGCCGCCGGCCGCTCCGAGCTCCCCGTGGCTCCCTGGCCTCAGCGTCATCACGGCGACATTCAGATCCCCGGTCGGCGACGGTGCGCCGAGTGGTACCAGGTAGCTGTTGCTCAGCTCGGTGTGCGACCCGTACCTGTTCTTGGCGGTCACCCAGCAGTCGATCGTGTGGTGCTCGTCAGCCGCCGCGATCTTGTAGGCCTGCTGCTTGCTGAGCAGCGTGTAGCGCTTGCCTGAGACCGTCCTGCGATCAGCGGTGATCGAGTACCAGGCGTAGGTGAACGTCGGGTTGCCGCTCCAGCGCCCGGGCGCGCACACGTTGGTGCCGGGCACGCCGACGTGTGGATTGATCTGCGGCCGGTCGAACCTGAACGTCCGTGGGTTGCGGACCAGCGCCGGTGGCGGCGGGTTGATGATGCGCGTCGCGGACGAGGCCTGCGCGGTCTCCGTCGACTTGGCGGTCGCGATCACGGCGCAGTAGAACGACGTCGAAGCCGCGAGGTGGGGAACGATGATGCTCTGGGTGTGCGCGAGTGTCGAGAAGCCGCCGAAGAGCGATGGGTTCAGGAACTGGCCGAACAACTTCGACGTGGGCTTGACGCCAAATGCCTTCTGGTGGAGCTTCAGCTGCAAGGAGTTGAGTGGTGGCGCCGCATTCCAGAACCACTCATAGGTGAACGTCACGTCGGGGACGCTCCATGTCCCGGGCTGGCAGGTGATCTGGCCGGAGTCGGCGAGCACGCCGGTGATCGTCGGCGGCGTGACGTTGACGAGCGGCGCGGCCAGGACGCTTGCCGACGTCGCGCTGCCTGATACGTGCGCGCTGCTGCTGGTGGCGGTGACTCGGCACGAGAAGCCGTGTCCGTTCGCATCAGCCGGCAGCGTGTACTGGGATACGGTCGCGCCCTGGATCGGGTTGCCGTCGCGGAGCCACTGGTACTGGAACGAGTCCGCCTGCGGCGACCAGCTGCCGGACGAGCAGCTCAGCACCTCGGCCGGCGACGGGGCGCCGCTCACCACCGGCCGCACCGTGTTGACGAGCGCGAACACGACCTCGCCGATCTTGTCGGCGTTGAACTCGGTGAACCACAGGTTGCCGGAGCTGTCCTGCGCGTCGACGTTCGGGTCGCCAGATACGCCTTCGGCGACGCCAAAGGTCGTCTTGGTGTGCGTCACCGGATCGAACCTGATCAGCTGGCCGCTGCCCGCTCGGTCCGTGATCCACAGGGCACGATCGCCTGCGTTCGAGATCCACAGCGGCGAGCCGCCGGTCGCGAAGTAGGTCCGCCCGGTGGTGGTGCTGGCGGGGGTGATGGTGCTCTGGTCGATCTGTGCGATCTGGCCACCGACGAGCAGCGCGGCCCACAGCTTGCCGTCCGGTCCGACCGTGATCCCCTCGGCGTCGTTGGTGTTGCTGGAAGGGTTGCCCGACAGGTCGAACGTCGGCGCATTGCCGGTCGGGGGATTCTGCGGGTCGACGCTCCAGAGCGTCGATCCCGCGGTCACCCACAGCTTCCCGTCGGGCCCGCTCGTGATCTCGGCTGGGTTCGGCCCGGAATCAGAGGTCGTCAGCAGGTACGGCGTCAGTCCGTCGCCCGTGCCCGGCACGGTCTCGTTGGGGATCACACGCACCACTTCGCGACCGCCGTGAAGGGTCACCCAGATGTTGCGGTCCGACCCGACCGCGATCCCCTCCGGCAGCAACCCGTCCCCGACCGGGTATTCGCCGATGAGCTGCCTGCTCGACGGGTTGATGTCGCCGATCATGCTTGTGCCGTACTCCGTGAACCACACGTTCCCGTCCGGCCCGGCGACGATCCCGGCGGGCAGTGCGCCAGCCCTGAGCTGGGTCTCCGTGATCGTGCCGTCCGGAGCGATCCGGCCGATCTTGTCGGCACCTCGCTCGGTGAACCACATCGCGCCATCCGGACCGATCGCAATCGAGTTCGGCTGAGCGTTTGCGCTCAGGCCGGCAGCGAACTCGCGGATCATCGGCCCAGCGGCCGTGGCGGCCGGCGCGGCCACGAGCAGCAGCCATCCCACTGAGAGCAACAGTCGCCCCAACACTCTCAATCGCCGCCCACGCATCCTTTGCTCCACGGTCCCGGTTCCGTGGGCCAGTCTAACGCTCCAGAGTTCAGCGGCGGGTCCGGCGGTGGAGCTCACCGGCGCCGGCCGAACTGCCACACTCGCCCACGATTCATGACCGGACCCTTCACAGCGCCCTGTTGGATCCAGGCTGCGAGAATGCACGTGCCGGCCCAGAACACGCACGTGATCATCTGAGGGGGTGCGAGATCGAAACGATGACCCGTAGCGACGCGGACTTGGCTGAGCTGCTTGACCGCGACCGGCTGCACGTGTGGCACCCGTACAGCCCGATGCCCGCGAGCAGCCCGCCGCTGTCCGTTGTCTCGGCGAGCGGCGTGCGGTTGCGACTGACCGACGGGCGCGAGCTGATCGACGGAATGGCGTCGTGGTGGTGCGCCGTCCACGGCTACCGGCATCCGGCATTGGATGCAGCGCTGCGCGATCAGCTCGATCGCATGGCACACGTGATGTTTGGCGGACTGACCCACGAACCCGCCGTCCGGCTCGCAACGAGACTGGTCGAGCTGGCGCCGGCACCCCTCGAACATGTCTTCTTCTCGGACTCGGGCTCGGTCTCGGTCGAAGTTGCGATCAAGATGTCTCTGCAGTACTGGCGCGCACAGGGGCACCCCGAGCGCCGGCGGCTACTGACCGTGCGCGGGGGTTATCACGGGGACACCTTCGGTGCGATGGCGGTGTGCGACCCGGTCGGCGGCATGCACGCGCACTTCGCCGGGACACTCGCCGAGCACGTCTTCGCCGACCGCCCGCCAGACGGGTTCGACGCACGTCTCGACCCGGCATACGCCGAGCATCTCGCAGAGCGGGTGCGGAGCCACGCACACGAGCTTGCGGCCGTGATCGTCGAGCCCATCGTTCAGGGCGCGGGCGGAATGCACTTCTACAGCCCGGACGTCGTCAGGCTGCTGCGCGATCTGTGTGACCGACACGATCTCCTGCTGATCCTCGATGAGGTCGCGACCGGCTTCGGGCGCACAGGTCAGCTGTTCGCCTGCGAGCACGCCGGAGTCGCGCCCGATGTGATGTGCGTGGGCAAGGCGCTGACCGGCGGTTACCTCCCGCTCGCCGCAACGCTGTGCACGCCGAGGATCGCGCACGCCATCTCTCGAGACGGCGGCGCACTGATGCACGGGCCGACGTTCATGGCCAACCCGCTCGCGTGCGCCGTCGCCCTGCGCAACATCGAACTGCTCGCCGATGGCTGTTGGCGTGAGGACGTCGCCCGGATTGAGCGTGGCCTGCGCGACGGGCTCGCCCCGGCGCGGCGGCTTCGGGGTGTCCGCGACGTGCGCGTGCTCGGTGCGATCGGCGTGATCCAGCTGGACGGATCCGTCGATGTCCCGCGCGCCACGCTCGCCGCGACCGACCTCGGGGTGTGGCTGCGGCCGTTCCGCGACCTCGTCTACACGATGCCGCCGTACGTGACCTGCGATGAGGAGGTCGCACGAATCGCGGCCGCGACCGTGGCCGCCGCCGCGGCCGGAGGCGGCGGATGACCCGACGTCTGCGATCCGTGTTCCCGACCCGACTGGAGCCATAGCATGACCAACGACATCCTCGATGCGGCGCGCGAGCAGGTGCTTGAGCGCGGAATCGGCTTGAGCGAGGAGCAGACGCTCGAGGTGCTCCGCTTGCCCGCGGAGCGCGTGCCGGATGCGCTCGAGCTCGCGCATGAGGTGAGGATGCGCTGGTGCGGGCCGGAGGTCGAGGTCGAGGGCATCGTCAGCGCCAAGACCGGTGGTTGTCCGGAGGACTGCCATTTCTGCGCACAGTCGGGCCGGTTCGACACTCCGGTCCGCGCGGCGCGGCTGGATATCCCGTCGATGATTCAGGCGGCGCGGGAGACCGCGGCCACGGGGGCGACGGAGTTCTGCATCGTCGCCGCGGTCCGCGGCCCGGACGCGCGGCTGATGGCACAGGTCCGCGAGGGCGTCGCGGCGATCAGGGATGCCGTCGAGATCAACGTTGCGTGCTCGCTCGGGATCCTCACGCGCGAGCAGGCCGAGGAGCTCCGCGACCTCGGCGTACACCGTTACAACCACAATCTCGAGACCGCCCGGTCGTTCTTCCCGCAGATCGTCAGTACCCATACGTGGGAGGAGCGTTGGGACACGCTTGCGCTCGTGCGCGAGATGGGCATGGAGGTCTGCTGCGGGGGGATCATCGGGATGGGCGAGTCGCTCGAACAGCGCGCGGAATTCGCCGCCCAGCTCGCCGAGCTCGCCCCGGACGAGGTCCCGATGAACTTCCTCGATCCACGCCCGGGAACGCCGCTCGCGGATCTGGAGGTCACCGACGCGTCGGACGCGCTGCGCACGATCGCCGCGTTCCGGCTCACCCTCCCACGAACGATCCTGCGCTTTGCCGGCGGCCGCGAACTGGCGCTCGGCGATCTCGGAACGCGGCACGGCCTGCTTGGCGGCATCAACGCCGTCATCGTCGGCAACTACCTCACCACGCTCGGCCGCTCCCCCCAGGACGATCTCGATCTCCTGGCCGAGCTGCGGATGCCGGTCAAGGAGCTCTCGAAGGCGCTGTGAGCTATTGCGCGGGTTGCGGACGCCCAGCTGGTGAGGGCGATCACTCCGACTGCGAACGGCGGCAGCGGATGACCGACCCCCCGCGCTTCTGCACCGCGTGCGGCCGCAAGCTGGTCGTGCAGGTCCTGCCGTTGAGATGGACCGCGCGGTGTGTCAACTGCGGGGAAGTGGGGACCGCGCGGTGACCGATCTCGCTCAGATCCTCGAGGAGCTCAGAGACAGCGGCCTGTACCGGGAGATGCGGGTGATCGACAGCGCCCAAGGGCCGCGGGTCATGCTCGGCGGCAGCGAGGTGCTGCTGATGTGCTCGAACGACTACCTCAGCCTCGCGGGTCACCCGGCCGTCCGGACCGCCGCCGCCGAGGCTGCCGAGCGCTGGGGAGCCGGCGCCGGCGCGTCGCGGCTCGTGTCAGGCAACATGTCGATTCACACCCGGCTCGAGCGGGAACTCGCCGATTTCAAGGGCTACGACGCCTGCGTGTTGTTCGGCTCAGGGTTTCTCGCGAACGTCGGCGTGATCTCCGCTCTCGCGGGCCGCGGCGAGGTGATCCTGTCGGACGCGCTCAACCACGCCTCGATCGTCGACGGCGCCCGCCAGTCCCGCGCCGAGACGGTCATCTACCGTCACTGCGACCTCGACTCCCTGGCAGACGGTCTGAAGCGCACCGCCGGCCGGCAAGCGCTGATCGTGACCGACGCCGTCTTCTCGATGGACGGCGACCTCGCCCCGCTGCAGGGGATCGTCGAGCTCGCCCGGCGGTATCGGGCGCGCGTCCTCGTCGACGAGGCACATGCGACCGGCGTCGTCGGACCCGGCGGGCGCGGGCTCGTGGCAGCGCTTGGCCTCGAGCACGACGTGGACGTCGTGATCGGGACCCTCGGCAAAGCGCTCGGCAGCTACGGTGCGTTCGCGTGCTGCGATCGCACGACCGCCGAGTTCCTGATCAACCGCGCACGCACCCTGATCTTCTCAACCGCGCTCCCACCGCCGGCGGTCGCCGCCGCCCTGCGCTCGCTGCGCCTCGTCCGCGACGAGCCCCTCGTCGAACGCTTGTGGCGCAACGCGCGGCTGCTCCGAGACGAGCTTGCCGCCGGCGGGCTCGCCGTCGCATCCGGCGAGATCCCGATCGTGCCGCTGATCGTCGGCGATCCGCGCGACGCAGTCGCGATCTGCGAGGCGGGTTTGCAGCGCGGCGTGTTCGCCCAGGCAATTCGCCCGCCGACGGTGCCCGACGGCACCTCCCGCCTGCGCGTGGTCACGATGGCTGGGCACACCGAGACAGACATCCAGCGAGCAGCCGCTGCGCTGATCGGAGCATCGTCGAGTGACTCTAGATCGGGTATTGGCGCGGCAGCTCCTGGACGGAGATCCACCGCAGTTCGGTGAATTCCTCAAGCGCGGCGCGTCCCGCCGAACCGGCCGTGCATGGATCGCGACGTGTCTGGAGACCGGCTGGAACTCGGTCCTGTTTGATGCCTCCGCGCTCGACGTTGCGGAGAACACGCGCCAGACGATCGAGGTCGTGGCCGAGGCCGAACGCCACGGTGCGCAGGTCGAGGGCGAGATCGAGAGTGCCCGCGCTGATCTTCGACTGCGACGGGGTGCTCGCTGACACCGAGCGCGACGGCCATCGTCCTGCATTCAACGAGACCTTCGCCGAGGTGGGCTTGCCGGTGCACATTCTCGACGATGTACTGAAACGCCTCCGGCGAGAACGAGCACGCCGCATAGACGCCGTCGGCCCGCTCACCTGCCAGCCGGAATGTGCGCGGCCCGCCCATGGCACCGATCAACAACGGCACCCGCGGCCCGACCGGCCTCGCCGCCGAGAACACCCCGCGATACGAGAAGAGGCGTCCCTCGAAGTCGACCTTGCCATCGTCCAGGAAGGCGCGCATCGCATCATGCGCTCGAGCAGGCGCGGCGCCACGTGAAGCTCGCCGGGATCTCTCCCGAACTGCTCGAGCATCGCCAGATTGCCGACTGAGAACGCGACCGCCGCGCGGCCGCCTGACATCTCGTCCAGCGTCGCCAACTGCTGCGCCACCAACAACGGATCGCGAAGCGTGACGTGCGCCACTCCGGCCGCGAGGCGGATCGTGCGCGTCCGCGCGGCCGCACTCGCCAACAGCAGCCACGCGTCACGGTGGTACACCTCATCCGCGAGGAACGCCGTGTCCAGGCCGACATCGTCGGCGACCTCGATCGCCGCGACGACATCCGCCGCCGGTGGATCCGGCAACAGCTCGATACTCACGGCCGGCATCCGTCAATCATCCACCAACGGTGCTGCGCATGCTCGACTCCGAGACCTGCCTCAATCGCCGATCACACGGCCGCGGCCGGCTCAACGTCCTCGCGGTAGCGCTCGTACGCGGCGGTGTACTCCATCACGCGCGCGACGTCGGCCACGAACTCCTCGCCGTAGCCGGCGCGGCGCAGTAGATGGAACCCCATCTCCATCCCGGACGTGATCCCGCCCGCGGTCACGATCCGCCCGGCGTCGACGACGCGCGCGCGGCTGATCCGGCACGCCGGCGCGATATCGGCCAGGCGATCGATCGGGACCTTGCCCGACGCGCCGGATTCGACCTTGTCCGGCTCCTTGCGGTTCGTCGCGCGCAGACCGTCGAGCAGCCCCATCCTGCCGTAGACCCATGAGCCGGTACACACGCTGGTGAGCAGGCACTCCTCTCCGAGCGAGCGGACGAACTCGTGCAGGCGCCGGTTGTACATTTCCTGTCGGGTGCCGAACCCACCCGGGATCAGAAACGCGTCCATCGCCGGACGGTCGTCGAAGCAGTAGTTCGGAAGCACCGTGAAGCCGGCCTGCGCCTGCACCGGGCGCATCGCGTCGGCGATCAGGAACGCATCGAGTTCCGGGTCATAACGCCGCGCGACCGACCACACGCCGTACGGCGCAGCGAAGTCGACGATCTCCGCGTCCTTGAACACATAGATACCCAGACGAAAACCCGGCATCGGCAGCGTCTCCCCTCTCTCTCACTCGATTCGGCCTTCGCGGCGGGTGGATTGGAGTCCGCGGGCACGTCTCATATCATCCCCGGCGGTCAAGGTCGCGACTCGTTCGACGCACCGAGGTGCTGTGCAATGGCTGAGAGGAAAGCTGCAAGGAAGGCCACGCGGCAGTCCGCTGAGAGCACGGGCAATACGGCGTCCAAGGGATTCACCGACGAGGAACGAGCCGCGATGCGAGAGCGGGCCCAAGAGCTGAAGGCGGCCGCGCGCCGCGGCTCGCGCGCGAGCAAGGCGGACGGGGAAAGCGACGTCCTCGCAAAGATCGCCGAGATGCCGGAACCCGATCGCGCCATGGCCGAACGGCTCCATGCCCTCATCAAGACCCGCGCGCCGGCCCTCTCGCCGAGAACCTGGTATGGGATGCCCGCGTACGCCAAGGACGGCACTGTCGTCTGCTTCTTCCAAAGCGGGCAGAAGTTCAAAACGAGGTACGCGACGTTGGGTTTCAGCGACAAGGCGAACCTCGACGACGGCGCCATGTGGCCCACGAGCTTTGCGCTGAAGGAATTGACCGCCGCCGAAGAGGCAAGGATCGGCGCGCTCGTCGAGCAAGCAGTGCGCGAGGACTGAACTCGCGACCTGCGCCGCTGTCACGGTGGTCGCGACCTCTTGTCAGAGAACCCGAGGAACGTGTCCATCTCCGCGGACCGGCGGCTGAGGAGCTCCGCCCAGGCCGAGTGGCATCTGCAGGCCGACCAATCGGAAGTGAAGCATGCCCGCAAGCTTCAGGTCCTGGGTCGAGGTCGAGATCTCCTGGCCGTCGTTCCCGCTGGTGCTCTGGTGCGGGTGCGCCTGCCCGGCGGCTGGTGGGGCGAGGTCGTCGACCGGATACGAGAACGACCCCGCGTGCATGTCCGGCACATGGTCTCCGCTCAGCTCGTAGATCCCGTCGCGCACGGCAGTCGCGATTGGCATTCGTGCGCCCACGAGGAGCCTGTCGGCCTCCGGGAAGGTCGCTCCCACGGAGTCGCACGCCGATGGCCAGCTCAGGTCGAACCCGTTCACGAGCTCAACCGTGAAGTCCAGCGCCTTTGGCGTGCCTTCTTGCGGGAACTCGACGTAGGACAGGTTCGGCGGCGAGTCGCTGCCCGGGACGTTCATCGCACCCGCGCAGGACGCGTTTTGGTCGGGGGAGTTGGAGTAGGTCGCGCTGGCTGACGCCTGTCCTGTGAGCGAGCCCGGCGCGTCGAGGCCGTTATCGGCGCCCGGTGTGAAGGAGGTCCCTTTGAAGTCGAAGCTCCAGCTGAAGTTCACGTGCGCCGTGTTCGCGTCGGTGTAACTACCATCCGTGGCGGTCGCGGTGGATCGACTGTCCCACGTGCCGGAGCCCTCCGAAGTCACGCGCCACAGGAATCCCGCGCCGAGGTTGTAGGCGTCGTTCCAGTCGGGTGTGGTGTTCTTGAAGCGCGCCACGTGAACCCATGTTTCTCCGTGCGTGCGGCGGTACAGCTCGACGGCGGCCGACTCGTAGGATTGCGGCGTGCCGGCGGTCAGGTAATAGGCGGCAGCGGAGTGCAGAACCTGGCCGGGCGTCGTCGAGAAGATGCAGCACTCGCGCAACCCGACGAGCAGCAGGTGCGAGTGCGCCCCGTGGACGCGGTGGAACGCGCGCAGCAGACCAACCCGATCCGCAGCGCTCGGCGGGACCGTGCCGATGTAGTTGCTTGCGCTCGCCTGCGTGGCCGTTGCGGCGGACGCCACGCTCGCCACCCCAAGACATGCGCAGAGCACACCGCGCCGCAAGCGCAACCTCACCGACATCAATCCAGTCACCGGCATGTGTGTTGCCCCTCGATAGATCCGTGCGCAGCGTCTCTGCACGGTCGCACGCGACCGAGCGAACACGCTAGCACCTTCCTCGAGCCGGCGACCAGGCTCGCCGACGGCGAGCCCTGCTGAAGACGGTCTGCACGGCCGTCAAGTGGTGAACAATGAGCCCGACCATGCCCTCCCCGAGCGCATCAACTGCACAACGGTCTGGTTGTGCTACAATGGTGTCGTGATCAACCCCGCGCCCGTGCCCCACCCTCTTCCCGAGCCGCTGATCGAGCTTGTCGCCCAGCGCTTCCGGGTGCTCGGCGAGCCGATGCGGATCAAGCTTTTGGACCGGCTCCGTGAGGGCGACGCCACTGTTGGCGAGCTGCAAGAGGCCCTCGGCGCCAGCCAGCAGAACGTCTCCAAGCACCTTGGGATCCTGCTCAACGCCGGCATGGTCACCCGAACCAAGGACGGCAACCACTCTCGCTACTCGATCAGCGATCCCAGCGTGTTCGAGCTCTGCGACCAGGTGTGCGGCGGCGTACGCCGCCAGCTCCAGGAGCTTGAGGCGATCCTGCAGCCAGGCCGCCCTCTTGCTGCTCCGCTCCAAGGCTGAGGACGGAGCTGCGCCCGGGCGGTCTCGGCCTTGACCGGATCCTCGCCGCTCACCCCGCCTTCTCATCGTATGAGCACGATCCCGTCACGGCTCAGCCCCAAGGAGCGCGCGTTCCTTCGCAGCCATCCGGCCCACGCGGACACAGCCGTTCTTGACGAGCTCCGCCGCAGCGAGTTCGCGCGGCTTGCCAGGGCCGGCACGTCTATCTCGACTGCACCGGCGGGGGGCTCTATGCGGAGTCGCAGCTGCGTGCGCACATGCGATTGCTCGAGCGCGGCGTGTTCGGCAACCGCATTCGATCAACCCCACATCCGCCGCGAGCACCGAACTCGTCAACCGCGCCCGCGCCTACGTGCTCGAGTTCTTGGGCGCCGCACCCGCGGAGTACATCGCGATCTTCACGCCGAACGCGACCGGCGCGCTGCGCCTGGTGGGCGAGGCCTATCCGTTCCGTCCAGGAGGTCGCTTCCTGCTGACGTTCGATAACCAACTCGGTCAACGGGATCCGCGAGTTCGCCCGCGCCCGCGGCGCGCTGCATCCGGACTTCGTCGCCATCTCGTTCTACAAGATGTTCGGCTGGCCGACCGGCGTCGGATGTCTGGTCGTGCGGCGCGAGGCGCTCGCGAAGCTCGAGCGGCCATGGTTCTCCGGCGGAACGATCGTCGCCGCGTTCGTCCAGCGCGAGTACTACCAATCAGCCCCGGGCGCAGCTCACTTCGAGGACGGCACCGTCAACTACCTGAGCCTCCCCGCAGTCGAGATCGGCCTGCGCTTCCTCGACCGCATCGGGATCGAGACGATCCATGCGCGGGTCGGCCGCCCTCGGCGCCTCGTTGCTCGACTCGCTCGCCGCACTCACGCACAGCGACGGCTGCGTCACGGCCGGTGGACATCACAACCGCACCGCTGTGCAGATGGGTAGTTCGCCACATGCCCATGCGGCTTTCCGCCGATGCGAGGAGCGTTCGTGAGGACGATCATCGGGACATACCTCATCGCATCGTCATCCTCGGCGGCGGCACGGGCGGGACGCTCGTCGCCAACCGCCTGCACAAGCTCTTCGGAGCTGAGGCGGACATCATCGTCGTCGACCGCGACGACCGGCACGTCTACCAACCGGGCCTCCTGTTCGTGCCATTCGGGCTCGCGGAGCCCCAAGAACTCGTCAGGTCGCGGCGCGCGCAACTCCGCCACGGGATCGACTTCCGGCTGGCTGAGGTCGAACGTGTCGAAACCGACGACAACGTCGTCTTCACGACCGACGGCGACGCGATCGCCTATGACGTTCTCGTGATCGCAAGCGGCACGGCGCTGTTGCCGGAGGAGACCGAGGGGCTCTCCGGTGCCGGCTGGGGCGAGAAGATCTTCACCTTTTACACGCTCGAAGGTGCCACGGCCCTACGCGATGCGCTCAGCCGGTTCGATCGTGGCCGCCTGGTCGTGAACCTGGTCGACCTTCCGATCAAATGCCCGGTCGCACCGCTCGAGTTCTGCTTCCTCGCCGACTGGTTCCTGCGCGAGCGCGGTGTTCGCCAAGAGATCGAGCTCGTCTACGTGACACCGCTCGACGGCGCCTTCACGAAGCCGATCGCATCCGAGCGGTTCGGAGATCTGCTCGCGGAGAAAGGGATCGCGCTCGAGAGCGAATATGCCGTGGGGCAGGTCGACGGCGCGGCGGGGAAGCTGATCAGCTGGGACGAGCGCGAGGTCGCGTTCGACCTGTTGGTCACGATCCCGCTGCACGGCGGAGCGCCGTTCGTCGAGCGCTCACCAGGACTCGGTGACGACCTCGGATTCGTCCTCGCCGACCAGCGGACATTGCAGTCCAGGGTGGCGGAGAATGTGTTCGCGATCGGCGATGCGACGAACGTGCCCACCTCGAAGGCGGGTTCCGTAACGCACTTCGAGGCCGACACGCTTGTTGCGAACATCCGCCGCCTGCTCGATGGCCAGGAACTCGAGGGCTCGTTCGACGGTCACGCAAACTGCTTCATCGAGACTGGGTTCCACAAGGCGCTGCTGATCGACTTCAACTACGACGTCGAACCGCTACCAGGTCGGTTTCCGGCGCCACACCTTGGACTCCCTTTGCTCAAGGAATCGCGGCTCAACCACCTGGCGAAACTCGCGTTCCAATGGATGTACTGGCACGTACTCCTGCCCGGCCGCGACGTGCCCGGCATCAGCTCTCAGCTGCAACTCGCGGGCAAGGACACGACATTGCTCGCCCCCGGCGCAGACGCGAAATGACACGAGGAGAAACGACATGACCACTTCGCTCGAACAGCATGAGACCGCGGCCGAAAAGCCCGACACGATCGAGAAGGTCTCGATCATCGTCTCGAGAGGCTCGCTCGAGGGCGTCTACCCCGGGCTGATCATGGCCAACGGTGCGCGCATGGAAGGGATCGAGGCGAACCTGTTCTTCACCTTCTTCGGTCTCGACGCGATCAACAAGGCACGCCACGAGCACGTCAAGGTCGCGACCGTCGGCAACCCCGGACTGCACCTCGCCACCTGGGCAGGTGGCCTTCCCGGCATCTCCGCGCTCGTCACCCGCAAGTTCGCCGCCGAGATGGAGAAGCTCGATATTCCGCCGATTCCCGAGTTCGTCGAGATGATCGCGGACTCCGGCGCGGGGCTGTATGCCTGCAAGGCGTCGGTTGACATGTTCGGACTGACCAAGGACGACTTCATCTCGCAGGTGAGCGACATCATCACCGTGGGGGAGTTCTATGCGCTCGCCGCCGGCGGCCAGATCATCTTCACCTAGGGTCTCCAGGCGATTGAACCCAAAGGAGTGAACCAATGACGCAATCCACACTCGCCAGCACCACCGTCGACCGCGACGCCGAAGGCTTCTTCACCGATCCACAGCAATGGACCGAGGAGATGGCCCGGGAGATCGCAGCCGAGGACGGAATCGACGAGCTCACGGACCGCCATTGGCAGGTCATCACGTACATGCGTCAGACCTACCTCGAAACGGGTTCGGCGCCGTCGATCCGCACGCTCGGCAAGGCCTCAGGGGTGCCGATCAAAGAGCTCTACCAGCTCTTCCCGAAGGGACCGGCAAAGCTGGCCGCGAAGATTGCCGGGATTCCCAAGCCGCGCGGCTGCATCTGAGTCGGCGGCGCGGCCGCCTGGCTGATTGATTCCACGGCGCGCGCCGGGCGGGCACCCGCGCAGGCCGGCATAACGTGAAGACGTCCGGGCGCGCTCGGAGATTCTCCACATAAGCCCCGCCACGGTGCTTATGTGGAGAAACGTTGCGAGGACGACGGCGGTTTTCACGTTGTGCCGCGTCGGCCGGGACCTCGCTCGGATCGGGCGGCGCTGGCCACCCGGCGAGGTTGAGCGACAAGACGACTCGGCCGGCGGCGTCAGAGAAGGCGCTCAACGGGCGGCGCTAGATCTCGGCCCGTGCCCGTGGTCGTGCCGAGACCGGTCACCCTGGATGATGTGTTGCCCGCAGCCGGAGGCTGTCCACCGCCCCGGGCAGCAGGCAGCAGTTCGTGGGCTGTCGCTGACGGCCAAACCGGAGGTAAGGATGAGTTCCAGCTCAACCGCAGAGCGGCGTGACCGCGACCGACGATCGCGCCGGCACAGCATGTGCTGTCCCCCCGAGGAGACCTAGGACGACGGTGGCGACACGCGCGGAGTCCAGAGTCGTTTATGCAGCAGGCGCTGCGCAGGGGATTGTGCTGGTGACCTTTCCCGCGGCGAGCACGATCTTCACCAGCCCGCACGAGTACGACCTGTCGACCACGCAGTATGGCGTGCTGTTCCTGCCTCAGGTGGCGACCGCGATCAGCGCCTCGCTCCTCGGCGCGTGGCTCGGTCGCCGGTTCGAAACGAAGCGGCTCTATCTGGCCGGTCTCGCCGCCGGCCTGCTCTCGATGCTGCTGCTGATCATCAGCCAGTTCTTCGAGAGCAACACGTCGCTGGCGTTTCCGCTCCTGTTGGCCGCAACCGCTTTCGTGGGAGTCGGCTTCGGCCTGACCGTGCCGGCGCTGAACACGCTGACCGCGGCGTTCCACCCCGCCGCCGTCGACGCCTCCGTGCTGACGCTCAACGCGCTGCTGGGCCTCGGGACGGCGCTCGCCCCGGTGTTCGTCGCAATCTTCGTCGGATTGGGCTTTTGGTGGGGGCTACCGGTGATGTCCGCGATCCTGCTTGCGGGGCTGCTCGGAGTGAGTCTGCGCCTCCCCTTGCGCGCCGGGGCCGCCGCGCCGGCCGAGACAGGGCGATCGCGCCCGGGCATTCCGGCCCGCTTCTGGGTGTTCGCCGGCTTCGCCGTGCTGTACGGCATCTGCGAGACGATCAACGGCAACTGGTCGCAGCTCGACATGACCCACGAACTCGGAGCCTCGTCGACCGTCGCATCGCTCGCGCTCACCGCGTTTTGGGCGATGGTCACGCTCGGTCGAATCGGGGTTGAAGCCGCCTCGCGCTGGCTTCGGGTGCAACTCACCTACCGCATCCTGCCGATCGTGCTCGCGATCGCATTCGTCCTCATTGCCCTGTTGCCGCACGGCGCCACCGCAGCAGGTGTGATCGCGTTCGGGCTGGCCGGCCTCGGCTGCTCCGGGCTGCTGCCGCTGACGATCAGCTTCGGCCAAGAAGAGCTGACCGCGATCGGCACGGCCGCAGCCGGCGGCGTGATCGCGTTCTACCAGGTTGGTTACGGGATCGCCGCGTTCGGCGTCGGCCCCCTTCTCGGCGCAGGTGTGACGCTGCCGACCATCTACGGCGCCACCGCAGGCGTCGCCATGGCGATGGGCCTCCTGTCGATCGCGATCACCCATCGACCCGCCGAGCAGCAGGTGACGCCCACAGCGTGAGTCGCCGTCGAGCGCCTCAGCTACCGGTCCGGCATGGAACCGCCACCCGTTCCCCTGGTGGCAGACACCGCGTCACCGCCAGCGGAAAGGTGCCGGTCCGGATCGTGTACAGCAGCACCTCGCCGATGCGGTTGGACGCCGTGATCCGTACCTCGAGCCGCGTTCCGGATTGCAGGCGGCTGTGCTTGAACATGGCGGCCAGCGTGACACTGCGGCGCCGCGGTGCGAGCACCCGCATCGAGAACGGGCAGCCGGCCCCGCTGCACGACACCGTTGCATGCGCGCCATTGGGCAGCGCGGTCACCGTCAGCCGTTGGACCATCGTCACGCACGGGGCGCACGGTGGCAGCGTCCAGGTCCAGTAGTCGGCCACCGGTGACTTCACGCGCGGGTATGCGAAGGTGATCGTGCGACGCACCGGGGTCGCGGCGGCGAAGACGACTTCCGCGGGCAGCGTGTAGAACTGTCGAAGGAGTTGTTTGCCGGTCGCATTCGCGGCGATTCGCAACGTCGTGGCCCGCCCGGCCGCGACGCCGTAGTTCCCGCTCACGACGGTCACGATCGTCGTCGTTCCCGCGGGGCGTTGCGTGGATCGCGTGTCCGCACTGAGTGAGACGATCGACCGGCCTCGCGTGTGCTCGCGAACCCGGCCGACCACACTGCCGGCGCATCGCTGACCCGGGACCCCTCCGCAGCTGATGCCCACGGTCGCGGTGGCCCCCGCGATCGACACGGAGCGGACCGCGAGTCGGGGCGCACCCGGACCCGTGACGGCGGGCGTCGTCGTGAAGGTGCGGTCCGCGCCGGTGACTGTGCCCACGGCGTTGTGAGCGACCATCCGGAAGTGATAGGTCGTCCCGGGCACAAGGCCGCTGAGCGGCGCGCTGACCTGCAGCTGAGCGGTCTTCGGTCCGACCGGTTGGGCCGGAGTGCTGCTGCCGTAGCCGGTCGTCGTGCCGTACTGGAAGAACGCGGTGCCGCTCGCCAAATCCGGATTTGACGCGACGCCGTGCAGGACCGCGGCGCCAGTCGCGACGGAGTCCGCCTGCGCCGTGGAGGCGCTCGGGCTGGCGAGCTCGAACGCACCGATATCGCAGCCACCTCCGGCGGGGCGCAGAGCGCCGCGCGCGTCGGTCGACGGGCATGCGCCGGCCGCGCCGGCGTCGATCGCGGGGCTTCCGGGCTTGAGCGCGGCCGTCTGTACGGGGCCACCGTTGTCCGCGAGGGCACCGAGCACCGCGTCGGTCTTGACGAGATCGCCGGCCGCGTGGAAGTTGCACTGGTCGCGGCTGTCGATGTTGTGACCGAGCGAGGACAGCGTCCCAGCCACGCCGCAGTTCTCGGAGCCGAGGTCCGCCTCGCCCGCCGTGACGATGCTGTTCTCGATCGCAGCGGAGTCGCCGGCGACGACGAGGACATTCCCGCCTTGGTTGGACGTGCCTCCGGTGGCGATGTTGCCGGACACCGTCGCGTTCGTGAGCGACTGGCCGGCCCCTTGGCCGATCAGCACGACGCCGCCACCGAGCGTCTGTCCTCCCGTCGCTTGCGCGATGTTGCCGACGACGGTCACGTTGGTCTCCGTGATCGCTCCGGCGTTGCTGTCCAGATACGCGCCACCACCGCTCGAGCTCCCGCCGAGCGCGCCGGACCCGCCGGGGCTGATGGCGACGTTGCCGTCCAACGTGCTGGCCGAAATGCTGGTCGTTCCGTTCCGGGCCGCCCACAGTCCGCCGCCGTTGGCGAGGCCGCCGGGCCCCCCCGTTCCGCCATGCGCGTCGGCGCCGTTCGCCTCAATCATCGAGCCCCGGATGGAGAGCGCCCCATCGCTGAATACACCGCCCCCGAACGCCGAGCCACCGGCGTGACCGGGGTTGCCGGCGGCGCTCGCCAAGTTGTGGCCGACGTCCGTGTCGACGAGGTTCAGCGTTCCGGCGCTGTACACGCCCCCACCGGCGGCGACGCCGCTGGCTCCGTTTGCAACGGCCCCGATCGCGGTCGCAACGTTGCTGGTGATCACGTCATCGACGAGCGTGAGTGTCGCTTGCTCGTTGAGAACGCCCCCGCCGTTCACGTTGACCGTTCCTTGTGGCGCCACCGCCTCGCCGTTCTGGATCGTCACACCGCTGATGGTGATCTGGTTGCCGGCACCCGTTGTATGGAAGACCCGGGAGGCGGTCTGGCCGTCGATGATCGTGGTGGCCGCCCCGGCGCCGGCGACGGTGACGCTCTTCGTGACGGCTAGCTCACCCGTTGACAACCGGTACATCCCCGCGGGCACGACGACCTTCTCGCCCGCGGTGGCATCCGCAATCGCCTGACGCAGCGAGCCAGGACCGCTGTCGTTCTGATTGGCGACGACGATCGAACCGGCGTCGGCGGTCGCCGCCGCACATGGGACCAGCGCGATCCCGGCAAGTAGCGTGGGGACGATCCAGATCAGCCGGCCGCAAAGGCACAAAGTCAACAGACGTCTGATCACATATGCAGTGACGCCGCCTGCCCGCCATTCCTTCCCGCTAACCGCGGCCGGCGCGCACGGTCAGTCGTGCCGATCGCGGCGCTCCGGTGTGATGGTCCGCGTCGGTTGGCGTCGCCGTGAGCATGTAGGAGCCGGGCCGCAGGAGGCGTCCGCGAGAGAGCACTCCGGCGAACGAGATCGCGTTCGCACCCTGCCGGCCAACGACGGTGAGACTGCCGACGCTCAGGTACCGCGTGCAGCCGCCCGCGACCGTGCTCGTTCGCGAGCAGCGCTTCAGACCCGGATGGCTCGGTTGCGCCCTCGCGAAGCTGACCCTCACGGTCGCGCGTTCCGACAGCATGAACGCGATCCTGGTCGGGTGCTGCTTCGAGCGCCCGCGCGGTGATCTCCAGACCCGCATCGAGCTCGGACTGACCGTCAGGTGCGAGAGCACCGGCGCGACCGCTGGTGGCGGTGGCGGTGGGGGTGGGGGTGGGGGCGGCGGCGGCGGGGGCGGCGGCGATGACTCGAACGCGCCGAGATCAGGCGCGGCGCCTTGCACGCGGGGGTGCCCATCGAGCTCCGCGGGCAGAGCGAGATCGTCTGCGACCCCAGCATCGATCGCGGGAGAGCCCATCCGGAGGTGGTAGTCACCGGTGCCGGCGTTGACGAACAGCGGATCGGCCGCGAGATTGCCCGCTCCCTCTGTGATCAGGGCCCTGTCTCTGGCGATCGCCAGCGGCGCTCGCGTCGCGAAGTCGGAGTGGTCAATGCGGATCTGCCCGACGATCGGGCAGAGCGTGATGATGTCCGAGGCGCACACGACGCGGTCGGTGACCTGGACGTCGACCGTGCCGCCGCGCGCAATCGAGTCCGTCACCTCGAGGTCGTTCGGCACCACTGACCCGGTCGCGGAGCTCGACGGAGCCGCGAGCAGCGCGGGTCCGAGTGTCGCCACGGCCGTCGTGCCCACGACCCGCAGCGTTCCGCCTCCGGGAGCGGCGGCCGCGATTCCGGCACCGGTGGCGGATGTGCCCGTCACGAGCGAGTCGACGACCAGACCCTGCCCTGTGATCCCCGTTGGCCCGGTCGCGCGGACGCGCCGAGCGATGGCGGTCGAGGCGGTCAGACCGAGGCCGCCGATCACGGTCGTATCCTGGATCGTGCCCGCGGTGAGCGCAACCGGGGGCGGATCCTGGCGCATCACCGCCACCGTGGGTCCGGACACGGTGCTGGCGGCCACGGTCGACATCGCACCCAGCGTCACACAGCTCGTGGCCGCCGTCCCGGACAGCGTCGAGCCCTCGATCGTGAGCCGCCCCGAGTCCGGGGCGTCGAGGCAGTGCGGGCCCTTCACGACGCTGCCGCGCACCGTGGCGGCGACGCCGGCCTGAAGCAGCAGCGCCGGCTCCGGACCCGCGTTGGTGTTGTCGATTTCGAGACCCGCAAACGACGAGCCGGACTCCGCGGGCGTCAAGGTGAGCGTCGGAGCAGCGGCCGCGGACGTCAGCACGGGCCGGACTTGCGGGTCGCTCGCAACCCAGTGCAGCGGCACGGGTGCGAGCGGGACGCTGGAGAGATCGTAGGTGCCGCCCGCCAGGCTGAGGTCGTCGCCGGCGTTCGCGCTGACGAACGCGGATTCGAGCGAGCAGGGAGTCGCGGCATCCGTGCAATTCGACGGCGTCGAGGTTCCCGTCGGGGATGCGTAGCGGGTCGTCGCGGCGACCGCCGCGCCGGCGGCCACCAGCAGTGCCAACGTCACACCACACAGGCAGGCGGCCCATACCCCCCACCGCACGCGGTCAGGACCGCCGCGAAGGGGCCTCGGTCGCATCGTCGCCGGGTTTGAGGTCAATCGTTCCTGCTCGCCGGCACGGATGAGGTCGGCCTGCTTCTCGCGGCCGAGCACGTAGTGGAGATGCGGGTTCAAGAGAGCGTTCCGATCGCCGACGAGAAGTCATCAGACGTCTGCCGTCTCTCTTAATGACGCTCGCGAAGCGAGAACATTCCAGTCGAGTGTGGGAACCTCTTTGGTGATTCGTCGGGTCAGATTTCGCATGGGCAGCCTCATCTATCGCGCGCGCTTCAGGTCGGATCACCGGTGGACACCGCGTCACCTGTCCGACTACCTCGACGGGGACTTGGCGTCAGGCGGGCGGGTGCGCCTCGAGCGCCACGTCGGGGAGTGCGAGGAATGTCGGCTGCTGCTGGCGGGCCTGCGCGACATGCTCGATGCCTTGCACCGGTTGCCGGCCCCGTCGGGGGGCAGCGACTCGCTCGCGCTCGCCGCCTCGGTGCGACGGCGATTGCGTGAGCCGCCCGCGGACTGAATCGTTTTCGGTGTGCCTCGGGTCAAAGCAGGCATGAACACCCACATCCACTCCCAGAATCAGACAGAGCGTCCTCGGGTGCAGAAGACCGAGCACGAGTGGCGCGAGCAGCTCACACCGGCTCAGTACGACGTGCTTCGCCGCAAGGGAACAGAGCCGCCGTTCACCGGGCGGTACGTACACGAGAAGCGCTCCGGAACGTACCGCTGCGCCGGATGCGGAGCCGAGCTGTTCTCATCGAAGACGAAGTTCGACTCGGGAACCGGCTGGCCGAGCTTCACCGAGCCGGCTGACCGAGCCAACGTCGAGCTGCATGAGGATCGCAGCTACGGCATGCGGCGGATCGAGGTGACCTGCGCGGCATGTGGTGGGCATCTCGGCCACGTGTTTCCTGACGGACCCGGCGCGACCGGCGAGCGCTACTGCATCAACTCCTGCTCGCTCGAACTCGACGAGCCGTAGCACAGGAGCGCGCGGGCGTCGCCCGAGGTGGCGCCCGTCCGCCCAGGCGGTATAACCGCGCCGTGAGCGCCGTGCCGACCTCTGAGCATGAACTGATTCGGAGGGCGCGCGCCGGCGACGAGGATGCCTTCGCGGAGCTGGTAACGCTTCACGGCGCGCGCGTGCTCAGCGCGCTGCGGCGCTTCGGACTCGACGAGGATGAGGCCGACGAGGTCGCGCAGGAAGTGTTCCTGCGAGCGTGGCGAGGGCTCGCCCGCTTTGAGGAACGGGCGCAATTCTCGACCTGGCTGTACCGGATCGCGTTCAACGAGGCGCAGCGGCGGCGCTCGCGTCGAGCGCTCCCGCGCGCTGAGGCCGATTCGGCACATGAGGATCCGATCGTTGGGGTGCCTGAGTCGCCGGATCTCGGTCCCGAGGCGCAGACGCTGTCACGGGAGTTCCAGCAGAACCTCGATCGCGCCCTCCGCCGGTTGCCCGCGGAGTGGCGGGACGCGGTCGTGCTGCGCGATATCGAGGGCTTCTCGACCGAGCAGGCGGCAGGCATCGTCGGCGTCCGCCAGGCGGCCTTCAAGAGCCGGCTTCACCGCGGGCGGATGCAGCTCCGGGACCTCCTCGAGCCATACCTGACGCTCGAGGAGGGCTGACCATCTGTCAAACCGTCCCTAGCCGGACACGTCGTCGCGAAGCGTCGTCGCGCAGACGGCACCGCCGTGCTTCTCGAAGTAGCGCTGGTGGTAGTCCTCGGCGTCGTAGAACGTCGACGCGGGGACGATCTCGGTCACGATCGGCCGGGCGAACATCGGCTGGTGCGCGTCGCGAGACGCGATCGCCGCGTGCTCCTGCTCGGAGTCATGGACGAAGATCGCCGAGCGATACTGACTGCCGAAGTCCCATCCCTGCCGGTTACGCGTCGTCGGATCGTGCATCGACCAGAAAGCGTTCAGCAGATCACCGTAGCCGACCACGGCCGGGTCAAACCACACGTCGACGGACTCGGCGTGTCCGGTCCTACCGGAGCAGACCTGCTCGTAGCTC
This sequence comes from Solirubrobacteraceae bacterium, assembly GCA_035524415.1. Classification (GTDB taxonomy): domain Bacteria; phylum Actinomycetota; class Thermoleophilia; order Solirubrobacterales; family Solirubrobacteraceae; genus Palsa-465. The sequence goes on along the minus strand of DATKOY010000041.1, from coordinate 84,094 downwards.
GGGTTGGCGGCGCTGCCGCCGGTATAGCCGACGTTCGTCCGCACGACCCCCTCGATCTCGCGCAGCGACGCCTCGACGCCCCAGAAGCACCCGGCGGCGAACGTCGCACGCTGCAGGTCCCGGGCGGTCACTTGATCGCTGCGCGGCAACGTGGCCGAAGCCTCGGAATGACGCTCAGTGGCATTCATCGAACAGTCCTTTCGTCTGTGCTGTCGTGTAGATAGACCCGGGACCGCGTCAAAACGGTTCACGCTCACGACCCTCGCGGGCGTGCATTCGCCGTGGGGCCGGATTCGATTAGATATCCGGGTGGAGGTTGTGCGTGGACCGCGCACGGACCTCGTCGTGATGGGCATTGAGCGAATGGGAGTCGTAGGGTGAGTCCTGGCGGTGGATTGCTGCGGGAGCTGTTGGACGCAGCGCCCGATGCGGTCGTCGGCGTGGACGGCGACGGGCTGATCGTGCTCGTGAATGTGCAGTGCGAGCAGCTGTTCGGTTACTCCCGTTCGGAGTTGGTTGGTCAGCCGCTCGAGCTGTTGGTGCTTGAGCGGCGTCGCAGTGCCCACGAGCGGCATCGGACCCAATACCTGGCGAGCCCGCGCCCGCGGGCAATGGGCGAAGGGAGCGACCTGGTCGCTCGGCGGCGTGATGGAAGTGAGTTCCCGGCCGAGATCAGTCTCTCGTTCGTCGAGCAGGCGTAGGATCGCGCGTTGACTGAGTTGTGCGAGGCACAGCGTCTCGCACGGATCGGTTCGTGGACGTGGAATCCGGTATCGGATACGGCGACGTGGTCGGATGAGGTGTATCGGATCTTCGGCCGGAACCGGGCGGACGGTCCGTTGACGGGCGAGGCGTTTTTCGCGTGCATCCATCCGGACGATCGCGAGCGGATCGCGTCTGGGCACCGTGCCGTGTTCGGCGGCCGCCCAGCGTTCGAGCTCGAGCACAGGCTCGTCATGCCTGGCGGAGACGAGCGAACGGTGCACGTCCTCTGTCGGGAGGATCCCGACCATCCCGGTCGCTACGGCGGCGCGATCCAGGATGTCACCGAGCTGCGAGCCGTGGAGCGCGCGCTGCGCGAGTCGCAGATCGAGCTTCGCCAGCAACGGGAGCTGCTCTCGACCGTGATCGGCAGTGCGCCGATCGGCGAGGCGTTGGTGGCGCCTGATGGGACGTGGTTGCGCGTCAATCGCGCGCTGTGCGAGATCGTCGGCTACACCGAAGACGAGTTGCTGGGACTGACGTTCCAAGACATCAGCATCCGAACGATCTCGAGGCCGATCTCGAGTACGTCCGGCGGATGCTGGCGACCACTTCAAGGAGATCAACGACGAGCATGGCCATCTCGTCGGCGACGCAGTGCTCGAGCAGGTCGCGGCGCGGCTGGCGTCACTCGTGCGCGAGGGAGAGCTCCTCGCGCGGGTCGGCGGAGAGGAATTCGCCTGGCTGCTGCCCGACGCCGAAGGGATCGGCGCGTTCGCGGCCGCCGAACGCGCGCGCTAGGCGATCGTCGAAAGCTCGATCTCGCCCGTCGGCAAGCTCACGATCTCGGTCGGGGTGTGCGACCTCGCGCACGCGGGCGATTCCATCACTCTCTACGAGCATGCCGATCAGGCGCTCTACCGGGCCAAGCGCCACGGCCGCAACCAAACGTTCCGCTACACCACTCATGCTGCCGAGCATCTCGACCCGGCGCGCGCGCGCCGGCGAGGCGAGACGCCGGCGCGGACTCGGTCGCTGGCCGAGATCGCGCACGCCGCCGACGCGAAACACCCCGACTTCGCCGATCATCCCGTCCGGGTGGCCGAGCTTGCGTGCCGGCTCGCGACCGAAGCGTCGTGGCCGAAGGATGCCGTGGCCGCCCTTCACGAGGCAGCGTTGCTGCACGACCTCGGCACGATCGCCGTCCCGGACGCCATCGTCGGCAAGGCCGGCGAGCTGACGCCTGGCGAGCGTGCCCAAGTCCAGACCCATGCGGCCGCCGGCGCGGAGATGCTCAAGAGCACGCTGTCCGACCAGCAGGTGGCCTGGGTCCGCCGCCACCACGAACGCTGGGACGGCAACGGATATCCCGATGGACTCGCCGGACCCGCCGTTCCCGATGGGGCCCGCCTGCTTGCGCTCGCCGACGCGTTCGACGCCATGACCCATCAACGCCCGTACCGAGAGGCGCTCACGCACGAGCTCGCGCTGCTCGAGATCCACGCCCACTCCGACACCCAGTTCGACCCGCGGGCCGTCGAGCTCCTGGAGCGGATCCTCCCGCGCACGGCGCGCATCGACCACTGACCGAGGCGACTGACTCAGGCCGTCGCTTGCGGCGACGGCGGAGCGCCGGCGCGACGGTGCGCTGTCGCTACGCCCCGCTCAGCGCCATCGGGTAGAGCGAGTTCGGCAGGAAGACGGGATCGAGGTTCGATCCGTCGGCGTTCGCGCGTCCCGTGTACGACGGGCTACCGTCGACGCCGCCCCAGCTCCAGTACAGGTGGGCGCTGTCCGCGACCACCTGAAACGGGCCCTGGTCGGTCCGGACGCTCAGCCATCGTCGGTTTGCGCCGCGGCCATCCACGGTCGCCCGGCCGATCGTCCCGATGCCGAGCTCTGTCCAGTACACATATCGCCCTGCGACCGCGATCCCCTGGGGGCAGCTCGCGTGGCCCAGCGAGAGAAGGCGCGGATCGAGGTGGTCGCCGTCCAGGTCCGCACGCCCGATCGTGTGATCGAGGCAGCGGCTGAAGTACAGATGGCTCTCGTCGGACGCCAGGCCATCGGCGACGCCGCCGCCGGTCTCCCGGGACAGACCGAGGAAACGGCGCTGCAGATGGGATCCATCGACTGCCACCCGGCCGATCGCATTCCGATCGCTCCAGTACACGAACCCATGTGCGGCGACCAGGCTCGCCGGAGAGTCCAGCCCACCGACGAGGCGCCGCACCCGGTGGCTGTTCAGCGAGGCCCGCATGATCGCGCCTCGACCGGTCACTCCCGCCTGAAAGCTCCAGTAGAGGTATGGCCAGGCGACCGCGAGCCCGAACACGGTGGCGTCTCCCACCGCGACAACCTGCTCAGGAGCCCGCGGGATCGACAGGCTCAACCTGTCGATCGCCAAGCTTCCGGACATCGTCTTCGTCTCGTAGTACAACGCGAGCGCCGATCTCGCGAGCGCGGCTGGAGCGCGTATCCACGAATACAGCCCCGGCGCGAGCGCGACGAGCAGCGCGGTGACGGTCATTCGCGCTACGAGGCGCCGCACCGCCCACCCGACCCTGCGATCACCATCACCACGTGCAGACTCTAATCGGTGCCGTTCGCCACCTAGTAGACAAGGGATGGGGACTTCGATGTGCATGACCGGGCCGTCCGCACGCCCACGACCTGCCGCACTCGTGCCGAGTCGGCGGACCGTGTGCGATCTCCCACGGCCGGCGGACGCAGACGCCCACACCCTCACCGTGACCGCGAGGTGTGGAAGATTGGTTCGGTGACACACAGCGCCGCTCCCGTGAAGCGGCGCCGGACCTCGCGCACGCGGCCGGCTCCCGCATCCTGACAGGCTCCGTAACGTCCGAGCGGCACGATGAGGCAGTTCTCGATCGCCCACCTCGCAGCGCTCGCGACGCTCGTTCTCGGCTGTGGCCTCGCGGTGATCGAGCCGCGCCGCCATCCGGGACGATGGGTCAGGTGGGCATCCTGGGCGCTTGCGGGGGTGATCCTCGCCGGCTGGGCGGGCGAATACGTCGCCGAGATCATCGTCGGCACGTGGAGCCTGCGCTACAGCCTTCCGCTCCAGCTCACCGACGCCGTCTCGCTGACCGCGATCATCGCGTTGCTGACCTGGCAGCCCCTGTTCGTCGAGCTCCTCTTCTTCTGGTCGTTCTCTGCATCGTTACAGGCGGTGCTCACCCCGGACCTCGGCTCGAGCTTTCCGAGCGTCTTCTACTTCACCTACTTCGCCTACCACGTCGGCTCGATCGTCGCGGCGTGTTTGCTCGTGTTCGGTTGCCGCCTCTACCCCCGCCCCGGAGCGATCTGGCGGGTGTACGCGTTGACACTTGCGTTTGCATTGATCTCGGGCCTCGGCGACGTGATCACGGGCGGGAACTACATGTACCTGCGCAGCAAGCCGATCCACAACTCGCTGCTCCAGGTGATGGGGCCATGGCCGCTGTACATCGCCTCGGGCGCGGTGATCGGTCTCGTGATGTTCCTGGCGCTGAACGCGATCGCGGGCGCCGTTGCACGGCGCGACACCGCTCGCGATAGCCCGAACGTCGCTTCCCGGTGAGATGAACCGGGCCACAACAGGTGGACATCGGCCCCGTGAGGCCGGGCAGCTCGTGCGGTCGCGCGTCGCTGGCGCGTCTCGGCGAACGCGTCCCACCGCGAGCCGCGGTCGCTGCGCGATCGCCTCCGCGAGTCGTCGTTCAACCCGGTGAGGGAGCCGCTTGCGTCGCTAGCGGTGCGCTGGCGTGACGGCTGACGGTGGCGCGGTGCGTGGCAGAAAGACGACGCGGTCCCGGAGTGCTTCGACGAGGTCGCCGGTAAGGTCGAGCGCGAGCCCAAGGTCCTCCACCGACGTGAATCCCCCGACCGCGGCCCGGGTCTCGGCGATGCGTGTCGCCACCTCGCCGTCTACCCCGGGGAGTGCCAGCAGCGCTGTGACCGGGGCGTTATTGACGTCGACGAGATCCAAAGCCACGGCTCCGCGTTGGTCGGGACGCCCGACTCCCAGCTCGGCCGCCAGCGTTGGATCACGACGGACTAGCGCCCGTGCGCGATCCCGGTCCGCCAGACGCTCGCGTGCCTCCTCGGTCGCGGCCAGCAGCGGCGAGCGCATCCGAAGCGCGTACTGCGGGCGGATAACACACGACGTCGCAGCGCCCGCCACCCATCCCAGGATCATCAGCGCACCGCCGGCGTCACTGGCCCCGGCCGCGGCAAGGATCCAGCCGATCATGACGATCAGCGACCAGACAGTGCCGAGCAGGACCCAGGTCCGCGACCGCGCGCGCACCCCGGCGTATAGCGGCGCCCACGCCCCGAGACCGAACGGCAACAGCGAGAGCCATGGCCACCAGACCGATGGCGACTTCCTATCCGACACACGCGATAGCGACAGATCACTCATCCGCGCGTTTCACGAGTCCTCACAACCACCGGTACATGCCAGGTTGCACAAAGCGCCGCGCCGCGTCGCTTGTGAAGACCGGCGAAGCTCTCATTTCTTCGTACAACATCAGGCGCGCGATGTCGTCAGCCTTATGCCGCGACCGCTCGCGGCGAACTACTGATCCCAAGCCCACGACGACCATGCAGCTCGTGGCCCGCCGCACCGAGCAGGGGACAGAGCGTTGACACAGCCTGAGCGGCCGCTTTGATCGAGCAGCAGCAGGCCGCGACCGCCCCATGATCCGCCGATCGAGGAGACTGCGCGAATGGACAAAGACAAGCGCGTGAGCGCGACCTGCCCCAAGCTGCCACGACGGCGAGCTTAGGCGGATGGACGGCCCGCCCGAGTGGTACGTCCTCCCCGCCGCCACGCTTGGCCTGCCGGACGACGAGGAGAAGCGCGTAGGGCGCGGCATGTCAGTGGGCATCAGCGTATGTTCGCGTTGCGAGTACGTCGCCCTGTTCTTGCCGCCTACGGTCGACATGCCCACGAGCCGTGACCAGCAGCGGTGCCCCAGCGCGACGTCCGGGGGAAGTAGCAAGCCTCGCTTCGCGTGAGATCGTCGCACGCTCGGTCATAACCCGACACTCAGCGACCGAGAAGCGGGTGAATGCGGATTCACGGCCCTAAACGGGGCCCGAATCCACACGCGCGTCCCATCAGCGGGTGAGTGTGGCCGTACGCACGCCCGGGATTCCCGAACCGGGCCTTCGTTCCTGTGGATGCCCGCTCGGCGGCGGGCCGGGGATCGCGTCGGGTGGCGGGCGAGAGCGGGGCCCGAATGCCGGGCTCGGGGCCGGGCCGGCATCAGCACACGCCCTCGCCCTCGGCGCCGCCACGGCGCACTGCCCGACCCGAGTGTGCGCCGCCTCGACACCCCACCGTGGAATCACGCATCTGAGCGCCGGCGGGCGGTGGGCTGCAGGTACGGGTTGACCCAGCCGCCGTCGGCTGGGTTGATGTTGGTGCCGGGAGTGACGATCTCGTCGATACGGTCGAGCACCTCGTCGGCGAGCGAGAGCTCCGCCGCCGGGAGCTGGCTGTCGAGTTGCTCGATCGTCCGCGGGCCGATGATCGCCGCAGTGACCGCCGGATGGTTGATCACGAAGGCGATCGCCATCGCGATCAGCGACAGTCCCGCTTCCTCCGCCAGCTGCGCGAGAACCTCTGCCGCCTCGAGCTTGCGCTGGTTCTCCGGCAACGACAGGTCGTAGCGGTTGGCCGGCCGCTGACGCGCGTAGGAGGTTGGAGTTGGGTTCTCCGCGTCCTTGCGCCAGCGGCCGGTGAGCCAGCCGCCCGACAGCCGACTCCACGGGATCACGCCCATCCCGTAGCGCAGGCAAGTGGGCAGCACATCGGCCTCGATCGCGCGTGTGAGCATCGAATAGGGCGGCTGCTCGCACACGAAGCGCTGCAGCCCGCGCTCGCGCGCGGCCCACTGGGCTTCGACGATCGCCGACGGCGGGATGGTCGAGGAGCCGATGTAGCGCACCTTGCGCTGATGACGAGGTCGCTGCGGGCCCCGAGGGTCTCCTCGATGTCGACGTCGGGCTCGTAGCGGTGGATCTGGTAGAGGTCGATCCAGTCGGTCCCCAGCCGCCGCAGCGTGTTCTCGACCTCCTGGATGATCCAGCGCCGCGAGACACCGTGCTCGTTCGGGTCATCCCCCATCTGGCCCCAGAGCTTGGTCGCGAGCACAACGCTGTCTCGCCTGCCGGCGAGTGCCGTGCCGACAATGACCTCGGACTCGCCAACCCGGCTCGGGCGACGCGCGCGTCTATTACATGCGGCTGTACGGGCCGGGCGCGTCACCGGAGCATGCGCGCGTGACCATGATCGGCGACAACGCACCGTTCTACGAAGAGCAGGCCGTGTTCACACCCGACATGACGAGCGTGATCATGATGTCCAACCGTGCGGCCACGCTCGGCTCGTGGTACGGCCTCGTCGCGGCCGCTGCGCAGCGAACGGCGTTCGACGCCCCTGACACCGGCGCGACCCAAACGCTTCAGTTCCTGGCCGATTTCGACGGCCCCGACTTCCACTCCGACCTGTTCGCTGTCGACGGCCGCACCGGCGCGATTCGGCGACGGCGACGTACACCGCCCAGTTCCACGGGATCGCGGCGGCGCAGCGCGTGGCGCCGGCCCGCACTCCGGCATGGCTCGATGGAGCGCCCGTCGAGATGTCACGCGTCGGTGCGCAGGCGCAGCCGATCCGCGATCCTGGGCCCACGGGCAACGCGCCCATCGCCGTCCGACCCCCTCCCAATCAAGCGGCGAGCTTTCCGCACGCGCTCAGGAGCAGCGACACGAGCACGATCCCTGCCGTCGTCGCCACCTACCTCGTCCGCTGGGAGGACGACCCGACCGCGCTCGGCGTCTGGGCGGACATCACGTTCACGAGCGCCCCGTCGCAGCGGCTCGGACTCGGCAGACCCGGACGCGCGATCGCGTGCGCGGGAGATTCGCTCGCGTCGCGCCTTGGTGCGGATCAGTCCTGTTCGGGCACCGGCGCGGGGGCGGCGGCGTACTCGGCGTCGGTCACATGCTCACCCCAGACGACCGGACTGCCGCTGTCGTCGGCTTCCTGAATGGCGATGTGGGTCATGAAGCGGTTGGGCGCAGCGCCATGCCAGTGGTCCTCGCCCGGCTCGAAGTAGACGCGGTCGCCCGGGCGGATGATCTCGACCGGGCCGCCGCGCCGCTGGCAGCGGCCGATGCCCTCGGTGACATAGATCGTCTGGCCGAGGGGGTGCGTGTGCCAAGCGGTGCGGGCGCCGGGAGTGAAATGGACGCTGGCGGCGGCGACGCGCGAGGCCGCCGACGGCATCGCGACGGGATCGATGTAGACGGTGCCGGTGAACCACTCGCCCGGTCCGCGGTTTGTCTCGAGCGAGTTGCGGATGATCTGCATTGGCGTTCTCCTTGGTTGCAGGGGTGTCATGAGGTCCCGGCGAGGACCGGCCCGCTCACCAAGGCGCTCATGGTCGCACCATCACCTTGATCGACTCGCGGTCGGCCATCGCCCGGTAGCCGTCAGGCACCCCGTCGAGGTCGACGGTGCGGTCGAAGACGCGCCCGGGCTCGATCCGTCCCTCGAGGATGTCGGGCAGGAGCTCCTCGATGTACGCACGGACGGGCGCCGGCCCGCCACCGACGGTGATGTTGCCGTAGAACGCGGTCTGCGAGCCCGGCATCGTCGGCTCCTGCGGGACGCCGACACGGCCGACGGCGCCACCCGGCCGCGCAATGCTGATCGCGGTCTCGGTCGACTCCCCCAGCCCCACGCATTCGAGCACCGAGTGGACGCCACGGCCGCCGGTGAGCTCGCGCACCCGCTCGACCGCCTCCTCCCCGCGCTCGCCGACGACGTCGGTGGCGCCGAACGCCCTGGCGAGCGCGACCCGGTCGGGATGGCGGCCCATGATGATGATCTGCTCAGCGCCCAGCCGCTTGGCCGCGATCACACCGCAGAGCCCGACGGCGCCGTCGCCGACGACCGCGGCGCTCTTGCCGGGACCGACATGTGCCACAACCGCGGCGTGGTGGCCCGTGCCCATGACATCCGAGAGCGTCAGCAGCGACGCCATCAGCGCGTCGTCCTCGCCGACCGGCAAGACGAACAGCGTGCCCTCGGCCTGCGGTACACGGAGTGCCTCGGCCTGCGCGCCGCCGACATCGCCCATGCCGACCCCGAAGAACCCTCCATGCACGCACGAGGTGTGCAGGCCCTCACGGCAGAACTCGCAGGTGCCGTCCGAGTAGGCAAACGGCATCACCACAAGGTCGCCGGCCTTCAGGGTCCGGATGTCGGACCCGACCTGCTCGATGACGCCGATCGCCTCGTGGCCCATCGGACGCGGAGGATCGCCTGGACCGCGAGACGCGTACGGCCACAGATCGCTGCCGCAAATGCACCCGCGGGTCACCCGGATCAGCGCGTCGGTGGGCTGCACGAGACGGGCGTCGGGGACGGTCTCGATCCGGACGTCGCCCGCGCCGTACATCACAGTTGCTCTCATCGGGCTGCCTTTCGTGTGCTGTGCCTTCGAATATGTTCGCTGTTCAAGAAAGACCAAATCGCGCAGAGCGAGAGTGCCCGTTGATACGGGCATCGACAGGGCCTCCGAGCGCCGCCCCTACGCGTCCGCGAATTCGATGACGACCTTGATGTCGTCCTGCTCGCGTTCGAGCGCCTGCGCGAACGCGTCCGGACGCACGCGTCGCGTCACGAGCTGCGCGAGCCACGACCGGTCGGCCCTGGCGAGCACTTGCGCAGCGCGATAGTAGTGGCGCTTGTTGGCGTTCACCGACCCGAACAGCACGAAGTTCTTGAGCACGGCATCGGTCATCAGATTGGTCGGCCCGCTCGCATCGGGCACGAACGGACTGCCCACACCGGTGAGGCAGATGATCGCGCCCGGCGCCGCGGCCTCCGCCGAGGCCCGGACGAGCGGCGCGACGCCCGTGCATTCCACGACGATGTCCGGCTCGAGCCCGAGCTGCGCGATCGGACCAGTGTGGTAGGTCGCGCCGAGCGCCTCGACGAGCTCCGGCTTGCGTCCGGTGGTGACCTGATCGAGGACATGGACATCCGCGCCATGCATCACGCCGATCAGCGCCGCCAGCAGTCCAATCGGGCCGGCGCCCGTCACCAGCACCGTGCTCGGGTCCCAGAACGTCCTCTGGCCGATCGCGACGATGTGCTCCCAGGCCTTGACGACGACGGTCGTGGGCTCGAGCAGGACGCCGAGCAGGCCAAGGCTCCGGTCGACCTTCACCGCATACTCCGGCTCGATCCGCCAGCGATCGGACATGAATCCATCGACCTGCTTGATGCCCCGCTCGGTGTACCGGCCGTTGGAGCACATGTCCCACTCCCCCACGGCGCAGTTTGGGCATGGCACGGGGTCGGGTCGCCGCACGATCCCGACGACGTGGTCGCCGACGGCGAATCCGCTGAAGCCCGGGTCGAGCACCCGGCCGAGCGACTCGTGGCCGAGGATCAGGCGCTCCCGACCGGGCGGTGCCCAGCCGTACTGCCCGTCCGCGACCTCGACGTCGGTCCCGCACACGCCGACCGCGAGTGCCTCGACGAGCACCGACCCGAGCTCGGCACCGGGCTCGGCGACCTCCTCGAGCCGGGCCGAGCCCGCGCGGCCCGGAACAACCGTTACGGCCTGCACGGGAATGCCTCCGGCCGCGGAGCAAGATCGATCGTGCTCGCCGGCACCGCCATCGTCTCGAATCGGGGGTGACCGCGGTTCACGGGACGTGAGATCGAATCACGCGGCGATTGTTCGACATCATCCGAAAGGGATGACTCGCGAGCTGACAAGCGATCTGTCCGTGCTCACCCGGCTGGTGGCGCCCGCCGGCAAGCACGTCGTCGACATCGGCTGCGGCACCGGCAGCCTCGTCCGCGAGCTTGCGGCGCTTGGCGCGCGGGTCACCGGACTTGAAATCTCCGAGCAGCAGCTTGCGACCGCGCGTGAGCGGGATCGGAACAGCGGGGCGCGCTACGTGGTCGGCAGCGCCCAGGCACTGCCGCTTGACGACGGCTCTGTCGACATCGCCGTCTTCATGCGGACGCTGCATCACGTTCCGCCGAGCGAGCTGATGGCGGCCCTGCGCGAGGCCTGCCGGGCCGTGTCCCAGGACGGCGCCGTGTACGTGGCCGAGCCGGTCGCAGCCGGCGACTACTTCGCGCTGACCCGGCTCGTCGAGGACGAGGTGGACGTTCGCGCGGCGGCGCAGGCGGCACTCGAACGGGCGCAGGAGGCGGGGCTCGAGCGGCTGCGCACGGTCGACTATGACGTGCTGATCTGCGTCAACGGCCTCGACGGGCTGCGGGACCGGATCGTGAGTGTCGATCCGCGGCGTGCCGAGATCTTCGACGCGCGGATCGGCGAACTGGCGGCGGCGTATGCGAGCCACGGCGAGCCCGGAGAGGACCCGGTGCAGCGATGCTTTGTGCAACCGATGCGCGCCGACCTACTCCGGCCGCGGGCGCGCCGATGAACGCCGCCGCTCCGCATGAGGCCCAGCGGCTGGCGTTCGGGCGGGCCGCCACGCTGTATGACCGCGTGCGCCCCTCCTACCCGCCCGCTGCGATCGACGCCGTCATCCACGCCGCACGGCTGCAACCGCCGGCACGGATCCTCGAGGTCGGTGCCGGCACGGGCAAAGCGACGGTGCTGCTCGCCGCGCGGGGCCTTCGCGTCATCGGGCTCGAGCCGAGCGGCGCGATGGCGGCCGTCGCGCGCGCGAATTGCAAGGAGTTCGACGGCGTCGAGATCGCCGAGGTCGAGTTCGAGCGCTGGCAGCCGCGCGAGCGCCTGCCTGCCCTCGTGTGCGCCGCCTCATGGCACTGGATCTCGCCGGCGAGCCGCTACCGGCTCGCGAGTGCCGCGCTCCTCCCCGGAGGCACGCTCGCCGCGATGTGGACGTTTCCGGCCTGGACGCGCTGCGCCACGCGCCACGCGCTGAGCGACGCGTACCGCGCTGCCGCGCCGGACCTCGCGGCCGAATTCCCGATGCATCCCGACAGCGCGCCGGACCGTCTCGCGGGCGACTGGCGCGCCGAGATCGACGGCAGCGAGTCGTTTACCGGCCCGGTTCTCATGACGTTCCCGTGGGAGAAGGCGTACACGAGCGCCGAGTACGTCCTGCTGCTCCAGACCCACCAGGACCACATCCTGCTCGAGGAGCCGGACAAGGGCCGGTTGCTGGCGGCGGTCGCCGACACGATCGACGCCGTCGGCGGCATCATCACGATGCCCTACACGACCCTCGTGTGTCTCGCGACGCGCAGATGAGAGGCGGGTGCGCGGACGCGGTCACGGCGACCAACGGCGCGACACGCTCAGACCGCTCCAAGATCTGGACGCAGGAGCGTGTCGGTGCGCAGGATCGCATCGCGCAGGACGTCGCTCGCGAGCGCGATGTCCTCCGGGCTGGCCTGCTCGCGCGGGGAATGGCTGATCCCGTCCACACAGGGAATGAACACGAGCGCCGAGGGGGCGCGGCGACCCACGACCGCCGCGTCGTGCCCCGCGCCGCTGGGTAGCACCCGGTACGCGAGCGACCGGGATGCGCACTCCTCGTAGAGGATCGTGCGGGGCCACGCGGCGAGCACGATCGGCGGCTGCTCAGAGAGCACCTCGTGCGCGATCCTCAGCCCGCGGCGCTCCGCGGTCTCGGCGCAGCATTCGAGCACGCGCGCGGCCGCGCGGCGCTGCAGGTCGGGATCGACGTCGCGGACATCCACCCATAGCGACACGCGGCCGGGGATCGTGGTCGTGCTGTTCGGGTCCACCTCCACGCGACCGACGGTCGCCACGGTGGAGCGGAATCTGCGTCCGGTCTCTTCGACCGCCAGGACAAGCTCGGCGCCGGCGGCCAGTGCATCCGCGCGCATGCGCATCGGTGTCGCGCCCGAATGATCAGAGCGACCGGTGATCTCGATCCGGATGCGCACGCTGCCGGCGATCGCGTCGACGAGCCCGAGCCGCGCCGCGCCCGCCTCGAGCCGCCGGCCCTGCTCGATGTGGAGCTCGTAGTAACAGGCGACGTCAGCCCCCAGCCAGGCGGGACAGCGGGCGGGGTCGAGGCCGAGGCCCGCCGCCGCCGCGAGCACCGTGATGCCCTGGCCGTCCTGCAGGCGGCCGAGATCGGCCTCGCCGAGCAGGCCGGTTGCGAGGGAGCTCCCCAACGTCGGCCGGCCGAAGCGTGCGCCCTCCTCCCCGGCGAATGCCACGACCCGCACGCCACAGCGAACGCCGTCGAGCGACCGCGCGACCTCGAGCCCGCCGACGACCCCTGCCGCCCCGTCAAACCGGCCTCCGTGCATGACCGTGTCGAGATGCGAGCCGAGCAAGAAGTACGGCGACGCGCCGCGATAGGTCGCGACACTGTTGCCCGCGAGGTCCACCTCGACGCTTGCCCCGTCCGCAACGGCCCACTCGGCAAAGCGCCGATGCGCCTCGCGCTCGTCCTCGGTGTACGCGAGGCGGGTGACGCCGCCGCCCGGCTCACCGCCGATCGACGCGAGCTCGGCGAGGCGGGCGCGCACGCGCGTCGCTGCGCCGCTGCGGTCGAAGGCGTCGGCGCGCGCGGTCATCAGCTCGGCGGATGGCCTGGCTGATCGAGGAGCTCGGCCTCGGTGAACAGGGGCCGCAGCGACACTCCCTCCCCGGCCAGCAGCTGTGCGGCGCCGGATTGGCGATCGAGCAGACACAGGACCTCGAGCGGCTCGGCTCCGACGCTCCGTAGCGCGGCGATGCCCGCGAGCGCCCGGCGCCCCGTGAACACGACATCCTCCACGAGCGCGACCCGTGTCCCAGCGAACAGCTCGCCCCCGAACGTGCCCGGTTGCTCGTCGTCGGAGAGCAGCAGCGGCATCCCTGTCTCCTGCGCGAGCGCGGTTCCCAGCGCGGTTGCCGGGGCACCGTTGACGGCAAGTCGCTCGCAGTCGTCGGAGACGATGTCGGCCAGCAGTCGAGCCGCGCGTGTCAGTAGCCCCGGTCGGGAGAGCACGAGGAACTTGTCGAAGTACCGCTGTTGCCGCGTGCGCTCCTCGCTCGCCCGAAGCACGTAGCCGCCGCGGCTGAGGTCGCCGGCGAGCTCCGCGCGAACGAGGTCGCGGGTCGCGGTGAACGCTTCAGCGTCCAGAGTTACTCGCTTTCTCCGCAACCTGCTCGTGCGGCTGCGGTTGCGGTCGCGCCGGCGCCCGCCACGGTTCACCGAAGCGGCGGGCGTCCGCCGGCCACCCCGCCGCGGTCATCTTGAAGGTGCGCATGGCCTGCTGCTTGAACGACCAGGGCACGCGCCGGAACAGCGGCACGAACACCCACCGCCAGAACACGCCGACCCGCGGGAGCGCGGGTTTGGAGACGCTCGACGGGTAGCGCCGTCCCACATCGTTCATCGCCGCAAGCCGCAGCGCGTACTCCGAGCGCGCGCGGAGCCGCTGTTGGAGCTCTCGGAGGATCATGCCGGCACCGGTATGTTGGCGCGCGTGCGGGCGTGCTCGGCCAGGCCATTTTGCGCTGCGATCTGAATCGGCTCGAACAGCGCCCCGATCGGCGGCGAGTAGATGTTCTCCATCCACGCAAGGTCCTCGAGCGTGGCGCCGCGCTTGGCGACGAACGCGAGGAAGTCGCAGCGCTCCTTGATGCCCTCGCCGCCGTGCAGTTGCCCGCCGATCAGCCGGAGCGTTCCCGGCTCGGCGAGCAGCTTGACGTGCGTCCGCGCGGCCCCAGGGAAGTAGCGCGCGCGGGACACGCCGAAGCCCTTCGCGAGCACGTACGGAATCCCCATCGCCTCGGCGAGCGTCTCGCCGATCGAGAACCCGCCGATCGTGTAGTCGCCCGCCATGAACCCCCAGGGGATCCAGACGGGGTCGTAGGCCATGTCCTTGCCGGCGGCGTTCGCACCGGCGACGCGGCCCTGCGCGTACGCATGGGAGCCGGTCAACCCCGCGATCGGAAGCATCGACAGACCATGCGGGACCTCGATGACGTCCCCCGCCGCCCAAACTCCCGGCGCCGAGGTGCGCATGTGATCGTCGACGACGACCGCCCCGATCGTCCCGAGCTTGAGCCCGATCTCCTGCGCCAGCTTCGTGTTCGGCAGCTTGTGCAGACAGATCACCGCCACGTCGCACTCGAGCTCGCCGGCGGACGTCGAAACCGCCCGCACGCGCCCCCCGCTGCCCTCGAAGCCGAGCAGCCGTGTGCCGGTGCGGACGTTGACGCCGAGCTTCTCGAGGGCCTCCCGCGCCGGCTCGGCGACGTCGGGATCGACGAGCTCCGAGAGCAGCCAGGGCCCGTCGTCGATGAAGTCGACCTGCAGGCCCCTGCGGGCGAGCGCTCCGGACATCTCGACCCCGAGCCACATGCCGCCGATCACGACGGCGCGCTTCATCGCGTCCAGCTCCTTGTCGAATTCCATCGCACGCCGGATGTCCTTGACGTAGTGGAGCCCCTCGAGATTCGCGCCGGGAACGTCAGGCTGCTCCCACACAAATCCGGTGCACATGATCAGCTTGTCGAAGCCCTCGTGCGCGTTGCGGGCGGTCACCGTGCGTCGATCGAGGTCGATGTCCGTGACGGTCGTCTCCATCCGCATGTCGAGTCCATCGTCGACGTACCGCTGAACCGTCGACAGGAACAGGTCCTTGAACTCAGGGATCTCACGTCCGTGCGCGTACGGGATCCCGCACGGCGAGTAGGCGATATCGGGGAACTCGCTGAACACCGTCACGTGCAGATCGGGATTGACCCGGTTGGCGATCGTCGCGGCCGCGGTCCCCGCACCGCCGCCGCCGATCACGATCAGTCGCTCGCTCATCTCGCTCCTTTCTCTCAGGCTGCATGACCCGTCGTCTGAAAACTCTCGGCGTGGTCCTGCAAGGACCACAATCCCGACTCACGCACGACGATCGCCGGCGGACCTTCCCCGAACCCGGTCGCACACACCTGCTGGTAGGCGCCGACGGACTCGGCCACGAGCACGGTCCCGGCCGTCACCTGCGGCAGGAGCGCGCGCGGGTGAAGGACGTCCACGTTCAGGCACAGCGGCCCGCTCACAAGCGCGGGCACGCGCTCGCCGACGCCACCCACGGCCCGCAACGGCGGCGGGCTCGTCAGCGCCCCCGGTAGGAAGTTCGTCCCCGCATCGCACACGACGCAGCGCGTTCCGTCGCGCAATGTCTTGACCGCGACGACCGTGAACGCCAGGTCGACCGCGTCGGCGACGATCGCCCGCCCCGGCTCGAGTAGCAGCGTCCCGCCAAAGCCGCCCCGCCACAGGGCCTCGCACACGTCGCGGACGTGCTCGCCGATGGCCGCGGCATGCGGGAAGCCGCCGCCGAGATCGAGCGCGGCGATCTCGTGACCGTCGCGCGCAAGCTCGGTGGCCAGCCCGGCGAGGATCGCCGCCGCGCGGGCGTGCTCGGCCGACGGACGCGGCCACGAGACGACGACTCTTCCACTGGCCGGATCGAAGTCCGTCGAAACGAGATGCGTCGACAGCGCCTGCACGGCGAGACCACAACGCACGGCCGCGCCGGCGGCGGCCCGCACCTCGTCGGGTGCGATCCCGAACCGGGTCTGCGCGCCGGTGAAGCTGTCGAGCCCGACCCGCAGGCCGATCCGCGACACGCCGAGCCCGGCGGCGCGAGCAAGCTCGGCGACGGAGTCGACGAGCACGAGCGCACCGCCGGCGGCGGCACGTGCGAGCAGTGCGTCCGGCTTGGCGGGACCGTCGACGATCACGCGCGCCGGATCGATCTCGACGCGCTCGGTCGCCAACTCGAACTCGGCCTCGCTCGCGACCTCCGCCCACGCTCCCTCCTGCTCGGCCGAGTGCAGAAACGCGGGCGTGCGGTTCGTCTTGTATGAGTACGCGACCCGGACGTCGGGCCACGCGCTCCGCCACGCCGACTCGAACTCGCGCAGGTTCGCGCGGAACCGATCGACGTCCGCGAGCCACAGCGGCGAGCCGTACTCGGCGACGAGCTCCGCCGCGGTCATGCGAGGCTCCGGATCCGCCGCGCAAGCGCGTCCGCCCGAGCCGTGCCCTTGCGTTCGAGCAGGGAGACGACCGCCCCGCGCCAGCGTCCGGAGGCGGACTCCGCGACGGCGTCCGGTAGCACCTCGCGCAGATGCTCCATCGCCCACGGATCCGGCCGTGAGAGGTTGAGACGGATCGTCGTCGCGGCGCCCGTCTCGCCGAGCCCGTCCGCCGGGTACACGGCGACGCGCCGCGCGAACAGCGCGATCATCAGCTCCTGCGCGCTCGCCCCCGTCCCGGACACGTCGACGGCGCACGCGAGCCCACGCTGCGGACGGACGACCAGCCGCGCTCCCGGGACCGACGTCAGCGTCTGCTCGAGGTGCGCGAGGTTCTCGGTGATCGTGCGCGCCGCCGCCGCGAGGTAGTCGCCATCCGCGAGTGCCGCGAGCGCCCCGTGCTGCGCGATCAGGTTGGTGTTCAAGCGCGTCAGCGCGGCCTTCAGCTGCAGGCAGCCGCGAACAAAGCCCGGGGCCCCTCCGAGAAAGCCGATCCTTGCTCCCGCCATCCCGTAGCAGTGGGAGACCGACATCACGGCGACCGACCGGTCCGTCGCTCCCAGCGCGGGAAGTGTGCTGAACGCGGTGTCCGAATCGAGCGCGAGGGGAGCGTGTGTGACGTCGTGCACGAGCAGCAGGTCGTGCCGCTCGGCCAGATCCGCCAGTGCCTGCAGCTCATCATGGGTCTGGATCGTCCCGTAAGGGTTGACGGGATCGACGATGCAGATCGCGCGCGTGCGGGGCGAGACGACGTGGCTCACGGCATCGGGATCGAGCCGGAAGCCGTTGTCCGCGTGGATCGCCACGGATACCGGGACGCCGCCGGCCGCAATGATCGCCGACGGGATGTGGAAGTAGCCGGGGTCGCTGACGATGACCTCGTCGCCGGGATCGACGCAGGCCATCAGCGCGAGCGCGAGCGCGGCCTGGGCCCCCTCGGCGCCGACCACCTCGAAGGCGTCCCCGCGCGCACACCCGAACTGCGCTGCCGCGGCGTCACGCAACGGCTCGATCAGGTCGGGGGTGTACTGATTGAGTGCCTCGGCGCTGACGGCATCGCGCATCGCCCGCACCGCACTTGCCGGCGGCCCGCAGAAGCACGTCAGCCAGCCGAGATCGGCCCACTGCCGCGGATCCAGGCGCGTCGCGCCGGCCGGATAGATGTCGGCCGCATCGAGACCGAGCACGGTGATCGCATCGCGATACGTGAGGTAATTCCACATCGCGTGGTGGCTTGCCCGGAGCCGGCGCAGGCGCTCTGAGGCGATCCGCGGCTGCTGGCGCTCCTCCGTCCAGGTGAGGACGCTGCTCACGCCGATGCCCCTTCGCACCGCTTGAGCCGGCCGACCGAGTAGATGCCCTGGCTGTCGGTGGCGACTGAGGCAAGCTCGTACCCGGCGGCGCCCGCCCACGCCAGGATCAGCTCGAGCGGCCGCAGCCGCCACACGCAGCGCTCGCCGCGATGATCGCGCCAGACCCGAGCGATGTACTCGATCTCGGGATTCTGCATCTGCACGTTGAAGACGATCTGCCCGGGTGCAATCGTGTCGGCGAGATCGCGGAAATGGCGCTCGATCAGTGCGTCGTCGTGGTAGATGCCGTACAGGCCAAGCTCGACGACGATGCTCGGCCGCGGGTCGAGCCCCTCCAGCGCGGCCCGGTCGAACGCGCTCGCCTGCGTGAGCGTGGTTCGCGCCGTGACGCCGAGACGGGCTGCCTGCGCCCGCGCCTGGTCGAGCGCCGCAGGATCGATGTCGCCGAGGACGGCACGCGCATCAGGATGCGCCTGGAGCGCGGCGAACACATATGGGGCAGGGCCGGCTGCGAGGTCCGCGATCACGGGCGCCGCCGTGCCGTCTGCCGCGATCGCGTCGTCGATCGCTCGCCGGGCGAGCTCCCGGATCTCCCGGAACGCCCGGCAGGTGCGCCGGGCCAGCAGCCGCCGGTCGAGCAGAACTCCCGCCGGCGTGCGCCCGCGCGGCACGTTCGCGTAGACGTGAGCCATGAACGGGCCCGAGTCGAAGCCGTGCTCGTATCCGATTCGGAGCCCTTCGCTCAGCAGGGCGCCGGCGCGCGAGGCGGCGGCCAGCGCGCCGAAGCGCCAGGCGCGTGGGGACAGGGCGGGAAGCTCGCGCTGGAGCTCTGTGAACGTTGGAGCGGCGGCCGTCTCAGTGGCCGTTGGCATACAGCGGAGCCTCGGCGAGCTCGCGCAGGCGGTAGAGCTCGTGCGCGTGGGCCGCCGCGGGTGCCGCCTGATCGGACACGATCCCGCGCAGCCGGGAGATCGCGCGCTCGTTGTCCGCCCGCACGTCCGTGAGCACCTGCGCATCGGCGCGGTCCTCCGCGGCGTCCGCGTATACGGCGAGCAGGTCGGCGAAATGCTCGAGCGACCCGAGTGCGTACGCGAGGGTCGCATGCTCGTCGAGCGGCGCCATTCGCTCGTAGATCAGCTCGCCCTCGGGCGGGCACACATACCGGTCCGGATCGACCCCGTGCGCGATCGCGCGCTCGCGGAACAGCACCATGTGGCGAGCGTTCTGGCTGACGATCTCGGCGACGAGCTCGACCAGATCGGGGTCCTCGACGCCGGGGATGCGGGCAGCAAACAGATCGACCCAACGGCGCATGCCGTAGGCATGGCGAGCGAACACGGCGCCCAGCACGGCCGACTTGCGCAACACATGTCGGAGCTCCGACCGATTTTCAAGCACGCGCGGCTCCTTCTACCTTCGTGTACGACCGTCTACCGAAGTGTAACGGTACTCGAGCTCCACGCCGTGGACAAGCGTGTTCGACACCCAGCACACGCGGCGCGCCGGCTCGATCAGCTTCGCGAGCTCGTCATCGGCGACCTCGGCACGTGCGTCAATCTCGAACCGCTCGTAGCGCAGCTCGCGGCCGGCGCGGGTCGCGCGGACGACGACCTCGAGTCCGGGGAGGGTCCGGCCGCGCTTACCGGCGACGTGTGCGAGGGCCAGGCAGAAGCAGCTCGCGATCGCCGCGCAGAACGCCTCGGTCGGCATCATGCCCTGATCGGTCGCGGACGGCTCGTCGATCGTCAGCTCGTGCCCGCGCGCCCGCACATGCGACTGGTATCCACCCATCCACGTCGCCGTCACTTCGAGCGACTCGGCCACGTTCAGCCACGCGCTGCGGGTTCGGGCACGCGCGCAGCGCGGCGGCGCACCCGGAGGAACTCGTCATAGACGTGCTCGTGGACGGCAGCCGCCGCGTCCCAGCTGTAGCTCTCCGCGACCGTCAGACCGCCGGCGCGCAGTCGGGCACGCACGGCGGGGTCTCGCGCCACGCGCGCGAGCGCCTGCGCCAGCGCCGCGCTGTCGCCGACCGGCACGAGCAGGGCACTGCGACCGTGCTCGAGAAACGTCGTGAACGCGTCGAGTTCGGACGCGACGACCGGCAGGCCGGATGCGAGCGCCTCGAGTGCCGCCAGCCCGAAGCCCTCGACCGTCGACGGGAACGCGAACACGTCAGCGGCCCGGTACAGACGCTGGAGCTCGTCGCACTCGAGATTGCCGACGATCCGCACGTGCGGCGCGAGGCCCAGCTCCGCGAGGCGGGCGTCGAAGCGTCCGATCTCGTGGCGATAGTCGAACAGCGTCGCGCCGCCCGCAATCACGAGCAGTGGGTCGAGATCGCGCGCACGCTCGCGTAACCGCGCGAACGCCTCGAGCAGCGTGAGCGAACCCTTGCGCGGCTCGATTCCGCCGACGGTGAGCACGGCAAGCCGGCCTTCGAGCCCCGCCGCTGCCCGGTCTCGTGAGCGCTCGCCGGCGGTGTCCGGTGGACGGAAGCGCACGCGGTCGACGCCGTTGCGCACGAGGCCGGCGCTCACGCCGAAGTCCGCGGCCAGCCGCCCGATCCATGGCTCGGACACGCACAGCAGCGCGTCTGGTTCGAGGATCGAGCGGTCCTGGCATTCGATCAGGCTGCGCGACGTGAACAGGTCGACGTGGTGAACGGTCCGGATCACGTGCGAGATCAGA
This sequence comes from Solirubrobacteraceae bacterium, assembly GCA_035524415.1. GTDB lineage: Bacteria > Actinomycetota > Thermoleophilia > Solirubrobacterales > Solirubrobacteraceae > Palsa-465. The sequence continues at coordinate 63,342 of DATKOY010000041.1, read as the reverse complement.
CCGGCGTCCCGCAGCTCGAGCGCCGCGTTTGCGGACAGGCAGTCCTGTGTGTGGATCACGTCGAACGCGCCTTGGCCCAGCGGCCCGGCAAGACCGTCCCGGTAGCTCGCGAGCATGCCCAGGATCCGCTCGTCGAACGGGCCGTCGAACGGCTCGTAGCGCACGATCTCGGCAGGCACCGCGGGATCACGGAAGAACCGCTCTCCGCGTCGCCCGAGGGCCATCAAGGTGACGTCGTGGCCGCGGCGGCCGAGCGCCTCGGCGACCTCGAGCGCGTGCACGACGCCACCGCGTGGGCGCAGCGAATACGTCAGCATCGCGATCCGCATCGGTGTCACGTCTCCTTCAGTGCGTGGAGCGCGAGTCGCGCGGCCGCCGCGTTCGACGGCGCAACGACGACACCGGCATCGCTGAGCACCTGGCCCTGACGCGTCGCGTCCTGCGGATCGTCATCCGTGCCGCAGACGTGCGCGATCACCTGCGCGCGGTCGGCGACGCGTCGCAGGCTGTCGGCCAGGCCGCCGGCGGGATCGGGATGACCGCCGAAGCCAAGGACGAGATCCAGCAGAACGCAGCCGACGCGTGGATCGGCGGCGGCCCGCTCGAGCATGCCGATCCGGACTTCGAGGTCGACCATCGGATGTGGACGTCCCTGGGTGTACTGCGCCTCCCCCAGGTCGAACAGCGCGTGGGCGCCGTCGGCGGCGGCCGGCCCGTGCCCGACGTTGCCCGCGAGCGGCCCGAGCCCGGGCTCGAGGATCGTCGCGGCCTCGTACGCGAGCGAGCCGCCGGAGAACAGCCCGAGCAGCAACCGCCCAGCGGAGTCTTCGCGCCGTGCGAGCACCTCCCGCTCCAGCGCGCCAACCTCGGGCCCGGGCGTCCCGGCGGCCGCCGCCGCGCCCGCCTCGAGCGTCGGGTGCACCTCGAACGCGGCGTCGGAGCCGTCCCACCCGACGAACGCTGCGACCACGCGCACGCCGTCCGGCACCGCGTCGCCGAGCGCCGCGACCGCCTCGCGCGAGGGAGGTTTTGAGACGAGCAGCAGCGTGTCGGTGCCGTCGTCCTGCGCCAGCAGTCGCATGCCCTGCTTGAACATGATCCCGCCCACCTCCGCGGAGAGGTCGCGCCCGCCGACGCCGACGATGTGCGAGACGCCGACGCCGGCTGCGTCCAGCAGGCAGGCGCTCTCCTGAGCGCCGGTGCCTGCCGCCGCAACGATTCCGACCGAGCCCGGACGCACGACGTTGGCGAACCCGAGGCCGATCCCGCCGAGCATCGCGGTGCCGCATTCCGGCCCCATCACGAGCAGCCCGAGCTCGGCACCGCGGCGCTTGAGCTCGAGCTCTGCCTGAACCGGAACGTGGTCCGAGAACAGGAAGACGTGCATGCCGGTCGACAACGCCTGGTGGGCCTCGAGCGCGGCGTACTCGCCGGGCACCGAGATGATCGCGACGTTCGCGCCGTCGAGGTCGGCTGCGGCGCGGGCCAGCGATCGGGGGGCCGCGCGCGCCGCGCGGGCGCCGTCGTGCTCGGAGCCGCGCAGCGAGCGCAGCTCCTCCTCGGCCAGCGCGAGGGCGTCCTGCGCCGCTCCGTCTCGGGCTTCGACGGCGATCACCAGATCGGCGGGGGACGCGTCGGCAACGGCGCCGGCCTGAGCGAGCAGCTCGAGGTTCGCCGGGGTGCCCATCGTCAGCTCGCAGCGGTTCACTCCGTCGCACCCCCGCACCGCGCGGGCGATGCTCATCAGCCGGACGCTGTCCGCGTAGCGATTGCGAACGACGCGGACGTGCCAGCTCACGCGGCCACCGACGCCGCGTTCGCCCATGCGGTCGCGGACGGACCCTCAGCGTTGGGGACGATCCGCGTCCCGCCACCCCCCTGCACGGCATCGACGAGCCGATCCGCGCTCGTCACGATTGCGGCCTGCCCTCCTGCGCTGACGAAGCGCACGGCGGATTCGACCTTCGGCGCCATGCTCCCGGGCGGGAACTCCCCGGAGCTGAGCAGCCGCGTTGCATCGGACACGGTGAGCCGCGCCATGTCACGCTGCCATCGCGTGCCGAAGTCGAGCGCGACCCGCTCCACGCCGGTCAGCAGGACGAGCAGGTCGGCCTCCACCGCGAGCGCGAGCACCGCCGAGGCTCGGTCCTTGTCGATCACGGCCGGAACGCCCGCGAGCTCGCCATCGGTCCGGGCGACGGGGATCCCGCCCCCGCCGGCGGCGATCACGAGCACGCCGCGTTCGGCCAGCATCCTGATCTGCTCGAACTCGAGAATCTCCTGCGGGGACGGGCTTGCGACGACCGTGCGCCACCCTCTCCCGGCATCCTCCGTCACATCCCCCCAGTGCGCGGCCGCGAGCTGCGCTGCGCGCTCGTCTCTGTAGAAGCGACCGATCGGCTTGGTCGGATCCGCGAACGCCGGGTCATCGGCCTCGACCACGACGCGCGTGAGCACCGTTGACGTGCGCAGGGCGGGATCGGCGTCGGTGATCGCGTTCTGCAACAGGTAACCGAGCTGGCCCTGCGTCATCGCGACAAGCGCATCGAGTGGCAGAGCCGGGACTCCTGGTACTCCGCCGAGGTGCTGGAGCAGCAGCGCCCCCACCTGGGGACCGTTGCCATGGGTGAGCACGAGCTCGTGTCCGTGGTGCTTCAGCGCGACGAGCTCGCGCGCGATCTCAGCGGCGTTGGCGCGCTGCTCTGCCCACGTGCCGAGCTCGCGCTGGGCGATGATCGCATTGCCTCCGATGGCGATGACGATCCGCATGGTCGCTTCACGCTCACGAACCGCGGATCGCGAGCCACACGGCACGAGCCGGCCGGTCATCCGGGTTCGCCCACGAGTGGGGTCGCACCGTCCGAAAATGGATCGAGTCGCCGGCTGCGAGGTCGAACGGCTCGCCGTCGATCGTGAAGGTCATCCGCCCCTCGAGCAGGAGCACGAGCTCCTCACCGGGGTGGCTCATCGGCTCCTCGCCGCTGTCGGCATGCGGCTCGACGTGGGCCTCGGCGCCGGCCACCCAGAACGGACCGTAGCGACCCGAGATGTTTTGCAACTCGAGCCCTTGCTTGGACGTGTACAGCCGCGAACGCTCGTCGCGCCGAATCACCGTCACCGGCCGGGTCGCCTCGACCTCGTCGACGAAGAAGCCGACGCTCTTGCCCAGCGCGGCGGCGACCTTCATCAGGCTCGCAATCGTCGGCGTCATCCCGCTCTTCTCGATCTTGTGGACCGCAGCGGTGGACAGGCCCGCGCGCTCGGCGAGCTGGGCGAGCGACCAGCCGCGCTCTGCGCGCGCCTTCGCGACCTTGGCACCGATCTCAGAGACCGTGCGCTCGATCTCCGGGATCGCCTTCGGCGAGGGTGCGGCGGTCAGCGGTGATTGCGCGGTAGCCGTCCGTGGGCTCATTCAGGCAGGTCTCCCCGTCGTGGACGTCCACCATAGTACATGAGCGTACGGCCGGCGAGGAACGAACAGTTGGCCCGATTTCGCGGACTTTTCGCGCTTCTCTTGACCCCGGGCAGCCGTAGCGCTATGAATGTCCATCTACGATCCGATACGCGGTTGTCGAGACTCACTCCGCCCGCGCGGCGCGGCCGACCACCGCCTCATGTCTTCCCCAAGGAGGAAGCACGTGGCTGTCAACAGCAATCTTGCGGACGCAAAGTCAGAGGGGACCGAGCTCTTCAACACCTCCGAGAAGGTGTTCGAGGACATCAAGGCCAACCCGGGCGAGAAGGCCTTCACGTTCATGCACACGGTCCCCTACGAGGGATCGGTCGGGCTCGTCAATCTGCTGACGACGACCCGCGTTCAACGCAAGGGCTTCGACACGACGCTCGTTCTGTACGGGCCCGGGGTGCTGATGGCATCGGGAACGCGCGGGTTCCCCAAGGTCGGCGATGAGGCCTTCCCGGGCCACATGGCGATCAACAAGCAGATCGGCACGTTCCTCGAGGAAGGCGGCACGGTGTACGCCTGCCGGTTCGCGTCGGGCGCGCTGTATGGCTTCCCGGAGGATCTGCTGATGGACGGCGTCAAGCCGTTTCATCCGCTCGATGTCCTCGACGCGGCGCTGACGGCCTGGCGCGCGGGCGCCTTCCAGCTCAACACCTGGACCGTGTGATCACGGAGGCCGCGCCTGATCGCGATGCGGCGGTCGCAGCCTGGCGGCACGCCGAGTCGATTGTGTACCCGTCGGTGATGGTCAACGCCGAGCTCTACCAGCAGTACATCCAGGTGGTGCGCGCAATCGGCGAGGAACTGCGCGATGTCCACACCGAGGATGAGCTCGTCCGCACGTGGCACGAGCAGCGGGGCCTCGGCGCCGAAGTTGTCCACCGGATGTCGCCGTCGATGGCGATGTTGATGAACGTCGACGCCGTGCGCGACGCCGCGTTCTGCAATCGCCATCGCGAGGTGATGCGGGAGCACGGCAAGGAGATCGCCCAGCAACGCTTGCTCGAGGCGCGCCGGACTGGAGCGGAGTGGGTCGTGCTGTTCGAGGACGTCACCCCGTTCGGGTCACACCGGCTCGAGATGCACGTCCGGTCCGGCCGGGCGATCCACGCATCCGCAAAGACAGAGCCGATCGGCCCGGCGAGCTATGAGCTCGAGGTCGTCCAGCTGGATCCAGCCGATGGGGCATGGCTGCTCGACAAGCCGCCACTGATGCCCACCACGAAATTCCATCGCCACGACGAGTGGGAGGCGCGCATTGCCCAGGCGCGCGAGCACTTCGGAAAGGACTGACAGTGACAACCCATCCCAAGAAGATCATCGACGCTCACTGTCATATCGGTGAGATCCCGCCGTGGAAGTTCTACGACCTCGAGCACCCGGTCAAGCCGACCGTCTACGACTATCGCAACACGAACGAGTTCATCAAGAACCACATGGACCAGTTCAACATCGAACGGGCGTTGACGATGTCGAACTACGGCGTGCCGGTGCACGAGATCTCGTTCGATCTCAACGATGTCGTGATGGATGCGGCGACAGCCAACGATCGCGTGCTCGCCGCAATCTGGGTGTCGTTCCTGCCGCGCAACGCGGAGATGACGCGCAAGGCATTGAAGCTCGCCGGCGAATCGCGCGTCGTCGCCCTGAAGACGACGTTCCTCCTTGGTGGCAACCCCGATCCGGGCACGTGGGACGAGGAAACACTCGCGCTCGCCGACGAGTGTTTCGACGTCTGCGAGAAGCACGACCTGATCTTCCACTTCCACACGAGCCCCGGCGGTAGCTCCGACATCAACAACTTCATCCCGCTCGTCGAGAAGTACGGGAAGCGCTGCAAGATCTACCTCGTGCACTTCGGCGGCGGCGTCTCGGGCCACATCAAGCTCGTGCCCAAGTTCCTGCAGTGGGTCCAGGATGGTTACAAGGTGTACACCGACACCTCCTGGGCGATCGGGTTCGGCGCGCGTTGGCTGCTGACCGAGGTCGAGAAGACCGGCGTCGGCGGCGACCGCGTGTTCTTCGGCTCCGACGAGCCGTGGTCCGATTTCGACAGCGAGTACTGGAAGATCAATGGGATCCGCACGATCTCGCAGGAACTCAAGGACCGGGTGTTCTGGCAGAACTATGAGGAGCTGTTCGCCGGTCGTGGGTGACGCTCTCCTCAAGCATCTGGATCTCGACGAGCGACGGCTGCTCGTCGAATTGCAGTCGCTCGGCGTCACCGTCCAAGACGAGCGGGTGGGTGCCGCGCGCGGTGGGGCGTTCGCCGGTCGCCGCGGCGGCGCCGGTCCCTCGGACGCGCTGTTCATGTGGGTCCGCGGGCTGCCGCTGACGGTCCCGTGGCAGGCCGGCTACGTCGACCGTTCGCCGTACACGGTGCACCTGACCGACGGCGGCGGAACGCTGTACCGCGGCGAGGAGCTGATCGGACCGGTGAAGCTGCCGCGACGCCCGCGCATCTACGACATGACGACCGCCGACGGAACCCCGTACTGGAGGATCGCGTTACTGCATCTGGACTCGATCGCATCGACCGTCGTGCAGAAATGCATCTACTGGGGCACCGCGGAGCAGTGCGGCTTCTGCGGGATCGAGCTGACTCGCGGAGAACAGACGATTCCGGTCAAGACGCCGGCCCAGCTCGCGGAGGTCTGCACCGCCGCCCGCGACCACGACGGCGCCGTCGACGTCACGCTGACGACGGGCTCGATCAACCGGCGCGATCGCGGCGCGCTGTACATCAGCCGCTGCGCCGCCGCGATCAAGGACGCGTGCGGGCTCCCGGTGCAGGTGCAGTTCGAGCCGCCCGACGATGACTCGGTGCTGGACACGGTCCGGGACGCCGGTGTGGATGCCGTCGGCATCCACATCGAGACGTTCGACCCCGACGTCCTCGCCGGCGTCGCCCCCGGCAAGGCGCAATGCGGCGTCGAGGGCTATTTCCGCTGCTGGGAGCGCGCCGTCGAGGTGTTCGGCCGCGGCCGTGTCACGACCTACGTGATCCTCGGCATGGGCGAAGACCCCGCGCTGATCGAGGACGGCTGCCGGCGCGCAATCGAGCTCGGGGTGTACCCGTTCGTCGTGCCGCTGCGGCCGGTTCCGGGGACGCTGATGGCGTCGACTCCGCCGCCGCCCGCCGACTACGTGGGCTCGATCTACAGGTCGGTTTCGGCGATGCTCGCCGAATCGGGGCTCGACCACGTCGAGGCCAAGGCCGGATGCGCCCGCTGCCAGGCGTGTTCCGGTCTGTCCGCGTGGGAGCGTGTGTTCAAGCGAGAGGAGGCGCGTGCCCGGGACGAGCTCCCGATCTACGGTCGCGGCTAGCGCGCTGCGCACCGTCTGCCGCGTCGCCGCGTGTGACGAGGAGCTCGAGGCGCACTTCTGGCTGCGCCGATCGGTGTTCGTCTACGAGCAGGGGCTGTTCGCCGGCGACGACCGCGACGAGTGCGACGACGCGCCAGGCACGCTGCACGCAGTGGGGATCGTCGACGGCGAGCCCTGCGGCGCGGTCCGCCTGTACCCGCTCGACCAAGCCGGCCTGGAATGGAAGGGTGATCGTCTCGCGGTTCAGGCCGACCGTCGCACCCACCACCTCGGAGCCGAGCTCGTGCGGTTCGCCGTCGCGACGGCGGGCTGGCTCGGCGGTCGCCGGATGATCGCGCACGTGCAGCTGCCGAACGTCCGGTTCTTCGAGCACCTGGGCTGGGAGGCCCAGGGCGACCCGGCCCAGTTCCACGGCGTCGCGCACCAGCTGATGTCGATCCCGCTCAGGGACCCCGAAGCTGGGTGAACGGCACGCGGCGTAGGTCCCACAGTTCGGTGCTCTCACCGGATGCGGAGAGCCTGAGGACGCCGGTGTCATCGAGTCGGCCGCACGGCGCGCACGCAAGGCCGCGACGCAGAAACGACTCCGCCGCCTCGGCGGCGCGCTCCGGCGGCGCTGCGACGAGAAAGCCGAAGCTCGGAAACGTCAGCAGCCAGCGCTCGAGCGGCACTCCCGGCGGGCGCGGAACGCGCTCCACTTCGAGCGTGGCACCGCATCCCGCCGTCTCCAGGAGTTGCAGGAGCGACCCGGCCACGCCCGGCATCGAGACGTCGCGCGCTGCGTGGGCCGAGCCCGACTCCGCGAGCTCGACGAGCGCCTCGCCGTCCTCGCGCAGCGCGTGCGCGTCACGATCGCGCAGCGAACTGAAGAACGTCGTCCCCTCCCGGTACTGCCCGGTGAGGCAGAACGCAGCCATCAGTTCGTCACCTGGACGCGCGTTGCGACCGAACAGCGGTCGCGACGCGACCCCGGTGCACGACGCCGACAGCGCGGGCGCCTGGCCGAGCGTCAGATGCCCGCCGACGACGTCGACTCCGAGCAGACCCGCCGCCCACACGACGCCGTCGAGCACCGCCTCGGCGTGGGCGCGATCGGGGCTGACGAGCATGTCGACGATCCCGACGGGGCGTCCCCCCATCGCGCGGACATCGGAGACGTTCGTGACGACCGCCGCGGCTCCGGCGGCGTGCGGATCGGCGCTGACGAACGCGGGAGCGATCGCCTCGCCGCACAGGATCAGGAACTCCTCCCCATGCGCGATCGCTGCGCCGTCGTCGCCGTCGACGTGCGCACCGATCCGCCGCACGAGCGCGAGCTCACGCTTCGCCTGCACGGCCGGAGCGTTGCGGATCACGCGGGCGAGCTCTTGCAGGTCTGACATGGGCGGGTCCCTGGGATAGCAGACGGAGGTCGAGATTCGCAGCGAGGTGCTCAGTCGGGTTGCGGTCGTCAATGTCGGTCTCGCGAGCTTCGGCGAGGCGGTCAGAGCGCAGGGCGCAGCCGCCGTCGACGTCGACTGGCGACCGCCGGCCGGCGGAGACGCTGATGCGGTCCGGGCGCTCGAGCGGCTGTGGGGAGCGCACGGCGATCACGTCTGCGCCGCGAACGAGACGGCGCTCGCGCTGATCGAGGCCGCAGCGCCGCGAGCGGTTGCGGTTGCGCGCGCCGGCGACGTGATCCCGGCGCTCGAAGGGCGCACGCTGATCCACTCCGGGACCGCGATCGAGTGGGGTCGCGTATGCGACCCGCAGCGTCGCGCGCTCGCCGCAGCATGCATCTTCGAGGGCTGGGCTGATACGGCGCATGAGGCGTTTTCGCTGCTCGATGCGGGCGAGGTCGCGCTGACGCCGGGCCACGACCACAACCACGTGGGGCCGATGACCGGAGTCTGCTCGGCGTCGATGCCGGTGTGGGTCGTGGAGGACGCGACATCCGGCACCGTCGCCTACTCGACCTTCAACGAGGGGCCGGGCAGGACGCTGTGGTTCGGGGTCGGCGATCAGGAGTCGATCGCGCGCCTGCGCTTCTTCCGCGACGAGCTCGCACCGGCGCTCGCCGCCGTGCTCGAACGCGAGGGCTCGATCGACATCTTCTCGCTCGCGGCACAGGGTCTGCAGATGGGCGACGAATTGCACATGCGCAGCCAGGCGACGGGAAATCTGCTGATTCGCATGCTCCTTCCCGCCTTCGCCGCGGCCGGCGGCGAGCGCGCAGCTCGCTTCCTGTCGACAAACCACCACTTCTTCCTGAACCTGACGATGGCTGCCGCGAAATGCGCCTCGCTCGCGGCCGCCGGAACGGCCGGCTCCACCGTCGTCAACATCATCACCCGCAACGGCACCGACATGGCGATCCAGCTCGCGGGCCTCCCGGGGCGCTGGTTCTCGGCTCCTGCGGCTCCCGTGCAGGATGCGCTGCTTCGCGACGGATACAGCGAGACCGACGCGGCGCTCGACATCGGCGACTCCGCCGTGATCGAGTGCGTCGGGCTCGGTGGGATGGCGGTCGCCGCCTCCCCCGCCGTCGCGGCGTTCTTCGGCGGCGGTGCTGCCGACGCGATCGCGCGCACCGAGCTGATGGGACAGATCACCGCCGGCCGCTCACGCCGCTTCACGATTCCGGCGATGGACTTCGCCGGAAGTCCTGTCGGAATCGACGCGCGGCTCGCGGTCGGACTCGGGATCACCCCCCAGATCACGACCGGGGTCCTGCACGCTCACGGCGGAGCCGGTCAGATCGGCGCAGGCGTCGCACACCAGCCGATCGAGCCGTTCCGGCTGGCGATCCTTGAGCTGGCGCGCGAACTCGACCGATGAGCGCGAGCGCACCCCGGGCGCTGTTCGCCGGCCCCGGCGCCGCGCGGGCGTTGGTCACGGGACTCACCGGCGTCGTCGAGCACACATTCGCCGCTGGCGCATATCTCAGATTCGGGCCGGACTGGGTGCTGCTGTCCGAGCGGGCCGCGCCATTCGGTCCGCTGTCGCTGATCGCGCGCGGGCTGCCCGACGGCGGTCCCGCGGTGCAGACGCCGGTCGCCGTGCGCGGCGAGCAGCTCGTGCTCGGCGATGTCGAGGTGTCGCTCGCACGCGTGCGCGAGCGCCGCGCGCCGGCGCTCGCGGTCAGCCCCGGGTCCGGCCGCGACGCGGTGGCGGCGCTCGCCGCAGTGGCCGCCCTGCCCCCGCCGCCGCTCGCGCTGCGGGCGGGCATCGATGCGCTCTGCGCCGGGCGAATCGCTGAGGGCGTCTGCGCGCTGGCGGGGCTCGGCGACGGGCTCACGCCGGCCGGCGACGATGTCCTCACAGGAGCGGCGGCCGTGCTCTCGGAGCACGACGGCGGGCACGGCGCGCGCATGTCCACGCTCGCCGCCCGCCGCGCATCAGCGCTCGGACTGGCGTACATGTGCTGCGCCGAGCGCGGCGAGCTCCCGGACCCGGGGGCGGCGCTGCTGGTCGCGATCCGGCGCGGATCCGAGCGTGGCGTTCGGGCTGCGCTCGAGCAGCTCCGAGGCTGGGGCGCCTCGTCCGGCAGCGCCCTGGCCTGGGGCATCTGTGCCGGTGTCGCAGCGAGCGCGGACGCGGTCATCTGCCACGCGCCCGCGCATCCGCAGTAATCCACATTCTCAATCCGCCCAGACCCCACCGATGATGTGGTTTTGACTGCTGGTCTGAGCGCCGCTGATGTGGTGTGCTGTGCGCGAGGTTGTTGAGCGGTGCTGTATGTCCATCATCCGTCCTCGCTGGAGCACGATCCGCGGGCGTTCTTTCCGGACCATCCCGACTCCCCGGAGCGGATCACCGCGATTGAGGCCGCGCTCGAGTCGACCGGCTGGGTGGGGTGTTCACGCCTGCAGGCGCCGCCGGCCGGCTTCTCCGAGCTCGAGCTCGTGCACGCGCCGATGCTCGTCCGCGCGATCCGCCGCCTGTGCCTTGGCGGGGGCGGGCAGCTCGACGCGGATACGTTCGTCGGTGAGCCCTCATACGACGCGGCCATTCACGCCGTGGGTGGAGCGTGCGCGATGGTGCGCGAGCTCGTCGCGAACGGCGGGACGGGCTTCTGCGCGATGCGCCCGTCGGGTCATCACGCGACGAGCGATCGAGCGATGGGCTTTTGTCTGTTCAACAATGTCGCGATCGCGGCCGAGCTCGCGATCCGCGAGCTCGGGCTCGAACGCGTGTTCATCCTGGATTGGGACGTCCATCACGGCAACGGGACGGCCGACTTCTTCCGCCGGCGCTCGGACGTGCTGTTCGCGAGCATTCACCAGGGCGGGCTGTACCCGGGATCAGGGTCGGTGGCGGACGTCGGCTCAGGCGACGGGCTCGGCTACACGATCAACGCGCCCGTCCCCGACGGCGCCGACGAGGAGGTGTGGCTGTCGGTCCTCGAGCACGTGATCATTCCGGCTGCACTCGAGTTCCGCCCCCAGCTGATCCTGATCTCGGCCGGGTTCGACGGGCACCGCGACGATCCGCTCGCCGGCTGCTGCCTCGAGGCCGGCTCGTACGCACAGATGGCAAGCCACGTCGTGGACCTCGGCCGGCAGGTGGGCGCGCCGGTCGGCGCGGTCCTCGAAGGCGGCTATGACCTCAGCGCCCTCGCGGACTGCGTGCTCGCGACGATCGGAGCACTCAACGGCGAGGTCGAGCCGGAGTCGATCGCTCCGCACCCGGTGATGACCTCGCGCATTGCCGCGCACGTCGCTCACTACTGGACCCTGTAGCGCGGTCGCGCGTTAGGCTCGCCGCATGACGGAGCTCGGCGCCTCCGGAAGCACGCTTCGCGACGTCGTCGTCGCGCTCACCGACGACCCGGATTGGGCGACGGGCGTCGTCGAGCAGGTCTCTCGCACGGTGGCCGAGGAGATCCCGGAGCTCGCAGGTGACGGCGAGCTGCAGGACGCGATCGCCGCGAGCAACGCCGAATCTCTGCGGCTGTTCGTCGACATGCTGCTGCGCTCGGTGCCCCCGGATGAGGCGACCCCTCCACCGGCGGCTGTCGCGTACGCCCGCGAGCTCGTCCGCCGTGGGGTCGGAATCGATCTGCTGCTGCGCGGCTACCACGCGACGGAGGCCGCGTTCTTCGCTCTGTTCGTCGAGCGGGTACACGCGGACCCGCGCCTGCGAGCGGACGCGGCCACGGCGATCGAGGCCGCCGCGCAGTGGCTGTTCGCATTCGTCGGCGCGCTCACGCGCGGGATCGTCGAGCGCTATGCGGAGGAGCGGGATCGCTGGATCCGCAGCGCCGACGCGGCCAGGCAGCGCGACGTCCGCGTTGTACTTGCGGGCGAGGTGAGCGACGTGCAGGCTGCGAGCGTGCGGCTGCGTTACCCGCTCGAGCGCCGTCACCTCGCGCTCGTGCTGTGGGCGGATGCCCCGCCGCACGATCCCGGTGAGCCGGTGCAGGCCTTGCTCGAGCGCTCCGCCGCCGAGCTGGCCGCGTCGCTGGGCGCGACCAGCAGCCTCATCGTCGGACTCGCCGACAACCTCGTCGGGGCGTGGCTGGCGGGCGTCGAGCCGGCGGCGGCGCGCCAGCTGCCTCGGATCCCGTTCGGCCCGTCCGCGGGCCCGCGCCCGTGCGTCGCGTGCGGGCTTCCGGGAACGGGCATCGCCGGCTTCCGCGAGAGTCACGAGCAGGCCATGGACGCCTTCCGGGTCGCACGGCTGGGCGCGCGGCGGCCGAGCGCGATCGTCGACTACGGCGATGTTGCGCTCACGGCGCTCGCCACGGTCGACCTCGATCAGGCACGGGCGTTCGCCGCGCGCGAGCTCGGCGGACTCGCGGAGGACTCCGACGAGGCCGCCCGCCTCGCGGCCACGCTGCGCGTCTTCCTCGACGAGGGCTCCAGCGCCCGCCAGGCCGCTCGGCGGTTGGGGGTCCACGAGAACACGGTCAAGAACCGGCTGCGCAGCGCTGAAGAGCGGCTCGGGCACCCGGTGAGCACGCGGGTCGCTGAGCTGATGGTCGCCCTGCGGCTCGCGCCGCTGCTCAGCCGGGACTCATGACCGACCATGGCCTCACGCTCCGACGAGCGTCGGAGCCTCGACGGTCGGGCCCGAGTACACCTCGAAGAAGCGGGCGGCCATCTCGGCGGGAATTGCGCGATTGGCGTCGCGGTCGGTGCGGATGCAGATGAGTCGCGGCCCGTCGTGATCGCGCGACCGGCCGAGCGCCGGCTCGAGCTCTTCGATGCGCTCGACGTACTCGCCATGGCAGCCGAGCCCTCGCGCGACGACATCCCATCGAATCTCCCCCTGGACCGTTCCGAACGTCGTGCCGTACAGCTCCAGCTCGTTGAGCTCCTCCATCGTCCACGCGCCCTCGGCGAACACGATCACCGTGATCGCCAGCCCCTCGCGCGCGGCCGTCTGCAGCTCCATGATGTTGAAGCCGGCGGCGCCGTCGCCGGTCACGCAGACGACCTCTCGATCGGGCGCCCCGAGCTTTGCGCCGACGGCCGACGGGATTCCCGTTCCGAGCATCCCGAGCTCGAGAATCGAGTGATAGGAGCGCGGGCGCGTCGACGGCAGCACGTTGTACGCCCACAGCGAGGTGTTGCCGCCGTCGACGGTATAGACAGCGTCCGTGCCGAAGAAGGCGCCGATCGCACCGAGCGCGTGCGCAGGGTGGATCCCCGGACCCTGCCACGCGAGGATCGGAGCCGCCTGCTGCGCTCGGACCCGCTGATCGAGCTCGCGGTACCGGGCCAGGTCGGCGCCGCCGTGCGCCGGGCGGTCCAGCCCACGCAGGCGCTCGGCGATACCGCCCAACGCTGTTGCGACGTCCGCGACGATGCCGAGGTGGAGCGCGCGCGTCACGCCAAAGTGGCGCTGGTCGATGTCGATCTGGATCAGCCGCTTGCCCGCCGGGTCGCCCCAGTACTTGTCGTACGGAACGTCGAGGTTGCCGATCCGCGAGCCGGCAACGAGCAGGACGTCCGCCTCGCTGCGAGCGAGATCCCCTCCGGGTCCAAAGCCAAAGACGTAGTTCGGGTGGTCGGCCGGCACGCTCGCGCGGCCCGCCATCGATGGGATCGCCGGGCACTCGAGCCGCTCAGCGATCTCGAGCACGGCCGCACGCGCATCCGCGCGGTCGACGCCGGTTCCGGCGATGACGACTGGTCGTTGCGCCCCGGCGAGCAGCGCCGCGGCCTCGTCCAGTTGCGCCTCGGACGGCTGCGGGCCGCTGACCCGATACGCCGAAGGCGGGATCACGGCGGCGGTCTGCGCCTCACCGGTCTCGTACAGCACCGGTGCGGGAAGCTCGATGTGCACGGGCCCGGGACGGCCGTTCCACATCTCGCGGAACGCGAGCCGCAGCACCTCGGGGATCCGCGACCATTCGAAGATCGGACCGCCCCACTTGACGGCCGGCCGGAACAGGTCGAGCTGGTCCTGGCCCTGGAACGTCGAGGGCGGAGACGGGTACGCGATGCCGAGCCGGTGCTGCGAGGTGATCGCGAGCACCGGGACGCCCTCGTGCAGCGCCGTCACGACGCCGGGCACGAGGTTGGCCGAGCCCGGGCCGGGGTTGCCGAGCACGGCGGCCACCCTGCCGGTCGTCTTGTACAGACCCTCGGCCATGTGCACGGCCGCAGCCTCGTGCCGGATCGGAACGAGCCGGATCCCGTGAGAGGGGAGCGCCGCGAGCAGCGGATCGATCTCGGGCGAGGGCAGCCCGAACACGAACTCGATGCCTTCGCACGCAAGGGCGCGGGCCAGCAGTTCGCCGCCGGTGATCTCGGTCATGACGTCACTCCAGTCTCGATCGAACGCGCCTGCCGGCGCGGATCGCGGTCGTTGTCTGCTGGCTGCGTCCCTGTCGCCGGCCGCGCCGCCAGCAGGCGGGCCTGGTTGCGCCGGCCCTGGATCTCCATGAGCGGCGCGATCGCGAAGAACAGGCGCGGTGCGATCCCGAGCGTCCGTGCGAGCACGCCGCGATGACGCGGGATCGACGCCAGCGGCCGATAGCGCCGGCGCTCGATCAGGCGGATGCCGCGCTCGGCGACCGCCCGTGGCTCGAGCGGCGCTCCGCCGCTGAAGACGAGCGCGAGCCCGGGATCGCCGAGAATCGACTCGAGCATCGGCGTCTGGATCCCGTCGGGACACAGCGTTGTCAGCCGGACCCCGGTGCCGCGCAGCTCGTATGCCATCCCGATCGTGAGCGCACGGACGGCGTGCTTGGTGGCCGCATAGACCGCCTCTCCGGGCAGCGGCGTGAACGACGCAAGCGAGGCGACGTTCAGGACCGTCCCGGACCCGCGCTGGCGCATCACCTCGACGGCGGCGCGCGTCCCGTTGATCACGCCCATCAGATTGACCTCGACCGTCCGTCGAATGTCGGCGTCCGACTGCTCGATCGCGCTGCCGGCACCGACGACGCCCGCGTTGTTGATCCAGACGTCCGGACGGAGCTCGCGCGCAAGCCGGCGGCACGCGTCGGCGTCGGTCACGTCGAGGACCGCGTCCGCGCCGGCGAGATCGACACCGGTCACGGCGTAGCCGCGTGCCCGGAGCGCCTCCGTGAACGCGGTGCCGAGGCCGCCGGCGGCGCCCGTCACGACGGCGAGCGGTGTGGCGCTCTGCGCCTGCGGAGTCATACGGGCGCCACGGACCGATCGCCCTCGTCGATGTAGAGCATTCGCAGCCCGTCGACCTCTACGTGGTTGGGCTCGAACGGATAGTCGTCGAGTCCGTCGAAGCAGGCGTCAGGGGTTCTGACCGCGGTCATCCGAGTTCACTCCTCTCGTGGTGGTGCGTGCTGTGTATGCGCCACGTCAGGCGGTAACGGACCCAGCGAGGTGCCGCCGGCGGCTGCTGCTGCTGAAGCGCAGTGCGGGATCGCTGACGGGTCCCTGGCGCAACCGGACACGATCGGCGGCGTAGTTCATCTCGACCGTCCACGGGCCGTGGGAGCCCTGCTGCGGGAACTTCTCAACCGCGCGCTGAACGTAGCCGGCGTGGAAGTCGAGCAGCGGTCGCCGAGGCATCGTGGGGTCGTCTTCGACGGGGACGACGGTGTCGTACCCGCGCGTGTCCATGTACGCGAGCATCCGGCAGAGGTGCTCGCATACGAGGTCGACCTTGAGCGTCCACGACGAGTTCGTGTATCCGACCGCGAACGCGAGGTTGGGGACCCCGCTCAGCATCATGCTCTTGTAGACGAGGCAGTCGTGCATTTCGACGGCGCGGCCGTCGACCGCGAGTTGCATGCCGCCGAACGCGAGCAGCTTCAGCCCGGTCGCGGTGACGATGATGTCGGCCTCGAGCTCGCGCCCGGATGCGAGCAGGATCCCGCGCTCGGTGAAGCGCGCGATCCGATCGGTCACGACGGAGGCGCGGCCGTCGCTGATCGCCTTGAACAGATCACCGTTCGGCACGGCGCAGAGCCGCTCCTCCCACGGGTTGTAGCGCGGCTTGAAGTGGACATCGACGGCGTACCCGTCGGGCAGCTGGCGCTTGGTCATGAACCGGATGAGCCGCCGCACGAGACGTGGGTGGCGCATGCTGAGGTCGTAGATGAACCGCTGACGCGCGATGTTCAGCCGCCGCGTGAGCCGGTACGCCAGCGCGTCCGGGAGGACCCGGCGCAACCCGTTCGCGATCGGATCCTGAGCCGGCAGCGTCATCACGTAGCTCGGCGAGCGCTGGAGCATCGTCACGTGGGCCGCGCGCTCCGCGAGCGCCGGGATCAGCGTGACCGCCGTGGCGCCGCTGCCGATGACGACGATGCGCTGGCCGGCGTAATCGAGGTCGTCGGGCCACTCCTGTGGATGCACGATCGTCCCCCCGAACGTCTCCCGGCCATCGAACTGCGGCGTGTAGCCGGCGGCGTAGTCGTAGTAGCCGGCGGCGCAGAAGAGCATGCCGCACGTGAGCTGGGTCTGCTCCCCGGTATCGGTCCGCTCGACGTCAACCGTCCAGCGCGCCTCCTCCGATGACCACTCGGCTCCGAGGACCTTGTGACCGAAGCGGATGTGGTGCCCCAGGTTGTTCTCGGCCACCGTCTCCCGGAGATAGTCAAGGATCTCGTCTGCGCCGGCGATCGCGTTGTCGCTCGTCCACGGCTTGAACTCGTATCCGAACGTGTGCAGATCGGAATCCGACCGAATCCCGGGGTACCGGAACAGGTCCCACGTGCCGCCGATCGCGTCGCGGGCCTCCAGAATCGTGAACGTCGCGCCCGGCATCTCCGTCGAGAGGTGATACGCGGCTCCGATCCCGGAGATCCCCGCGCCGACGATCAGCACATCGACGTGGTCGGTCATCGGTGGCGTGTCGCGCTGCGGGGCGGTTGTGGTCATGAATGCGATCTCCTCGGGAACGATGATGCCTCGGGCATGATCCGCAGCCGGGACCCGCAAGACCAGGTCACAACAGTCAACGCCTCTGTCGAGCGTTGGGCACAACCGACAACGCCGTCCCAGCGACGGCTGCCGGCGCTTCGAACCACCCTGCGCCGGTGCTGGTGATTGCAGCGCCGGCGGCGCGGACGAGGTGTCCGGTCGCCGTACGCCCGATGGGCGTTCCCGCACTCACCCCCGGCCGTCCGTACGATCGATCCCCGTCGGCGCGCGCTCGGCTGTGCTGCGGGCCGTCTGCGCGCACACAATCCGCCGCACTCCTGCCGAGTCGGCGGACCGTGGGCGATCCCTCACCGCCGGCGGACACAGACGCCCACACTCTCACCATCATCGCGAGGCGGGGGAGATCGCTCCGTCACACAGAGCCGCTCAAGTGCGCGGCGCCGGACCCGGCGACGGAAGCACGTGTCAGTTCGACGGCCAGGAATGGCTCCGCGGAGCGATGTGAGACCTAGGGCCCCCACCTACGAGCGGTCGCCTCCATTCTCGAGAACCGACGGCGAGCCGATCATCCGAATCGGGGGATGACCCGCGGCGTCGGCGACCGTATCGTCACGACGATGGCTGAGCCGGAAAACGCTGCGCCCGATGACGAGTCGACCGGGCGACGCGAGCGAGTCCCACTGACCGCACGGCTGCTGCTGCGCGAGTCGCTGACCGCGCGCCGGGCTGCGTTCATCATCGCCGGGTTCACACTCTTGATCACGGTTGCGGGGGGAATCATGGAGCGGGTGGTGGATCATCGGGAGTTCCCGACGATCGGACGCGGCCTGTGGTTCGCCCTGCAGACGGTGACGACCGTCGGATACGGAGACGTCACGCCCAGACAGCCAGACGGACGGCTCATCGGAGCCGTCGTGATGCTCACCGGGATCGGCTTTCTCGCCGTGATCACCGCCTCGGTTACCGCGTCGCTCGTCGAGAGCAGCCGGCGTCGGTACGTCGCGCAGTCCGACGCGGACGTCGGGCGCCAGCTCGAGGAGATGAGCGCCCGGCTGGTACGGATCGAGCAGGCGCTCGAGCACGCAGGACCGCGGAGGCCCCCAGATGGCCTCAGCTGACGAGCAGACCCCGGCCGCGCCCGAGCCGAGCCTGGACCAGCCGCGGGGCCGCATTCGGGCGATGTTCGCCGCGTCGCGCGGGCTTGTGCGAATCGTGTATCGCGACCCTGAACATGTCGCGGAGCGGATCACGATCTACGCGATCGACCGGCTCGCAGACCCGTCGCGGGACTGGGCCGAATCGGTCCGCAGCGAGCGCCCCGACACGCCGCTGGCGGAGATCGTCGAGGAGCAGCGCCTCCAGACGGCACAGATCGCGCGGATCGACGGCGCGATCTCCGGGACGCCGTTCTTCATCGCGCTCATACCCGGTTACCTCACGTACCTGTGGCAGGAGATGCGGATGACCCTGCGCACGGCCGCCCTCTACGGCCGGGATCTGCGCGACCTCCGCACGGCTGCCGAGATGCTCGCGCTGCGCGGGGTGCACCCGAATCCCGAGGAGGCCGAGGCCGCCCTGATCGCGGTCAGGGAGACGCCGGTGCCGGACCGGCCGCCGCAGCGGCGGCCGTTCCGCCATTGGGTCCACAGCGTCTACCTGCTGCTCGTGTTCGGCGGCTTCATGTCGCCTTCGAGCGCCGAACGCCCTCAGGGCGCGATCGAGCTCGTGAGGGCCATCGCGAGCGTCCTGCTCGGCGCAGCGCTCTGGGTGATGACCTGGGTGCTGCCGGTCACGTTCATGGTCATGATGGCCTGGGGCTGCGAGACGCACGCGCGCCAGCTCGGGCGGCGCGCACTTGTCTTCTACGACGGAGAGGCAGCAAGTGCCGCCGCCGCGATCGCGGCCGCGGCCCGGCGCCGGGACCGCGGCCACGACAAGCGCGTCATCCTCCGGTCGATCGCTATGTTCCTATCCGTCTTGATCCCGATCGCGTTCGTCGCCTATGCCAACCATGTGCGCAATAGCGTCGGCGTCAACTGGCTCGGGGCGCTCGGCGCGCTCGTGGCGGTGTCACTCGTGATCGCGACCGTCGTGCTCGCGAGCCGCTCATAGTGCGAGCGGCCGACGACTCAGGGCGTGTCCGCCTCGATCCGCCCGCGATAGAGCTGACACGGGAGACCCCGCGTCCCGAGCCCGGCGATCGCAAACACGCGCCCGGCATCGGGCTGGCGTGCCTGCGCGGCCTCGTCGAGACCCTCGCGTGCGGTCGTGACGAACAGCGTGGCCCGGTCCGGTCCGCCGAATGCGCATGAGGTCGGCTGATCCACGGGAAGCGAGACCGTCATGAGGAGGGCGCCGTCAGGGGCATATCGGTTGACCGCGCCACCCCCCCACAGCGCGACCCAGATCGCGCCGTCGGCGTCGACGGTGAGACCGTCGGGCACGACGCCCGGCTGATCGACATGGACGAACGTCCGTCGACGGCTGAGATCCCCGCTGGCGAGATCGAAGTCGAACGCGTCGACGGAACCGGTGCCGCTGTCGGCGAGATACATCGTCGTCGCATCGGGGCTCCAGCCGATGCCATTGGAGATCGTCAGCCCGGTGAGCACCCGCGTGCAGCTCCCGTCGAGTTCGAGGCGGTACAGCGTTCCGGCTCCCGGCGACTCGTCGTAGGCCATCGTTCCTGCCCAAAAGCGCCCCTGCGGATCGCAGGCGCCGTCGTTCATCCGGACGTCGGAGCGCCCGGCCTCGGGCTGCGCGAGCTCCCGGACCGATCCGGACGGATCGATGAACAGGAAGCCCTGTCCGGCGGCAAGCACATATCCGCCGTCGACGGCCGGCGCGGCAGCCCCTACGTGGCGGTCGAGATCGATGATCTCGACGTCCTCGAGCGTTCCGTCGGACGCCACCGTTCCGATGTGGAGCCGGCGACCGAGGATGTCGACCCACAGCAGCTCCTGACGCTCTTCGTGCCACCGCGGCCCCTCGCTGAGGCGACCCGGCGCCACCGACCAGGCTGCAACATCGGGAGCGGTCATCGATCGACTAGCGTCACAGATCGCTTCAACGACGCATCATCCGAAACGGAGGACAGATGAGCGCAGGACCGCCGGCCGAGGTCATCATCGGACTCGACGTCGGCACCACCGGCGTCAAGGCGGCCGCGTTCGGTGTCTCGTCGTCGTGGCGCCGGGTCACGATCCGCGAATACCCGCTGCTCGAGCCGGCACTCGGACAGGCGGTTCAGAACCCGGCGGATATCATCGACGCTGCGTCAGCGGCGTTGCGCGAATGCGTCGAGGGGCTCGCGGGCGCTGAGATCCTGGGGATCTCGCTGAGCGCCGCAATGCATGGACTCATCGGGTTCGACTCGACCGGGCGGCCCCTGACTCCGCTGATCACATGGGCGGACGCGCGGGCGCAGGACGAGGCGCAATCGCTCCGTCGCACGCATCCAGAGCTGCACGCGCTGACAGGGGTGCCGGTGCATCCGATGACACCGCTCAGCAAGCTCGCGTGGTTCGCCCGTCATGACCCGGCGACGCTCGCGGGCGCCCGCTGGTGGGGCGGTCTGAAGGAACTCCTGCTTGTGTGGCTGACCGGCCAGGTCGTCACGGAGCTCTCGTCGGCGTCGGGCACGGGACTGCTCCAGCTTGCGACGAGAACCTGGAGCCCCGCCGCCATCGAGCTTGCGGGCATTCGCCGCGAGCAACTGCCCGAGATCCTGCCGACGACATCCCAGCTGCCGCTCAGCCCGGAGGCTGCTCGCACTACGGGCGTGCGGGCGGGTACGCCGGTCCTCGTCGGTGCGGCGGATGGTCCGCTCGGCAATCTCGGTACCGGCGCACTGGTCCCCGGGGTGGCGAGCCTGTCGCTCGGGACCAGCGGCGCCGTGCGGATGGTGGTCGGCGAGCCGAGCATCGACGCACACCGGACGCTCTTTTGCTATGCGCTGACCGACGACACGTGGGTCACCGGCGGTGCGTTCAGCAACGGCGCAAGCGTCACCCGTTGGGTGACGCACGCGCTCGCGCCGGATCTCACGACCGCCGACGGGACGCCGTCGGACGCCATCCTGCTGCGGCTTGCGGCCGAGGTGCCTCCGGGCTGCGACGGCCTCGTAATGCTGCCCTACCTGCTGAGCGAGCGCGCGCCGCTGTGGGACCCGGCGCTGCTCGGCGCGTACCTCGGTCTCCGCCGCGAGCACACGCGCGCGCACATGGCGCGCGCGGCCGTCGAAGGAGTGTGCGCGCACATGCGCCAGATTGTCGACCGCCTCGACCGCGTCTCGCCGGTGTCCTCGGTTCGCGCGACTGGCGGCGCGTTCCGATCGGAGCTGTGGCGGCAGGTCATGGCCGCGATGCTCGCCCGTCCGCTCCAGATCGTCGCCGAGCAGGGCGGCACCGCGCTCGGTGCCGCCGCCCTCGGCCTGTACGCGCTCGGCCGCGCCGGCACGCTCCGGGCCGCGGTAACGCTCATCTCCGATCCGCGCGCAGCGCCAGTCGTGGAATTCGATCCTCAGCTGGTCGAGGTCTACGACGACGTGCGCGCCCGGATCCCGCGGGACATCGCAGAGCTCGCGCGCGTCGCCGAGCTGTTCGCCGGAGCCGCGTCACCCGAAACGGGCGACGACGAACGCTCGGAGTCCCAGCATCGTCCACGCGATGGCACCCAATAACTCCGACTTCTTCGATGTCGTCGTCGTCGGCGCCGGACCGGCAGGAGTGGTTGCCGCGCTGCGCGCGGCCAGGCTCGGGGCGCGAACGGCACTCCTGACACGGGACGAGTTTGGCGGCATGGCCGCCAACGACGGTCCCATTCCCGTGCGGACGCTGGCTCATGCCGCGCGGTTGTTCCGGGAAGCACGACAGCTGCCGGACTACGGAATCACGTCCGGCACGCCGTCACTCCATTACCCGACGCTGCTCGGGCGAGTCGCCGAGGTCACGGAGCTCGTGCGCACGCGATCGTTCCTTCGCGAGGATCTCGACAACGCCGGCGTGACGATCCACGAGCGCTGCGGTCCCGCACGCTTCACCGATTCGCACGAACTTGCAACGAGCTCAGGGCTGCGGCTCGAGGCACAGAAGGCGATCCTCTGTACGGGCGGTGCGTCGCGGCCGCTGGCGGTGCCGGGCTTCGAGCTCACATGCACGCACAGCGATGCATGGGGTCTGTCGTCGGTTCCGGAATCGATGATCGTCGTCGGCGCCGGCGCAACGGGGGTGCAGGTGGCCTCGATCTTCAACGCGTTCGGCTCGCGGTTGACGCTGCTCGAGGTGGCGCCCTCGATCCTCGCGACCGAGGACGGTGACGTGGCGGCGACGATGCGCGAGGCGCTCGAGACCTCCGGCATCGATGTACGCGAGGACGTCGGAGGCATTGAGCGGTTCGAAACCTGCTCCAGCGGAGTGAGGGTCGTCTGTGCGAAGTACGGTGCGTCCGAGCCGATCGACGCGACGCTGGCGGTGGTCGCGATCGGCTGGGTCGCCAACACCGCTGAGCTCAACCTCGCCGCTGCCGGCGTCGGCACCACCGAGCGCGGCTACGTGGACGTCGATCCGCATCTGCGCACCAGCGCGCCTCACATCTTCGCCGCGGGCGACGCCACAGGCCGCCTCATGGTCGTGCACGAAGCGATGCGCGAAGGCTACGTGGCGGCCACGAACGCGGTGCTCGACAGTGCCGCGCCGATCACCCCGGTGCCGAGCCCGATTGGCAGCTTCACCGACCCCGAGTACGCATCCGTCGGCCTTTCCGAAGCGTCGGCCAGGCAAGCCCACGACGTCCTTGTGGTCACGGAGCCATTCGATCGCCTGCCCCGGCCACTGATCGACGGCCGGCCCGTGGGCTTCTGCAAACTGATCGTCGACCGGGAGCAGCAGCGGGTGCTCGGCTGCCACATCGTCGGCGAGCGCGCGGTCGAACTCGCGCAACTCGGTGCAGTCGCGATCGCCTCGGGGATGACGATCGACGAGCTCGCGCTCGTCCCCTTCTCATTCCCGACATACGCCAATGCCCTCGGACGCGCAGCGGTCACGGCCGCGCGCGAGCTCCTCGGAACGCGGATCGGGATCGAGCCGTTCGACGTGGCTCCAGACCGGACGTCTGACGCTTAATTCGCCGCGCCCGCCTCCCCCAGCTGCCTCGCCAGCTCGTCGGCGTTGGCGTCGATCTCCTTGGACACGCGCTTGTTGACGGCCTTGATGTTGGCCGCGATCTGATCGGCCATGTTGGTCGCGTAGACGACGATCAGCCCTGCTTGCCCCTCGCCGAGCACCTCGCCAAGCGCCTTCAGATCATCGTCATCCATGCCCCCCTTCATGTGGCCGGTCACGGCGCCGATCGCCGCACCCGCACCACCACCTGCCGCGAGGCCTCCGATCAACCCGACAGCCGGGAGGATCGCGCACGCCGCACCCACGGCGAGCCCCCAGCCGAGCCCGTGCACAGCGCCGTGACGGGTCGGCTGCTCGTGCTTCTTCACGACTTCGATCTTGCCGTCGTCGCCACGAGCGACGACCGCGGCGTCGAAATCGTGTGACGCCCGCACCTCGTAATAGAGAGCCTTCACAGCCTCGTAGTCAGCCTCGGCAGCTTCCACGCTGTCGTAGGACGCCGCCAGAACGAGCAACGTATCGGGCGCACTCATCGAACGCTCCTTACACATCCCTGTCGCGTACAGGACGAACGTGACAGGGATCGGCTGAGCTGTCGTCACCCCGTTGAGGTGAGGGCCGGTTCCCGTGGATCGACGGATCGGCGTTAGGGGTTTTCACCGATGACGCGAATGGCCGGTGCGCCTACGGTCGTATCACTATGCGCACTCCGATCAGATCAGAGACAGAGGCTGTCCGGTTCGTGTTTGCCGGCGCAGCCGTGATCGCGGTGTCGGTGGTGCTCGGGATCGTCGTCACGCCGCTCGTCGGCGTGGCCGCGTTCGTGCTTGCGCTCGTGATCGCGGGTGTCGCGTACCTCCGTGCCGACAACCCGGACCGGCGCACGCCGCTGCGCGAGGCCGAACACGAGCCCCATCCGCACGGCGGGGCGCCCGGCACGCGTCACGTGCTCGTGGTCGCCAACGAGACGCTCTCGGGCGAGGAGCTCAGCGAGCGCATCACGCACGGGGACAGCGCGCACGTCGAGGTCGACGTCCTCGCGCCGGTGCTCACATCCCATCTGCACTACACGATGTCCGACATCGACAGCGAGCTTGCGAGCGCGCGGACCCGGCTCGATCGCTCGTTGACGTGGGCCAGCGCCCACGGCATCGTCGCCCGCGGCGAAGTCGGCGATCCAAACCCCACAACCGCGCTGGAAGATCAGCTGCGGGACTTTGGCGCCGACGAGGTGATCGTCGTCACGCATCCGCGCGAGCAGGAGACGTGGCAGGAGCGCGGCGAGCTCGAGCGCCTACGCCGGGAGCTCGATGTGCCCGTGACGCACCTGTGCGTCGGCGCCCGCGAAGCGCCGGCGTGAGCCTCAGCGTGCCTGCGAGGTAGGAGTCGCGCTCGCGCGCGGGTTGCGCAGCGGAGTCAGATAGCGCTCGAGCTGCGGGCGCAGGTGCTCGTGCTGAGTCGGCAGGCGCAGCTCCTCGCCGAGATGCTCGGGATCCTCGTCGACGGCGAAGCCGGGCGAGGTGGTCGCGATCTCGAACAGGATCCCCTGCGGCTGGCGGAAGTAGATCGACAGGAAGTAGTCGCGGTCGATGACCGGCGTGACCTGCATCCCGGCGTCTGCGACGCGCTGCTGCCAGCTCACCTGCTCCTCGTCGCTCGAGTGCCACGCGATGTGGTGGACGGTCCCGGCGCCCGGGATCCCACGCTCGCTCGTCGCGTCGTACGTCCAGTGAAAGTGACGCGTGTCGCCGTCGAGCCGGTACTCGCCGTCTGCCAGCTCGGTGAACCCGAGCGTCGCCGTCAACAGCTCACGGTCGGTATCGGTGCCCCGCGCGACGTACGCACGGGCGCCCTCGACACCGAGAATCGCGTGCTCGGCCGGCACTTCGGGATGCACGGCCCGCAGCGGCAGATTGCCGTCATCAGCGACGACAAGCTCGAACCGCAGCCCGTCGTAGTCCTCGAAGGCCAGCGAGCGATCATCCCGCCGGCTGCTGTGGCCCTTGCTCGCGAGCCGCTGCGCCCAGAACTCCAGCGACGCGTCTGACGCGACGCCCAGCTGGATCGTGTGAATCATCCCCGCACCAGCACGGCCTCTCCGCGCACCCGCGAACTCAAACCAGGTCAAGATCGACCCCGGCGAGCCCTGCTCATCCCCGAAATACAGGTGGTAAGCCTCCGGCGCATCGAAGTTGACCGTCTTCTTCACCAGCCGCAGCCCCAAAACGTCCGCGTAGAACTCGACGTTCTGCTGCGCGTCGGCGGTGATCATCGTGATGTGGTGCATGCCATCGAGCTTCATCGGTTTCTCCTCGCAAAGTGCCGGGCACAGCGGCCCGAACTGATTGTGCCCGCAACTATAGCACATCTGATTGTTGGTGCAACTACTCTGATCTCACGGCCCCCACTCGTGCTACGAGTGGATCGGCATCGATTCCGCTGACTAGTTGCATGTACAACCAGATCGGTGGTATCATTGTGCTCGCAACTAAATCAGGAGACCCCGCCACCCAGGGGCCCCAACCGGACAAGGAACGATCTTCATGAGCACCACCGTTACGACCTCAACCGCGATCCCGTCGGCCACGTGGACGATTGACCCGGCCCACTCGAAGGTCGGCTTCGCCGTCAAGCACATGGGTATCGCGACCGTCCGTGGCGAGTTCACCGATTTCGAGGGAACGCTCGAGATCGGCGAGGACCTTTCGAACGCCAGGGCGTACGGAACCGTCAAGGTCGAGTCGGTCGACACGAACGAGCCCCAGCGCGACGCTCACCTCCGCTCGCCCGACTTCTTCGACGCCGACCAGTACCCGGAGCTGCGCTTCGAGTCGACCAGCATCGAGGCGCTCGACGAGGACAGCTACCGGATCACCGGGCGTCTGACGATCCACGGCATCACCAACGAGATTGTGCTGCACGCCGAGGCCCAGGGCACCGACACGGATCCCTGGGGCAACGAGCGCCTCGGCCTCGAGGTGATCGGTCAGCTCTCGCGCGGTGACTACGGCATGACGTTCAACCAGGCGCTCGGCAGCGGCAACATGCTCGTCGCCGACAAGGTCAAGCTCGTGCTCGACATCTCGGCCGTCAAGCAGTCCTAATCCCGCCCGCACGCCGGTCGGCGCCACGCGCGCCGGCCGGCAACGTCCCGCGAATCGACTTCGTATGCCAACCAGCACCCGACACGAACGATCCTCCGAGCCGCTCAACGGCGTCGAGCTCGACGCCTGGCGCGGCTTGCTCCAGGTCCACGCGAAGACCACGCAGGCCCTGGACGCCCAAATGCAACGCGACCACGGCCTGTCCGTGTCCGCCTACGAGGTCCTGATGTTCCTGGGCGACGCACCCGAGCACCGGATGCGGATGGCCGAGATCGCCGAGCGCGTCCTGCTCAGCCGCAGCGGCTGCACGCGCCTGGTCGACCGGCTCGTCGACCTCGGCTATGTGACCCGGTGCGCGGCTGAGAGCGACGGTCGCGGCCTGTACGCCCAGCTCACCGAGCTCGGCATCGAGCAGCTCGACGCGGCGCGCCGGACGCATCGGCAAGGCGTGCGCGAGTTCTTCCTCGAGCGTCTGAACATCACAGACCAGCTCGCGCTCGCAGACATTTGGAGGCGCTACCTCGAGCAGGAGGTCGTCACCTAGTCCTAGTGCACGTGCCCTAGGGATTCGCCGACGCCTCGCCGCCGTCAAGCGGTGTCGCGGCCACGGTCGGCTCGGCTCCGTCGCCGAGCACGCCCTGCACCACCGCAAGCCGGGCCTTCAGCGCCTCGAGCTCCGTCCTGAGTCGGCGGTTCTCGCGTTCGAGCGCGACGACACGGCGGCGCTCTGTCACGAGGTCTGAGGCCAGGGCGTGTAGCGCGCTGCCGATCCGTTCCTGTCGCGGGCGCCCAGCCATCGCCGCGCGAGGCTCGCATCGAGCAAGTGGGGCGTCAAGCAGGCCAGCAGGTCTGCGACCGGGATGTCTCCACCACCGTTTTTCGGAAGATCTTTCACCCGCTTCGGGCGAACGCAGTCGACGTGCGGTCCTGTTAAGTTCGCCGCGTGACCGCGACGAAGCGGGACGCTGCGAGCGCCTCAGGGATCGTGCTGTTGACGCTGGCATCGGGCCAGTTCCTGATGACGCTCGACAGCTCGGTCATGAACGTGTCGATCGCGACGGTCGCGAAGGATGTGGGAACGACGGTGACCGGGATTCAGACCGCGATCACGTTTTACACGCTCGTGATGGCCTCGCTGATGATCACCGGCGGCAAGCTCGGTCAGATCCTTGGCCGTAAGCGCGCGTTCGGGATCGGATGCATCATCTACGGCTGCGGATCGTTCATCACGGCGATCTCCCAGAGCCTGACGGTGCTGATCATCGGATGGTCGTTCCTCGAGGGGGTGGGCGCCGCGCTGATCCTGCCGGCGATCGTGGCGCTGGTGGCGTCGAACTTCGAACCGGCGGGGCGGCCGCGCGCGTACGGGCTCGTCGCCTCGGCGGGCGCGATCGCCGTCGCCGCCGGACCGCTGATCGGCGGCCTGTTCACGACCTATGCCTCATGGCGATGGGTGTTCATCGGCGAGGTGCTGATCGTGATCGCGATCCTTGCCGTTGGTCGCCGGATCGCCGACACGCCGCCGACGACGCGTCCACGGTTGGATCTCGTCGGCACCGCGCTGTCCGCGCTCGGCCTCGGGCTCGTCGTGTTCGCGATCCTCAAGGCAGGGTCGTGGGGGTTCGTCCAGCCGAAGCCGGACGCCCCGCAATGGCTCGGCCTCTCACCGTCGATCTGGCTCGTGTTCGCCGGCGGAATGGTGCTGTGGCTGTTCTTCATGTGGGAGAGCCGCCAGCTCGACCGCGGGGCCGAGCCGCTGATCAACCCGTCGATCCTGCTGAACAGGACGCTGCGGAGCGGGCTCACCGCGTTCTTCTTTCAGTACCTGCTGCAGGCCGGCCTGTTCTTCGCGGTGCCGCTGTTTCTCTCGGTCTCGCTCGGACTGTCCGCGATCGATACCGGGGTGCGCTTGCTGCCGCTGTCGATCACGCTCCTGTTGGCCGCGGCCGGGATCCCGAAGGCGTTCCCGAATGCCTCGCCGCGCCGGGTCGTGCAGATCGGGTTCCTGGCGCTGTTCGCCGGGCTCGCGGTGCTGGTCGGGGCGCTGGACTCGGGTGCAGGACCGGAGATCGTGACCTGGCCGATGCTGCTCGCCGGACTCGGTATCGGTGCGCTTGCCTCGCAACTGGGAAGCGTGACCGTGTCGTCGGTTCCCGACGAGGAGAGCGGCGAGGTCGGCGGGTTGCAGAACACGGTCACCAACCTCGGCGCCTCGATCGGCACGGCGCTCAGCGGCGCCGTGCTGATCGCCGCGCTGACGACATCGCTGATCACCGGCATCCAGAACAACCCTGCGGTCCCCGCCGACTTGAAGTCGAAAGCCAAGACCGAACTCGCGAGCGGCGTCCCGTTCCTGTCCGACAAGGACCTGCAGGCCGCCCTCGACAAGGCCGGCATCCCCAAGCAGACGGCCAACGCGATCGTTGATGAGAACGCGACCGCCCGGCTCGACGCGCTGCGCTCATCGCTGTCTGTGATCGCCGTCATCGCCCTGATCGCGCTGTTCTTCAGCCTCGGCATCCCAGCGACCCAACCTGGGGCAGCGCGAGCGGACCCGACGCCAGAGTCCTAGGCGCAGCGAACACGAGCCGCACTCGGAGCCGTGCGCGAGCGGACCCGGCACATGTCACTTTGGCATGCTTACCGGCGATGGAAGCCGGGGGCATCCCGCGATTGACGGTCGCAGGTGCCGGGCGACTCGCCCGAGCGCCATGGCTCGATCCGCGCGTGCGCTACATCCCGAAGGTCGCCGCACTGGTGGCTGTCTACTATGCGGTCGCGCACCTCGGGTTTGCGCTGGATTTCTCGGGTCCGGTCGCGTCGATCGTGTGGCTGCCGGTCGGAGTCGCGATTGCGGTCCTGTACTTCGCGGGGTTGAGGTTCTGGCCCGGCGTCGTGATCGGGGACCTGCTTGTGAACAACTACTCGGCGCTGCCGTTCGGGAGCGCGGTCGGTCAAACCTTCGGAAACCTGCTCGAGGTCCTGCTCGCAACGGCCCTGCTGCGCCGCATGGTCGGACCGCAATCGCAGCTCGAAACGATCGGCGCGGTGATGAAGATGGTGGCGGCACTGGCGCTCGGGACGCTCGTGAGCGCTGTCATCGGGCCGGTGTCGCTGTGGCTCGGGGATGCCGTGCCGGCCGGCGCGCTCGCCGACACGGCGCGGACCTGGTGGCTGGGAGACTTCTGCGGCGCCCTGCTGATCGTCCCGCTCGCGCTTGCGTGGAGCGGATTTGATTACCGCGCGGGCTGGGGTCGCAGCTGGATCGAGGTGGTGCTCGGGCTGGGCGCCGTGACCGGCACGAGTGCCGTCGTGTTCCACAACGCCAATCCGCTGGGCTACCTCGTGTTTCCGCCGCTGATCTGGGCGGCGCTCCGGATCGGCCAGCGCGGCGCCACTGTTGCAGTCGCGATCGCCGCCGGGTTTGCCGTGTGGGCGACGACGCACTACATCGGCCCGTTTCAGTCGCATTCGCTCGTGCGCAGCGTGCTCGAGACGCAGCTGTTCATCCTCGTTGCGTCGGTGTCGATGCTGAGCCTGGCCGCAGTCGTAAGCGAGCGGGAGCGCTTTGCGGAGAGTCTGTGGGCGTCGCGCATGCGGCTGGTCGAGGCCGTCGACGGCGAACGCCGCCGGCTCGAGAACAACCTCCACGACGGAGCCCAGGTGCGCCTGACGACGCTGCTGATCCGCGTCGGCATGGCGCAGGACGCCGACGGCGACGCGCCCGCGCCGATCGCCGAGCTCCTCGCGAAGCTCCGGAGCGAGCTCGCGATCGTGATCGACGACCTCCGCCAGATCTCCCACGGCAAGCACCCGAGAGTCCTCACCGAGCGAGGACTGAGCAAAGCCATCGAGAGCCTGGCCGCGCAATCGACGATTCCGCTCGAGATGCTGGAGTTGCCGGGCCCGCGGCTTCCTGAGGCGACCGAGGCGACCGCGTACTACGTGATCGCGGAGGCGGTGACGAACGCGCAGCGGTACGCGAAGCCGTCGTCGATCCAGGTCCGCGCGCGCGTCATGCACGATGTGCTCGAGGTCGAGGTCGTCGACGACGGAATCGGCAACGCCGTGGAGATCGACGGTCACGGGCTGCAAGGGCTGCGGGATCGCGTCGAGACGTTCGGCGGAACCTTCGACGTCGAAAGCCCCGCCCGCCACGGCACGCGCGTGGCGGCCGCGATCCCAGCCCACCCGGCTGCCGAACACAGCAGCCGCTGACGCACGACTACGTCACTTACTCCGGTTGGCCGTAGATCGCGAGCCCATAGATGATCCACAGGCTCAGCGCGAACACCGCGATCGACCACAGCGGGTACGCCGGAATCGAGAGCAGCGCGCTGATCGCAGCGAGCGAGCCGACGATGATCCCGAACCAGCGGCCGTAGTTGCCGCCGCCGAACAGCGACAGCGACGCGAGGATCTCGAGGATCCCGAGGATCAACGTGATCCAGCCCCATCCCTTCAAGTTCGAGAAGACGTAGTGCGCGTTGCGCGTGAAGAAGTGCGAGTTACCGATCGCGGCAATCCCGTAGATGACGTTCAGCACGCCGCCGATCATCAGCAGCGTCGCTGCGAAGATGGCGCGGCCTAGACCTCGTACCTGGTCCATGATTGCTCCTCATCCAGTGGCGCGGCACAACGGGTATCCCAGCTGCGCCAATTGCGGGCTCATATCAAAAGGGTCACCCTGCGCACCCGCCTTCTCATCACCCATAACGGATGACGCCCCGCCCGCACGGCCGTGTCAACGGAGCGACCGCACAGCACCGACCGCGAGCGCACGGCGATATCTGTAATGCTTCGCCCGTGTCCACCGGGGGGCTTGGAGAGTTCGTCGTCGGACGCCCGGAGGGAAAGCACCGCTCCGGTCGGAGGATCGGTGCGCTCGAGCAGCACGGTCGCTACCTCGGGACAGTAGCTTTCCTGATCCTGGTCTATTACGGGGCGGCGCACCTCGGATTCGCTTTGGCGTTCGCCGGCCCGGTCGCGTCGATCGTGTGGCTGCCGGTCGGAGTCGGGATCGCCTTCCTGTATGTCGTCGGGCTCGAGTACTGGCCCGGGGTCGTGATCGGCGATCTCCTCGTCAACAACTACTCGACGCTGCCGATCGGGAGCGCGGTCGGCCAGACGATCGGAAACCTGCTCGAGGTCCTCATCGCCGCGGCCCTGATGCACCGGCTGATCGGCCGTTCGTCCCAACTCGGGAGCCTCGGCCATGTCCTGCGGATGGCCCTGGCCCTCGCCGTCGGGACCGCGGTGAGCGCGGTCATCGGGCCGACGTCCCTATGGCTCGGGGATGCGGTCCCGGCCGGCGCGCTTGCCGACACGGCGCGGACATGGTGGCTTGGAGACGTTTCGGGCGCGCTGATTGTGGTTCCGCTCGTGCTCGCCTGGAGCGCCCTGCGCATCCACGGCGTGCGGCATCTCCCAAGCGCCGGCGCGGCACTTCCGCTGGCGGCCGTGATCTGCGTGAGTGCGCTCGTGTTTCGCACGGCCAACCCGCTCAGCTACCTCGTGTTTCCGCCGCTGATGTGGGCGGCGCTTCGCGTCGGCCAGCGCGGCGTGACGCTCGCCGTCGCGATCGCCGCCGGGTTCGCCGTGTGGGCCACGACGCATTACGTCGGCCCGTTTCCCGCGCACCTGCTGGCGCACAGCGTGCTCGAGACACAGTTGTTCATCGTCGTCGCGTCGTTGTCGATGCTGAGTCTGGCCGGCGTCGTCAGCGAGCGCGAGCGGTTCGCTGAGAGTCTGTGGGCGTCGAGGGTGCGCATGGTCGAGGCCGTCGACAGTGAGCGGCGGCGCCTCGAGAGCAACCTCCACGACGGAGCGCAGGTCCGGTTGACGGCGCTGCTGATTCGAGTGGGCCTCGTCGAAGATGAGGGCCGCGATATGTCGGAATCGACGCGGAGCCTGCTCACACGGGCCCGCAGCGAGCTCGCGATCGTGATCGATGACCTGCGCCAGATCTCCCACGGCAAGCACCCGAGAGTGCTGACCGAGCAGGGACTGGGCGCCGCGATCGAAAGCCTCGTCTCGCAGTCGACGATTGCGATCGAGCTGCAGGCACTGCCGTCCGCGCGGCTGCACGAAGCCACCGAGGCGACCGGCTACTACGTCGTCGCCGAAGCGATCGCGAACGCCGAGCGGTACGCGCATGCGTCACGCATCCGCGTGACTGCACGGGTCGCCCACGACGTCCTCGACGTCGAGATCGCCGATGACGGCGTCGGCGGCGCCTCCGAGATGGACGGGCACGGGCTGCAAGGCCTCAGAGATCGCGTCGAGACGCTGGCGGGGACGTTCGCGCTCGAGAGTCCACCCGGTGGCGGCACGCGCGTGACGGCCTGGATCCCTGGTGCGTCAACTGTGCGATAGGCGGGTCAGCCGTGCGATAGGCGGTTGTGCAGAGGACGTGCCCGCGCCACCGGGCGCCGGGGCGCGTACCGCTCCCACACGTCCCGCAGCACCTCTTTCCCGAGCGCTGCCTTGCGTACGAACGGCACGGCGCGTCCAGACGGGCTGACCGGCGGCGGGGCTGTCAGCTCGAAGATCGAAACGAGCAGCACGACCCGGTCCGGATACCTGCGCAGCAGCGCATCGGCCGCATCGATCCCGCCCATGCCCGGCATCCGGACGTCCATCACGACAAGATCCGGCATCAGCTCATCCATCGCCTGCAGCGCGGACTCGCCCGACGTCGCCTCGCCGACGAGCGCGAATCCATCCGTCGCGGTGATCAGCTCCCGGGCAACGTCGCGGAACACCTCCTGATCATCGACGACCATGACCTTGACGTTCGCAACGAGGCCGCGCATATCAGGTGGGTGACCTGACGCCATTGGCACCCTCCATCCCCAGCAACCGTCCACCTGGACCGTCGGTAGCGAAATGTGAACCTGCCGTGATGTTTCCACCCGCGCCGCCGTCCGACCACCGGGCTGGCACCCCGCAGGCGAGCGTGCGCGCACCCCGCATCGCGCTGGAGCGGGCCGCCTACACGCCGGTCTGTGCCTGGACCTCGCCGGCCGCGACTGCCTCGGCGAGCCGCGTGTAGTCGAGCTCGTTCTGGTCGGCGTACCGTGAGGAGAAGGTGGCGAGCGCCCGGTCGAAGCCCGTGCCGGCGCCGAGGTATGCCGCGATTGCCAGCCGGTCGCCGGAGCGCGCGTGCGCGCGGGCGAGCGACCAGCCGCACGCGCGTGGTGATCGAACTCGCTCGCGCCCAGATACGGCTCCAACACGGAGGCCTGCGCTTCCTTCATCTGCAGGATCAGCGGGTCCCTGCCGCCGCGGCCGACGAACAGCATCACCCACGCGCGCGTGCCGACGCTGCCGACGCCCACGACCTTGCGCGCCATCTCGACGAACTCGTAGGTCTCGAACAGGTACCGGCGGTCCTCGTCGAGGCTGGCCCACCGCGGGGGGTGCCCGCGAGCCGACCCTCGACGAGGGCAGGTGGTGTCCGCCACCTCGCGTTGAGTGGTGGGCACGCTTGTCCGGCGTAGGTGCCGGCGCGATCCTGGGCGCCGTGCCCAGCGACGCACACTCCGAAACCCTCGCGTCGTCCGGCGTGCACGCCGCGGAGCCCGTGCGGCTCAGCGACGTCCCGGGCGCCAGGCTGCTCGTATCCGACATCAGGGTCGCGTTCCTGCTGCTGAACGAGGCCCGGTACCGGGCGCTCTCGCGCGTGCTCGGGATCCCGAGAGAGCAGGCGAACCTCGCGACGTTCATCGGCGCCCTGGTCGCGCTCGAGGCGAGCCAGCGCGCGATTAAGACCCCTCCCCCGGGACCGACCCGCGCCGACGTGTTGCTGGGGGTCAGCGTGGCCAGGGAGGCGCTCCGCGGGGTGGTGGGAACCCCCGCCCGCGATGCGCCGCTGATCGGCACCCTGCTGATGATCGCGATCGTCGGAAAGCCGTTCCGGGAGGCCGTCGCCAGAGGCGTCCACGGCGTCCGCGGATCGATGCAAAAGACGAACGTCGGCTTCCGCCGCCGGTACGGGTATGTCTTCGACCCCGGGCACCTGCGCGAGCGCAGGGCCCGCCGCCGCGGCATGGACGTCCGCCCCGCGCGCCCGCGCGACGGCCCCAGGCCGACCGGCACTTAGACTTCGCCCACCGGCTCGAGCGGGAGCGGCGAGGCTGGCTTCAGCTCCTCGAGCCGCAGCAGGGTCATCACGCGCGCGGCGCCGCCGCGGGTCGATAGGCGCACGAGCACGCGCTGCAGCTCGGCCACCTCGCGGGCGACGACCATCAGCATCGCGTCGGTCTCGCCCGTCACCCAGTCGGCCGAGATCACCTCGGGCATCCCACCGACCGCGTCCGCGAACCGTCGGTGGCTTGACTCATCGTGCCGGCGGATCGTCACCGCGACGTACACCACCAGCGGAAACCCGGCGATGGTCGGATCAAGCCGCGCCGCGACCCGACGGATCACGCCGGACTCTTTCAGCCGGCGCACGCGATGCAGCGTCGCCGCGGGCGACAGGCCGACGATCCGCGCGAGCTCGACGTTCGGCCGGTCGGCGTCAGTCTGCAGCTCCTCGAGCAGACGTATGTCAACCAAATCAAGTGAAAGCGCCACAACGCAAAATTTTATTTTGCACCAGCCCTCATATGTCAAATCCTGGCTGGAGAATGGCGCGTGCGTGTCCGATGCTGAGCGCGTGGACCCGCGCAATCGCCCCGCCCTTCTTGCCCTCGCGAGCGCCGGCGTGCTGTGGGGGCTCACGGTCCCGCTGTCGAAGCTCTCGCTCGGCTGGCTGGGCCCGGCCTGGCTGACGGTCGTGCGCTTCACGTCGGCCGCACCGCTGCTCGCCCTGCTGGGACGCCGCGCTCTGCGCGATGCGCTCTCACTGCGGATCGCGAGCGCCGGAGCGCTCGGATTTGGAGTGGTGATCGTGCTCCAGAACGTCGGCATCGAGCGCACGAGCGTGAGCCACGCTGCACTCGTCGTGGGCGTCGTGCCCGTGCTCGTGGCGCTGATTGCGGCCGGCCTCGGTCAGGCCCCGACGCGACTGATCGGCTGGGGCGGCTATGCGCTTGCGCTGAGCGGGATCGCGCTCGTCGCACGGGCCGGAGGGGGCGGGTCGACGCCGCAGGGCGACGCACTGATGCTGGCATCGGTCGTCCTCTCGGCGATCTTCATCGCGGTCCAGCCCACGCTGCTCGCGGGGCGCGACGTCGCGGCGGTCACCGCTGTGCAGTTCGCGGCCGGCGCGCTCGTTGCGCTCCCGGTCGCGGTCCTCGCTGAGGGCGTCCCCCGGGCACCCTCGCACCCCGTGCCGGTGCTTGCGGTCATCGTGCTCACGCTGGCCGGCACGCTCTGGCCGTTCTGGCTGTTCGCCTTCGGTCAGGCGCGGGTGCCCGCGCATACGGCCGGCGCGTTCTTGAACCTCGAGCCGGTTGTCGGGGCGGCGGCCGGATGGTTCGCATTCGGGGATAGCGCCACCACGACTCAGCTCGTCGGCGCGGTCGCAGTCCTCGCCGGGATCGCACTGAGCGCGGCGCCACCCGCCGTCGACGTCGGCGTCCGGCCACGACTGCGGCGCGACGCCGGCGTCGAGTCGCACCCCGCCACGTCGCCATGCGCGCCGGCGCGCCGGCGCGCTCGACCGCCCGCTGGATCGCGCAGCCGGCGACCTCTCCCCAGCCGGATTGGCCGCTCAGGAAACGCGAGCGCCCGGGGCATTCCTTAAAGCCGGTGATCGCGGAGCGATCGAGCAGGATCTCCGTCAACGCGCCACCAAACGAGTGGCCCTGCTTGTGCGGCCGCGCGCCTGACTTGCAGCATTTGAGTCCGACTGGCGTTGTCCGTAGCTTTGGGAAGCATGAAGGTGATCCGAGCAGTGCTGATCGCCACGCTTGCGTTGCTCGCGACGCAGGCGTGGCTCGCGACCGGGGCCGCGAATGCGGACGCGCTGACGGGCCTGCACGTCTCGGGTGCGCACCTGCTCGACGCCAACGGGAAGCGCGTGATGCTTCGCGGGGTCAACCGGTCCGGCACCGAGTACGCGTGCGCCCAGGGGTGGAGCATCTTCGATGGACCGAGCGACGAGGCGTCGGTCCGCGCGATCGCCGCCTGGCACGTGAACTTCGTGCGCGTCCTGCTCAACGAGGACTGTTGGCTCGGGATCAACGGCGTCAAGCCGGCACTCAGCGGCCGCACCTACCGTCAGGCGATCGTCGACTACGTCGCGCTCCTTCATCGCTACGGAATCTACGCCGAGATCTCGCTGATCTGGGGGGCGCCCGGGCGGATGCGCGCGCTGTCTCAGCCCCGTGCCCCCGACGCCGACCATTCGCCGGCGACGTGGGCGAGCATGGCGGCCACGTTCAAGCGCGACCCGGATGTCGTGCTCGCCCCGTGGGGTGAGCCGCTCGTCAGCGCCCGCTGCCTGCTGCATGGAGGCCGGACGTGCCCGCGCACGCGCGGACGGACGAGCATCATCTACCGGACGGCCGGCATGCAGCAGGCGGTCAACGTGATGCGCGCGGCCGGCTATCGCGGTCCGATCGCGATCCCCGGTCTCAACTACGCGAACGACATGTCGCAGTGGCTCTCGTTCGAGCCTCGCGACCCCCTCCACCAGCTGATCGCCGAAGCGCACGTGTACGGTAAGAACGCCTGCAGCGCCCCCGCGTGCTTTGACCGGACGATGGCGCCGGTCGCCCGGCGGGTGCCGCTGATCTTCGGCGAGACGGGCGAGACCTACGACGCCTCGAGTTGCGACTCGACCAACATCGCGACGTTCCTGCACTGGGCCGACACGGCTGGCGTCGGTTATGCCGCCTGGACGTGGGACGCGTGGGGCAACTGCCATTCGCTGATCGCCGGCTACGGCGGCGATCCGGCCAGCGACTACGGCTCATTTGTCAAGGGCTACCTCGCCGGCCTTGCCGCAGGGTCGTGATCAGCGGGACCTGGCCGACAAAAACAAATACGGTGCGTTTCTCGGCCCGGTTCGCGCACTGCTGGGTGGCCGGCGTTCACCCCTAGGGTGCCTGGACCCGGCAGGGCGGGTCATCGAACATATCGAGCGTGAAGAACGAAGACTCGGTACAGGCGACGCGGAAGGCAAACCCGCGTCCCACCGGCTCAGACCAGTAGCCGAAAGCTCCCGGGCGGCGACGTCCGAGCAGGTGGGTACCAAAACGGAGGAGCGTTACGGCGCGAACTCGCGTTGCCTCGTACGAGTCCCGGTATCTACAGCGTCGAGATCCCATGCAGCGCGGCGACCATGCCGACCGCCACGATCACAAGCGCAGCGAGGGCGATGGCCCACCGCAGCAGGTCGCTGCGCCCCGCTCGAGTCCCATCGGTCGCCGGCGCACCGGCCTGCGCATCGGGCGCTGACTCCTCCACGGGCATGGACACAACCGCCGCCTCCGGCCTCCCCGCGGCCGGCGACCCCGCCGCGAGCTGATCCCGCAGGGCGAATGCGGCCTCGCCGGTCGCGACCATCGACCACGCGCGCGCGCGTCGCAGGCCGCCGGCCGCGACGAGCGCAGCCTGCCCGAGGTCGCCCGCCGACGGATAGCGCTCCTGCGGATCCTTCGCCATCGCTCGGCGCACGACCTCGTCGAACTCCGGCGGGAGATCGGGCCGCAGCTCGCGCGGGGAGGGCGGCGGCTCGTCGAGATGAGCCAGCGGCGCAGCGGCGTGACCGGCTCCGGCAAACGGCGCGACGCCCGTGAGCGCCTCGTAGAGCATGCACCCCAGGGCGTAGATGTCGGCCCGCGCGTCTGCGCGCTGGCCGAGGATCTGCTCTGGCGCGACGTACTCGGCGCGCGCGACGACCGTCCCGTGCCGGGTGAGGGCCTCGAGCGTCGCGGCCGGCTTCGCGAGCCCGAAGTCCGTCAGGTACACGTGGTCTCTGCGGGCGAGCAGGACGTTGGAGGGCTTGACGTCGCGGTGGAGCATCCCGCGCGCGTGGGCCGCGTCGAGCGCGGAGCCGACCTGGCGAACGATCCGCGCGGCGCGAAGCGGCTCGAGCGCGCCCTCGGAGTCGATCAGCGCGCGCAGATCGGTTCCCTCGACCAGGCGCATCATGATGTAGAGCACCCTCTGCTCCTCGCCGGCATCGAACACCGGGATGACGTTGGGGTGATCGATCGCAGCCGCGATCTTCGACTCGCGCCGGAAGCGCTCGCGGAAGCGCTCGTCGTCCGAGTACTCAGGCAGGATCAGCTTGAGCGCCACCGGCCGCTGCAGCGCGAGTTCGTCCGCACGGTAGACGACGCCCATGTCGCCGTGGCCGATGATCCCCTCGACCCGGCATCCTGCGAACACCGACCCGAGCGGGAGATTGGAGACAAGCTCTGCCGTGGCGGGCGCCGGCGGGCGCGGGACAACGGGGGACGGCGCCGGGCGCGGGACGGCAGGCGCCGGCTGCTCGGCGATGGGGGCCGGCGGCGCCACCACAGGCGCCGGCGGGCTCTCGGCGGGGGCCGACGGGACCAACCTCCCGGCCACATCGACCAACTCGAGCGTCGTCGACCCGATCCGTACGGAGTCACCCACGCTGAGCACCTTGCTCTCGCGGATGCGTTCCCCGTTGACGAACGTCCCGTTCGCGGACCCCAGATCCTCGATCCTCAGCCGCCCGGTATCGTCGCGGGCGATGCGCGCGTGACGGCGCGAGAGCTCGAGATCCTCGCTCAGCCTTCCCTCCCCGTCCACCGCTCGTCCGATCACGAGCTCCTCGCCGAGGCGCAGCTGACGTCCGAGCGCCGGACCGGCGGACACGACCAGAACCGCGCGCGATCCGCCGCTCACGGGCGCGCCCGCGGGGGCCACCGCCACCGGCTCCGGCGCTGCCGCCGGCGCCGCCGCCGCGGTGACCTCGAGCGTCGTTTTGCCGACCCTGATCCGGTCGCCGGCCTCGAGCGCCCGCGGCGCCACGATCCGCTCGTCGTTGACGAACGTTCCGTTCGCGGACCCGAGGTCCTCGATCGCGAGCCGGCCGTCGGCCCCGCGCGAGATCCGGGCGTGGCGGCGGGAGATCTCGGCATCGCCGCCGAGGCGGCCCTCGTCCTCCGGAGCGAGACGGCCGATGAGCAGGTCCGCCTCCACGCTCAGGAGCGTGCCGCGTTCCTTCCCATCGGTCACCCGCAGCTGCTCGCCGGCCATCAGCCTCGAAGCCTAACGCCTCATAATTGACCCGTGCCCGCGAACCCCCCCGCCGACGCCGAGTCGTTGACCGAAGTGGAGGCTCGCACCGAGGCCGAGCGCTCAGGCCGTCCGTTCCTCGTGTTCACGGACGGCAATGGCCGCGAGCGGGTGCTCGCCTTTGCGGCCGGCATCGACGCTGTCACGGTCGGCCGCCGCACGTCATCTGACCTCGCGCTCACCTGGGACGATCAGGTCTCCCGGCTGCATGCCCGGTTCGAGCGCGTCGGCGACGCATGGGAACTCGCCGACGACGGGCTCTCGAGCAACGGCACGTTCATCAACGACGAGCGGCTGCGCGGGCGCCGCGGCCTGCGCGACGGCGACATCCTGCGGTTCGGCGCCACCCGCATCGCCTTCCACGCACCCCGCCCGCAGCCCGCCGAGCGTCCGCAGCCGCAGCCCGCCGAGCGTCCGCGCGTGCAACCACCGCGACCTGCGCCGGCCGTCGAGTTGTCCACGACCCAGCGTCGCGTGCTCGCGTCGCTCTGCCGCCCATACAAGGGCGCAAACGGGTTCGCGACCCCGGCCAGCGATGAACAGATCGCCGACGATCTGGTCCTGTCGGTCGGCGAAGTGAGGACCCATCTCCGGGTGCTGTGCGCGAAGCTCGGGATCGACAACGTCACGAGCCGCGAAACGAGAGTGCGCCTCGCCGAGCGGGCGTTCTCCGCCGGTCTGATCTCCGAAAGCGACCTGTAGGCCACGTGCTCTCGCCAGGATCGACATTTGCCGGATACGAGGTCGAGAGCGTCGTCGGCGCGGGCGGGCTGGGGATCCTGTACCGCGCGCGGCAGCTGAAACTGGACCGCCCGGTCGCGCTGAAGCTGGTCGAGCCCGAGGTGGCTCGCCACGCGGTCGTGCGGGAGCGCTTGCGCCGCGAGGCACGGGCTGTCGCCTCGCTCGACCATCCAAACGTCGTCCCCTTGTATGAGGCGGGCGAGCTGGACGGCACCGTCTACATCGTGACCCGGTGGGTCGACGGCACCGAGCTCGGCACCCTGATTCACCGCGAGGGACCGATGGAGGTCGACCGGGCGGTGCGCATCGCCGCCCAGATCGCGGCGGCCCTCGAACTGGCCCACGAGAAGGGACTCGTGCACCGCGATGTCAAGCCGTCCAACGCGATCCTGACCCCGGAGGATCACGTCTACCTCACGGATTTCGGACTCGCCAAGCGAGCCGAGACGGACCCCGGGCTGACGGCGGTGGACCAGATGCTCGGCACGGTCGACTACGTCGCGCCCGAGGTGATCGAGGGCGGCGAGCCGGACGCTCGCAGCGACGTGTACAGCCTCGGGTGCGTGCTCTACGAGATGCTCACCGGCGAGGCACCGTTCGCCGATCAGAAGGGTGGGATGGCGAAGATGTGGGCGCAGGTGAACGCCGATCCGGTGCCGCTGCGCGAGCGCCGCGCGGACGTGCCCGCCGCGCTCGACGCGGTCGTCCGCCGCGCCATGGCCAAAGCTCCGGGCGAACGGCCGTCGGCCGAAGGCTTCCGCACGAGCGTGCTCAGCGCTATCGGCGAGATCCCCTAGACCGGTGGGATCTCAGTCGCGCGTCGGGTGCTCAGACCCGTGGGCCCTCACGAGCACGCGTCAAGCAGCTTCGTGGTCAGCATGATCCGGCCGAGCGCGACCCACGCGGCCCCGTAGTACGTGGGCGAGCGCTTGTCGAGCGCCTCGGCCTCGTCGAGCAGGCCGTCGCGAGCGGCGGGCTGACCGGCGGCGTCCGCGGCTCCCGCCGCCGCCACGAGCGCGACCGGATGCAGCGTATGACCGGTCGGCTGCCCCGACAGGTTGTGCTCGACGGGCAGGCTCGTCGGATTCGCGTTCTGGAAAACCGGCCACGCCCGCGCGGCGATCTGCCGGCCCACCGGGTCGGGATCCTCGGCAAAACGGACGAGCGTCCGCACCGCGTCGAAGCCGAACTGCGGCGATGACGTGGGCCTGCTCGGATCGCCGATCGCGACGGGCTTGTCACCCTCGAGGTGCGCCCAGTCCGGCGGCAGCCGGCCCGGCTGCGGCATCAGGTCGCTCGTGATCGCGCGCGAACTGGCCGCCAGCCCAGCCCACGCGCGATCGCCGGACGCCGACTGGAGCAGGGCGAAGCTCGCGGGCGAGAAGTAGCTCGGGTTGACCGTGACCGGCGGCGGCGAGATCGCCCACGGACCGGCAGTCAGCACAGGGTCGCCGTTGAACCTGGCGGACCCCACCTCGATGCGCATGATCGCCGACGCGAGATGGAGCGCCTGTTGCTTGAGGGCCGGCTGATGGAAGCGGCAACTCGCCACGAGCAGCGCCCGGCTGGCGTCGAGATCCGCATCGGAGGCAGCCTGCGGATCGAGCACCTTGCCGTTCTTCCACAGGAACGAGATCAGGCCGTCGGGGCGCTCGAGGTTCTTCTGGGTCCACTGCCAGATCGTGTTGAAGCGCCGCGAGTCCCCGATTGCCGCGGCGATCAGCATGCCATACGCCTGCCCCTCGCCGACCGTGTCGCCACCCTGGTCGATCCGCGACACCCGGCCGTCTCGGGCGACGTAGCGGTCAAGGAAGTGCTGCGCCGAGGCGATCGCCCGATCCTCGGGTCGAGCCTGCGTCTGCGTCTGCGCACTCGAGCTCTGCGACGAGCTTGCGCTACTGCCGCAGCCGACGAGGAACCACGCCACGAACGCGACCACCGCAAGGCCAGCGATGACGAGGAGAGCTTCGCGCACAGTCCGTTTCAAGCGACGACCTCGGTGGCCGGCTCGAACGAGCCGGAGACGGGAGCGGGCGGCTTCTGGAGCGCGGCCCAGCATCCGGTCATGAGGATCGAGACGTGGACCATCGCGAACGACACATTGTTGATCGTGGCCGAGTCCGGGTTCTTGACAAGCCCGTAGATACTCGCCGCGACGAGAATCCCGACGGCCGCAAGCGCGGGCATCACCGCCCCCGGTTGCCGTGCCTCGGCGCCCTTCTTCGGGGTGACGACGAACGACCCCGTCTTGCGCAGCACCGTGTAGATCGTCGACAGGATGTGGATCCAGAAGTTGGCGGCGGACAGCGCGAACGCGGCAAACGTATACGACCCCGCGCCTGCGATCGCCGCCATCGTCAACGCGACCGCGTAGTAGGGAACGAAATGCAGCAGAAAGGTCGGGGCGTCGATGTGTCCGATCGGCTGCCCGCCACCGAGCAAGCGGATGACGGGGAAGCTCATGTAGATGAGCACGGTCCACCCTGAGAGGAAGTACAGTCCCGAGAGCAGGTACTGGCCCTTGAGCCGCAGCGGCAGCTTGGCCCGCAGCGCTCGCGGTATGCCCGACAGGCACCCTCGAGCCCAGCGCTGCTGCTGGGAGACATAGGCGGCCGTGTCTTCGGGCCCGAGTCCTCGCGACAGCACGTCCGGGATGTACGCCGACTTCCACCCCTTCTCGTGGAGATGGATCGAGAGCTCGAAATCCTCGGTCAGCGAGTTGGTCGGGAACCCGCCGACGCTCTCGAACGCCGCTCGCCTGAACAGGACGTTCGTGCCGCAGCAGAACACGGCGCCCATGCCATCCTTGCCGCGGCAGATGGCCCCGAAGAACAGGGCCTGCTGCGCCCACGACGCAGAGGCAATCCGGTTGTGCTCGGTGTTGGCGTAGTACTGAGGGGTCTGAACGAACGCGATCTCAGGGTCCTCCATCCAGCCGAGCGTGGCTTCGAGGAAGCCTGGGTCCGCGACGTGGTCGGAGTCGAACACGGCGATGAACGGAGCGTTGGTCTTCCCCAGCGCATGGTTGATGTTGCCCGCCTTCGCGCCCTTGTGCTCGGCGCGCCGGATGTAGCCGACGCCGTAGCGGTTGGCGAGGTCGCGCATCGCGTCGTCGTTGCCGTCATCGAGCACCCACACGCGCACCTCCGCTCCGCGCAACCCGACCGCGGCCGCCACCGTCAGGTCGACGATATCCACCGGCTCCTTGTACACGGGGATGAACACGTCGACCGCGACATGCTGAGTGGGCGCTCGCTTCTCCCGCACGTGTTCGTGAGAGATGGTCCACCAGAAGCCGAAGGCCTGCATCGCGTTGAACAGCTCGGCCGTGATCAGGATCCCGAACAGAATCGCGGTGCCGACACGGTCGGGCTGCAGCAGCCAGCCGAAGTACCAGATCGCGGCCGGCACCCCGAGGAGCATCAGCAGCCGGCAACGGCGGCGCACGCTCCAGCCCTTCGGCACCGGGTCCCACGTGACTCGGCGAAGGCGAACGTCCCACGGCGTGCTGCTCATTGAAACTCCCAGACGAGCGTTTGCGGGGTGTTGAAGCGGCGCACCAGCGTGCGGAAGAAGGTGAGCTGACCGACGACCTTGTTCGTTTCGTTGAAGAAGCTCTTGTTGCTCTGGAACGAGGCCAGCACGAACACCGGGCTGCCCTCTCGCTGCGCCGAGATCCCCTGCGACAGCGGCTGGCTGCGCAGGTTCGGTGCGTAGTACTCAAGCACGTAGCGCATGTCCGACGGCTCGTAGAGGACCAGAGCGTTCGGACCCGCATCCGCCTTGATGTCGTTGATCGCGCCGCGGAAATCGAACAGCCGCGGATTTGCCTTGTTCAACTGCTCATCGGCAAGACCGATCAGCAACGTCGCGATCACCGCACCCGCGACGATCAACCTCGGCTTCGGTTTGCGGATCCAGCCGGTGATCAGACGCGCGATCAGCAGGAGGACGAGCGGAACGAGGATCAGGAAGTTGCGCAACTCGAAATACGAGCTATCGAATGCCGAGACGACGATCAGCAGGCCGACAAGCGCGATCGCCGCCGCCGCCAGCGCGCTCGTCTGCCGTGACCCGCCGCGCCCGAGCAGCACGAGTGACAGCAGCAGAAACAACGGCCACATCGCGGCAAGGAGAACGGTCGTCGCGTCGGGCTGGTAGCCCCAGATCGACCACGCCATGTTCGAGAGCACCGAGTAGAACGACAGGTAGTCGTACGTGCCGCTGGGGGAGCCGGCGGCGCCGGAAGTGACCTGGTACTGGTGGTGGGCGAAGACGATCAGCGGCACCAGCTGCATGATCAGGATCGCGAGCGAGTACAGGTAGCCGAGCACCAGCGGCTTGACGCGTTGCCCGCTGCGCCGACGATGAACGATGACGCCGAGGAAGAACAGTTGCTGGACCCCGATCAGCACCACGCCAAAGTAGTGCGACCACAGCAGCGCGGCGGTGGCGAGGATGTAGGCGGCCCAGTTGCCGAAGCTCGGGTTGCGGATGACGCGCAGCTGCGTCAGCAACGCCAGCAGCCCGAATAGGGCGGCGAACTCGTACATCCGGACCTCTTGTGAGTACCAGACGAGCATCGGCGAGACGGCCGCAAACGCGGCTGCGAGCAACCCTGTCCGGCGGTCGTACAGCTCGCGCCCGAGCTCGTAGAGCACGGGGATGATCAGCGTCCCCGCGATCAAGGAGGGCAGCCGAACCGC
This sequence comes from Solirubrobacteraceae bacterium, assembly GCA_035524415.1. GTDB lineage: Bacteria > Actinomycetota > Thermoleophilia > Solirubrobacterales > Solirubrobacteraceae > Palsa-465. The sequence goes on along the minus strand of DATKOY010000041.1, from coordinate 18,408 downwards.
GAACTCCCCGTGTCCGAACGCCCGGATCGTCAGCCACAGCACCAGGTGGTAGAGCGGTGGTTGGCGGTCGCCGTTGTACAGGTTCTGGAACAGGCCGTGCAGCGACAGACGCGCCTGGTGAATCGTGATCGCCTCGTCGAGCCAGATTCCGCGCGGGACCGCTACGCGGAGCAGGAATCCGACGGCGATCAGCCCTGCGAGGACGAGCAGCGCGGTCTTGTGGCTCGTGTCGGGCTCGCCGCGCCGCGGCAGCCGCCCGCGCGGCCCGAACAGCTCGGCCTCGTGAGCACCCCGGAGGCGTTGAAAGAGCGATGCTGAGGACTTGCGCTGCAGCGGCTTGACGGTTTGCACTAGGACTGGGGCCTCTCCATGCGACGAGGTGGTGGGGCGACTCTAATCGAGTACGCGCGGCATCGACGTGACGGTTCGCATACTCATACGGCGCTGCCCGGAAGGTCGAGTTCCGGCTCGCGCGCGAGCGCGAGCAGCTCCAGTCGCCGCTCCGCCGAAATCACGTGAACCACGGCGTTGATCAGCGCGAGATGGGTGAACGCCTGCGGGAAGTTGCCGAGGTGCCTGCCGGTGATCGGGTCGATCTCCTCGGCGTAGAGCGCGAGCGGGCTCGCGTGCGAGAGCAGCTTCTCGCACAGGCCCCGGGCACGCGCCGGCTCCCCGATCTCGACCAGCGCCGAAACCAGCCAGAACGAGCAGATCGTGAATGTGCCCTCCTCTCCCGAGAAGCCGTCGTCGGTCTCATCGACGCGATAGCGCAGCACGAGACCTTCCTCGGTCAGCTCGTCGGCGACCGCCCGGACGGTGTCGCGGATGCGGTCGTCGTCGGGCGGGAGGAACCGCACGAGCGGCATCAGCAGCACCGAGGCGTCGAGCGCCGCCGTGTCGTAGTGCTGGACGAACACGCCCCGCTCGTCGACCGCGTTGGCGCAGATGTCGGCGTGGATCTCCGCGGCGGCGGCCTCCCATCGCTCGGCGGTCCTCTCGTCGGCGCGGATCTGCGCCAGGCGCGCCCCGCGGTCGGCCGCGACCCAGCACATCACCTTCGAGGAGGTGAAGTGCTTCGGCTCGCCGCGGACCTCCCAGATGCCCCGGTCGGGCTCACGCCAGTGCGCGAGCGCCGCGTCGACCTGGCGCTTGATGATCGGCCACAAGCGGTCCGGAAGCTGATCGCGCGAGCGGGTGTGCAGGTAGATCGAGTCGAGCACTGCGCCCCATACGTCGTGCTGGCGCTGGTTGTACGCGCCGTTGCCGATCCGGACCGGCCGCGCCTGCTCGTATCCGGAGAGATGCTCGAGCTCCTGTTCCTGGAGCTTGCTCTCGCCGCCGATCCCGTACATCACCTGGAGCTGGCCCTCCTCGGCCTCGACAACGTCGGCGACGAAGTAGAAGAAATCGTTGGCCTCCTCGTCGAACCCGAGCGTGTACAGCGCCCACAGCATGAACGTCGAGTCGCGGATCCAGCTGTAGCGGTAGTCCCAGTTGCGGTCTCCGCCGGGCGTCTCGGGCAGCGACGTCGTCGCTGCCGCGATCATCGCCCCCGACGGTGCGTACGTGAGGCCCTTCAGCGTCAGGGCGCTGCGCTGCAGATACTGGCGCCACGGGTGGTCGGGGAAGTTGCCGTGCTTGAGCCATTCCTGCCAGAAGCGGGCCGTGCGCGCGAGCCACTCGGCCGCCTCCTTCTGGCTGCTCGGCGGCGCGTGCTCCGACCAGCCGAGCGCGACGAAGGCGACGTCGCCCTCGTGCAGGGTCGTGCGCGCGCGGGCCCGTGGCCCCTCGAACCCGAGCCTGAGATCGGTCACGAGCCGCAATTCGAGCTCCATGCCCTCCGAGCGGGCGAGCGCCTCGTTGTAGCCGTCGCCGGCGTACGACCAGTCGGCGCTGAGCCCGCCGTAGTCAAACGCGGGCTCGCACTCGAGCTTGACCTCGACCGATCCCTGGACGCACTCGATCAGGCGCAGCATCACATGGTCGGCATCGTGGTCGGTGGGCGAGCGCTTGTGACTGCGGGATCGCTCGGTCTGGTGATGCCACGGCCCGATGCTGAGCGCGTCGCGGACGATCACCCAGCCCATGCGGGTCTCCCAGCTGGTCTCGAGCACCATCGTCCCGGGGATGTAGCGGCGGGCTGCGGGGACGTTCACGTCCGCCGGGCTGATGCGGAAGCTGCCGGCGTCGCGATCGAGGATCGACCCGAACACGCTCGGCGAGTCCATCCGCGGCAGGCACAACCACTCGACGTTTCCGTTCGGAGCGACGAGCGCCGTCGTCTCGCAGTCCGACAGGAAGGCGTAGTCCGCGATCGGGGGGAACGCGCTGATCCGGTTCCGCTGGTCAAAGGCCCCCTTCATCGCCCCAGTCGATTCTGCTGCCGTTCAGAATGACTGTCAAGGTATGCTCGCCGGATTGCTGTGGGGCGCAAAGGACTCGACGTGAAACCGCCGGCACACGCGACCTCGATCGATGTGATCGGGTCCGCGCTCGAGTCCGTGTCACCGGCGGTGAGCCGGATGAGCTCGCCCGACGGGTCGCTGACGCTGATGCTCAGCGACATCGCCGAGGCCGATGCGCTCGCGGCGCGGCTCGGTCCCGAGCGCTGGGAACAGCTGCTCAGCGACCACCATCTGCTCGTCGAGCGGCTCGTCGCACACCACGACGGGCGAGTGGCGCGGTTCGAGCAGGACGGGTTCCTCGCCTCGTTCAACAGCGCCCACGGAGGGCTGCACGCCGCGATCGAGCTGCAACGGACGTTCAGCGGGGCCAATCGTGACGCCGGCGCCGGCGGCGTGGCGCTGCGGATCGGAGTGCATTCGGGCTTCGTGATCGGCAACTCGGATGAGCCCCTCGGGCGCAACGTCGTGCTCGCGACCAGGATCGCCGCGCATGCTCGGGGCGGGGAGATCCTCGTCTCCTCGATGCTCAAGCAGTACACAGAGACCGATCCCAGCTTCCGCTTCGAGCCGCGCGGCGAGCACCACTTCAAAGGGCTGCATGGCGAGCACGAGATCTACAGCGTGTCCTGGCATTAAGCGGGGATTGAGCGCTTGACTCCGGCCGCACGCCGGTTAAGCTGCACAGACTGCGCTTACGGGACCGCGCGGAGGGGACTGGGCCAGTGCGACACTTTTCACACTCGACGCGCCGGGCATACTGAAAGGATTCGGCGATGGCAGTGAGGGGCGATCCCCTGCAACGAGGCTCTGTAATCGGTGGTTACCGAATCGATGAGCTGATCAGCCGCGGCGGGATGGGGCTGGTCTACCGCGCGACGAACGTCGCGCTCAACCGCATCTACGCGCTCAAGGTGATCGCCCCCGGTCTCGCCGAAGACGAGCAGTTCCGCGAGCGGTTCAAGCGCGAGATGCGCATCGCCGCCTCGCTGCACCATCCGAACATCGTCGGCATCCACTACGCGGGCGAGCAGGATGGCCTGCTGTTCTTCGTGATGGACTACGTGACCGGCACCGATCTGCGCGAGGTCCTGCTCAAGTACGGAGCGGTCGAGCCCACCCGCGCGGTCGAACTGCTCGAGCAGTTCGCCTCCGCGCTGGACGCCGCCCACCGCCGCGGCCTCGTCCACCGCGACGTCAAACCGGCAAACATTCTGATCACGGTGCGCGACGGCGAGGAGCACGCGTACCTCACCGACTTCGGGCTCGCGAAGAAGTTCGACAACGCGTCCGGTCTGACCGCGAAGGGGAGCGTCGTCGGCACGGTCGACTACATGGCCCCGGAGCAGATCACGGGCAGCCACACCGACGCGCGGACCGACATCTACGCGCTCGGTTGCGTCTTCTATCAGATGCTCAGCGGACGCGTGCCCTATGAGCGCGAGAACTCCGTCGCGACGCTGTTCGCGCACGTCCACGAGCCGCCACCCCCGCTCCAGGGCGACATCGGCGACACCTATCCCGCGTTCTCCCCCGTCGTTGACAAGGCGATGGCGAAAGACCCGAGCGAGCGGTACTTCTCCGCCGGCGACTTCGCACGTGACGCCGCCGCGGCGCTGAGCGGTGCGCGCTACACCGGGCCAGCGACGATCGTCGGAACCGGCGAGGCGACGCCGGTTCCCCCGTCCGCCAGCCCCGGGGATGCCACTGAGCTCGCCGCCCAGCCCGTCGAAGCGACCGAGGTCGCCGCCCAGCCCGAGGCCGATGCCACCGCCCTGGCGGCCAAGCCCGACGCGACCGAGGTCGCCGCCCAACCCGGCGAGGGAGCCTCGGGCCTTGCCGCCCGTGCCAGTGAGGCGGCCGCGCTCGCCGCCGCAGATGCGGCCGCCCACGCGACCACGCCCCTCGAGCCGACGGTCGTCGGCGAACCGACGGCACTCGCCCCGCAACCGGCCACGACACCGCCGGCCGCCCCACCCCCGGCCACGACACCGCCGGCCATGACACCGCCGGCCTCGACCGCGCCATCCGGAGCCGGCAGCGAGGTGATCCAGCCGAAGGTCAGCGGACCGCCCGCGGGCACGTGGGGCACCGAGGGTTCGACGCCGCCGGCGGAGCCGGCTTCGGGGCCGAGCGTCGCCGCCGCGGGCGCTGCCGGCTCCGCGGCTGCGGCCGCCGGTGCGACCCAACCGCCGACCCAGACTCCGCCGCCGATGCAAACGCCGCCGTCGGCACAGACCCCGCCGTCGGCACAGACCCCGCCGTCGGCACAGACCCCGCCGCCGATGCAGACTCCGCCGCCTCCGTTCGAGCCCGCGGCGCCGACCGGCGGAGACGGCTCCGACGGCGGATCCTCACGGGGCCCGTTGCTCGTGATCCTCGGGATCGTGGCGCTGCTCGCCGCAGTCATCGTCGTGGTGGTCGTCGTGACCTCGGGCGGCGGGGGCTCGTCGAAACCGGCTGGGCAGCCGTACCAGGCGGGGCTGAAGCCGGTTCCGACCAATCAGGTGACCGGGAGCGGAAGCGGGACGGTTGTTCTCAACGGCGACACGGTCACCGTGACCGTCGATACGACCGGCCTGCTCAGCGGCTCTCCACACGCGATGCACATCCATGCCGGGGGTAAGGGCATCTGCCCACCGGCGTCGGCCGCTCATCTCCACAACGGGCACCTCTCGATCAGCACGACCGACGGGATCAAGTTCTACGGTCCTCCGCAGGTGTCGCTGACCTCGACCGGCGACACGAGCCCGAAGAGCATCATCGACTTCTCGCGCTACCCGACGACGGGCACGATCCGTTACACGAGGACGTTCACGATCCCGCCCGGCGTCGCCGACGCGATCCGCGCACACGACGCGGCGATCATCGTCCACGGCATCGACTGGAATCACAACGGGCTGTACGACAACGTGCTCGATCGCAGCGAGCTCAACAACAGCCTGCCAGGCGAGGCGACCGCACCCGCGCTCTGCGGCCCGCTCGTGCCGACCCAGACCGCGGAGGCGCCGCACGGCGGCAGCGTGGTCCAGACATACGCGTTCGTCCTCAACCGGAGCGTCGCGGCAGCAGCGGCCGCAGCGCCGGGGAGCAGCAGCCTGGCGCTCCTCTGCCACCTGCTCGGCATCGACGCCGGCGAGCTGACCGATGCTCGAACCGCCGCCGGCAGTCCCGCCTAGCTTGACTCCGAGGCGAGGGACGAACGAGCACCTGACTGCTCACGCAGTGCGCCCAGTCCGGCACCAACGCACATAAGTTCCCTCACCTCCGCGCTGTCGTGCGTGTGGGGGCGACCGCTGATCGCCGACGAAGACGAACGCCCGCCAGCCGGGCGATCTCGTGAGGTGTGGGAGATTGCGTCCGCCGCATCGCGAATCCAGACGACGCGCGACAATGCCGGCGAGTTCGTGTGGGGGCTCGATCTGTCCACGACGGCCTCACGTCACGACCTGAACCGCGTCACGACCTGAACCGCGTCACGGCGAGACGATGATCGTCGCCTTCATCCACGGATGCAGCGTGCAGATGTAATGGATCGTGCCGGGCTGACCCAGGGCGATCGAAAACCGTTGGCCGATGGTCATCATCCGGCGCGAGGACCGGAACCGCGGCCCGCTCACGTAGGTGACATTGTGCGGTGCCTGGTCCTCGTTGGTCCATGTGACGGTCTGGCCAATCGTCGCCTTGACGGCCGTCGGGCTGAAATCGAGGCTCTTCATCACGATCTCCACGGTGCTGCCCGGGGTCGCGGTGGAAATCGTGGTCTGGGTCGTCGCCGATGACCCCAGGTCCGACCCCCCACACCCTGCCGCGACAAGCGCGACCAGCGCCCCGCCGACCACACGCCAGACTAATCGGCGGGCCCTGCCCGCCGATCGTTCATGCCGGCGCATCCGCGACGGGGATGCCCGCGGCCAGTGAGAGCGAGCGTGCATACTCGGTGCTTGTACGTGGTCGATCCGCGGGCTCCTTCCGCAGAGCGGCGTTCAACGCCTCCGTGAACCGAGGCGAGATGTCCTGGCGACCGATCGCGAGGTCGGGTGGGTCGTCCTGCAGGTGCGCCCAGAGCACGGCCATCCCCTCGCGGTCGGCGAACGGCGGCCGCCCGGACAGGCATTCGAACACGACACAGCCGAGCGAGTAGATGTCGGCCGCGCCGGTGACCGGCTGGCCGCGGATCTGCTCGGGCGACATGTAATCCATCGACCCGAGCGGCTGACCGGGACGCGTCAGCACGGTGCCCGCGCTGTCCTTTGCGAGCCCGAAGTCCGTGATGTACGCCGTCCCGGCGAGGTCGAGGAGGATGTTCTCGGGCTTTACGTCGCGGTGCACCATCCCAGCCTTCCACAGCGCCTCGAGGCCGTCGGCGACCTCCGTGCAGATGCGCAGCGTGGTGCGGAGATCGAGCGGCCCGTCGTGCCGCAGCTTGCGATCGAGCGCAGTGCCGTCGATGAACTGAGCGGCGAGGAACGGAAGGCCCTCGAGCTCGCCGGTGTCGCGTACGGGGACCACGTGGGGGTTTCGAACGGTCTGCGCGATGCGGGCCTCACGCTGGAACCGCCGCCGAAACGTCTCGTCTCGGGCGAGGTCTTCCTTGACGAGCTTCAGCGCCACGGAGGTGCCGTCCGACGACCGCGCCTTGTACACCTTCCCCATCCCGCCGACGCCGATCAGCGCATCGATCTGGTACGCGCCGAACTGACTGCCGACGCGCTCGTCGGCCGCGAGCACCGCCGGATCAGGAGTCATCCGCCTGCAGCACCCGATTGAGCAGTTCCTGGGCCTCCGCGAGGATCGCGCCCAGATGCTCCTCGCCTTCGAAGCTCTCCGCGTACAGCTTGCACACATCCTCCGTCCCCGACGGGCGGGCGGCGAACCAGCCGCTGCGGGTCACGACCTTCACACCACCCAGCGACGCGCCCGACGGTGCCGCCGTGAGCACCGACTCGATCGGGTCTCCGGCGAGCTCCTTCGCCGTCAGATCCCCGGGTGAGAGCGCCCCGAGCGCTCGCTTCTGGGCAGGAGTCGCGGGCGTATCGACGCGACGATAGACAGGCGCGCCGTAGCGCTCGGTCAGCGCGGCATACAGCTCGCCGGGATCGCGGCCCGTGCGGGCCGTGATCTCGGCCGCGAGCAGGCACATGATCAGGCCGTCCTTGTCGGTGCTCCAGACGCTGCCGTCGCGGCGCAGGAAGCTCGCCCCTGCGCTTTCCTCGCCGCCGAACGCCAGCGTTCCGTCGATCAGCCCGGCGACGAACCACTTGAATCCGACCGGTACCTCCTCGAGCCGGCGTCCCGCTCCCGCCGCAACCCGGTCGATGATGCTGCTCGACACCATCGTCTTCCCCACGCCGGCATCGGCTCGCCACTGCCCGCGCGCACCGTCGAACAGGTATCCGATCGCCGCGGCCAGATAGTGGTTGGGGTTCAGCAGCCCTGCGCTTCTGGTCACGATGCCGTGGCGATCCGCGTCGGGGTCGTTCGCGAACGCGATGTCGAAACGGTCCTTGAGCGAGATCAGGCCGGCCATCGCGTCGGGCGAGGAGCAGTCCATCCGGATCTTTCCGTCATGGTCGAGCGGCATGAACGAGAACGTCGGGTCGACGCGATCGTTGACGATCTCGAGGTCGAGCTCGAAGCGGCGGGCGACCGCTCCCCAGTACGCGACGCTGGCGCCTCCGAGCGGGTCGACGCCGAGACGAAGACCCGCCGAGGCGATCTCGTCCAGCGCGACGACCGCCGGCAGGTCCTCGACGTACGCGGCGCAGTAATCGTGGCGGCGAGCGCGAGCGATCGCCTGGTCGTACGCGATCCGCTGCACGCCGCGAACGCCCGCCCGGAGCAGGTCGTTCGCGGCATCCTGGATCTGCCGCGTGACGGCCGTGTCGGCGGGGCCACCGTGTGGCGGGTTGTACTTGAAGCCGCCGTCCTCGGGCGGGTTGTGTGACGGCGTGATCACGATCCCGTCGGCACGGGCGCCACCGCGCGCGTTGTGCGTCAGGATCTCGCGGGAGATCGCCGGTGTCGGCGTGTAGCCGTCCTGCGCGTCGACGACGACGTCGACGTCGTGGGCGACGAGCACCTCGACAGCGGTCCTGAACGCGGGTTCGGACAGAGCATGCGTGTCGCGCCCGAGGAACAGCGGACCGTCAATCCCCTCCGCCGAGCGGTAGGCGGCGATCGCCTCGCTGATCGCCAGGATGTGATCCTCGGTAAACGTTGCCGTGAGCGAGCTTCCACGGTGCCCGGAGGTCCCGAACGACACCGCCTGCGCGGGGTCCGAAGGATCCGGATGCTCGTCGTAGTACGCCCCGATCAGCCTGTCGATATCGACCAGCATGTCTGCGCCGGCCTTCCTGCTGGAGGCGGTCATCGATCAGCCGCCCACTCAAGCGGGTATACGCGTTCCACCTTTGCCAACCCTTTCAGCCTCAACTCCATCACCGGACCGTACCGCCATCGTCCCACACGGTGCGTGTACTCACGGCAATCGGCCGATACGAGGATCTCTCCGCCGTGCGCATGGCCGGTGATCCGCGCAGCCAGCACGACGGCCTTGCCGAGGAAGTCATCGTCGAGTTGGAAGATGTTGCCGGTGTGCAGCCCGATTCGCACGCGCAGCGGCCGCTCGAGGTCGGTCGCGTTGTAGCGCGACAGCATCTGCTGAAGCTCGACCGCGCAGTCGAGCGCTGCGCTGGCGCTCGCGAACGTGACCATGAACCCGTCACCGCGAGATCCGGCCACCTCACCCCCCTTCCGACGAACGCAGTCGCGGACGATGCGGTTATGGGTGGACATGACGTCCACCCAGCGGCCCTCGCCGACCTCCATCATCATCTCGGTCGATCGCTCGATGTCGGTGAAGCCGACCGTCAGCATCCCGTCGGGCGACGTCTTCTCCCGGTAGCCGGGAAGGTCCGCCCCGACCTCCTCGACGATCATCGCGATTGACGGCGACGTCTCACTCCTCGATACCGAGAGGCCACTCACCGTCTGTGATTCTCGCTGATCGGGGGGTCCGGCCCCTCCCTCGCGTGGTCGGGGACTCGAAGATGGATGGGGGTCTGCCGCTTCCAGCTCAGACTGAGACCGCGGACTCGTGGCGCGTTGGCGATCTACCGCCCTGGGGTGGCGGTGAATTGCCAAAGTTCCGGATCACGGCGTCGCCGTGGGCGGGTGATCCACACCGACGTCGCCGTCCGCATCATGCCGCGATCAGAAACGCGCGCGCCGCATGTGACGCCGCGGCGGCGGCGTCCGCTTCGGTCAGGCCGAAGCGATGCAACAACTCGGCCTCGTCGCGGACCGAGCCGGCAGCGCACTCGTCCGTGCCGGCCAGCACGACGACTCCCGCCGCGACCGCGCCGCTGAGCGTCGCACCGAGGTGGTCGAGGTGGCGTTGCAGATGCGGCGCCGCGGGATGCCCGGAGTCGATCAACGGCTGCAGGTGCAGCAGAGCCGTCGACAGGGTCGGCGTCCAACCGCCGCCGCGCGCTCCGAGCCGCGCCACCGCCTCGGCATCGAGCCAGCCGCCGTGCTCGATCGAGTCGGCGCCCGCATCGACGAGCGCCGGCGCCGAGGGCCCTGTGGTGTGCGCGGCGACCCGCCCGCCGAGTTCGTGCACCGCGGAACACAGATCCGCGATCAGCTCGATCGGATACGTCGGCACGGCGGCGAGCATGTTGCCATCGGACCCGGGAGCGTCCGCGAGCAGCTTGATCCAGCGTGCACCGGCCTGGATGCGCTCGCGCCCGGTCTGGACCAGTCGATCCGGCGCGACGGGCACGCGCAACTGCGCGAGGAACGGGATGTCCGGCGCGACCAACTCGCCACACGGGATCACCTCGGGGAGCCCCGGCCCGTGCGGCGGTGGTTCGGAGCCGGGCAGGCACCCGCAGTCCCGGACCAGCGTGACCCCAGCGCCGGCGTGCGCCCGCAGGTAGACGGCTTGGATCTCCTCCGAGCCGGGAGGCGCCGGGCTCGCGCCGCGCGGCGCAAACGTGAGATGCACGTGCGCATCGACGAGCTCAGTGTCGAGGTCGAGCATCCGCGCCTACCGATAGGTCGCGGTGTAGGTGAACACGTAGTGCGTCGTCGTCGGGTCGCCGGAGCCGGTGAAGGTGCCGACGAGCGTGTGGCCCTGCTCGCTGCCGCTGCGCCCCGTCAGCGTGAGCTTTCCGTTCGCCACGATCGACCTGGTCGCGGACACCAGCTGGATATCGGCGCTGACCGTGCCTGCGAGCGTGCCCGTCGGCGTCCACAGCTTCGCCGTGTTCGTCGTGAAGTGAACCGTCCCGGGCTTGGTGAGCGTGAGGGTCGTCGAGAAGGTCACGGCTGCCGACCCGAACAGCGTGTCGCTGACCGATCCCGCTTGATACAGCGTCGTCCCGACGGCGCGGATCTCGCCGGTGTGGATCGTGCCGCTGTCCTTCTTCCCCGTGGCGGTGGGCTTCGCGCCCAGGGCTGCTGCGGCTGCGCCCAGCAGCCCGATCACAGCCGCCGATCCGCCGACGGCGACGACGTGACGCATACGTGCGCTCATCTGACTCCTTTCTCAGGTCCCGTGTATGAAGCGCGGCGAGGATGACCGCAGTTGCGCGTCTGCGCATCGGCCAAACGGCCTAAAGACGGTCAGGCGGGCGGATGCAGCCAGCCGTCCGCGAGGACGGCGAGACCGTCCTGTGCAAGCCCGGCCGCCGCCTCGAGATCCGCCTCGTCGACCGCGACGCTCCCGGCCGCGACGACCGTGCGCAGCAGCCGGCCGCGACGCTGGCGCAGGCTTCCCTCGAAGCGCGCCTGCCGCCGCACGGGGGGATCGGCGCCGGCGCCGGCGCACCCCGTCCGTACCGGGCATACGTCGCAGCTGGGGCGAGCGGAGCAGACGCGCTGACCGAACTCCATGATCGCCTGACCGGCACGCCACGGATCACCGGAGATGTCGACGCCGTCGGGGAACCGGCGCCGCAGAACGCGGTTGACGTTGACGTCGCGGGGGAGCACGGGTTCCTCGAGCGCGAAGCAGCGCACGGCGGATGCGATGTACACCCCGATTCCGGGCAGCTCGGTGAGGTCCTCGGGCCAACCGGATTCGACCACGATCCGTGCGGAGCGGTGCAGGTCACGCGCCCGCCGGGGGTACCCGAGCCCCTGCCATTGCGCGAGCACATCGACGAGCGGCGCGTTTGCGAGCGCCTCGACCGTCGGCCAGCGTCGCATCCACCGGGTCCAGGCGTCCGCCGCCCGGATCACCGTCGTCTGCGCGGACATAACCTCCGACACCCAGATCGCGTACGGGTCCCGGCTCGCTCGCCACGGCAGCGCTCGGCCGTTGACCGTCCACCAGCTGATCACCGCCGCAAGCTCCGGATCCACGCCGCAAGCCTATCCGCGCGCGGCGCCCCCAACTTCCTCCATACGCAGGACAAACCGAGCTCCGTAGTCCTCCCGCGGTGACTACGGCTCCGACCTGATGTGATTCGCTGACGCGAGTGGGATCGTCAGCTGATGCACCGGACGTGCAGAAAGGAGATCTGATGCGCAAGCTCATCATCATGGGAGCCGGAGGTCGTGACTTCCACAACTTCAACGTTGCGTTTCGCCACGATCCCGACACCGAGGTGGTGGCCTTCACAGCCGCGCAGATCCCGGGCATCGACGACCGCGTGTACCCCCCGGCGCTCGCCGGCCCGCGGTATCCCGACGGCATTCCGGTCCGCCCCGAGTCCGAGTTGCCCGCGCTCGTCCGCGACCACCACGTCGACGAGGTCGTGTTCGCCTATTCCGACGTATCTCACGAGGAGGTGATGCACCGGGCGTCCACCGCACTCGCCGCAGGAGCGAACTTCACGCTGATGGGACCGAACGCGACGATGCTCCCGAGCACGAAGCCCGTCGTCGCGGTGTGTGCGGTCCGAACCGGGTGCGGCAAGAGCCAGACGAGCCGCGAGGTCGGGCGCGTGCTGCTCGAGGCGGGGCTGAAGGTCGCCCTCGTCCGCCACCCGATGCCCTACCACGACCTCGAGTCGATCGCTGTGCAGCGGTTCGCCACGCTCGCGGACATCGACGCGTCGAACCCGACGATCGAGGAGCGCGAGGAGTACGAGCGGCCCGTCGAGATGGGCATGGTCATGTACGCCGGAGTCGACTACGGCGCGATCCTCGAGCAGGCCCAGGACGAAGCCGACGTCGTGATCTGGGACGGCGGCAACAACGACTTCTCGTTCTACCGGCCCGATCTCACGATCGTCGTCGTCGACCCGCTGCGTCCAGGTCACGCGCTGCGCTATCACCCCGGCGAGACGAACCTGCGGATGGCCGACGTCGTCGTCATCAACAAGGTCGACAGCGCCGGCGCGGAGCAGATTCACGCGGTGCTCGCCGACATCGCGCAGCTCGCTCCGAAGGCGACCGTGATCCGGGCCGCCTCCCCGGTGGTCCTCGAAGACGGTCCGTCGCTCGCCGGCAAGCGCGTCCTCGTGATCGACGACGGCCCGACGATCACCCACGGCGGGATGCCGTTCGGAGCCGGTACCGTCGCGGCGCGCAAGGCGAACGCGATCCCGGTCGATCCACGGCCGCACGCCGTCGGCTCGATTGCCGAGACGCTCGCGCGCTTCCCGCACATCGAGACCGTCGTGCCGGCAATGGGCTACTCGGGCGCGCAGCTACACGACCTCGAGGCCACGATCAACGCGGTCGAGTGCGACGCGGTGATCGCGGGCACGCCGATGGACCTCCGCCGGGTGATCACCTCGCGTCATCCGGTCCGCGAGGTGACGTACTCGCTCGAAGAGCTCGGCACGCCGAAGCTGACGAGTGTGCTCGCGCCGGTGGTGGCGCAGGCGCGTCGCCAGCCGGCAGTGACCGGATAGCGCCCGATCTACGCGGCGACCCCGTGCGCGAGGTTGTGGTGCTGCGCGGTCTCGTGTAGCGCCTTCTCGTCCTCGTGCGTTCCAGCGGGCTTGAGGTCGAACACGACCTGCTTGACGGTCCCGGTGAACGCGTACGGGGCCTTCGGCTCATAGTCGAGATCGACGACCAGGCCGTTGTCGCGCCCGATGTCCATGCCGGCGTACGACGAGAACGCGAGCGGTACGGTGCGAGGAATCGCGCCCTCGCCGATCTGCTCGTCGTTCGCCCACAGGGTGACGGTGCCGCCGGTGCCCGGCGTGTTCTTCTCGGCTTCGAACAGCATCTTGACCGTGACCGCGCCTGTGGGTATCGGACCGTTCGAAACCTGCTTGTACGTCTCGACGCCGAGGAACGAGTATGTGTGATGCAGCTTGCGCTGCGCATCGACCCACAGCGCGAACCCGCCGATGAAGTCGGCGTTGGCGACGATCACGCCCTCCGCACCGTTCGGAGGGATCTCGAGTTCCGCTTCGATCGCGTACGAGCGCCCGTAGACCCGCGGGATCATGCCGCGCTGGACGTTCTGGACGTCGCCGGCAAATGGGATCCGCGTGACCGTCGGCAGCGGCGGCAGCAGACCGTAGATCACGGACAGGCCACCCATCAGCGGCAACACGTGATTGCGCTCGGCCTCCTGCCAGAACAGCTCTTGCAACTCTTTGACCTTGTCGGGGTGCTCGGCGGCGACGTTGTGGGCCTGCGAGAAGTCGTCGGGCAGGTAATAGAGCTCCCACGGGGCATCCCTGTCGGGATCCCATCCGGAGCCGGGCCCGAAGCGCCCCAGCGTCTCCGGCGAGAAGTCCCACGGGAGGCGGTCCGGCCGTGACGCCGCCCACCAGCCGTCCTTGTAGATCCCGCGGTTGCCGGCGAACTCGAAGTACTGAACGATGTGGCGCTCCTCCGCGTGCGGATCGTCGAGCGTCTCGTAGAAGCTCGTTCCGTCCATCGGCTCCTGCTCAATCCCGTCCACGTGCGTCGGCTCGGGGATCCCCACCGCCTCGAGCACCGTCGGGGCGATATCGATGCAATGCGTGAACTGGCTGCGGAGATCGCCTCCCGGCGTGATCCGCTTCGGCCACGCGACGACCATCGGGTTCCGCGTCCCGCCGAGATGGCTGGACGTCTGCTTGCCGTACTGGAACGGGGTGTTCCCAGCGTGCGCCCATGCTGCCGCGTAGTGCGGAGCCGTGTGCTCGCCGCCGAGCTCCTCGATTCCGCCGTACTCGTTGATCAGCTTAAGCTGCTCGTCAGCATCGAGCACAAGTGCGTTGAGGAAGGTCATCTCGTTGAACGAGCCGGTGTCCGTCCCCTCCATGCTGGCGCCGTTGTCGCCCCAGATGTAGAGCACGAGCGTGTTGTCGAGATCCCCCATCTGCTCGATCGCGTCGAGCAGGCGTCCGACGTTCCAGTCGGCGTTCTCGGAGAAGCCGGCGAACACCTCCATCTGGCGCGCGTACAGCTTCTTCTGGGTCTCGTTCAACGAGTCCCATGCCGGGAAGACGTCCGGGCGAGCCGTGAGCTCCGCATCCTGCGGAATGACTCCGAGTTCCTTCTGTCGCGCGAACACCTCCTCGCGGAGCTTGTCCCAACCGTCGTCGAAATCGCCCTTGTACTTGTCGGCCCACTGCTTGGCGACGTGGTGGGGCGCGTGCGCGCAGCCGGTCGAGTAATACATCATCCACGGCTTCGCGGCGTCCTGAGCGCGCACCACGTGCAACCACTCGATCGCCTTATCGGTCAGGTCATCCGGGAAGTAATACGGAGCGCCGTCCTTGCCCTCCGGCACGCCGAGCACCGAGTTGTCCTGAGTGATGATCGGGTCATACTGGCCGGCGGCCCCGCTGAGGAATCCCCACCAGTGGTCAAACCCCCAGCCCTGAGGCCAGTTGTCGAATGGTCCCGCAGCACCCTGCACGTTGTCCGGCGTCAGGTGCCATTTGCCGAAACCGCCGGTCACATAACCGTTCTCGCTGAGGATCCGTGGCAGTGCCGTGCACGTCTTCGGTCTCACCGCGGTATAGCCGGGGAATGGCCCCGGGAACTCCGCGATCGAACCGAACCCCACGCGGTGGTGATTGCGTCCGGTCAGCAGTGCCGCTCGCGTCGGGGAGCAGAGCGCCGTCACATGGAAGCGGTTGTAGGTGATCCCCAGCTTCTGCACGCGCGTCATGTTCGGGGTCCTGATCGGACCGCCGAACGTGTCCGGCTGACCGAAGCCCGCGTCGTCGATCAGGCAGATCAGCACGTTCGGCGCGTCGTCCGGGGCTTTCGGGCCTGGCACGATCGTCCAATCCGCGACTGATGTCTCGAGGGTCCGCCCGGCGGCCCCGCCGAACGTCCGGTTGGGAATGGGGAGCACCGTGCGGTCGGGGCTGAACTTGCCCATCGCCTCGGCGAGCGAGTCCTTCAGCGCCCGCACGCCCTCCTTGTCGCTCTGCGCGATCGAGCGCAGGAGCGCGCCGCCGAGCACCTGCTCGACCGCGAGCAGCTGCTCCTCGTCGAAGACCGCGATGATCCCGGCCGAGCCAGGCGGCAGGTTCTCGCCGATCTTGTCGTGAATCTCGGTTTCGAGACGGTGGTCGACGAACTTGCCGACGACGCCGCCCGCCACGGCCCCGACCGCAACCGATGCGAGCATCGGCGGCGAGAACAGTCCCACCGCGAGCCCGACACCCCCGCCCCAGCCTGCGCCCTTGCGGCCGAGGTGGTCGCCGGTCTGTCTGACCGAGACGTTGCCGTCTCGATCGTGGGTGACGAGGATCACGCCCTCGATTTCCATCTTCTTGTCGTTGACGGCTGCGACGAGTGATTCGAAGTCGGTTGTCGCGGTCTCGATGTCCTGATAGCCCGCGACGAGAACATCGGTTAAGGCATCTGCCATGGGTCCGTTCCCCTCTCAGAGCGTTGGGGCACGCAAAATCGATGCGGCGCTGACGCCCTACGCTACGCCCAGCGGCGAAGACAGCATCACCCGAACCGGATGACGCAACGGCGCAGCCGGGCGACCACGATTGCGGAGATGGAGGTCGATCCGGACGTCCGGCGTGAGCGCGACGCCGCGTTGCAACGCGAAGCGCGCCGGGCTCGCCCGTGAACGCGCCGGCCGCATTTCACCTGCTGGCGAAGCCGACCGGGGCGGTCTGCAACCTCGACTGCTCCTACTGCTTCTTCCTGTCGAAGGAGATGCTGTACCCCGGAAGCCGCTTCCGGATGGCGGACGAACTGCTCGAGACCTACATCCGCCAGCTGATCGAGGCGCACGCCGGTGCGCCGGTCGTCGAGGTGGCGTGGCAGGGGGGCGAACCCACGCTGATGGGCCTCGAGTTCTTTCGCCGCTCGGTCGAGCTTGTCGATCGCTACCTCATGCCCGGCCAGCAGGCGGCGTACACGATCCAGACCAATGGCACCAAGCTCGATGCCGACTGGGCTGCGTTCTTCAAGGAGCACGAGTTCCTGGTCGGGATCTCGATCGACGGTCCGCGCGAGATCCATGACACCTACCGGCTGACCCGCGGCGGTCGCGGCAGCTTCGACCAGGTGATGCGGGGGCTCTCCAGCCTGCGTGCGGGCGGGGTGCAATACAACGTGCTCACGACGGTCCATGCCGCCAACGAGCGCCGCGGCCTCGACGTCTACCGGTTCCTGCGCGACGAATGCGGCGCCCGGTTCATGCAGTTCATTCCGGTGATCGAACGCACGGCGGAGTGCAACGGCGGTGAGGTCCCTTGGTCGTCATGGCGTGACCGGCCGCTGTACACGCAGACCGGTCGGAGCGTCACGAGCCGCTCCGTGTCGCCGGACGGCTACGGCCGGTTCCTGATCGACGCCTTCGAAGAGTGGGTCCGGCGAGACATCGCCGAGGTGTACGTCCAGATGTTCGACACGACCCTCGCCAACTGGGTCGGCGAGCCACCGGGAATGTGCGTGCACTGCGAGACGTGCGGAACGGCGCTCGCGCTCGAGCACACCGGTGACGTCTACTCGTGCGACCACTTCGTCGAACCCCGATACCTGCTCGGCAATATCGCGCAGCGGCCGCTGACCGAGCTCGTCGGCTCCGAGCGCCAGCAGCGCTTCGGGCTCGACAAGCGCGACACGCTCCCTCGTTACTGTCTGGACTGCGACGTCCGTTTCGCGTGTCACGGCGGCTGCCCGAAGGATCGCTTCGCGCAGACGCCGGATGGCGAAGACGGCCTCAATTACCTCTGTCCGTCGTTCAAGCTGTTCTTCGGCCACGTCGGTGAGCCGATGCGGTTGATGAAGGTCCTGCTTGCCGGCTACCGCGCGCCTGCCGAACTGATGCAGCTGTATGCCACGCGCGACGCCAAGCGCGGTCGCAACGAGCCGTGCACGTGCGGCAGTGGCCGCAAGTGGAAGCACTGCCACGGCCGCTCCCGCTCTCACCAATGAGAGCGGGAGCCATGCTCATCGAAACAGGCGACGGTCCTCGCGCCGATCCTGGCGGTCATCCCGGCGGTCTCCCCGCCGATCGCCGCGCCGCCGGACCCCGCGGGTGACGACCGCGGCCGTGCCCGCCACCGCTGCCGTTCGCGCCACCGGACCGCCCAGTACACCGGGTCTGCCAACTCGACCTCTGCCCAACATTCCGTGCTCCTTCCGCCGTCGTTACTCGTCCGCCTCGAGGGCGCTCACGAGGGTCTGGATCGGGATCCGCCCGCTCGCCACGAGCTGGCCGCCCGACTGCCGCACCGCGGACGCAAACGGCGCCGCCCACGTGTTCTCGAACACGAGCACCGCAGCGACGCTGCCGGGCTCGAGCGCGGCTCCGACCGAGGCGACGTCCTCCTCCGCGAGCACCAGCGCGAGCTCGGCCTCGAGCTCCCGCAGCTCGCCGAGCTCATCGTCCCCCGCTTCGTGCGACTCGAACCCCTCGACGGTGCCGTCGAGATCCTTCTTCAGGAACAGCAGGTCGAGCACGCGCACGGTCCGGCTCTTGATCAACGCCGACAGCTCTCTCGCCATCGCGCCAGAGAAATCGGCCTTGTCGGCCGGGAACTCCACCACCAGGTAGTCGACGGGCCCGAGCTCATCGAGATCTGCATCGGCCATCGGTTGCTCCTCCTCTCGCTGCTGG
>DATKOY010000040.1:0-3469 GCA_035524415.1 Solirubrobacteraceae bacterium | reverse complement strand
AGGACGAACAGCGGCCGCTGCTTCTCCCCGCCGCGTCCTCGCGCCACGAGCATCGACGCTGCGATGAGCGCGTAGATGACCGACCACACGGGACCGAACACAGCACCCGGCGGCTGCCACGACGGCTTATTGAGCCGCCGGTACCAGCGGCTGCTCAGCACAGGCGTGGTAGCGGCCGCGCCAATCCCCGCCGTGCCACCAACCGCACCGAGGATCAGCGCCGCATCCCGGCCGCTAACGCCAGACGATCGCGACCCGGCGGCAGACACGGTGGCCATGTTCCTCACGCTACCACCCTGCTTGAGCGATCCCGACCCGACACAGCCGGCCCTCGTGGCATTCGCAGGGCGCGGCCGAGCCCGTGGCTCATGCCAGCGGCGGCCATCGCGCGATCGCTCGGCGAGCAGGGCGACACTGACCTCGTCGTCCAGTAGCCGGACTGACCATGGCGTCGAGGCCCAGGCGCGAGGAAGGACCACAGCGTCGCATCCGAAGCGCTCGCGCCTCGTCTCCACGCCCGTGCCCGGCAGACCGGACCGCCCGCACGGGCGCCGCTGACACCGGACGCCTCCTCATGTGCACGGAACGCCTCCGTGCAGATGTGAATCAGGCCGTTGTGACAGCCACCTCCAAAATGGATCCGCTCGCCCTGGCGGCGAAACGGTCCCATCCAGTGAGCGGCCGTCAGAATCGACGACGATGCTCATGCAGGCCCGCCCGCTCCGGCGGCGAACCGCGGCCGTTTTGGGGCGAGCTGATCCTCAAGCGCCGCCGCGGCGGTGATCGGGTCGCGGGCGACAATGGTGCCGCCGATCTGCTGCGCCAGCCGGTCGTCGGCTGCCGGACCGGCGAGCATCAGGCGCCGGGACGACGCGAGCCCCTTCAGCTCGTCGACGATCTCCGACAGCTCGACCGGCATCGTGACCGAGACGACGACGCAGTCTGCATCCAGCACGTCGGCGGCCTGGACGATGCTGGCGACCGGCGTGTTGGCGCCGAGCAGCACGACCCGCCACCCGCGCCGCTCCAGTGCAACGGCAAGCATCAGTAGTGCAATGTCATGCTGCTCCCCGGGCGGGCACGCCAGCACCGCGCGAGCGCCACGAACGGGCCCGAACCCGTGAGTGAGCGCCAGTAAGCGGGCGCGCAGGACGTGGATCGCAAGGTGTTCCTCGGCGACCGTCGCCTCGCCGCGTTGCCAGCGGGCGCCGACATCCGCGAGGTAGGGCAGCAGAACCTCGGAGGCGACCGTCTCGAAGGTAAACGAAACGAGGAGTCGGTCGAGCGCTTGCTCAGCCAGCTCGCGGTCGAGCCTGGTCAACGCGCTCAGGAGCGTCCGGGTGGACGCGTCAAGCTCGGAGGCTGCCGGGCCGTCCGCCGCTCCGGCGAGGGACCGAGTGCCACGGGGCGCCCTGCCGGCCAACGCCGCCCGCGCCGCCTGCGCAGCGGACAGACCATCGGCCATGTGGGCCTGCATCGCGTGAATCCGCTCCTGGTCGCGCTCGGAGTACAGGCGCGTTCCCCCCGGGGAGCGCTGCGGCTCGATGATCCCGTAGCGCTGTTCCCACGCACGCAGGACCGCTGGCGAGGCCCCCGTACGCCTGGCCAGCTCGCCGATCCGCAGCCGTCCCTCGGTCACTGTCATCGCACCATCCGATCTCGACACGTGCTCGGCATCATCGTCTGCAAATCCATCATGCGAACATCTATACAGGATCTTGACAGCGCACGAGCGGCAGCGCGAGCCCCGGCTCGATCCAGGGCTCACGCACCGCGGTCGTTCAACTTGCCGGAATCAACACCCGGTTGATGACGTGAATGACGCCGTTCGACGTCACGACGTTCGTCTTGGTCACCTGGGCGTCACCGACGTACACCTTGCCGGAGCTAACACGGATGGGAACCGAGCCTCCCTCCAGCGTCTTTGCGGACTTCAGCTTGATCACCTGTGCGGCGGTGACATTGCCCTTGACGACGTGATACAGAAGCACCGCCTTGAGCTTCGCGGGATTCTTGGCGAGCTCGGCCAGCGTCGCCTTCGGAACCGCGGCGAAGGCCGCGTCGGTCGGGGCGAACACCGTCAACGGGCCGGGCCCCGACAGCGCACCCGCGAGGCCCGCCTGCTTGACGAGCGAGACGAGCGTCTTGAACTCGCCAGCGGCAACGGCCGTCTGGACGATGTTCGACTGAGCCGCCGCAGCCGCCGTGCTCGACGCCCATGAGGCTGAGGCGGCGGTACTCGAACTCGAGGATGAGCCGCCGCATGCGGCTAGCGTCGCGGCCAGCGCGACGCCGGCCAGAGTGGTGGCAAACAACCTTTTCATGGCTTTCGAACTCCTTGTAGGTACATCACGCGACGATCAGCTCGTCGCGCTCGGTTTCAGGGATACGAGGCAACTCCTGCGCTCCCCTCCGTGCCGCGTCCTCGCGGCCGTCCAGGACGGCGGCGTACATGAGCAGCGCGAGTGCCGCGACGACGATCAACGTGACGAGCACACCGACGACGAACAGGCCCGGGGTACTCATCGCTCGCCTCGCCGAAGCACGATTGCTCCGAGTGACAGGATCGACGGCACCCAGATGCCCACGAAGATCCCCTCCTGCCGATGCCCGCCGAACCACAGCACCACGGAGATCACGAACGACACGAACGCGGCGAAGAGGATCAGCGCCCGGGCACTCGCCTCGGGGCGGGTCTTGACCAGCGTCTGCACTTTCTCCATCGATCCGGACCTCCACGATCAGTTGAATAGATCTACACGGACTGTACAGATCGTGTCGAGGGTCTGTCAAGTGCTTGTCGAGCTTTATGCCTCTGAGTCTCCGCTCTCCGGGATGCACCGATTCGCGGGACCCAGCCGCACAAGGGCTGCGGCCCGAGCGTGAGCACGAGCACGTCCCGGCGGCCCTAACAGAGGCGTCAGGAGCCCGGTCCGCTGGCCGTCATCCGTCGCCACTCTTCGTCGTCCCGCACACGACGAACCGCGCCGCCGTCAGTCCGCCGCGAGCCAAGTCCCCGCGGATCACGCGGCCGCGACAGCCGCGGGCTCGCCGGCGATGAGATCGGGACCGGTGGCGAAGCCGCAGGGACCTCACCTTGTAGCACCCGCCGCTTACGCATCCCCTAACAGGCGCCGTATGGCGATACCTCGGGCGCGACAAAGTCCCGGTCGCTCGATCCCGGGTTCCATGAACCCGCGAGCGTGCCGCGGTCCGGCGGGGAGCGTCCTGCTCCGCCCGCCACGTCATTCAATCATTGTGCCCATGGCGAATGGCAGGTATGAGTGGGCTCAAGCCCACCGTCCTGGTCAGCTGCGAGCACGGGAGTCCGTGCGGCCGGCAGCCTCGGCACGGTCGAGCGGGAGGCTTCGGTGCCGGACTCGTCGGGCTTGACCATAGGAGGGTTCCCGTCGCGTGGGCGATTCGTGAGGCTCGGCGGCTGTGTGCTCGCTACGTGCGGATGTCTGAC
>DATKOY010000039.1:0-17859 GCA_035524415.1 Solirubrobacteraceae bacterium | reverse complement strand
CTCGAGAGCGGGACTGCGCCGACCTCAGGGACGAGCTGGTCCACATGATGCGACCTCAGATCCGGTCTACCTAAGGGTTGAGAAGACCCGGTCAGCCGCATCACCCGATGCCACGTCTCGGTGCCCAACAAGGACGCCCAGACGATACCACGGCCTGGAGGAAAATAGGAAACGTCAGGAGACCCAAGAACCTCTGCGAGGGTCGAAGGGGGTGCGTGCACGGTAGCTTTGCCCCCTCCCAGCGAGCACCACCCTCAATCGCCGGCGAACACGCTGCAAAGCTCGGGTTTCGTTGGCGCGGCCAACTTGCTGCGTGTAGCGTGTCGAGTTGGCGGCTTCGATGTCAGTGGGCGGCTCCGGCCTCGTGCAGCTGGCGCCGCGAGTTCGTCGGCGTTGGCGTCGATCTCATTCGATACGGCCTTGTTGAGCGACTTGATGTTCGCCGCGGTCTGGTCGGCCATGTGGGGCGCGAAGACGACGATCGGTCCGGCTTGGCCCTGGTCGAGTACGAGCCCCAGCGACTTGAGGTCCTCGTCGTCCATGCCGCTCTTCATGTGCCCGGTGACCGCGCCGATCGCCGCGCCGGCGCCACCGCCGACTGCGAGTCCGCCGAGGAGCCCGACGGCCGGTGAAGATGGCGCATGCAGCGCCGATCGCGAGGCCCCAGCCGAGCCCCTTGACCGCGCCGTGGCGGGTGCGCCGCTCGTGCTTCTTGACGACCGTGATCTCGCCGTTCTCGTCGCGGGCGATCACGGCGGCATCGAAGTCCTGTGAGGTCCCGAGGTCGTAATAGTGCGCCTTGATGGCCTCATAGTCAGCCTCAGCGTCCGCGATCCTCGTAGGAAGCCGCCGCCACTAGCACTGTGTCCTTCTCGCTCATGAGAGTTGTCTCCTCTCGCATCGCCAGACGAGGCGGTCATGATGGTTCTAATCCGATGGCCGGGTCAATCGGCCGATTAGGATGAGAGCACGCCGACCGCCCCTGTCACGGCCGGGGAACCGCGCGGGGGGCGCGCAACGAGCATCACCCAACTGAGCGGACTTGCGGTTCAGCCTTCTGTCACCGCGCGGGTCGACCGACGCGACGGCGACGGGTGAGCGCTGGCGGGATGGGTCCGGTCAGCTCGCGGGCTCGGTGCCGCGAAGCAGGATGAGCGAGCGGCCGGTCAGCCGCACCGGCGCTGCCGGGTCGACCGTGACGCCTGCGGCGGCGGTCGGCGCGGCGGTGTCGACCTCAACGTGCCAGGGGAGGCCACGGAGCGACTCGGGGATGGTGAAATCGAGCGGCTCCCACCACGCGTTGAACATGATCAGAAACGGGTCGTCGGGGCGGGTGTGGTCGCCGGTCGCTCCGCTCAGAGCCATCATCACCGATCGGGCGAACGACGCGCCCCAGTCGCCCGGCGTCATCGGCTGGCCGTCGGGGCGGTACCAGTCGAGGTCGTCCCGGTCGTGCTCGTGCGCCGGTGCGCCGCTGAAGAACTGGCGCCGCCGGAACACCGGATGCTGCTCGCGTAGACGGCAGAGGCGGGCGGTGAAGTCGACCAGGTCGCCGTTCTTGGCAACCGCGTTCCAGTCGAGCCAGGTGAGCTCGTTGTCCTGGCAGTAGGCATTGTTGTTGCCGCCCTGGCTGCGCGCGAACTCGTCGCCGCCGAGCAGCAGCGGCACGCCTTCGGACAGCAGCAGCGTGGCGAGGAAGTTCCGCCGCTGGCGCGCGCGCAGCTCGAGCACGGCGGGGTCGTCGGTCGGACCCTCGACGCCGCAGTTCCAGCTGCGGTTGTCGTCGGTACCGTCATGATTGTCCTCGCCGTTGCTCTCGTTGTGCTTGCTGTCGTAGCTGACAAGGTCCGCGAGCGTAAAACCGTCGTGAACGGTGATGATGTTCACCGAAGCGCTGGGCCGGCGTCCGCCGTGGCCGTAGAGGTCCCTCGAGCCGCTGATGCGCGTCGCGAAATCGGGGAGCGTGCTCGGCGTGGAGCGCCAGAAATCGCGCACGGTATCGCGGAACTTGCCGTTCCATTCGCTCCAACCCGCCGGGAACTGTCCGACATCGTAGGCTCCGATGTCCCACGGCTCGGCGATCAGCTTCACCTCCGACAGCACGGGATCCTGACCGACCGCCTCAAGGAACGTGGAATAGGGGGAGAAATCGTCCTGCGCGCGCGCGAGGCTGGCCGCGAGATCGAAGCGAAAGCCGTCGACGTGCATCTCCTGAACCCAGTAGCGCAGGGAGTCCATCACCAAGCGCAGCGGATGCGGCAGATACAGGTCCACGGTGTTGCCACAACCCGTGTCGTCCACGTAGCGGGAGCGGTCGTCCTGCAGCCGGTAGTACGCCGCGTTGTCAATCCCCCGGAAACACAGCGTCGGTCCCGATTCGCTGCCTTCCGCGGTGTGGTTGAACACGACGTCGAGAATCACCTCCAGCCCGGCCGCGTGTAGCGCACGGACCATCCGGCGAAACTCGTCGACCTGGCCACCGCCGTCCCCGCTCGACGAGTACTCGTTGTGCGGCGCGAAGAACCCAATCGACTGATATCCCCAGTAGTTCCGCAGCCCGCGCGCGACGAGCTGGGCGTCGTGGACGAACTGATGGACCGGGAGCAGCTCCACGGCGGTCACCCCCAGCCGCTTGAGGTGCGCCACCGCGGCTGGATGCGCGACGCCGGCGTACGTGCCGCGGATCTGCTCGGGCACGTCGGGATGCAGCTTAGTGAAGCCCTCCGTGTGGACCTCGTAGAAGATCGAGTCCGCCGTCGCGTAGCCCGGCCGCTGATCATCGCCCCAGTCGAAATCGGCGGCCACCACCACCGACCGTGGCACGAACGGTGCCGAGTCGTTGCTGTCGGCTCGACCGGGATCGTCGGCCGCGTGCCCGTACACCGCCGGGTCCCACCGTACCTCGCCGGCGATCGCGCGGGCGTACGGATCGAGCAGCAGCTTCGCCGGGTTGCACCGCGCGCCCGACGGCGGATCCCACGGCCCGTGGACCCGGAAGCCGTAGCGCCGGCCTGGCTCCACCCCGGGCAGGTAGCCCTGCCATACGAACCCCTCGCCCTGCTCGAGGTCGAACCGCGTCTCGCGGCCCGCGTCATCGAACAGGCACAGCTCCACGGCATCCGCGATGCTCGAGAACAGCGCGAAGCTCGTGCCGCGGCCGTCGTGCCGGGCGCCCAGCGGCGCCGCGGTGACAGGCTCGAGGGTTTGACTTGTGGACTCAACGGACATCAGGCGGCCTCCTTGAATGTGAGCTCGGCGAACTCACAACGGATGGTTGCGGCGCGAATCGAGCCGCTTCATCAACACCTCCCACGCCTTCCTCTGGTCGTGCTCCACGGCGACACGCAACCGTTGGGTTGATTTCAGCGATGCGCACCGATCGAGGGCTCGGTGGCGTGGGCAGACGCATCGCGTGCGCTTCACTTCATGCGACGCCGGCGGTCGCTCCGACCTCGGAGTGCAGGCGGCCCCCGAGCAAGAACAGGAGTGCGACGGTGCCGGTCCAGCCGGTCTGGTGGCTGGCGCCGATGCCCGCGCCGTTGTCGCCGTGGAAGTATTCGTGGAACGGGATCAGGTCGTGCCAGTGCGGGTCGCTCTGGAACTTCTCGATTCCTCCGAACACCGGCCGTCGTCCGTGCTCGTCGTCGGTGAACGTCGTCGCCAAGCGGGTGGCGATCTCGGTGGCGACCTCGAGCAGGTTCATCCGCTGTCCGGAGCCGGTGGGGCACTCGACCTTGAGCTCGTCGCCGTAGTAGCGGTGCAGCTGGCCGAGTGCGCGGACGAGGACGAGGTTCATCGGGAACCAGACCGGGCCGCGCCAGTTGGAGTTGCCGCCGAACATTCCGGTGTCCGACTCGGCCGGGAGATAGTGGACTTCGTTCCGTTGCCCCTCCCAGTCAAACACGCACGGGTGGTCGAGGTGGCGGCGCGAGATCGCGCGAATCCCGTGCGGACCGAGGAACTCGTCCTCGTTGAGCATGATCTCGAGGATCCGCCGCAGCCGGGCCTCGTCGACGAGCGACATGATCCGCCGCCCCTCGGGGTTGGGGCCCGGCCGGTGTGCCAGCGACGGCACGGAGTCGGAGAATTCGGTGACGAACTGGTCGAGCCGTTCGGTGAACATCGGGAAGCGCGCGATCACGTCGGGGTCAAACACGGTCGCGGCGCACATCGGCAGCAGCCCGACGAGCGAGAACTCTCTCAGCTGAATCGCGGTGCCGTCCGGCATCCGCATCACGTCGCAGTAGAAGCCATCGTCATCGTTCCACAGCACCGTGTCGGCGCCCGGGGGCTCCATCGCGATCGAGATCCACGCGAAATGGGTGATGAACTCAAGCGCCATGTCCGCATAGACCGGATCGTGGGTGGCGAGCTCGGTGGCGATCTGCAGCATCCACTGGCAGTACAGCGCCATCCACGCGGTGCCGTCCGCCTGCTCGAGCGTGCCACCACCGGGCAGCGGCGCCGAGCGATCGAAGATCCCGATGTTGTCCAGGCCCAAGAAGCCGCCCTGGAACAGGTTGCGGCCGTCGGGATCCTTGCGATTGACCCACCAGGTGAAGTTCCTCAGCAGCCGGGTAAACACACGCGCCAGGAACTCGCGGTCGCCCTCGCCACGGATCTCGGCCTCGCGCTCGTAGACGTACAGCGCCGCCCACGCCGTCACCGGCGGGTTGACATCGCTGAAGTTCCACTCATACGCCGGAATCTGGCCGTCGGGGTGCAGATACCGGGTGCTGAGCAGCAGCTCGACCTGCGACTTGGCGAAGTCGACGTCGACCAGCGCCAGCGGCCCACAGTGAAACGCGAGATCCCACGCGGCGAACCACGGATACTCCCACTTGTCCGGCATCGAAATCACATCGCCCGCGACCATGTGATGCCAGGGCACGTTCCGGACCGAGCTGGCCGGGGCATTCGGATCCCACGGGTTGACGCCGTGCTCGCGCAGCCATGTGTGCAGGTTGTACTCGTAGTACTGCTTGCCCCACAACAGCCCGGCCAACGCCTGGCGCATCACCATCGCGCCGTCCGGCCGCAGCGTCGGGGGGATGACGGTCGCGTAGAACTTGTCGGCCTCCTCGCGCCGCGCTTTGAACACGCGATCGAAGTCGGCGCCCAGCGGCCTTCCCTTGCCCGGCGCGTCCGTCTCCGAGCCGCCCGACGCCGTCAAGCGCAGGCGAATCGAAGCGCTGTCCCCCGCCGGCACCTCGAACACGTGATCGGCCGCGACCTTCGTCCCCGTTCGCTCCGGGTTGACCGCATCAGCAGTCCCGTGCACAACGAACTCGCCGATCCCATCCTTGACATACGGGGAAGCATTGGACACCCCAAACAAACGCTGGTTATTGGTCTCGTTCTCACAGAACAGCAGCTGCGCGGACCCGTCGGCGCGCAGCACCCACTCGCCCAGCTCCGTATGCGAGGCTCGCGCCGCGGCGATTCCCGGCTCCCCGTCGGCGGCGGTCAGCGTCGGCTTGGGAACCTCGTCGCCCCACGACCACGTGTTGCGGAACCACAACGTCGGCAGCAGATGCAGCGTCGCCGCGTCCGGACCGCGGTTGTACGCCGTGACCAGCATCAAGATGTCATCGGGACCCGCCTTGGCGTACTCCACGACCACGTCGAAGTAACGATCTTCGTCGAAGATCCCGGTGTCGAGCAGTTCGTACTCCATCTCCTGCTTACTCCGGCTGCGATTCGTCGCCAACAGCTCGTCGTAGGGAAACTCACGCTGCGGATACTTGTACTGACACTTCATATACGAGTGCGTCGGCGTGCTGTCCAGGTAGAACCAGTACTCCTTGACGTCCTCACCGTGGTTGCCCTCGCTGTTGGTCAACCCGAACATCCGCTCCTTCAGGATCGGATCGGCGCCGTTCCACAGAGCGAGCGAGAGGCACAGACGCTGGCGCTCGTCGCAGATCCCGGCGATCCCGTCCTCACCCCACCGGTACGCCCTCGAGCGCGCCTGATCATGCGGGAAGTAGTCCCACGCATCGCCCCCGCCGCTGTAATCCTCGCGCACCGTCCCCCACTGGCGCTCACTCAAATACGGGCCCCACGCCTTCCACCCAACCGCGCCCGTGCGCGCCTGCTCCAGACGCACGTGCTCAGGAGTATTGAACTTCAGTGTGCTCGTGGTCATGGGGTCAGAGCCTCTCACTGGCTGAAGAGCCGGTTGTGACTATGGTGTGAACCGCGCAGGCGGGCGCTCCGTCCCGCCAGCGGCGCCCAGCACGAAACTCCAGCGTGCGCGGCCTCGTATGGAGGATGTCGCGTGTCGTGAGCGAGTCCAGCTGACTTGCGCTCCAGCTCATCGATCCCTCCGTCTCAACGGTTGTGCCAGCCCGGATCGACCGGGTAGCCGCGGCCCCCAACGCTACAACGGGCCTGCCCCGCTCACATCGGCCAATGTGGCTGAAATCCGCCCGCCTCCGCTGAGACCACTGTTCGCAGCCAGTGACCGGGACCTTACGTGATTGGCGGTGCGTTGACAGCGTGCGGCCCTGGTTGGCTTGGATGAGGGCGAGGCTGGCTCTGGTCCGCGTCGAGGAAGCCTGCGCAAGCGAAAGCGACGATTTCGTGCCTGGAGACAGCGGCAGCCCCGACCGCCGAGTCGCACTAGCCCAAGTGGGTGAATTCGACGTTGGCTCGCCTGGCGAGAACCGGCGCAGATCGGCGGGTCGACCGCGCGATCCGTCAGGACGACGCACTAGGAAAATCAAGGCCCGCGACCAACGTTCGGGCTGCGTTCCGGACGCCCCCCGGGTTTCATCCGATACGGCGGACGCGGGCGGCCCGGCGTCGGCGTAGCATGCGTGCCACGTACCGGGTCCGGAAGGGCGGGTCGACAGCGAGGTGATGATGAACGCCCCAACTGACGTACTGGCGAGTTGGATTGATCGCCCCGCAAGACGGGCGATCGAAGCGTTCGTTGAGCGAACGGTGTCGGAGGGTGTGCCGCTGGAGGAGCGCGTGGCGGTATTCGACAACGACGGCACTTTGTGGTGCGAGAAGCCGATGCCGATCCAAGTGGACTTCATCCTCCGTCGGCTGGGCGAGATGGCAAAGGCCGATCCCGAGCTACGTGGCCGCCAGCCGTGGAAGGCGGCGTATGAGCGCGACGACGGCTGGCTGAGCAAGGTAATCGCGGAGCACTACGCCGGCAACGACACGAATGTTGGGACGCTGATGGCGGGCTTCCTTGCCGCGTTTAAGGGAATCAGCATCGAGGACTTCGAGGCGAAATCGGATGCGTTCCTGCGCAGCACGCCGCATCCGACCCTTGGTCGCGGATACCTCGAGTGCGCGTATAAGCCAATGGTCGAGCTGCTCGCCTACCTCGAGGCGAACGGGTTCGCGAACTACATCGCCTCGGGGGGCGGCCGTGACTTCATGAGACCTGTCACCCCGGAGCTGTACGGCATCCCACGTGATCGCGTGATCGGAACCGCAAGCACCTTCGAATACACCAGCAACGATCACGGCGGCACCATCACGCACAAGGCCGAGACCGACTTCCTCGATGACGGCCCGCAGAAGCCGATCCGGATCTGGAGCCGCACCGGCCGCCGGCCGATCCTCGCCGCGGGCAATTCGAACGGCGACATCCCGATGCTGGAGTTCACCTACCAGCCGGATAAGCCGTACCTTCGCCTGCTCCTCCTCCACGACGACGACCAGCGCGAATTCGCCTACACGACCGGCGCCGAGCGATCACTCGAACAAGCCGACAAGCTCGGGTGGACGATCGTCAGCATGAGGAACGACTGGGCCACCGTCTTCTGAAGACAACACGCTCCCGACGGTCGAGGCAGCAAGGCCGGGTACCTGTTACGTCGCTCGACTCCTTTCCGACGTTCTTTCTTCCTACGAGCTCCTGAGATTGCTCAGTCGTCGATCTCCTCCCAGACCGACTGCTCGTCGTGCTCCTCCCAGCTGGAGCCTGGCATCGCGATCGCCCAGCTTGTCCATGTCCCGACCGGCCGAGCCGGGGCCGTCCTGATCCTGGCGCGAACGACCATGCCGGGCGTGAGCTCCACGGGCGCGCACAGCGGCGCCGTCGTCATCCCCCAGTGCGTCGGTGGATCGCCCGGTCCCACGGAGAGCGAGATGCCCGGCGCGAGCTCGGCGCTGAACCAAAGGGCGAGCGCGTTGGCCGTTCCGTGATCGTGGACTGGCAACAGGATCTCGGCTTCGTGAGGCGCCTGCGCCTGCTCGAGCGGGATCCGGTCCGCGTTCGTCGTCCACAACCGACGCGGCTCGGAGCGCCTGTCATCAGCCGCGAGGTGACGGAACGTGCCGGAATAGATGATCTCGTTGACGGTCTTCTCAATCAGGACCTCGAGGTTGAGGCCGAACGGGTTGGCCCGGAGGAACTCGATCGTGTCCGCGAGGTAGCGGTCGTGCACCAGCGCGGTCCACGCCGTGACCGAGTGGGGGATCATCACCCCGCCGGGCTTGAGCCAGCGGTCGCGGGCGGCGATGACCGGAGCGAGCATCCCTTCGTCGATCCCGAACCCGCCCAGCCACTCCGAGACGATCACGTCGACCCGCTCGGGCAGCTCGATGTCCATGACATCGCCGTGGATCACCGTGACGGTGTCCGCGACCTCGTTCGCTGCGGCCAGCCACTCGGCCAGGGCGGCGATCGGCGTGCGCTCCACCGCGTAGACACTCGCAGCGCCGGCGCGCGCCGCGAACACGCTCAGAATCCCGCTTCCCGCGCCGACGTCGAGAACGATGTCGCCAGGGCGCACCACCGAGGTGATCGCGCGCCGGAAGGCCTCGGTGCGGACGCGGTCGCGGATCATCGTGCGATGTACCTCGAACTCCGCGTACATCGGATCCGGCGGATTTCTGATCGGCGTCCGCACATCGCCAGTGTAAGTTGCGGCTCGGTGTCCATCTGGGACGCCGTCGACCGGGGTGTGGCTGGGTGAAGCAGCTCTGGAGCCGCTCGAGCTAGTGGTCTTCCTCGGATTCGCGAGGGCCGCCCAGACGCGCACCGGCTCCGCGGCAACTCCTATGGTTTCAGGAGCTTGCGGTACCAGAGAACGTCGGTCCCCGATGGGAAGTTCTCGACCTTCCCCACGAGTTCGTAGCCGTTGCGCTCGTAGAGGGCGCGAGCCTGAAAGTCGTAGGTGAAGTGGACGGTTTGTGAGCACCCGCGGGCTGCCGCCTCGGTTTCGGCGGCGGCGATGAGCCGCGTCGCGAGGCCGCGGCCTCGGAGGCTCGGCTGCACCCAGAGGCTCTGCAGCTCACAGCAATCGCCCCAGGTCCATCCGCTGATCCCGGCAACGATCGCGTCACCGTCGCGGACGAAGATCGCCAACTCGACTTCGTCACCGAGTCCCATCGCGGCGGACGCCTCACGACGGATCTGCGTTTCGAGGAACTCGAGGTCGAGCGGATCCGGATCGTCGTCGACCTGGAACTCCACGGCGAGCGACCTTTCAGCTGCCGGCGATTTGCTCGATCAGCGAGAGGTCGTCGAAGTAGGTCCGGTACGACCGGATCTTCCCGTCGCGGAAGTCGGCCACCGTGACGCCCGGCAACACAACATGGCGTCCCGTTGCCTCCACCACCGCATCGTCGCCAAGGACGAGCGGTCCGGTGTGATCGGCTTCGATGAGCCATTCGGCGAACGCCTTGTTGCCCACCTCGTCGAGTCCCCGCAACCCGATGATGACGTTGGAGAACGCCTCCTCACGGAGAGCGGTGAGCTCAGCGAGTGCTTGCAGCCCTGACACCAACGCGTACGGCGACCACCCGACGACATCGGCGGTGAACAGGGTGCCCAGCTCAATCGATATGCCACCGACCTCCGCCTCGAGCGCCTTCAACAGCACGTCCTTACGCGATTGACTCATTGCAGCTCCCCGTCCTCGCAATTATCGATTTGCTGAACATCCTTCTGACAATCCGAGCTGCGTTCAGGTCCCGAGGACTTTCGCCTTTGCCGCGGCGAACTCTTCGTCTGTCAGCGCGCCCGAGGTGTGCAACTGCGCGAGGTGTTCGATCTCGTCAGCCGGGTCCGCAGGAGGTGGCGCGTATGCCGTCTGCTGCTGGTCCTCAGCGGGCGCCTGCTGCTCAGCAGGCGCTTGATCGTATGCCTGCTCTTCCTCCGCGGCCCCCGCGCTCCGGTGGCGAGCGATCGCTCCTCCGGCCACCGCTCCGGCCAAGAGCCCCCGTCGCCGTACCCGTCGCCTGAATCCCATCGAGAACCCCTCTTCCTGTTTCGGTTATCGCATTAACGTAATCGAAGCGTGACACCGACGCATCGGCCGATGTGGCTGATTCGCGTTGGTCCTTGTTGGTCGCCTCCGCGCGTACTCCTTCCCGACCCGTAAGCGCGATCAAATCCGTGCTCGCGGCGTACGAGCATCAGCTGCCTGGGGTTCGCCCGCCCACGAGGGCAAACGTCGCCGGTCACGGGCTATTAGTTCGCTCCGACGTGGGTTTTGACGCCCCAGCTTGGTATGCCTGGACGGCCGCGTGCACCGTGGGATACAGGTGCTCGCGGCCGATGACGTCAATCACGCCGCCCGCGTCGAACCGTTCCGTCATGCGCGTCTGAAGCCGCGCGATCGTGAGCGTGATCGCGTCGTGCTCGAGGTCTTGCGCGACGTCCACGAGGGTCCTCAGCCCGGTCGCATCCACGTGTGTGATCGCGTCCGCGTCGAGGACGAGCCAGCGGACCCTTGGAGGTGCTGCCCGGATCGCTTCGCGTACGCGCCCCTTGAAGTAGCGCGCGTTCGCGAAAAAGAGGCGGTCGTCGAGGCGGTAGACGACCACCCCCGAGGTGATCTGGGCGGACGGGTGCAGCGAGACGTCGGCATAGCGCCCGAGCCTCGCGTCCCAGCCGAGGACCGCATCGTGGGGGCGGGCGCTGCGACGCACGGTGTCGATGATCGACAGGCCGACCGCGACGACAAGGGCGGCCAGCACGCCGAAGATGATGACGCAGCCGGTGGTGACGGCGGCGATCGCGACCTCGACCGGATCGACCGCGGCGAGCGAGCGCCAGGCCTGCGGCTCGATCAGCCCGCTGGCGGCGACGACGATCACCGCGCCGAGCACGGCCTTCGGCAGGTATTGCACGGGCCCGGTGAGCAGCAGGAGGATGACGGCCACGGCCGCGACAGCGAACAGGCCGGCGATCTGCGTGCGCGCTCCCATGCTGTCGTTGACCGCGGTGCGCGAGCCGCTGGCCCCGATCGGGAAGCCCTGGGTGATGCCTGCTGCGGCGCTCGCGGCGCCCATCGCGAGTAGCTCCTGGGATCCCCGCACGCTTTGGTTGTGTTTGCCGGCGAATGACCGCGCGGTGAGGATCTCGTCGGCGAAGCAGACGAGGAAGATGCCGAGCGCGGCGGGCACCAGCTGGACGATGTCCGTGAACGACGGGGTCGGGATCTTGAAACTCGGCAACCCGGCAGGGATCTTCCCGACCTCCGCGATGCCGTGGTCGGCGAAGTTGAACCCCCAAGAGAGCGCGATCGCGAGGATGACGACGAGCAGCGCTCCCGGCAGCTTCGGCAAGAACATCCGCAGGCCGAACAGCACTGTCAGCGACACCGCGCTCACCGCGACAGTCGGACCGCTGATCTTGCCCAGTTCCTTGATGACCTCCCAGAGCTGAGGCAGGGGGTCGGTCGCATGGATCGACAGCCCGAGGAGCTTCCCGAGCTGACTGACGATGAGCACGACCGCCACGCCGTGGATGTAGCCGACGAGGACGGGACGCGAGAAATAGTCGGCGATCCAGCCCAGGCGAAGCAGGGCCGCAGCGGCGAAGCAGACCGCGACCAGCAGAGCGAGCATTGCTGCCAGCCCGGCCGCGCCGGCAGAGCCGGCAGCCGCGAGGGGCAGGATCGCGGCCGCGACGAGCGTGGCGATCGAGCCCTCGGGGCCGACGACGAGTTGGCGCGACGAACCGAGGAGCGCGTAGGCGACGGCGGGGAGCAGCAGCGCATAGAGACCGTTCACGGGTGACACGCCCGCGACCTCGGCAAATCCCATGGCCGAGGGGATCGCAAGGGCCGCGACCGTCAGGCCGGCGACGGCGTCGCGTCGGGCGGTTGGCGCGCGGTAGCGCCGCACCTCTGCGCTGACGGGGATCGCCCGCGTGAGCAGCGGCTCCTCCCGGGCGGCCCGGAAGGGGGACTCGCCGTCATAGGCGTTCCGGGCCGACGTGGACTCGGTCTCGCTTGCGTTCATAGCAGTGGAGCTGGCCGGCTACAACCAGCCGGACTTCTTGAACTTGCGGTAGAGCACGACCGAGATGACGAGCATCACGAGCAGTAACAGGGGGTATCCGAACGACCACTTGAGCTCGGGCATGTTGTTGAAGTTCATCCCGTAGATCCCGGCGAATATCGTGATGACCGCGAAGATCGCCGCCCACGCGGACATCATTCGCATGTCGTTGTTCTGCTGCACGCCGATGCGTGACTGGTCGGCATCGAAGGCGCCGGAGAGCATGTTCCCCAGCGAGTCGACGGCGTCGCTGACCCGGGCGAGGTGGTCGGCGATGTCGCGGAAGAACGGAGTCACGTCCGCGGAGACGCCCTTGATCTCCGCGCGGGCGAACTGCTCCATCGGCCCGCGCAGCGGGTCGATCGCCCGGCGCAGCGTGCCCAGCTCCCGGTTCAGCTCGTAGATCCGCCTGGAGGCGTCGGCCGGCTTCGGCGAGAACACCGTGGCCTCCACCTTGTCCCCGTCGTCCTCCAGAGCCGAGACGATCCGCTCGTAGATGTCCACGATCCGGTCACAGACGGCGTAGACGACGGCGGCGGGACCCTGCCCCAGCACATCGGGTTGCGCTTCCAGGTCGTGGCGCACGCCTTCGAGCTCGAATCCCGCCCCTTGCCGCACCGTGATGACGTAGTCGTGGCCCATGAACAGCGCGATCTGCCCGCCCTCGATGGTGTCCGACTCCTTGACGTACCACAGCGTCTTCAGGACGAGGAACACTATGTCGCCGTACGTCTCGACCTTCGGCCGTTGGACGGGATGCAGCGAGTCCTCGACCGCCAGCCGGTGCAGGCCGAAGGTCTTCGCGACCCGGGCCATCTCGGCTTTATCGGGCTCGTGCAGGCCGACGGACACGAACTCGCCGGGCTGCCCGGCGTGAACTACTTTGCGGATCCCGTCGAGATCGTCGGGCTTGACGTCGACGTGAAGACTGTGGCCGTCCCCGTACACCGTGCTGTTCGCAATCATGATTTCGTCGGCTCCTTCGTCGGCTTCCCCGTCCGCTCTTTTGTCTGCTGTTCGGTCGTCGTCTTCGCCTGCGACTTGCGTGCGGCGGTGACGGCGGCCCGGACGGTCGGGTAGGCGCGGATGACGACGCGGCGATCGCGATCTTCTCGCTCCACGATGTCGCGTACCTGTCCGACGTCACGGGCGAGGAGGAATTGGATCCCGTCGCGGTCGAGGTCTTCGGCGAGGGCTTCGAGCATCTGCGCCGCGGTCACGTCGATGAACGGGACGGTCTGCCCGTCGAGCACGATCGTCTTCGTCCCGTCGGTGGCGTGCGCGAGGACGTCCTTGCGGATGGTGTCGGCGTTGGCGAAGAACAGCCCGCTCTCGACCCGCAGCACGGCGACGCCCGGGACGGGCTTGTTGTGGGGATTGCGCTCGACGTCGTCGAAGTCGCCCTCCGGTCCCGGCACCCGGCCGAGCACCGCGACGTTCGGCCGCGACGCGCGGTAGAGCAGCAGCGCGATCGAGACGGCGATGCCGATGAACAGGCCCGGGAGCGTGTCGAACACGAGCACGCCGAACATTGCGGCGAGCGCGGAGATGAAGTCCGGGCGGGCGGCGAGCCCGTAGATCCGGCCGAGCCCGGCGGTGTGGAGCCGGTAGAAGCCGACGAGCGAGCGCACGTCGACGAGGTCGATCAGCGCCGCGATCACGACCGCCGCGAGCGTCGCGTCGGGGAGATCCTCGAACAGGCCGGTGAGGAACAGGAGCGTGACGACGGTCAGCACGGCGACGACGAGCGAGGAGAGCTGGGACCTCGCGCCTGCCGACGCGTTGACGGCCGTCTTGGAGAGGCTGCCGTTGACGACCATTCCGCTGCAGAGCCCGGCGCCGAGGTTCGCGGCGCCGAGGGCGATCAGCTCCCGATTGGGATCGATCTCGTAGTGCTGCTTGGCCGCGTAGGTCTTCCCGGCTCCCAGGGCCTCCGCGAACCCGACGAGCATCACCCCGATCGCCGCGGGAGCGAGGTCGAGGTAGCTGTGCGCGGCGACGTTCGGCAGGCCGAATGAGGGCAGGCCGCTCTGGATCGGTCCGACGATCTTGACGCCGTGCGTGGCGAGATCGAACACGTGGACGGCGGCGATGCCGAGCAGCACGGTGACGAGCGATCCAGGGACGACGGGCGCCCATCGCTTGAGGGCGAGCACGAGCGCCAGGGAGGCGACACCCACCAGCAGCGTGATCGCGCTCGTCTGGTCAAGATGGGTCAGCAGATGCCACAGCTGCGCGAAGAAGTCCCCCTCGCCCTTGTGGATGCCGAACAGCTTGGGGATCTGACCGACGATGATCGTGAGCGCGAGTCCGATGATGAAGCCCTTCATGACCGGCGCGGAGATGAAGTTGGCGAGAAAGCCGGCCCGTAGGAGCCCTGCGAGGATCGCGATGATCCCGACCGTGATCGCGAGCGTGATCGTCAGCTGCACGTACGCGTGCGACCCGCCCGCCGCGAGATCGCCAACCGCCGCCGCGGACAGCGCAGCCGTGGCCGCCATCGGTCCGGTGACGAGCTGGCGCGAGCTGCCGAACGCCGCGTAGAAGATCAGGGCGCCCGGAGCCGCATACAGGCCCACGACGGGCGACACGCCCGCGATCGATGCGTATGCCAGCGCCTCGGGCACCAGCACTGCCCACACCGTCAGCCCGGCGACGAGATCGCCGCGTACCCACCGACGCTTGTAGCCCTGGGTCAGCGAGGTGAACAACGCCGGGGACCGCATCGCTACCCGCCCGAGCCAGCGCCCACAGATATGGGTGTGCCGTGGCAGTGCTTCCACTTGCGGCCGCTGCCGCAGGTACACGGGGCGTTGCGTCCCCGGTCGGCGTCACGGGAGGCGTACCAGCGGGTGATCTCCGATGGCGCACGGCCCTCTCGCAACAGGTCGCACATGATCCGCATCGGCTCATCGACGTGACCGAAGAACAGCTTGTAGCCGGGGCAGAGGTAGTTCAGCCCGTCCTCACCGTCTGGGGTGGAGATGAAGCGGTCCTTCGGGCAGCCGCCGTGGCAGGCGAAGCGCACCTCGCAGTCCAGGCAGTACTGCGGCAGGGTCTCGCGCTTGTCGAGGCCGAACTGGCGCTGGCGAGGGGAGGCGATCAGGTCGATCATGTCGTGCTCGGCGATGTTGCCGAGCAGATAGTCGGGCTCGACGAAGTGATCGCAGGAGTACAGGTCGCCGTTGTGCTCCAGCGCGAGGGCGTTGCCGCACGTCTCGCAGTGGATGCACAGGCTGGGCGGCTCGCCGTACCAGTTGGCCAGCGCCACATCGAACATCTGTACATACACCTCGCCGACGTCGCGGCGCACCCATTCCTCGAACACGTCGATCAGGAACCGCCCGTAGCCCGCCCCGTCGATCGAGCGTCCGGTGACGGCGTCGCCCTCCTGGACGTACAGCGGCCGATCGCGCCACGAGGACCAGGGGACGGTCCCGTCCGCGTCCGCTTCGGGGACGCGTTCGATGATCGGGATGAACTGCACGAACCGTGCACCACACTCATCGCGCAAAAAGCAGTAGACCTCGCGCCCACGGTCCGCGTTCGCGGCGTGAATCGTCGTCAGGGCGTTCCAGTCGACCTCGGCGGCGCGCAGCGCGTCGAGCCCCCGCATGACCTGATCGAAGCTGCCCCGGCCCCCCCGGGTTACGCGGTAGGTGTCGTGGATCTCGCGCGGCCCATCGATCGAGATCCCGACGAGGAAGCCGTGCTCCTTGAAGAACGCCGCCCACTCTGAATCGAGCTTCGTCCCGTTCGTTTGGATCGTGTGCAGGGCACGCTGGCCGGGCCGCAGATACCTCTCCGCGATCTCGACCGACCGTCGGAAGAAGTCAAGGCCCATCAGGGTCGGCTCGCCACCCTGCCAGGCGATCGTCACCTCAGGCACACGCCAGTGCGCCTCGATGAGCTGGCGGAGGTAGAGCTCGAGCGTGTCGTCGGTCATCCGGAAACGGCTGTCCGGATAGAGCATCTCCTTCGAGAGAAAGAAGCAGTAATCGCAATCCAGATTGCACTGAGCCCCCGTCGGCTTGGACAGCAGATGAAACGCTGCGGGGGCTCCCGACAGGACCTCTGAGTTCGCCGGCTGATGCGGGGGGCTGCTCATTGCTCAGAACCGCCGTCGCGTGCGCCGCCGCTCGCGGCGGCGCACGCCGCATACCGAGACCGGCGACAGTGGCCGCCCGAACGGGTCGATGAACAGCGTCACCGGCCCGGCGTGCGCCGGCACCGTTCCCTCGAGCACCTCGATCGAGTAGGCGAGATCGCCCTGGCCGTCGAGGTTCGGCTTGCTCAGCACGACCACGGCGTCCTCGGGCACGTCATCGCCGGGCTCGAGGAACGAGAGCACGGCGTTCGGCGGATCGGCCTCGAAGCTGTTCTCGCCGATCGCCCACAGATCGACGAAATCGGCGGTCGACATGTGTCCGACGACCCGTTGCGGCCGGTCGGAGAAGTACAGCGTCGACGGCGTGATCCCTCGCAGCGTGAGGGTGCCGTCCGCGCTGTCGATGCCCTGCGCGGTCTGCACGAACATCGACTCTTCGGTCTCGAGCTGTTCGGCCAATATGTCAGTCATCGCTCAACCTCCAGATCAGGCGACGGGCGGGCGGGGCAGAACGCGTTGTCTGCCCCGCCCGCTGGGGGTATGTGTCAGTCGCGTGCGAACGCGGCGATGAGCTCCTTCTCCACGTCGACGAACGGTGCACCGGAGACGTTGATGATCACCTTGTGGATCGTGCCGCCGGTGAACGCCCACGGCGCGTCGCCGGGGTAGTCGGCGGTGACCGGCTCGCCCCCGTCACGGCCGACGTTGAGTCCCTCGCCGGCGAGCGAGAACTTGCCGGGCTGGGTCTTGATCTTCCCCTCGCCGACCTTCTCCTGGCCGATGTAGAGACTCAGCGTGCCCGTCGTGGGCTTCTCATCGCCCTCCTTCTCGAACCGGGCCGACAGCCGAACGTGACCGGTCGGAACCGGCTTGTCGGAGACGACGTACTGGTCCTCCTCGCCGACGTAGTTGTAGTCGTACTTGAGCTTGCCGTCCTTGATGTACAGCGCGTGGCCGCCGAACCGGCAGCCGTGCGCGAACAGCACGCCCCCGGCCTCCTTCGTGTCGATCGTGACGTCAGCCACGATCGCGTAGGAGCGGTTGCGGACGTTCACCGCGACCGACTCCGGCACCTCGGCGCAGTCCGGGTAGTACTCGTACTGGTCGCGGGGCTTCGCGAGCTGCGGTCGCTCTGTCGTGAGAATGTCCAGCGCGGTGCGGGACTCGAGCGGAAGCGCGTTGTACTTGCCCGCCTCCGACCACCACAGCGAGATCAGCTCGTTGAGCTTCTTCGGCTCTTTCTCGGCCAGGTCGTGGCACTCGCTCGGGTCTGTCTCGGTGTTGAACAGCTCCCACCGCTGGTTGGTGAAATCAGCCCAACCGTCCGGTGTGGCGGGGGTCACCGACGCGGCCTTCCACCCGTCGTGGTAGATGCCGCGGGTGCTGAGCATCGAGTAGAACTGCGTCTCCCTGCCCTTGGCGAGCGGATCGTCGAAGGTCGCCTTGAAGCTCTCGCCCTCGAGCGGGATCTGCGTGGCCCCCCGATAGAC
>DATKOY010000038.1:0-2965 GCA_035524415.1 Solirubrobacteraceae bacterium | reverse complement strand
GCGGCTGGGCCGGCGCGGCGCCTACCGCATCAGGCCGGAGGACCTCGACCAGTGGATCGCCGACAGCGCCATCGGCCCGCCTGCTCCCATGACCGCGACGCCCGACATCTCGCTGCGCCGGCCCGCCAGGGGTAGGCTCGTTCTCGATGGGCGAGAGGGACGGCTGATGTGATCCAGCGGCGCGAGCGACGTAGGCGCGACGGCGCCGAGTATGTCGTCTGGCGCGTGCGCTGGCACGAGCCCGATGGGGCCGAGCGCAGCCGCACGTTCGATCGCCGCGCCGACGCGGTCGCGTACGAGGCGCAGGTGCGCCTGGCGAAGCGCGCGGGCGACCTCGCTCCCCTTGATGCCGGCAGGGAGACGCTCGCCGACTTCGCGGAGGAGTGGTGGGAGCTGTACGCCAAGGCGAACCTTCAGACCGCGACGCTGAAGAACTATGCGGTCCTCTGGAACAAGCACGCGCTGCCGCGCCTGGGCCAGGTGCCGCTGCGTCAGCTGACGCCGCAGGTGATCACGCGGTTTCGCGCCGACCTCGAGCGTGACGGGGTGCGCCCGCCGACGGTGCGCAAGACGCTCGTGACGTTGCAGTCGATGCTGCGCGTCGCGGTCGAGTGGCAGCGCATCCCGTCCAACCCGGTCAAGGCGACGCGCAAGCCGACGGTGCGCCCCGAGCGCGCCGTCGCGCCGCCTGCGCCCGTGACTGTGGAGCGGATCCGCGCGTGGTTGCAGGAGCACGGCGAGCCGCGCGACGCGGTGCTCGTCAGCGTCCTGGCCTACGCCGGCCTGCGGCCGCAGGAGGCGCTCGCGCTGCGCTGGCGCAACGTCCGCGAGCGCACGCTGCTCGTCGAGGCCGCGGTCGCCTACGGCACGCTCAAGGGCCAGAAGACGGGCCGCCCACCGCGAACCGTCAAGCTGCTCACGCCGCTGCGCCAGGACCTCGCCGAGTGGCGCCTTGCGTCCGGCAGACCGGACGGCGAGGCGTTCGTCTTCCCCGCATCCGGCGGCGGCGTCTGGCAACTGCACGCCTGGCAGAACTGGCGCAGGCGCTCGTTCGGCGCTGCGATCACGGCGCTCGACGTCGGCGAGCTGGTGCCCTACGACCTGCGCCACGCGTTCGCCTCGCTGCTGCTGCACGAGGGGCAGCACTCGGTCATCGAGATCGCCCGCCAGCTCGGGCACAGCCCGACGATGACGCTCAACACCTACGGGCACGTGATGGACGAGCTCGACGGCGAGGCCGGCGTCTCGGCCGAGGAGGAGATCCGCCGCGCCCGCGCCCAGATCCGGCCCATTTCCGGCCCACGACAGGCGAACGGCACTCCAGCACAGGCGCCCCTCCACGAAGAAACCCCGCCGGAGCGGGGCCTTTGCGAGTGGGCGATCCAGGATTCGAACCTGGGACCTCTTCCTTATCAGGGAGCGCGAGCAACGAGACGAGCGTGCGCATGACGACACGAACGTGTACGAACCGCCTGCAGATCGGCCAGATCAGCAGCTGAGACTGTGGACCGAGTAGGAGCGCCGATTCCGGGCTGATGTACCCGTTTCGTACCTCGCGGTTGGGGACAATTCGCAACGGCGCGACGGTACGTCCTGGGTGCTGATTGCTCGCACAGACAGCCGACCGTCGCCGATAACTACCTGCTTGAGGCGCCGCAGTGTCTCGCGCCGCCACCCAAGCGACGCGTTGATAGCTTCACTGGGGTGATTTCCGGTCGCCTACACGCCGAAGCGTCCTAACCCGACCCGGTTGGCCAGATGCCCAAACCACGCTGACTGACCTCTTGGGGGCTCTCGCGCAGGCCCACACAACGCCGCCGCGACAGTGGACCTTGAGCGCCCGGGCGCGCCAGGCTCGGGGAGCGTCGCTGCTCACCATGGGCGTCGCGTTCCGGGCGCCGACCGCGAACCAGCAGGCGGGAGGGATTCAACCCGCGTTGGCACTAATTTAAGTCTGGCCTACGCGTGAGCAGCCAGCGAATAGCACGCCGCGCCCTCCAACGCCGAGTGCGCGGTAGCTGGTGAGCAGCTCGTCGCAGAGCATCGAGACTCGCCGGGGTTTCAATCATCGACAGGGCGCGGGCGGCCATGTCGCAGACACGGCGGTCGGAATCGTAGAGCGACTTCTCGAGCGCTGGGACTGAGGCCCGGTTGGGGACCCGGCCGAGCGCTCCGCACGCCTGCAGCCTGACGACCGCCGCCGAATGTTCTGTGAGCGCGACCAGGCCAGGGATGGCCTCGCGGTCTCCCATCTCGCCTAGCGTTCGTGCAGCTGCTGCCGCTACGCGTTGATCGGAGTCGCCTAGCACCATCCGAAGGTAACCAGCTGCATTTGGATCACCTGCCCGTTCGAGGCAGAAGGTCGCGTACAACCTCACAGTCGGATCGCTGTTCTTGAGTTCCATTGCGATCCGCTCGACGGCCTCGGGACTCGGATCGCTCGCGAGGCGCTTAAGGAGCGTCAGAGTGGTGTCAGAATCCACGAGTCGCCGTCAGGACTGATTGGTTCAAGCGGCAGCCGCGCTGCAGCAGCCGAGGCCTCCTGAGCCGGGCTGGGTTTCGCGGAGACCGGATTGATTGGTTTCCTCTCGATCATGAGAGGGAGAGATTGGAAGCTATCGGGTGGCCGAGAGTCTCGAACTCGGCGGGCGGGATGTCGCCGAGCGATTCGTGCAGGCGCTCGTGGTTGAACCAGCTGACGTACTCGACGATCGCCAGCTCGAGCTGCGAGCGGGTGCGCCAGACGCGGTCGCGGATGAGCTCGGTCTTGAGGCTGTCGACGAAGCTCTCGGCGAGCGCGTTGTCGTAGGCGTCGCCGACCGTGCCGATCGACCCGAGGACGTGGTGGTCGTCGAGGACCTGCTGGAAGGCGAAGCTGGTGTATTGCCCGGGCTCAAGGGGTCGTCGCAACACCGGGTTGTTGGTCGGCGAACGGTAACGGGTGAAGCTCGCGGCTGGGAGGCTG
>DATKOY010000037.1:0-66015 GCA_035524415.1 Solirubrobacteraceae bacterium | reverse complement strand
GCAGGCTGGGCCGCCGCGAGGTCAGGCTGCGGGGTCACCGTGTCCTGGGGTCTGAAGTAGTACAGCGCGCGCTGGGTCGGCTGGAACAGATCCGTGTAATCGGTCTGGTAGTACCAGTAGCCGGGGTCGAGGCTGTCGACCCCGCCCGCGACT
Organism: Solirubrobacteraceae bacterium; assembly: GCA_035524415.1. Taxonomy (GTDB): domain Bacteria; phylum Actinomycetota; class Thermoleophilia; order Solirubrobacterales; family Solirubrobacteraceae; genus Palsa-465. Next base: position 65,862 of record DATKOY010000037.1, on the reverse strand, counting down.
TCGAGGACCGTGACGGCTCCTCCGTTCTTGCCGCTCGCCGACGGGGTCGACGATGCGCCGCTGGTGCTGCTCGAACTGCTCGAACTGCTGCCGCATCCGGCGAGCAGCGCACCGGCGACGAGCATGGGTGCCAGAGCACGCCATCTCATTGACCTTCGCATACCGGTCCTTTCTGACTCCGGGTTCATTTGGACTCTCCTCCTCGATGGATCAGGCGTCGGCGGCCTTGGGGTGAAGGGCGTCCTGCAGCCCGTCGCCGACGAGGTTGAATGCAAGCACCGTGAGCAGCAGCGCCATGCCCGGAGCAAGCATGTACCACCACGCGGTGTCGAAGATGTTGGTGGCGTCGGAGAGCATCGCCCCCCAGCTCGCCTGAGGCGGGACGACGCCGACGCCGAGGAACGAGAGGGCCGCTTCGAAGAGGATGTTCTGGGGGATGATCAGCGTTGCGTAGACGATGATCGGCGCCACCAGGTTGGGGAGGATCTCCTTGAAGATGATCCGCCGGTTCGACGCCCCGAGCGACCGCGACGCCTCGATGAACTCCTTCTCCCGAAGCGACAGCACCTGCCCGCGGACGATGCGGCCGATGTACGTCCAGTTGACGAACGCAATCACGAAGATGACCACGCCGAGCCCCGGCTTGATCAGCCCGCCGAGGCAGCCGGCGGCGTTCGAGCACGCGGCGGCGAGGCCGAGCGCGAGCAGCAGGATCGGAAAGGCGAGCAGGACGTCGATCAACCGCGAGATGACGGTATCGACCCAGCCGCGGAAGAAGCCCGCGGTCATCCCGGCGACCACGCCAATGAGCAACGACAGACCGGTCGCTGCGAACGCGACGGTCAGAGACACCCTGGCACCGTAGAGCACCCGGGCGAACACGTCGCGGCCGAGGGGGTCAACCCCGAACAGGTGAGACCGGCTCGGCCCGGTCGGAGTGCCGTACGTCTGGTTGAGCGCCGCCGGGTTCTGGACGTTCGGCCCCGGCGCCCCGACGAGTTTGATGATCAGGGGCGCGAAGATCGCGGCGAGGATCAGCAGGACGATGAAGACGAGCGAGACCATCGCCACCCGGTCGGTGCGAAAGCGCCGCCAGAACAGCTCCATCGGAGACCGAGCGGCAATCTCGACGCCCTCGGACGTGAGCCCTGCTGATTCCTCTGCAACGTGTTCGGCCTCGATCAGGATCTCGGGCTGGCCGGTGCTCATGGCCTAGCTGGAGTTCCGCGCCATACGTATTCTCCCTCCCACACGTGGCAAGGAATACCACAAAACTCCCGCTACTCATGCGCCGCTAACGGGGTCACAAAGTAGCTACGCTGCCTCGTTACGCTTGCTCAGCGTCCGTCCGCCCTCGTAGCTCAATGGATAGAGCACGCGCCTCCTAAGCGCGGGATGCAGGTTCGATTCCTGCCGGGGGCACCTGGTCAGAGCTGCTCGCCCCAAGCGTCCGTGGCAAGCCGCTCGCGAGCCGCGCAGCGAGCGCGACGACTTCCCCAAGCGGTCCGATCCCCTCTCCTCACGATCTCGCACTGTACCGGCGCGCGGCCGGCAGCGCATCGCGCCGTTCGGTCGGCTGCTAGCGTCGCGCCTCCGTGCCCGAGAGCTCGCTCGACGCATCGCCCGCCTCGGAACGCACAAGGCTGTTCATGCGTCGGCACGCGTGGTGGGCGACCGGCGCCGGGCTCGTGCTGCTGTCCCTGGTGATCGTCGCGTGGGCCGGGACGCGACCCGGGTTTGACCCGTACGGCTGGCTCGTATGGGGTCAGCAGACGATCACCGGCTCGCTCGACACGAATGCAGCTCCCTCGTGGAAGCCGCTCCCGTACCTGTTCACGGTGCCGCTCGCGCTCGCCGGCCATTACCAGGTCCGGCTGTGGATGATCACCTCGCTCGCGGTGTCGCTGAGCGGCGTCGTGTTCGCGGGGCGGATCGCCGATCGCCTGGTCGGGGCACCGCGCGAGCGGCGCTGGGCCGGCCTCGTGGCTGCGGCCTTCGCGGGTCTCGGGATCCTCGGTCTGAGCGATGGGACGCAGGGCTACTCGCACTATCTGCTGAGCGCGCAGTCGGACCCGATGATCGTCGCGCTGTGCCTCGGTGCGATCGACTGCCATCTGTCCGAGCGACCGCGATGGGCGCTGGCACTCGGCGTGCTCGCGTCGCTCGGCCGCCCCGAGGTGTGGCCGTTCCTGGCGCTCTACATGGCGTGGGCGTGGCGCGCAGTGCCATCGATGCGCCGGCTGATCGTCGCCGGCGCGTTCCTGCTGGTCCTGCTGTGGTTCGGGATCCCGGCGATCACCGCACGCAGCCCGTTCGTCGCGGGCGCCAATGCGCTCGGCTCCGGCCGCGCGCTGCACCACGACAAGCTCTTCGGCACGATCCGCCGGTTCCTCGGGCTCCACGCGGCGATCGTCGAGATCATCGCGCTGTCCGTGGTCGGCGTTGCGCTCTGGCGCCGTGAGCGCACGATCCTCGCCCTCGCCGCCGGAGTCGTCGTCTGGGTCGTGTTGGAGATCGCCTTCGCGCTGCATGGCTGGCCCGGTCTGCCGCGCTACATGTTCGAGGCGGGCGCGGTGGTCGTCGTGCTCGCGGCCGTGGGAGTGGGCCGACTGCTCGCCGTGCCGCCGGCGATCTCGCCGCTCGCGGCGTGGGGCGGGATCGCGCTTGTCGTCGCGATCTGTGCCGGCCTCGTCCCAACTGCGCTGTCGCGCGCCCGCAACGAGCGCAAGGATCTCCGAGCGCAGCGGGCGCGGACGACCGAGATCGACAGCCTCGGCTCGGCGATCACGAAGTTTGGTGGCGCCGCCCTGCTGCGCACCTGCGGCGCGCCGCTGACCCGGCTCGAGTACCAGACGATTCTCGCCTGGCAGCTGCGGACGAACGTCTCGAGGGTCGGCTTCGAGTTCAGCCCTGCGATCCGCGGCGGCGAGCCGATCGTGCTGTTCACGCCGACGCGCCTCGGCTGGAAGGTCCGGGCGCTGCATCAGCGGCTGCCGGCATGTCGGCGGCTGCCACGTTACGCGCAGCCGAGCGCCCGTCAGATGCGGGGCCGAGCGGCTACTCCCGGTCCGGCCGCTCCGGGTAGACGTCGTCGATCGTCGTCAGGCTGACGAACGGGGCGCCGGCGGCCTGCTCGATCGCTGCGGCCCCGCCGGCGAGGCGGTCGCAGATCGCCAGCACGCCGCAGACCTGGCGGCCCTCGTCGCGGAGGGCCTCGAGGGCGCGGATCGTCGAGCCGCCGGTCGTGACCACGTCTTCGACGAGCATGCAGCGGTCGTCGTCATCGAGCACGGGCCCCTCGATCCGGCGGGACAGGCCGTGCTGCTTGACCTCCTTGCGCACGAAGAAGGCCTTCACGTCGGCGCCGCCGGCGAGCGCCGCGCATGCGATCGGGTCGGCGCCCATCGTCATCCCGCCGACGGCGCTCGCGCCCCAGGCCTGGGCCTGGGCGGCGACGAGCTCGGCGAGCGCGAGGAAGCCGGCGGGGCGCAGGATCGCGCGTTTGGCGTCGACGAGGTACTGCGCGGTGCGCCCGCTTGTGAGGACGACCTCGCCGATCACGAGCGCGTGGGTACGTAATTCGTCGATCAGGCGCGCGCGCGCTGTCGGCTGTGCGTTGAGAGTCATCGCTCGAGGCTCATCGTAGTGCCGGCTTCGGCCGATCTCGGTCCCGTGATCCACCGCGCGCTCGTATTGACGGCGTTTGTGTGCTGCGGTCTTGTCGCCGCATCGTTTGCGTTGTTCGCGCGCGATCAGCTGGCCGGCGCCTCCGCGCATCAGCAGAGCCAACTCGCCGCAAACGCGCCGATCAGCCCGGGCGTGACGCCGATCCATCACAGCGGCGCGCAACCCCGCCGGTTCATCGACGGAGCCGCGAAGGTCCTCACCACCCCGTTCCGCGCGATCATCCAATCCGACAGCGCCTGGGTGGTCCACGGCGTGCCGACCTTCCTCGCACTGCTCGTGTACGGGGTCGGCCTCGGGTTCCTCGCGCGGTTCTCGAGCGGTTTCGCCAGACCCTAGACGGATCTGCGGGGATCAGTAGTAGACGTCGACGGCGTCGCCCATCCGCAGCCAGTTGTACGCCGGGATCGCGTCGGGGATCGGAAGGCGCATGCAGCCGTGGCTCGCCGGGTAATCCGGCGCCGGGTCGTAGCCGTGAATCGCGTAGCCGCCGATGAAGAAGCTCGAGTAGTACATGCCGTCGGGGAGGTAGCCCGGCGTGCGCTGGTAGATATGGAAGTTGCCGAGCACGGTCGGAGTGGACGGCTTGCCCGAGCTGATCGGGAAGATGTAGTTGACGTTCGAGCCGTCGACCAGGGCGAGCAGCTGGAGACCCAGGTTGCCCTCCGCGTGATGCCCATGAGACCCGTAGCGCACCTTGAACTCCCCCCAGCCGTTGAGCAGCCAGGTGATCGTCTTGCTGTCGAGTGACTGCGAGACGCCCCAGCGCAGCAGCCGGTGGTAGGCGTCGATCGCCAGGCCGGTGCCGTTGTCGTAGAGACCTGTCTGCGGGATCCAGAAATGCAGCGCCGCGAGCCGCTGCTGGATCAGCTGGACGAACCGGCCGCCCGAGCCGAAGCCGACGTGCGTGTCGAGCGCCGAGAACGCCCGGCTGGCGGTGAAGCCAACCTGGGCGCTCGTCTTGTCGTGCGTGACCTGAACCTTGACGGTGCCGACGCCCGGACTCGACAGCCTCGTGGCGAAGCGGCCGTAGAAGAAGCCGCGGCCGGGCTTGATCCGCAGGCGGCTCTGCTTGACCAGCCGCGGACCGAGGTACGCCTTGACCGTCACCCATTGGCCGGCGACGTAGGGATGGATGACTCCGTCGACCTCCACGCTGCGGCCCGGGATCGTGACGGGCTGATGCGCAACGGCGTAGATGCCAGGGAAGAACAGCGCCAGCGACCCGCGCTTCGGCTTCGGCTTGACCGTGGTGGTCGTGCTCGTGGTCGTCGTCGTTGACGACGTCGTCGTGGTCGTGGTGGTCGTGGCCGTCGAGCTGCTGGTTGACGTCGTCGTGGTGGTCGTCGTGGCCGAGAGCGCGCCGGTGGTTGAGGCAGCGAGCGCGGCGGTCGGAGCCACGAGTCCGATGCTGGCGAGCGCGAGCAGGCGAAGGAGTTTCCGTGACATCAAGAGAAAGTAAATCAGCCCCGCCCCTGGATCGGTCCGCCGAAATATCACACCGCGGCGACGACTCGACGGGCGTCGCCGTGCGCCGGCGCCCGGCCGCTACGACGGCACCTGCGCGGACGGCCGCGAGAGCGGCCACGTGACCGCCGCGATCAGCGCCATCGATCCGATGATCAGAGCGATGATCGGTCCCGCGCTCCAGTGCAGCTCGTTGACGCCGAGCGCGAGCGAGTTGTTGAACGAGTGCAGCGCCATGCAGGGGTACAGCGATCCGGTTCGCCATCGCACCAGGCAGAGGACGAAGCCTAGGAACCCGAGCGGGATCAGGTACTGCGATGACGCCGAGCCGGTGTGCGCGAGTCCGAACAGGATCCCGGTGATGATCGCGGCGATCCATGTCCCGATCTCACGGCCGAAGACCCGCACCTTCATTCGGCGCAAGGCGCCGAACAGGAAGCCCCGGAAGAAGAACTCCTCCGCCATCGGCGCGACCGCGCAGACGAACACCGCCGCGGCGGCGAGCGCAGCCGTGCTCTTGCTGACGCCGAGCTCGCTCGGCAGCTTGTCGCTCCCGTGCAGGTTGAAGATCGCCGCGTACGCGAACGTGACGACGTAGTAGCTGATCCCGGCGACGGCGAACGCGACAAAGCCGCGCCAGAAGTCGATCCGGCGAAAGCCGAAGGACGCGGGCGTCGCATGGCGTTGGACCACGCTGAAATACAGCGCCGCGGCGACGAACGACAGGTCGACGGCGACGTCGCTGATGATGCTCACCGCCGGGGTCGGATGCTGAAAGCTCGAGCCCGCAGAGGCGCCGATCGCGGCGATGATGATCGCGAAGAACTCGCCGAGCGCGAACCCCGCGACGATCGCGGCCGGGGCCGTCCACAGCGGCCACGGGGCCTCGTCGCGGTCGGGCTCGGGCGCCGGCGCGAGGTGCGAACCGGATTGCTTGCTGAGCGCCGCGTCGGAGGGAGGAGGAATGCTCGGCATCCGCCGGGAGGTTAGGGCTCACGCGTGACGATCGGCGCAAGCTCCGACAGGCTCGCGATGATCCGTACGTCCGGCGGCACCGCGCTCGGAGGACGGCGCGCGAGCAGCACCGGCTCGATCCCGGACGCGCGTGCTCCGGCGACGTCTTCCTCGATGCTGTCGCCGACGTGGAGCGCCTCCGCCGGACGCGCGTGCGCGAGCGCGAGCGCCCGCTCGAACAGCGCCGGCGACGGCTTGCGGGCCCCGACCTCGGCCGACGTGACGATGGCATCGACACGGGACGCGAGCTCGAGCCGCTCGAGCACCCGATGCAGCGACACGTCCCAGTTGCTCGCGATCACGACCCGCCAGCCGGCGCCACGCGCGATCGAGATCGCCGGCGCCGCGTCATCAAACGCGGTGAAGCGAAGCGATGCCAGCAGAGCGCTCGTGAGCGCGTCGATGCCGACCCGCTCAGTCGCCTCGGACCGCGGCAACGCGGAGCGAAGGGCCTCCGCGCAGCGGCGCCGCAACGCCGCCAGGCTCGCCTCGTCGCGCCCGAGGTCGAGGTGCGCACGGTAGTAGCGAATCTCCGCTGCCAGCGCGGTGGCCGCTTCGTCCTCGGTGACCTCGATCCCGAACCGGTCACGCAGCTCTCGCCGCAGCGCCGGAGCGGGCGGCTCGAGCTGGACGAGCGTGCCGAGCGCATCGAGCAGGAGGGCCCTGGCCATCGCCGAACCCTATGCGCGCCGGCGGTCGGGCGGTGCACGACGCCACCCGAGTGGAGGACCGCGACCACTCGGGCCGAAACAGCGCCGTGGCTACACTGGGCTCCGATCTTCCGGCGCCCGGGACCGTGCACTGCGCACCCGCGCAGCTGGCCGGCAGCCCACTCCATGAGCCGACGCGAACGACAGCGGCGCCGCAAGCGCAACCGCGGACATCCGATCAGGCGCGCCCTGATCCTCACCGCCGTGCTCTGCCTCGTCGCGGTGGGGCTTGGGATCGCGGGCGTCGCCGGCTGGGTCGTCAGCGTCGCCGAGTCCGCGCCGAACATCGGGCAGCTCAAGCCGCGCGACCAGGGCCAGCTGTCCGAGGTCTACGCCAGTGACGGCAGCCTGCTCGGTTACATCACATCGGACACGCTCCGGACGTATACCCCGGGAGCGCAGCTCCCAAAAATTCTCAAACAGGCAACGGTCGCGATCGAGGACCGCCGCTTCTACCAGCACGGCGGGATCGACTACGAGGGCATCGTCCGCGCCGCGGTCAAGGACGTGCTCGGAGGCGGTCGCAGCCTGCAGGGCGGCTCGACGTTGACGATGCAGCTCGTCCGCAACATCTACCTCCCGTATCAGCTCGCGGACACCCGCTCGATCCGGCGCAAGATCATCGAGGCCAAGCTCGCCGAGGAGCTCGAGCAGAAGCATTCAAAGGACTGGATCCTCACGCAGTACCTCAACGACGTCCCGTACGGGACGCTCGGCGGCAAGACGGCGGTCGGGGTCGGGGCGGCGTCGCAGCTGTTGTTCGACACGCCGGTCCAGAAGATCAACCTCGCCCAGGCGGCGCTGCTGGCCGGACTTCCACAGGCGCCGTCGGCGTACAACCCGTTCCTCGATCCGGCGCTCGCGATCGAGCGCCGCCACGAGGTCCTGGCCGCGATGGTGCAGTCGCACTACATCACGCAGGCGCAGGCGGACCAGGCCGACGCATCGCACCTGCAGGTGCACCACAACAACGCATACGGCCTCAAGCGCGAGCCGTACGTGTTCGACTACGTCAAGCAGTCGCTGATCGACAAGTTCGGACTGAAGACGGTCGAAAACGGCGGACTGACGGTCTACACAACGATCGACCTCAAGCGCCAGCAGGAGGCCCGTGACGCGATCCTCAAGAACGAGGGCCAGCCGGGCGATCCTGCCGCGGCGCTCGTCAGCATCGACCCGACCAACGGGCACATCCTGTCGATGGCGACCTCGTCGACGTACGGCCAGACGAACTTCGACTACGCGACCCAGTCGCGCCGCCAGACCGGCTCGGCCTTCAAGGTGTTCGTGCTGATGACGCTGATCCACGACTATCACGGCGACCCGAGCCAGACCTACTACAACTCGCACGAGCTTCAACCGGGCTGGCTGCCGGCATACCCGGACTACCACGTGCAGACGGCCGAGCACAGCTACGCCGGCGACATCAGCGTGACCCAGGCGACGACGCTCTCGGACAACACGGTGTTCGCGCAGCTCGCGCAGGACGTGGGGATGGACAAGGTCACGGCCACGGCCCATGCGATGGGCATCACATCCCCGCTGAGCGGGTTCCCGTCCGAGGCCCTCGGTGCGGTCGCCGTCTCACCGCTCGAGATGGCCGACGCCTACGCGACGATCGCCAACGGCGGGGTCCACATTCCGGCCACCGCGATCACGAAGGTCGTGTTCTCCGACGGCAGCGTGAGCAACCTCGGTGATCCTCCCCGCACGCGCGTGTTCACCGAGGGGGAGGCATACGCGGGGACGCAGGTGCTGAAGACCGTGATCCAGAGCGGCACCGGCACCGCCGCCGACTACGGCTGCCCGGCGGCCGGCAAGACGGGCACGACGAGCAACTACACCGACGCGTACTTCGACGGCTACACGCCGCAGCTGGCCACTGCGGTCTGGGTCGGCTACCCGAACTCGACCACGTCGATGTACGACGTCAATGGCCTCGGGCCGGGATTCGGCGGCACCCTCTCCGCGCCGATCTGGCACGACTTCATGGTCCAGGCGAGCAACGGCTACTGCGGCGACTTCCCGACGCCCACAACGCCGTTCACCGGCACCGCGTTCTTTGGCAAGTTCGCGACGACCGGCAATCCGACGCCGGCGCCCGGAACCGGGACGACGAGCACGACGAGCACGACGAGCAGCACGTCATCGAGCAGCTCGCTCACCAATCCGCCGGCTCCGACGCAGACGAGGACAACCGGGTCGCACTCGACGGGCGCCGCGCCCGGGGGGAATCCCACCGGCGGCAGCGGCATCAAGCGGCCCTAATACGAAGCCTAGGTCCACGCTGCTAGCGTTCTCCTCGCTTCGCACCCCCGTGCGTGCGCGCATCCACACTGGGAAGACTGCATCCGATGGCCAAGGAAGAGAAAGTCGAGCTCGAAGGCGAGGTCGTTGAGGCGCTGCCGAACGCGATGTTCCGCGTCAAGCTCGACAACATGGACCGCGTCGTGCTCGGCCACGTCGCCGGGAAGATGCGGCGGTTCCGGATTCGCATCCTGCCGGGCGACCGCGTCAGGGTCGAGCTCTCGCCGTACGATCTCGATCGCGCCCGGATCGTCTACCGGCACCGCTGAGCGCGTCGTGCCGTGCGCGAGCTCGAGCTGATCAGCGCGCTCGAGCGTGCGCTGTCCGCGAGCGGCCCCCATGTCATCCGCTCGCTCGGCGACGACGCGGCGGTCGTGCGCGGGCGCGGCTATGCCGTGACCTCGGTCGATGCGATGGTCGACGGGATCCATTTCCGCAGCTCGCAGCTGCGCCCGGAGGAGATTGGGCATCGCGCGCTCGCGGCGGCGCTGTCGGATCTCGGCGCGATGGGCGCGCGCGCCGGAGAAGCGTATCTCGCCCTCGGACTGCCGCGCGGGACCGAGCGCGATCGCGCGCTGGCGCTCGTGGACGGCGCCCGGGCCCTGGCCGAGCGCTGCGGGGTCACGATCGCCGGCGGCGACGTGACCACGGCGGGAGAGCTGGTGCTGTCGTTCACGGTCGTCGGGTGGGTCGAGGATCCCGCCGAGATCGTCCCCCGCGACGGGGCACGGGTCGGCGATGTCGTCGCGGTCACGGGCGCACTCGGCGGCGCCGGCGCGGGTCTGGCGATCGTCGAGGGGCGTGCGACGGCCGCGACCGACGAGCAGTCGCGGCAGCTGCGCGAGCGCTATGCGCGTCCGACCCCGCGGCTCGCGGAAGGACGCCAGCTCGCGCGCGCGGGCGCGCGAGCGATGATCGACCTCTCCGACGGACTCGCGACGGACGCGCGGCACCTCGCCCGTCGCAGCGGCGTACGGATCGAGCTTGCACTGTCAGCCCTTCCTCTGGGCCCGGGTGTGGCCGAGGTGGCCGGCGCCCTCGGGAGCGATCCCGGCGCGTTTGCGGCGAGCGCCGGCGAGGACTACGAACTGTGCGTCTGCCTTCCGCAGGCTGCCATCGCGGGCGACGCGCTCGCCTCGCTTCCGGTGTCGTTGACGGCGATCGGTCGAGTGGTCGAGGGGGAGCCGGAGCTCGTGTTCACCGACTCGCGGGGCGTGCTCGCAGGCTACGAGCATTCGCTCTGAGCGGATGCTCGGCGGCCCAGGCGCGCTCATCGGACTGCACCCGTTCGGCGCGGGCGACAGCGAGCTCACGGAGCCGGCGCAGAATGGCCTCCGCCACGGCCGCAGGCTCGACCCGATAGTCGCCCTGCTGGATTATGTCCCTCATGTCGGCCACCTTCTCGCGATCCTCATCCATGGGAGTCCCCTTCCGCATCGGCATCCCGCGCCTGTCACTCGATCGGGTCCGGACCCTACTCGACGTAATTCCCGTTTATGGGGCTTTAGGTTTAGGTCGTGATCGCTAGGAGGTCGGCAGGGTCGGGGATTGCGCGAAGCTCGCGCGCCCGGGAGACGATGTGCGATCCGTCGCAGCCGACACGGCGGCGACCGTCGCGGCCGTCGGCTGAACCTCCTGTAGGCGAGCGAACACGATGATGCGCTGCGCGGCGCTGTAGAGCGGGTTGCACGCCGACAGGACGAGCCGCTCGTAGCCGACGTTGTTCGTGACCCACAGCGCCGTCGGCAGCACGATCTTGTGGTACTGCACGATGTAGGTGAAGCGCGCATAGGGCATCTTCAGCACGATCTGATCGCCGGGCGCGAGCGAGTCGATATGCCGGAACGGCGCCAGGTAGGTCGTGCGATGACCGGCGATCGCGACCGTCTGCCCGAGCCCGGGGAAGGCGGTCCCCGGATAGTGACCCGGTCCCTTCTCGAGGCTTGTGGTGTCGGTGCCCTGGACGATGTCGAAGCTCGCGCCGATCTTCTTGATGACGATCCGGCCGATCGCAGCGCCGGTGGTCACCTGGTGCTCCTCGCGGCGAGCGAGAAACGAGATCCGCTCGTTCATCGTCTGCAGCGTGCTGAGCGCGTGCTGCTCGAGCGGGTTCAGCGGAGCCGTGTGGAAGCTGAGAAAGCGCTTGTCGATCTGACTGCGCTTAATCGTCGCGACGACGGCCGTGATCGGCTCCTGCCAGACAAGCGTGACGGCGGCGTCGAGCACCAGCAGCACGCCCGAGATGATCAGCACCGAAGAGATGTCGCGGATCAGTCGCCTCATCGCCGGATCGCGGATTCCGTTCCACCGAGCGAACCGGGTCCAGCGTACCCGATCGGACCGCGCACGGTGATCGGCATCTGCCCTGGCGCCGGGTCGCGCAGGGCGCGCAACATGAGCAGGATCACGCTCGCCACGCAGCCAAGCAGCACCGACCACAGCACCGCGCTCAGCACCGTGAACTGTCCGCCGATCAGCAGCAGGACGCCGCTCCAGAGCACGCCGATCGGACCAAGCCCGAGCGAGTGCGCGTAGTACAGGACGACGAGCAGCGGCGGCGCGAGCCCGATCGCGATCAACACCCCCGAGACGACCGGGCGCATGCGGACCTCGGGATCGACGACCCACATCCAGAGATGCAGCGCCGGGACGAGCAGAGCGGCGGCGAACGGGTTCGCCCGCCAGACCACGAGCGCCGCGATGCACATCACAAGCAGCAGCGCCACGCTCGCACCCTCGGGTGCGGTGCCGGCGAGCCCACGCGGGGCGCCTGCGGCGGAGACGATCAGCGGGCGCAGCAGCGCGAACCCGAGCACGATCGCGAGCCCGCACAGCAGCAGGACGGCGATGCCAGCGCCGTGCGGGGTGACGACGTCCGCTGCGACCGGGCCCGGCGGAGCGTTCGCGATCAAGCCGGCGACGCTGAAGCCGAGCACGACGAGCAGCGCGAGCACGAACGGCGCCGCGCTGGCCAGCACCCAGACCATCCAGCGGATGATCGAGTGGCCGCGGCGCCGGGCCCGCGCAACGCCGTCGATCGTCGCCATCAGCACCGGCAGGATCAGCGCGAGCACGAGCAGGCGGACCGCCCACGCGGGCACGACCTTGCCCTGGAGCAGGAGATACGGCGCCGGGGCGGGCACGTTCGAACCGGTGTCGAGCGCGTTGACCGCCTGCAAGACCGCCTGTCCCATCCCGATCAGCCGCGCGCCGCTCCCCACCGGCTCGTTCGCGGCGGGCGCGTGCTCGCCGGACACGGACACGAGCACCGCAGGCACACCGAGATCGCCGAACGGAGCCTGCTCGGAGATCGTCAGCGGCAAAGCGAGGTGGGCGAGCTGACCGCCGAAGCTGGTGCCGCCGGCCTTCAGGTTCGCCTGTGCCGCCAGCGCGGCCCCGACGGTGTTGCGAAGCATCGTCGGGGCGACGTTCTGGCTGTTGGACCACGGCACCACGACCGGCCCGCGAACCGACGTGCCGGCCAGGTTCCCCAGCGCGATCACCGCGTCGACCGGACCGCCGAGCGATCGTGCGAGCTGCGTCGCGCCGGCCAGTCCGGCCGATCCGCTCGTCGATTCGAGCACGATCGTGCGGTGCGTCGTCTCGCCGGCGAGGACGCGTGCGAGCTCGAGCAGCGTCGCAGTCCCGGACAGGTCGGCCACCGACGGCGACGACAGCGAGTCGCGGTGCGCGACGATCACGATGCTGCCGGTCGACAACCCCGGCCGCACCGCGGTCACGGTTTCGAGCGTCCGTGTACCGTCGGCGGTGCGACCGGTCCACAGGCGCCTGGAGACGCCCAGACCCTGGATCGCGCTCAGCCGCGAGTAGACCTCATCCGCCAGCGCGTTGTCGCCGGTCGAACCGGGCCGGCGTTGCGCGTAGCCATTCGGCCCGGCGAGGCTCTGCATCGTCGCGAACGCGTTCGTTCCGTTGTATGCGTCGGTCGCGAGCGGCGACCCCAGCGGCCCTCGCTGATCGTGCAGCGAGAACGCGAACACGATTGCCGCCAGCGCGACCGCGATAAACCCCGTGCGGTAGATGCGCGGATCCAGCATCGGCAAGTAGAGGTTATCCGGGACAGCGCGGGAAGCCGATTAAGGTGCATCGAAGCCGTTAAACGCGGATCATTACTCTTCAACTGGAGAGGAAGGAGCCCGTGGCCGACCGCTCAGCCCGCATCCTGCTCGTGGACGATGAGCAGTCCATCCAGACGCTGCTGTCCTATCCGCTGCGCAAGGAGGGCTACGAAGTCGTCCAGGCGACGGACGGTCGGGCGGCGCTTGACCGCTTCGAGGAGCAGCCGTTCGATCTGGTCGTGCTCGACCTGATGCTGCCGAAGGTGGACGGGCTCGAGATCTGCCGGCGGCTGCGCAGTCGCAGCTCGGTGCCGATCATCATGCTGACGGCGAAGTCGGAGGAGATCGACAAGGTCGTCGGACTCGAGCTCGGAGCCGACGACTACATCACCAAGCCGTTCTCCCTGCGGGAGTTCTCGAGCAGGATCAAGGCCGCCCTGCGGCGCGCGGAGATGAGCCGCCCGATCGAGACCGCGCCCGACGAGGCCCCGCTGGTCGTACAGGAGCTGCGGATCGACTTCCCGAAGCGTTCGGTCCGCGCCCGCGGCGACGAGGTCCAGCTCACGTTCGTCGAGTTCGAGATTCTGTCCGCGCTCGCGCGCGCGCCGGGCCGCGTGTTCACGCGCGACATGCTGCTCTCGCGCATCTGGGGCGATTCGGCATACCGCGATCCGCGCACGATCGACGTCCACATCCGGCACCTGCGCGAGAAGATCGAGCGGGATCCGAAGGATCCCGAGTACCTCTTCACCGTCCGCGGTGTGGGCTACCGCTTCCGCGATACCGAAGGGTGACGGGTTCCGGCAGGGTGGGCCCGATGAGGATCTCGCTGAGCAACAAGCTCGTGCTGCTGTTTGCCGCGGTGACGTTTTTCGCGATCGGGGCTCTGTACCTGTACGTGGCGCCGGGCCTGCAGACGCGGTTGATCGACGAGAAGCTCACGGAGCTGGCGACCGCCGCTCAGCACGAGTCGGGCCCGATCGCGGAAACCGTCGGTGGGCCCCAGCGACTGCAGGAGATTCGCGCCCGCGTCAACACGGCGGCCGCCGCGTCGGGTGCGCGGGTGACGCTGCTGTCGGTGTCGCTCGGGTTGGCGCCGTACGGGCCCCAGCTGTCGTTGCTGGCCGATTCGAGCACCGCGAGCGCGGCCGAGCGCTTCGCCTTCCCGGTCGCCGAGAAGGCGATCCGGAGCGGTGATCTGACGACCGCGACGGAGCGCACGCGCGCCGGCACGTTCGCCGAGGCCGCCTACCCGATCACCTACCAAGGTCGCGTCGTGCGCGTGATCGTCTACTCCGACCCGGTCTCCGACGTCGACCGCAACGTCGCGATCGTGCGCCACGAGATCCTCGTTGCCGGCGGGATCGCGCTGCTGGTCGCGCTGATCGGCGGGTACCTCGTGGCACGCGCGCTCGCGGCGCGCGTGAAGCGGCTGGAGCTCGCCGCCGAGCGGGTCGCCGCCGGCGAGTTCGAGCACCCGATTCCGGTCGACTCGACGGACGAGCTGGGGCAGCTTGCGGTCGCGTTCAACGACATGCAGCGTCAGCTCGCGCAGCTCGAGCTCGCGCGCAAGAAGTTCATCGCCACCGCCTCGCACGAGTTGCGCACGCCGATCTTCTCGCTCGGCGGGTTCGTCGAGCTACTCGAGGACGACGACCTCGACCCGGACACGCGCAGGCGCTTCCTCGATCAGCTGCGCGCTCAGGTCGAGCGTCTGCGCAAGCTGTCGGTCGACCTGCTCGATCTGTCGAAGCTCGAGGCGGGGTCGTTGGAGCTCCGTCCCGAGGAGGTCGACCTCGGAGAGCTGACCCGATCGGTCTCCGGGGAATTCGAGCCCTCGCTTGCCCAGCACGACGCCCATCTCGAGCTGCGGCTGACCGGGCGGCGGATCGAGGCGCTGTGCGATCCGGTGCGGGTCGCGCAGATCATGAGGATCCTGATCGACAACGCGCTCACCCACAACCCGCCTGGAACCCAGATCGTCGTCACCGCCGCGCGCGACGACGGGCACGTGCGGCTTGCCGTGCGCGACGACGGCGAGGGGATCGAGCCACAGGCGATGCCGCGGATCTTCGAGCCGTTCTATACGGCCGACGACGCGCAGGGGTCGGGCCTCGGGCTCGCGATCGCGAGCGAGCTCGCCGAGCGGATGGCGGGCCGGTTGTCGGTCGCGTCCGCGCCCGGCGACACGGTGTTCACGCTCGAGCTGCCGAGCTGACCTCGGTCAGCTTCAATGCGTGACCGTGGCGGTCGATCACCACAGAGAGCTCGTGCTGGCGCTCGCGCAGCGGTTACGGGGGGTCGTGCTGCCCGAACTCGGCTCGCATGCCGGCCGCGCGCACCGGGGTGACGGCGCCGGGGGCGATGTCACGTTCGCCGTCGACGAGGTTGCCGAGGCGTCACTGGCCGCGTTCGTCGCCGAGCACGCCCCGCGGATGGCGTTCTACTCGGAGGATCGCGGACTGGTCGCCGCGGACGATGCGACGCACGTGCTTGTCGTCGACCCGATCGACGGCACGCGCCCCGCGATGGCAGGGCTCGAGTCCGCCTGCGTGGCGGTCGCGCTCGCGCCGCTGGACGATGGCGAGCCGACGATGGGCGATCTCGAGCTCGGATGCGTGGTGGAGATCAAGAGCGGCGATTGGTACCTCGCGGTCCGCGGCCGGGGGGTGCAGTCGACCCGGCCGGTGGCATTGAGTCGCGACGCCGACCTCTCGCGGATGTTCTGGGGCTACGGTTTTCGCGGCCGTCCGGCGCGGGCCAGCGTCGAGGTGCTCGCCGAGTTGATCGATGGCTCGTCGGTCGGCGGCGGGACGTTCGAGCTCGGGTCGCAGTCGTTCGCGATGACGCGGGTGCTGACCGGTCAGCTCGATGCCGTGATCGAGGTCGGCTCGCGGCTGATCGACGAGGTGCCCGGCATGCGGGCGGAGTTTGAGCGTGTCGGCGGCGGGCAGGTGTTGAACAACTCGCCGTACGACCTCGCAGCGCCGTGGCTGTGCCTCACCGAAGCCGGGGGAGTCGTGACGGACGGGTGGGGAGAGCCGCTCGACCGTCACCGCCTACTCGGCTCAGGACACGCATTTCAGATGTCGTCGATCTCGGCCGCGAACCGCGAATTGCACACGCAACTGGTGAGCGCCATTGACAGCGGCGTAGCGCGCCTGCAGGCGTTGCGCTCCTGACCCGATATCGTGCCGCGCGGTTGCTGTTTTTCGCGCTCGCCAGCCATGCTCCAGCCCGTTCCCGTCGCCCATAAGCACCTCTCCGACTACGCGAGCATCGTCGGGCGCCCGCTCGTCGATGAGATTCGGGAGCGCGCCGACCGGCTGCAGGGCAAGCGTGTCCTGCATCTCTCCGCGACCGCGTTCGGCGGTGGCGTGTCCGAGATCCTGTACACGCTCGTGCCGCTGATGGTCGATGTCGGCCTCGATTGCGAGTGGCACGTGATCTACGGTCGCGAGGAATTCTTCAACGCGACGAAGATCATGCACAATGCGCTCCAGGGCAACCCACACGACCTCAGCGAGCAGCAGTGGGACACGTGGCGGCGCTACAACGAGATCAACGCGCGCGAGCTGTCGGACGGCTGGGATGTGTGCATCGTCCACGACCCCCAGCCGGCGCCGATCTGCTCGCTCGTGCCGCAGAAGGCGCGCCATTGGGTGTGGCGCTGCCATATCGACCTCTCGACCCCGAACCCGGCGACGCTCGAGCGCCTCGCGCTGTACCTCGACCACTACCCTGCGGCCGTGTTTCACCTGCCCGCGTACGTGCCGGCGGGGATGGACGGCCGCGCCAACATCATCCCGCCCGCGATCGACCCGCTGGCGCCGAAGAACATGGCGTTCTCGCCCGAGGACGCGGTGTACATCTGCGAGCAGTTCGGCATCGACGTCGACCGGCCGCTGTTGTGCCAGGTGTCACGCTTCGATCCATGGAAGGATCCGCTCGGCGTGATCGACGCATACCGCATCGTCAAGGAGCAGATTCCCAATGTGCAGCTCGCGCTCGTCGGCTCGATGGCGACCGATGATCCGGAAGGCTGGGACTTCTTCAATGCGACCGTCGCCCACGCCGACGGCGATCCGGACATCCACATCCTCAACAACCTCAACAATGTCGGCGCGATCGAGGTGAACGCGTTCCAGTCGCACAGCGACGTCGTCATCCAGAAGTCGACGCGAGAGGGGTTCGGCCTCACCGTGACCGAGGCGATCTGGAAGGGCAAGCCGTTCATCGGCGGCGACGTGGGCGGAATCCCGTTGCAGGTCGTCGACGGCGAGTCGGGGTTCCTCGTCTCGACCGTGGAGCAGTGCGCGCAGCGCGCGACCGAGATCCTGGAGGACCCGGGCCTGGGCAAGCGGCTCGGCCGCACCGGCAAGGAGCTCGTGCGCCAGCGGTTCCTGACCCCGCGTCTCCTCCGCGACTGGCTCGACCTGTTCGAGCGGATCGAGGTGTAGGGATGGCACTGCAGGGAGGTCATCGGCAATGAGCAAGTCGCCGCTCGTGCTCGTCTCGAACCGCGGCCCGGTCACGTTCCAGCCCGGCGGAGAGGTGCGGCGCGGCACCGGCGGCCTCGTGACCGCGCTGATCGGGCTCGCCGAGCATCGCGACATCACCTGGATCGCGTCGGCGATGACCGACGAGGATGTCGCCACCGCCGAGCGCTACCGCGGCGAGGCGTTCCCCGTCCGTGCACCCGACGGCGGCTCGGAGTACCGGGTCAAGCTGGTCGCGTCGGACCCCGACGCGTACGACCGCTTCTACAACATCATGGCCAACCCGATGCTGTGGTTCATCCAGCACTATCTCTGGGACTTGTCGAATGCGCCGGATATCCGGCGCAACGAGACGGAGGCGTTCGAGTTCGGTTACAACGCCGTCAACGAGGATCTCGCGCGCGCCGTCCTCGACGAGATCGAGGGCATCGAGAAACCGGTCGTGATGGTCCACGACTATCACCTCTACACGCTGCCGGGCCTGATCCGGCGCGCGCGACCTGACGCGTTCCTGCACCACTTCGTGCACATCCCATGGAGCCAGTCGGATTCATGGCGCGTGCTGCCGTCGATGATCCGCAAGGAGATCTACGACGGGATCCTCTCCAACGACATCATCGGCTTCCACACGAGCTCCTACCGGCGCAACTTCCTGCAGTGCTGCGAAGACCTGATGGGGCTGGACGTCGACCACAAGAGCGGCCACGTCGTGTCCGGCGGGCGCGAAGTGTGGGTTCGCCACTACCCGCTGCCGATCGACTGCCATGCGGCGCAGAAGGTCGCCGCCCGGCCGCGCACTCGCGAATTCGAGGACGAGCTCCTGCGGCGCCGCCGCGACCACCTGATCCTCCGCGTCGACCGCGCCGACCTGTCGAAGAACGTGCTGCGCGGGTTCAGCGCGTTCGACGTGTTCCTCGAGCAGCATCCCGAGTTCCGCGAGCGGGTCACGTTCATCGCGCAGCTGATGCCGTCGCGGACGGACGTGCCCGAGTACGCCGAATACCTCGAGCGGATCGAGGCCGTCGTTGCCGTCGTCAACCACCGCCACGGCTCACCGGACTGGATGCCGATCCAGCTCAAGCTGCGGGACGACCTCGAGGAGGCCGTCGCCGCCTACAAGCACTACGACGTGCTGATCGTCAACGCGATGTTCGACGGGATGAACCTGGTGGCCAAGGAAGGGCCGATGGTCAACGAGCGGGCGGGCGTGTCGATCCTGAGCGAGAACACCGGCGCCCACGAGGAGCTCGGCGAGTACGCGCTGTCGGTCAACCCGTTCGACATCCAAGAGCTGGCTGACTCGATCCACGCCGCGCTGACGATGCCGCCGCACGAGCGCCGCCGGCGCCACGAAGGGCTGAAGTCGATCGTGACCGCCCGCAACCCGGGCGACTGGATCGACGACCAGCTGGCGGACATCCGCGAGAAGGGGATGGCGGACGCGGCGGTGGGGCAGCCGTACGGCGCCTGAGGCCGCATTGCTTGGGCTCGGCGTCCCTTGCGGAACTTTGGCGTTCTGCGTCACGGGCCGCGAAGCGAAACGCCAACGTTCCGTCCCGGCGGGCTGATCCGGACTCCGTTGCTATAGTCGGCCGCCGGCCCACGGGCCTTCTTCTCATGCCTCAGAAAGAACCTCTCTACGACCTCGTGCTGCTGCTCTCAGCAACCGCTCCCGACGAGGAGCGCGCGAAGATCATGTCCGACGTCGAGACGGCGATCTCGGCTGCGGGTGGATCGATCGAGCGCAACCAGGAATGGGGCACGCGCACGATGGCGTACAAGATCAACCATCAGTCGGACGCCGAGTACCACCTGCTTCAGTTCACGGGACCGACGTCGCTGCTCGAGTCGCTGTCCCACAGCCTTGGCATCGCCGACAGCGCGCTCCGCTTCCGGATCATCAAGGTGATCCCGGGGACGCCGCCGCCCTCAGATTCCGCTCCGCCGGTCCTGGCGCCGTCAGCGCCTGCTCCGGCCGCGCCCGTCGGGGCCGGAGCCGGCCTCGGCGGCGAGATCGACGAGTAGCCCTGCAGCCCGGGCCTGAGACGAGCCCCGCCGGGACAGACGAACCGTCCGGCAACGCGTGCCGCGACCCGTCCCGCGCGGCAAGACGAACCCCCCCGGGGTCGTGTGCCCGACCGCCGGACGCTCGAGTGCGACGACTTCGTGACGGTGCGTCACGCCTCTCGCGCACGAGTGCAACGTTTCAGCCCATTTTCCGTGGAGAACAGGGGTTGCCGCCTGCGGCGCGCCTAGACTCGGCCGCAGGCTTTCAAGCGTCCCGAAAGGAGCTACCAGCAATGAACATCAACCGCGTCATTCTCACCGGGAACTTGACCCGAGATCCGGAGTTGCGTTCAACCGGCAACGGTCTGGCGGTCTGCAAGCTGGGGATCGCGGTCAACACGCGCCGCAAGAACAACAGCAGCGGCGAGTGGGAAGAGAAGGCGAACTTTTTCCGCGTGACGGTGTTCGGACGGCAAGCCGAGAGCTGCGCCGCGTACCTCAAGAAGGGGCGCGCGATCGCGGTCGACGGTCGCCTCGAGTGGAGCCAATGGGAGAACGACGGACAGAAGCGCGAATCAGTCGATATCATCGCTGACACCGTGCAGTTCCTCGGCGGGCGTGACGACGCCGGCAACGGGAATGGCTTCTCCAGCAGCGTCGCCGCGACGGAGACCGACGTCCCGATTGACACCGGTGATTTCGAGACCGCACCCGTGGCTGCAGCGGCCGCCGACGACGACATTCCGTTCTGAGGCGGATCGACGACAAGCAGACAACTAGGTGATGCCCAGTGGCAAAGCAGCGTAGAAGGCCGGTGCGCCGGCGCGATCGGAAAGGTGGGCCGACTTCCGGTCGCCGGAAGCCCTGCCCGTACTGTCGCGACAAGGTCGACCAGGTCGACTACAAGGACCTGTCCTCGCTGCGCCGCTTCATCTCCGAGCGCGGGAAGATCCGCTCGCGAAGGATCACGGGCGCGTGCCGTCGCCACCAGAGCCAGGTCGCGCGCGCAGTCAAGCGCGCGCGCGAGCTCGCGCTGCTGCCGTACGTGGCCGAGGGCGGCAGCGACCATCGTGAGCGCGGCGGGCGCGGCGATCGCGATCGCGATCGCGATCGCTGAGTAGGAGCGCTGAGCCACGATGCCGCAGGCGATCCTGCTCCAAGACGTCGAATCGCTCGGTGAGCGCGGCACGGTCGTCGACGTGTCAGCGGGCTACCTGCGCAACTACCTGCTTCCGCGCAAACTGGCCGAGCCGGCGACGAAGGGCTCGATCGAGGCGGCCGCGCACCGTCACGAGCGGGCGGAGCGGGCCAAGCAGGAGGCCGAGGACCGCGCGAAGGAGAACGCCGCGACACTCGGCCGCACGGTGCTGACGATCCCGCAGCAGGCGGGCGACGATGGCCGGCTGTTCGGATCAGTGACGACGCAGGACATCGCCGACGCGATTCGCGACGCTCGGGGGATCAAGGTGGATCGCCGCAAGATCCATCTCGAGGATCCGATCCGGCACGTGGGCACCTACATGGTCGTGGTCGAGGTCACCGATGAGGTGACCGCGACGATCAAGACCATGGTCGTCGCCGCCTAGTCGTCCGTCCGACTGGTCCCAAGTCGAACGAGGTTCGGTCAGCGTCCGCACCAGGCGGGCGCAAGCGGGTGGATGCGCGCGTCGGTCCGCGGCCTGGTGCTGCATCGGCAGCCTGAGATCGCTGGGCTCCCGCGAGGCCATGCCGGGAGCAGGACCGCACGCTCCCGCACCCGCCGCGATCGAGCTCACCGTGGCCACCCGCGCTCGCGAGCAGTGAGCGATCGCCCTCACCCTGCCTGCCTGGCGTAAGTGTGGTTGATTGCGTCTGCGTTCGGGCTCCGAGCGGCAGCCCCGACCGGTCGCGGCACCGGATATCTCAACGATCGGGGGCGTCCGGCGGCGGGACATGGAAACCGTCGCTGGTTGCGGGAAGAGCGTCTGCGCCGCCGCCGCCCCCGGGCATATTCTCGATCGTGGCCGTGAGCACCGTCCAGAACATCGCCGTCCCGCCGCACAACCTCGAGGCCGAGAAGTCGGTGCTCGGCGCGGTGCTGCTCGACGAGCGCCACCTGTATGCGCTGCTCGTCGAGGAGCATCTGCGCCCTGAGCACTTCTACCGCGAGCAGCACGGTGCGGTCTTCGCGGCGATGCTCGAGCTGCACGAGACCGATCGCAAGATCGACCACCTGACGATCGCCGAGACCCTGCGGCAGCACGGCAAGCTCGACGAGGTCGGCGGTCCCGAGGCGATCGACGAGCTCGCCGGCTGGGTCCCCGCGGCCGGCCACGCGCGCGAATACGGCCGGATCGTGAGGGACAACGCGCAGATGCGGGCGCTGCTCACCGCGTCCTACGAGATCCAGGCGAGCGTCCTGTCGCGCGAAGCGCCCGCCCGCGACCTGGTCGAGCGCGCCGAGCGCTCGATGCTGGAGGTCGCGCACGACGACCGCCAGAAGAAGATCCGCTCGATCGCGGACATCCTCCACGAGGAGACCGACAAGCTCCACCGACTGTCGGTCCTGAAGACGCCGCTGACGGGCACCCCGTCGGGCTTCAAGGACCTCGACGAGATGACCGGCGGCTTCCAACCCGGAAACCTCGTCGTGATTGCCGCGCGCCCATCGATGGGGAAGTCCGCACTCGTCGCCAACATCGCCGAAAACGCGGTGCTGGCGGGCCGCGCAGTGGCGCTGTTCTCGCTCGAGATGTCGGAGTCGGAGCTCGCCCAGCGGTTCGTCGCCTCGCAGGCGCGGATCAAGGGCGAGGACCTGCGGCGTGGCCGGGTCGCCGAGCACCGCTGGCCGAAGATCCTCGAGGCGTGCCAGCGCCTCGCCGACGCGCCGCTGTTCATCGACGACTCGAGCGACACCGGGGTGCTCGAGGTGCGGGCAAAGTCGCGCCGGCTGCACCACCAGGTCGAGGGCGGGCTCGGGCTGATCATCATCGACTACCTCCAGCTGATGCGCCACGAGGGCCGGGTCGAGAGCCGGGTCGAGCAGGTCGGCCAGATCTCCCGGGGCCTGAAGGGACTCGCCCGCGAGCTGAACGTGCCCGTGATCGCCCTGTCGCAGCTGAGCCGCGCGGTCGAGCAGCGCGGCGGCGACAAGAAGCCGATCCTGTCCGATCTCCGCGAATCCGGGCAGATTGAGCAGGACAGCGACCTCGTGATGTTCATCTACCGCGAGGAGTACTACGACAAGGAGTCCGAGCGACCGGGCGAGGCCGACATCATCATCGCCAAGCACCGCAACGGCGCCGTCGGCGACGTCGTGCTCACGTTCCAGCGGGAGTATCCGAAGTTCATGAACTACGCGGGTGAGCGCTTTGCCCAGTGACGCACAACCGCAGGGCGCTGCCGCGAACGGGGGCCGCGCGACCCGCGACTGCCCGTTCGGCCTGTGCGACGGGTCGGGCTTCCTCTACGACCTCGAGACGAATACCGCGTACGACTGCCGCTGCCGGCCGCAGCGCGTGGCGCTCGCCAAGGCCCGCAGCCTGTCTGCGGTG
This sequence comes from Solirubrobacteraceae bacterium, assembly GCA_035524415.1. Classification (GTDB taxonomy): domain Bacteria; phylum Actinomycetota; class Thermoleophilia; order Solirubrobacterales; family Solirubrobacteraceae; genus Palsa-465. The sequence continues at coordinate 42,562 of DATKOY010000037.1, read as the reverse complement.
ATCCCGCGCCGCTACCGAGACGTGTCGTTCGACCGTCCGCCGGTGACGGAGATCGACCGCCAGGTCGTCGCCGCGGTCCGGCGGTTCACCGACAGGATCGACGAGAAGCTCGATGCGGGTCGCGGGCTGTGGCTGATGGGTCCGGTCGGCACCGGCAAGACGACGCTGGCGATGCTCGTCGCAAAGAGCGCGCTCGCCGCGGGGCGCTCGGTGGCGATCTACTCGCTGCCGCGGTTGCTCAACGAGATCCGCGACACACACCGGGCGGAGCGCTCTCACGTCGACCTGCTCGACCGGCTGACCGCCGTCGACCTGCTGCACGTCGACGACGTCGGGGCGGAGCGCACGACGGACTGGGTGCTCGAGGAGCTGTACTCAATCGTGAACGCGCGCTACGAGGATCAGCGCTCGATGGTGATCACGACGAACATCCTCGACCGCGAGGCGTTGTGTGAGCAGATCAGCGAGCGAACCGTCTCGCGGCTGACCGAGATGTGCGACGAGGTGCCGCTGATTGGACACGACCGGCGGATGGACCTGGGGACGGCCTGACGGCGATCCGCGACCGCCGTCACCGTGCGGTGACGGCGATCCGTGACCGGCGGCGCGCTCGCGGGTACGTGATGTAACCGATGCCCGACCTCCTTCTGTACGGCGACACCGAGCACAGCGCGGCGCTTCGCCACGAGATCCCGGTCGCGATCTGCGACGCCTTCCTGTACGGAGAGGTCGGGGGACGGGCGTACGTCATGACCTGGAACCTCGAGCGGGCGCGGGTTGCGGCGGCGCGCCCCGACGCGGCGCTCGTGGAGATCTCAGACCTCGGGTTCCACGAGCTGCTGGGCAGCGGGATGTCGCGCGAGGAGGTGGAGATCGAGCTCGTCTCTCGCGCCGCCAAGCGGATCGGCGTCCGCGCGGCGGTCGTCGACTTCGATTTCCCGCTCGGCATCGCCGAGCGGCTCCGCGCCGACGGCATCGTGATCGCGGTCGACGAGCAGACGGTGTCGAGCAGGCGGCGGAGGAAGTCCGACGGAGAGCTCTCCGGGATCCGCCGCGCTCAGGCGGCGGCCGAGGCCGGGATCACGGCCGCCGCCGACCTTCTGCGCGCCGCCACGGCGACCGACGGCACCCTGTACCTCGACGGCGAGCCGTTGCTTGCAGAGCGCGTGCGCACCGCGATGCGCGACGCCTGCTGGCGGATGGGTGCGCTCCTCGGCTCGCAGGCGATCGTCGCGTCGGTCTGGCAAGGCGTCGGACACGAGCCGGGCAGCGGCCCGTTGCCGGCCGGCCTTCCGATCCAGATCGACCTGTGGCCGCAGGACGAGGCCTCGGCCTGCTGGGCGGACATGACGCGCACGTTCGTCGTCGGCGCGCCGCGCTCGGAGGAGGTGAGCCGCCAGGAGCGGCTCGTGCGGGCGGCGCTCGAGGGCGCGCGCGACAGGGTCAGGCCGGGAGTGACCGGCGCGGACCTGCACGCCGTCTGCTGCGAGATCTTCGAAGCCGCGGGCTACAGGACGCAACGGACCGGGCCGGGGGAGAACAGTGACGAGGGGTTCCAATTCTCGCTTGGGCACGGAGTCGGCCTGCGCGTGCACGAGGAACCGGGCCTCGGCGTGGGCGGCCGGGCAGCTCTCGTCGCCGGCGACGTGATCGCGATCGAGCCGGGGCTGTGGGATGGGGACGTCGGTGGCGTGAGGTTCGAGGATCTGCTGCTCGTCACCGCGGACGGGTGCGAAACGCTGACGAGCTACCCGTACGACCTCTCGCCGTAACCCAACCTGACTCGCGCTCGCCGTCCCGGCCCGACGTACACTGAATTCGGTATGCCCGGAATCGTCATCGTCGGCGCCCAGTGGGGCGATGAAGGCAAAGGCAAGGTCACCGACCTGCTCGCAGACAGGGCGGATGCGGTCGTGCGTTTCCAGGGCGGGAACAACGCGGGACACACGATCGTGCGTAACGGCGAGGTGTGGAAACTCCACCTGATGCCGTCGGGCATCCTGCATCCCGGCAAGCCCTGCGTGATCGGCAACGGCGTCGTGATCGACCCCAAGGTCCTCACCGAGGAGCTCGAGGAACTGCGCCGGCGGGGCGTCGACACGAGCGGGCTGAAGATCTCCGCGAACGCGCACCTGATCATGCCGTATCACCTGATGCTCGACCATGCCGGCGAAGCCCGGCTCGGCAAGCTTCAGATCGGGACGACGCGCCGCGGGATCGGGCCCTGCTACGCCGACAAGGCGGCACGGCTCGGCATCCGGGTTCAGGATCTGCTCGACGAGAAGATCCTGAAGAAGAAGATCATCGCCGCGCTCGAGCCCAAGCGGCTGTCGCTGCGGCCGTTCCAGAAGGATCCGCAGCTCGATCTGCAGACGATGACCGACGAGTACCTCACGTACGGAGCGCGGCTCGGGCAGTACATCGCCGACACGAGCCGGATGGTGCTCGAGCTGCTCGACAACGATCAGGTGGTCGTGTTCGAGGGGGCGCAGGGGGCGCTGCTCGACATCGACCATGGCACGTATCCGTTCGTCACCTCCTCGAACCCCGTGGCCGGCGCGGCGTGCATCGGTGCCGGGGTCGGACCGAGGGACATCGATGAGATCTGGGGCGTCACCAAGGCGTACGGGACGCGCGTCGGCTCGGGCCCGTTCCCGACCGAGCTCGACAATGATCTCGCCAACCTGATCCGCGAACGCGGCGGCGAGTACGGCACGACCACGAACCGCCCGCGCAGAGTCGGCTGGCTGGATCTCGTCGCGCTCAAATACGCCGCGCGCCTGAACTCGCTGACGGCGCTCGCGGTGACCAAGCTCGACGTCCTCTCCGGCCTGCCGAGCATCTGCGTCTGCACCCGCTATCGCGGAGCCGAGGGCGCCGAGTTCGACTATTTCCCCTACCACCAGACGGTGCTGCACCACGCCCACGGCGAATACGTCGAACTGCCGGGCTGGGAAGAGGATCTGCGCGAGTGCCGGACGGAGGACGACCTGCCGCACGCCGCGCGCGACTACCTGCAGTTCATCGCGGACTGCGTCAAGGTGCCGATCGCGCTGATCGGGGTCGGTCCCGGACAGGATGAGGTCATCTGGACGCAGGCGAGCGAAGGCATGGGCGGTGCCGGCGGTGCGGCGCCGGCGAGCGCCGCCTGACCGCCGCGCGCCCGCTACAGACCCGGGCGGGACGGGTGCCCCACTCCCGGCCACGGCGAGAGCACGAGCACCAAGCGGGCGTCGCTGAGCGCCCTGACGCTGTGACGCTCGCCGGGCTCGAAGTGCGACAGGAAACCCGGGCCGCCGGATGCGGTACGGCCGTTCCCGGCCACCTCGATCTCTCCCGACGCGACAAGCAGGTAGGCCCGCTCGTGCACCTGATGCTCCTGCAGTTCCTCACCGGCCGGGAGATGGATCGCGATCGCTCGCGTCTCCTCGTCGGAGCGGAGGACCTGCGGCTGGTGCGGCTCGATCGCCAAAGCGCTCACGTCCCACGTATCCATCGCGTTCTCCTCCGAGTCGTATGCCGAGATGCGCCGTACATGCTCTCACCCAGAGGCGTGGACCAACGCCGGAGCGCGCTCAGCGCCAGCGCTCCAGCAGGTCCGCGTCGGGCACGTGCCCGACGACGCGGGCGGGAACCCCGATCACGACCTCGCGAGCGCCGACATCGCGGGTCACGATGGCGCCGGCCGCGACGAACGCCTCCTCGCCGATGACGATGCCGGGGAGGAGGACCGCGCCACCGCCGACACGGCATGCACGGCGCAGCACCGGGCCGCGGAGCGGCTCCCCCCCGGGACGGCGACCCATCGAGTGGTCGTTGGTCGTCACGACGCCCGGCCCGACGAACACGTCATCCTCGAGCACACAGCCGGCCGTGATGTACACCCCGGTCTGGATCGACACGCGATCGCCGACGCGGCTGTCGAAATCGATCGTCGAGCCGCGCCCGAGAACCGACCCTGCGCCGAGTGTGGCGCGCTCGCGCAACTGAGACTGATCGCCGACGATCGAGCCGGCACCGATGTGCGCGCCGGCATAGACGACGGCGCCCGAACAGACGGTCACATCCGCCTCGAGGATCAGCCCGTCGAGCTCGGAGCCGCCGGCCTGTGACCCGGCTCGCAATCGGGGCCGTTTGCCGAGCACCGCGCCGGCCTCGACGACGCCTCGCTCGCCGACCACGGTGTCTGCGTGGATGACGACGCCGGCGCCGATCGACGCGCCGGCGCCGATGCGCACTCCCGCCTCAACCACGGCTCCGTGCGCGACGGACACATCGTCCGCGAGGACCGCGTCCGTGGAGACGAGCGCCCCGCGTGCGACCTCGCTCACGTGCGGCTCCCGACCGGGCTCCCGCTCAGGGCCTCGACGACCCGCTCGCCGGCATGCCCGTCGCCGTAGAGCGGCGGCCGTTCGGCCGGCGGCGCGGTGTCGAGCGCCGCGATCGCGGCGTCGCGATCGAGATCGGCGAGCACGTTCCACCCGAGCTCGACGGTCTCCACCCACTCCGTGCTCGGTCGCAGCGTGATGCAGCGGATGCCGGCGAGGTAGGCCTCCTTCTGAAGCCCACCGGAATCGGTCAGGACGGCTCGCGCGTGGCACAGCAATGCCGTGAGCTCGACGTACCCGAGCGGCCCGGTCACGATCACCCGGTCGGACCGTTGCAGGCTGCCGAGCAGACCGCCGTCGCGCAGTCGAGCGTGCGTGCGCGGATGGAGCGGCAGCACCACTGGATACGGGATTGCCAGCAGCAGCTCGACGAGCAGCTCGAGCCGTTCGGGCTGATCGACGTTCCCGGCACGGTGCGCGGTGGCGAGCACGTACTCCCCCGGCCGCAGTCCACGAGCGGCCAGCAGATCGATCCGCTCCCGCGCGCGCGGCTGGACGCGCGCAGCGACGTCGACCATCACGTCGCCGACGACCTCCACGGCGCCGGCCACGGCCTCGCGCCGCAGGTTGTCCGCCGCCACGTGCGACGAGCACAACAGCAGCGCACTGGCGTGATCGACGAGCACACGATTGAGCTCCTCGGGCATCGTACGGTCGAACGAGCGCATCCCGGCCTCGACATGGGCGACCGGAATCCCGGCCTGCGCCCCGGCGAGCGCCGCGGCGAGCGTGGAATTGGTGTCACCGTAGACGAGCACGAGATCCGGCCGCAGATCCGACAGTGCGGGCGCGAGTGCTGCGAGCATCCTCGCCGTCTGCGAGGAGTTCGAGCCAAGCGAGATGCCGAGCTCCAAATCCGGCGCTGGGATGCCGAGCTCGGTGAAGAACACCGACGACAGCGCGTCGTCGAAGTGCTGTCCGGTGTGGATCAGGACCTCGTCGTGGTGCCGGCGCAGCACCGGCGTGACGGCTGCCGCTTTGATGAACTGCGGGCGGTTGCCAATGACGGTGAGGACTCTCACCCGCCCGCACGCATCGACCGGATTCGCTGCGCGACCGCGGCGGCAGCGCGGTCGGTGACCGGAGCCTCCCCGGCCAGCGGGTGATCGTCGATCGCAGCGACGGGCTGAACCTCGCGGGTTGTCGACGCGAGGAACGCCTCGTCCGCGGCGGCAAGATCCTCCAGCGTGCACGAGCGTTCCACCGCGTCGGTCACCTCGAGGACGATCGCGCGTGTGATCGACGCGAGGATGTGGTCATCGAGCGGAGGCGTGAGGATCGCGCCGTCCTTGACCCAGAAGATCGAGCTCGTCGGCGCCTCGAGCACGCGCCCGTGCGGCGTGACGAGCAGCGCTTCGTCGAAGCCGCGCTCGCGCGCCAGCCGCGACGCCAGCATGTTCGCCGCATACGACAGCGACTTGATTCCATCGAGGATGCGCGTCGGCGAGTACGTGATCGACCCCAGCCGGATCCGCTCGGGGGTGGCCGGCAGCGGCTCGGTGAGCATCAGCCGGTGCCCGCCGCGAGTGATCACGATCCGCAGCAGTTCGTGGTCCGGGCCTGCGCCGGCGTGGGCCAGCAGCCGGTGACAGTCGGACCGCACAGCCTCGAGATCGACCGGCAGGCGCAGGTTCGATGCCGAGCGCTCGAGTCGGCGCAGATGCTCCTCGAGCGCAAACGGCTCGCCGTCGTAGACGCGGACGACCTCGAATGCTCCGTCCCCGCGCAGCAGGCCCTCGTCGGTCGCGGGAATCGTCGCGCGAGAGGCGAGCATGATCTCGCCGTCCACCGAAGCGAATGATCCGGAGAACGCCATCGGAGCGGGAGCCTACTTCCCCCGGCGGGCCCACACCTCGGCGAGCCTTACGACGGTCGCCGCGGCCGCGGCCATATCCTGGATCGAGGCCCACTCCCGAACCGAGTGATACTCGTGACCGCCGGTGAAGATGTTCGGTGTCGGTAGGCCCATCTCGCTCAGCCGCGAGCCATCCGTGCCGCCACGGATCGGGACCCGGATCGGGTCGATGCCTTCGGCCTTGATCGCCTCCTCGGCGGCGGCGGTCACCTCGGGAACGTCTTCGAGAAACTGGCGCATGTTCCGGTACTGCCGACGCACGTCGAGATCGAGGCGCGCCCGCGGCTCCGCGTCGACGACGCGGTGGGCGACCTCCCGCAGCAGCTCGACATGGGACTCGAGCAGAGCTTCGTCGAAATCGCGCACGATCAATCGGATCCGCGCTTGCCCGGCGGTCCCGGTCAGCGAGAACGGATGGATGAATCCGGTGCGGCCGGACGTCGTCTCGGGCGTGAGCGTGTCCGCCGGCAGCCCGGCGACGATCTGTGCGGCGAGTCGGAGCGCGTTGACGAGCTTGCCGGTCGCCTGGCCTGGGTGCACGTCGACGCCCGTGACGGTGACGATCGCCTCGTACGCCGAGAACGTCTCGTCCTGGAGCTCGCCGAGCGTCGACCCGTCAAGCGTGTAGGCGCAGCCGGCACCGAAGCGCTCGATGTCGAACAAGCTGGCTCCCTCACCGATCTCCTCGTCCGGCGTGAACGCCACGCGGAACGTCGGGCGCTCGATCTCCGGGTGCGCCGCGAGGTACGAGACGGCGCTCATGATCTCCGCGACACCGGCTTTGTCGTCGGCCCCGAGCAGCGTGTCGCCGCTCGCGGTCACGAGGTCGTGGCCGACCTTCTCGAGGAGCTCGGGCATCGTGGCGGGGTCAAGCCGTGTGCCCTCACGGGGCAGCTCGATCACGCCACCGTCGTAGGCACGATGGACGATCGGCTCGACGCCGGCACCGGGGGCGTCCGGGCTCGTGTCGAGGTGTGCGAGCACGCCGAACGCGGCGGTCGCGGACCGCTCGCGGCCGTCGCGACCCCGGTCGCCGTTGCCGAGGAGCGTCGCGGTGACGTACCCGTTCTCATCGAGCGCGGCGTCCTCGAGGCCGAACGACGCCAACTCGGAGACGAGCATCCTCGCCAGCTCGAGCTGCCCGGGCGTGCTCGGCGAGCGCTCGCGCTCGCGTCGCGATTGCGTGTCGATCCGCACGTACCGGAGGAACCGCTCCTCGAGATCGGGAGCGATCGACTCGGCCAGCGGCGATGTGAAGCGAGCCCGTGCCATGTTCGTCTTCGGAGTATTCCAATCACGGAGCGACGCCTGCACACCGGCGTAGCTCGTAGCGATCGCCGCGACCACCGCACAGCGTCTCGGCTCAACCTTCCAACCCGCCTTCGCGTCGCCGCGTTAAGTCGAGTAGACAGGGACCAACGTGTGCTACAACACGATACGTCTGCACGACACCAGGGAGGTCAGCGATGGCGGCGACGGCGATGACGCGCTCGCCCGCAAGAGCTGCCGGCTCTGCTGAGTTGTTCAATCGGTGGCGGCGGTATGGGGACCGACGAGTTCGCGACGAATTGATTGAGCGGTTCTTACCGCTCGCACGCAAGATCGCACGGCGATACATACCCTCGAGCGAGCCCTACGAAGATCTCGTTCAGGTAGCAAGCCTCGGCCTCGTCAAGGCCGTAGAGCGGTTCGACCCCGACCGGGGGTTCGCATTCACATCGTTTGCGGTGCCAACGATCGTCGGCGAACTAAAGCGGTATTTCCGCGATTCCGGCTGGGCGCTGCACGTGGACCGCAGCGCGCAGGAACGTGCCCGCAAGGTCCTCGACGCACAGCAGAAGATCAGCGCTCAGACCGGCCGGCCCCCCACCATCGGGGAGCTGTCCGAGTACCTGGAGATCAGCCAGGAGGAAGTGATCGATGGTCTGCAGACGGCGGAGGCGTACGACGCCATCTCGCTGGATGCCCCGCTCCAGCGCGATGCTGACGACCCGAGCAGCAGGTTGGATGCCGTCGGTACCGGCGACCATCGGCTGGAGCTCGTCGACGATCAGGCGACGATCTTTGCCGCGGCCAAACATCTACCCCAACGTGAACGCCAGATCTTGTTTCTGCGGTTCAACGAGGACCTCACGCAAACCGAGATCGCAGAGCGCGTCGGGGTCTCGCAGATGCAGGTCTCGCGCCTGCTGCGCAAATCGCTGCAGCGGCTGCGCGAGCTGACGGACGATCGTCGCGGCGAGTAGCGCGCGACGTCGTCCGCCAGTCCGCAGGTCGCGCCTACCAGCGCCCGTACCACCGTCGGCGGCCGACTCCCGACTCGACTCCGCCGATGAGGAATCCGAGCACCCAGAGGACCAGCGCCACGATCAGCACGATCCACAGGAAGTGTGCTGCGAAGCCAAGCCCGCCGAACAACGCGAGAATCAGCAGCAACACGAGCAAAGCGATCATTTCTTTCCTCCTTTCACGATCTCAAGGCCTCCCGGGCCGTAGGCCTCGGCTACCCGATCCCAGAGCGGATCAAGCGCTCGCGAACGTTGGCCCTGCACTCGGCCCCGCCCGGGTGCGGCACAACGTGATCCAGGCAACCGTTGTGCCAGATCAGTACGCTCGCTCTGAGCGTGCAGAGTCCATTCCTTACCGAGGTGCACAATCAGGGGGAGATGTGCGTGGTAGCTGTCAGTGGTGAGCTCGACCTCGCGTCCAGCGCCACGCTCGACCAGCAGCTGACGCGGATGCTCGACGCGGCGGCGGCGCTCGTCGTGGTCGACCTCCGCGGCCTCGAGTTCATGGATTCGACGGGCCTGAGCACGCTCGTCAAGGCGCACCAGCGGGCCGAGCAAGCCGGCAAACGATTCGCTCTGATTCGGGGCTCGCAGCAAGTCCAGCGCCTCCTCAGTCTCACCGGCGTGGAGGAGCGGATGGTGCTTGCCGACTCGCCGGAGGAACTTCTCACCGGAGGCTGAGGTCTGCGCTGGACCGCCGCACTCGAGGACCAGCTCTTGCGGGGTGGAGGACCGGGCTTCCTCGAGTTGCTCGAGATCCTCGACGAGGCCGTGACGATCCGGGCGCCGGACGACACGATCATCTATGCCAACAAGGCGGCCCGCCAGGACATGGGGTATGACTCGCTTGAGGACCTGCGCGCGCGGTCGCCGCGGGCGTTGATGGACGACTATCTCGTCACGGACGAGCACGGACGCACCCTGCACCTCGAGGATCTTCCGTCCGTGAAGCTGCTGCGCGGCGAGCCCGCCGAGCCGCTGCTCCTGCGCGCGGTCGACCGCGCGACCGGCGAGGTGCGATGGCGCCTGCTGAAGGCGGGCGTCCTGCGCGATGTCGACGGCGAGATGCTCGCCGCCGTGACCGTGATCGAGAACGTCACTGCGGTCAAGATGGCCGAGCTGCGCACGCGGGTGCTCGCCGAGTCCGGACAGCTGCTCGTGTCCTCGCTCGACTACCAGCAGACGCTGCGCAACGTCGCCCAGGTCGCGGTGCCGGCACTGGCGGACTGGTGCATCGTGGACCTGGTCGACGACAACCTCCGCAGGGAAAACGTAGTGACCGCGCACCGAGATCCCCAACGGCGGGCGCTCGCCGCGCGGCTTCGGGAGCGCGCGACCACCGACTTCGATCCCGGGGGAGCACTCCGTCGCGTGCTGCGCACCGGCACGTCCGAGCTCTACCCGTCGATCTCCGACGCTCAGCTTCAGCAGGTCGCGGCCGACGAGCCGCAACTGCAACTGCTGCGCGAGCTGCACATGCGCTCGGTCGCGATCGTCCCGATGCGCGTCCCCGGACGGATCCTCGGCGTGATGACGCTCGTGACCGCGGAATCTCTGCGCCGGCTCGACGGCGAGGACCTCGCGCTGGCCGAGCAGCTGGCCGGCCGGGCAGCAGCCGCAGTCGAGAATGCCCGCCTGCACACCGCGCTCTTGGACGTCGCTGCCACGCTTCAGCGAAGCCTGCTTCCCGACGAGCCGCCAGAGGTGCCCGGCTGGGAGATCGCGGCGCTCTATCGACCGGCCGGATCGGAGACCAGCGTCGACGTCGGGGGCGACTTCTATGAGTTGTTCGACACGGACGAGGGTTGGTGCGCGCTGATCGGCGACGTCGCGGGAAAGGGGATCCGCGCCGCCGCGATGACCTCCCTGATGCGTCACGGCGCCCGTTTTGCCAGCCGTGCTGAGCCGCAGCCCTCGGCGATTCTCGGCCGCCTCAACGAGTTCCTCAGGCAGCGTCCAGGCGATGCGCTCTGCACCGTCCTGTGCGCGCAGCTTGCCGGCAACCGCGTCGTACTCAGCTCGGCAGGACACCCGCCGGCGATGATCGTCTCGGCGAACGGCGAGGTTCGCGAGGCGCCCGCCAGCGGTCCGCTGCTCGGCGCGTTCGCCGATCCGCAGTGGCCGGAACAGCAGCTTTCGGTCGACCGCGAGCTGATCCTGCTGTACACCGACGGCGTGACCGAGACGGCCGGCTCGAGCGAGCGCTTCGGGGTTGCGCGTCTGCGCGGGCTGATGTCCGCCCACGCCAACGCGACACCTCAGGAGCTGCTCGCCGCGGTCGACACTGCCGTGCGTGAGTTCAGCGCCGGTCCGCAGCGCGACGACATCGCGGCGCTCGCGCTGCGGCCCGCTCGCACGGCGGGCTGACGGCGATTATGCGGGCGAGCGGCGGTGATCGATCATCACGACGTGGAGCAGCTCGCTCGGGCCGATCGTCTCCGCTGCCAGCTCGTCGCTGAGCAGCGCGAGCGGCGAATCCGCCAGCCGGCCGTCGTTGCGGATGCGCAGCGCGTCGACGCTGCCGCGGCGCAGCGGGCCGACGAGAAGCTCGAGCTGCCGCGTCCGAACCCTGATCGCAAAGCCGATCCTCGGCCCCGTCGCACCGCTCGCCGCGAGCGCCGAGATCGCGTCGGTGACGAGGTAGACGTCGGAGAAGCGGTCGAGCGAGAAGCGCGCACTCGCGGCGAGCGCGCGGGAGAGGCGCCCGAGCACGCCGGCGAGCAGAGTCACGGGGGAAACTGACACGACCGCGTCGCCGGACAGGTTCTCGGACCACGCATCTTCTGGGCCGGCGTCCGCCGGCGGATCGAACAGCGGCTTGCCGTCGCGCGCTCCGGCGAACACCATCCAGACCTCGGTTCCGCCGTCGGCCCGCTGACGAAATTCCGCACGGTCTGCCAGCGCCCGGATGACGGGCATCCCAACGCCATGCACGCGCTCCCCGGAGGCGGCCGCTTCGCTGATGCCACACCCCTGGTCGCGGACGATCACCTCGATCCGGTCGAGCCCGAGCGTCAGCTCGACCGTCAGCGGTCCAGAGCCGTCGGGATAGGCGTGCAAGACCACGTTGTTGCACGCTTCGCTGATTGCCGTCTTGAGATCGTCGAGCAGCTCGGCGTCCATCGCGATACGTTCAGCAATTCCACCGAGCATCCCACGGACGAGCGTCAGCGTTTCGGGTCTGCTCTCCAGATCTAGCCGGACAGCCGGCGCGCCGGCACCGATACTGCGGCGAACGGTGGTCGAATCCGTGCTCATGGTCGCAAGGGCGCTCAAATGCGCCACCAAGGATATGAATCACATCATCCTGATTCGACGCAACCTCGCCAACCGGCCTCAATGATCCCGCGCGGGCGACCCGTGCATGTGCTGGGCCGCCCGTCGGCCGCGGTGGGCTACGCCTGAAGCGGTTCTGTCTCAGCCTGGGTGAGATCGCGCAGCTGCTCGAGCGCGCGGCGCAGGATCCGCGAGACCTGCATCTGCGACACGCCGATCATCGCCGCGATCTGACTCTGGGTCAGGTCATCGACGAACCTCAGCGCGAGCACGCGCCGCTCGCGCGGCGCGAGATGGCTCGCCGCGTCGACGATCGTCACCTTCGCATCGACGAGCTCGAGCCGGCGGTCGATCTCACCGAACGCATCGGCAAGCGTCCCCGATTCCTCCTCCCCGTCATCTCGCGGCGAGTCGAGCGACGCGGTGTGATGTGCTCCGGCGGTCTCGAGGGCGTCGAGCACGTCCTCGATGCTGAGTTCGAGATACTCGGCCAGGTCGGGGACGCTCGGCGGACGCCCGGTCTTCGTCATCAGCTGCTGGCGACCTTCCTCGACCTTGAGCGCCATCTCCTGCGCTCCTCGAGGCACGTGCACCGACCAGCCCAGATCGCGGAAATAGCGCTTCAGCTCTCCGAGGATGGTGGGCACGGCAAACGACGAGAAGGCGGTGCCGCGCTCGACGTCAAAACGGTCGATCGCCTTGACAAGTCCAAGGCTCGCCACCTGCAGCAGATCATCGAACGGCTCGTGGGCGCCGCTGTAGCGGCGTGCGAGCTTCCGGGCGAGCGGCAGGAACCGCTCTACAAGCTGTTCGCGAGCTCCCGTGTCTCCGTCTTGCTGCCATCGTGCGAACAGGGCGCTTGAGTGCACCCGATCCGCCACCGCGGCAGTCGATATGTCCTTCCGGGCCTGTAGCGCTTGCGGCACGTCAGAACCTCCCAACGTTAGTCCGGTAGTCCGAAGCATGCAGTTGTCGTACCCGAGGCGGGCCGTTGTAAACAACCCGGCGCGCTCCAGAGGTCAGAGTTCCGACATGGCGGCGCATCACGGGTGCCACACCGGCGCGTGCAGGATCCGGCGAGCGCCGAGCGGCTCGCGGAGCGCGATCGTGGCCGTGGCAAGCCGCAGGAACGCGGGGCACACGACGCCTGGTTGCAGCGGCCGGTAGTGGTCGTAGACCGCGATCGTCACGGACTGACTCGTTTGCAACGAGGCGGTGCGCGCGAAGCTGTACACGCAGCCCGGCTCGAGGAAGCGGATCGTGATCGACCGCGCCCGCGCGCGCCCGAGCGTCCAGCGGACACTCACGAGGCCGTCCGCGGTCCGAGCAGGCAGCGTTCTCGCGGGTGGGCGCTGGGCGATGCGTGTCCCGCACCCCGCGAGCCCGACGCACGCCGCGGCCAGGAGGAACAGCTGCTCAGGGCGCCTCATCACTCCTACTATGGTCGTCCGCCGGGCTCGTCACACGCGATGGATGGTCCAGCCCGCGCCGGCGTGCACAACGTGAAAAAGGGCCGGCCGCGTTCAGCGTTTTGCCAGATGAGCACCGCCACGGTGGGTGGACTCATCCGGTCGACGCAGCACGATCGTGTTTTCCCGTTGGGTGATTGGGGGGGTCGGATGGCCAGGAGTCGGGGTGGGCGTGGGTCGTGTTGGTTGTTGACGCCGCCGGAGCGGGGGGCGGTGATGGCGCGGTTTTGGTGCGGGTGCGGTGGTGGGGGAGGTCGTGGCTGGGTTCGGGCTGCCGCGTCGTGCGGCGTGTGGGCTGCGGATGAGGCGGCGTTTGCGCCGGCTGGTGGGTCAGTTGCCCTCCTACCACGAAAGCGGGCGTGTGGCGGAAGCGATCTCCCTCACCTCGCGATGATGGTCAGGGTGTGGGGGTCTGGGTCCGCCGGCGGTGAGCGATCGCGCACGGTCCGCCGACCCGGCGCGACTGTGGCTGATTGTGTGCGCGCGGACGGCCCGCAGCAGCGCTGAGCGCCCGGCGACGGGTGCCCGAGCGTGACCAAAACTCAGGCGGTCGTCCCCTCAGACACTCGACTGGTCACCCCCAGCCGAGAAGACCGAGGCACTGTCGCGCCGACCGCTTGATCTGCAGACACGCCGCGGCGAAGACGGATCTCTTCACGTTGTCCCAGGTCGGGCCGGGAAAGACCTCGATCGGAGCGAGCCCTCCGGGCCGGGCGGGTTCTCGGTCGTATCCGGCCGTGGTCGGGCGCGGCGTCGCCGGACTAGAGTGCCGCCCCGGACGCTGCCGCTCGTGCAGGCCGCCGGGCGGCCGCGGCCGGCCGCCCGGCTTGACTTAGACCGCGCTCCAACTCCTATCCTCGACGTCATGGCTGTCGACACAGAGACGTCGCTGACGATCGCGGATGCCGCCCGGGCGACCGGCGTCAGCGCCTACACGTTGCGCTACTACGAGCGCGCCGGTTTGATCAACGGCGTCGGACGGGCGGACTCAGGGCATCGCCGCTACAGCGACGGGGACCTCGCGTGGATCGAGGTGCTCCAGCGCCTGCGCGCGACCGGGATGCCGATCCAGCGGATCCGCCGCTACGCGGAGTTGGTGCGGGCGGGCGATGGGACGGAGGCCGAGCGGCTCGCGCTGCTCGAGGAGCATCGCGACGCCGTCAAGGCCGAGCTCGCGGCGGTCCGCCGCCACCTCGCGTTCATCGAGCGGAAGATCGCGATCTACGAGGAGAGGCTCGCGGGCAGCTGAGCGATGAGGCTGCGCGGCTCCTCGATGCTGGGGTCACCGGCGATCGCGATCACCCAGCCGGGCTCCGAGCGCCACCATCCGGCGGTCGTGCCGTCGCCGTCGCTCCACTCCACGCATAGACGGTGCCAGTGGTCCGGCTCCGCGAAGCTCCCCTCGACGCGGACGACGGCGTGCCGCAGATCGAGCCGGAGGCCCTCCCGGCGCACCTTTGCGGCGGCTTCCTTTGCGGTCCAGATGAGGTTCGCGATCATGTCCCGCTGCGTCTCGGATCCGGCGTCGACGAGCTCCTGCTCCTCTGGGTCGAGCCATTCGCGGACGAACGCGTCGCTGCGATGCTCGATCACCTCGAGGTCACACCCGACGACCGCCGGCGCATCGGCGACGACCGCGATCGCGCGGCCCGCGCGGTGGCTGAGCGACACCGACAGTGGCACCGGCTCGCCGTCGAGGAACGCCTCAGGAGCGCCATCCGGGGCTGCGAGCACCTCGATCCGGTCAAGCGCCTGCGAGAGCCATGAGCCGACCGCCGCCTTCGCCGTCCAGCGGCCGAGCAGCCAGTCGGCGCGGCGGTGCGCGACCCGGAAGCGCATCAGCGCACGGCGCTCGCGCTTGCCGAGCCAATCAACGCCGGCCGGGACCTCGGCGTGCGTGCTAGCGAGCCAGCCGGGCGTGCCCATCACGCTCCTCCCCGACCTGCTCCAGTGCTCGCCGCATCCCGCGCTCCACCGCCTCGATCAGGAACGGCCGCAGCCGCTTCGGATCGACAATCGCCGAGACCGAACCCACCCGCACGGCGCGCTCGACGCTGTGCGTCGCGTCGAAGCGGTCGGCGAACTCCTTGCGCTTCTCGGCCAGGACGTCCGGCCACAGCGCCGCCCGCTCGGCGCGCAGGCGCTGTCGCTCGGCGCCCTCGCAGGACGCGATCCGCTCGTCGAGCGCGGTGATCCGCTCGTCGCTGCGCACGGCCTGCTCCACCTCGCGCGCGAACACGACGGCGGCCGCCGGAGCGCCGCCGATCACCGACGCGTGCGCTCCCTCGAGCGCGATCGTCTCGAGGTTCGGGTTGAGCGTCTGCGAGAACACAACGAACGCGCCGCCGTGGTAGCGAGACACGACGCAGAACACGATCGGGCCGTCGAAGTTCACGACCGCGCGGCCGATCTCGGCGCCGAACTCGAGCTGCCACTCGCGCATCGACTCGGGTGATCCGTCGAATCCGGCGAGGTTGGCGAGCACGACGAGCGGCCGGCGGCCGGCGACGGAGTTGATCGCGCGGGCGATCTTCTTCGATGAGCGCGGGAACAGCGTTCCCGAGGTCCACTGCTCGGGGCCGTCGGCGGGGATCGGGCCGTGCCGCGGCAGCGGGCGTCCCTCGATCCCGATCAGCGAGACAGGCACGCCGCCGAGGTGCGCGTCCCAGACGACGGCGATTTCCGCCGAGTTCATCACCGGCCAGCGCTCGAACGGGGGCAAGTCGCTGTCGATCACCGCGCGCATCACGGCGCGGATGTCGAACGGCTTCTTGCGTCCCGGGTTCGTCGCGTCACTGAACACGTCGCCGATGCGCACGAGGTCCGATGATTCGGCCGTGTGCTTGGCGCCACGGATGTCGCGGTCGGTGGGATCGGAGGTGATCGCCGGCCGCGGGAAGCGCTCGCCGGGGGCGACGTACGCATGCTCGTAGTAGGTGAGGAGCACGCGGCATGCGTCGGCGAGGTCGCGCGCCCAGTACTGCGCCTGGCCGTTCGGTCCCATGATCCGCTCGTAGCCGCCGATGCCGAAGTTGTTCTCCGCGGAGACGCCGCCGGAGTAGTCGAGCGCCTGCTTGCCGGTGAGCACCATCGCGCTCTCGGGGGTCATGATCAGCACCCCGCGGGTATGCATCAGCATCGTCGCCTCTGCGTTCCAGTACGGCTGCGCGCCGACGTTGATCCCAGCGACGACGACGTTCAGCTCGCCCCCCGCCTGCGTGAACTGGACGATGCGGCGCAGCACCGCGCCGATCCAGTCCATCGTCTCGGTCCCGCTGTCCATCGCGATCTTCGCCCCGGCCGACAGCGCGAACCACTCGAGCGGGACGCCGAGCGACTCCGCGAGGTCGATCGCGGCGTTGATCCGGCGGCACTCCGGCTCGGCGAGCGCGCCGAGCGCCCTCGTCGGGTCGCCGAGCAGGATCACGCGCAGCATCCCCTCCGGATAGCGCTCGGTGAAGTTGCGCACGGTGCCGACGACGATCCCGCAAGGGTTGTTCGCGGGCGGCCGCTCGATTGGACTCAGCGTCCCGTCGTCGCCCAGCTCGTACTCGGTGAATACGCCGGCCGGCTGGCCGGCGGTGGCAAGCGAGGGCGCGAGCAGCCGGATCACCTCGGCGGGGTGCAGCGTGCCGCGGCGGCGTGCGGAGATGAGCCGGCGCGCGCCCTCGTCGAGTGGCTGGATCGGGCGCGTGGGCGGGTCCGCGACCTCGAGCGAGACGTCGTGTCCGAGTGGTGTGAAGAACTGCAGCACCCGGCGTCGAACGCTGCCGTCGGGCTCGCGGACCTGGCCCTGGAACGAGATCATCTCGATGCCCAAGCCGGTCGTCAGCGGCGCGAGGCGTTCGACGAGCCGCTGGATCTCGTCGGGGTCTGGCTCCATCACCGGCCACACGTGCAGCAGCACCCGGTTCCACAGCAGCCGCCGGTTGAGCGGTCGGTGCGCCTGGAACTCGCGCACGGTCGCGAGCACGCGGATGACGACCTGCTCGAGCTCCGGCAGCGCGACGATGTTGCCCTCGTCGTCGTAGATCCGCGTGAGGTCGCGCACCTCCGCGCACGCGAACAACCGCTCGTCGCGGGGGTTCGTGTGCGCGACGCCGCGGAACGTGTAGATGTCCTCGGGCGACGGCAGCCGCTCGAGATGGAACTCCTGCAGGCGCCACACCTGGAGGCGGTGACCCATCATCGGGTGCAGCCCGCGCAGGACCTCGTCCTCGACGAGGCCGTCGGGCCCGGGCCGGAAGGTGAACATGTCGACGGCCGACATCCCGCGGCCACGGCGCGGCTCGGCGACCGCGATCACGACCCGGTGCAGCGACGGCGGTACCGCGACATCGGCGAGCGCGAGCCGCAGTGCGTGGGCCAGCTCCTCGTGGCTGGGCGCCGC
The DNA here is from genome assembly GCA_035524415.1 of Solirubrobacteraceae bacterium. GTDB lineage: Bacteria > Actinomycetota > Thermoleophilia > Solirubrobacterales > Solirubrobacteraceae > Palsa-465. Next base: position 24,896 of record DATKOY010000037.1, on the reverse strand, counting down.
GTCGCGATGCTCGGCGTAGAGGTCGAGCACGGCCCGCTCGGCGTCCGGCACCGACGCGATCTCGTCCATGAACGCGGCGACGGCGCTCGCCACGTCCTCGAGCTCGACGTACGCCGCGCCGATGTGCCGCAGCTGGCCCTGGAACGAATACCGGCCGCGAACGAACGTGTGCGGGCCGGACTGCACCTCGTCGAACCCCTCGAGCGAGCGCACGCGGTAATAGCGTCGCGCCATTGCCTCGACCAGGACGTTGCGCGAGCGCGGCTGCGCGGCGCGCATCGACGCGGTCAGCAACGTGGACAGCGGACGGGGGCAGTCGACGATCGCGGCGATCAGCGCGTCGCGGTCCGGCGTCTCGGGATCGGTCGTGAGGCGGAAGACGTGCTGCTGCATCTCCGCATAGACGCTCTCGCGCGCTTCGGCGATGATGCGCTCGTCGAAGTAGCGGAAGCGCACCTGCCGGGCGAGGTCGGCGATGACCGGGTCGCGACCCTCGTGGGCGACGACGAGGCGGTCGAGCGCCTCGCGGAAGTCGTCGCCGACATGGCCGATGAGCTCCTCGGCAGTGTCGAGCCGGCGGTCGAGGATCGCGACGACCGCCGCTCGGGCGGCATCGACGCGCTGCTGAGAGAGGAACAGGCGGTAGCAGCACTCCTCGAGCGCGGAGGTGCGGTCGAGGCTATCGATCCCGTAGTGAGCGAGCGCGCGGCGCAGCTTGACGACGAAGTCCGACGCGAGCCCCTCCGCCTCGGTCTCGAACGAGCGCAACCACGCGTTCAGGTTCTCCTCCGGGCTCTGCACGATCTGCGGCTCGGTCTCATCCTCGAGGTGCCTGGGGAGTGTCAGCGTCCGCAAATCGGCGAACATCGTCAGCAACCCGTGCTCTCCCGGGATCAGCGCGGGATCGCACGCAAGCAGGTCCGCGCACTGCCCGTGGAGGTCGCCGATCATGCGGTCGGCCTCCTCGCGGCCGATGTCGTACCCGAGCAACAGGCGCTCCATCCGGCGCAGGTTCTCGCGGCAGAGCTCCGGCGCGGTCGCCCCGCTGTCCGTCGCGTACCGCGCGAATGACAGCCGCTCGCTCGTCGCCGCTGACTCATCGCCGTCGATCGGCTCGAGCGAGACGAGCGGCGCCTGTGCGGCGACGTGGGTGTTCTCGCCCGCGAGCACGCGCTTGACGCGGCCGCGGAACGGCGCCGTCAGCGAGGACTCCATCTTCATCGCCTCGACGACCGCGACGACGTCGCCCGCCTCGACAATGTCGCCCGGCACGACCGGGATCGAGACCACGACGGCCGGCGAGATGTTGTGCACGATCCCGCCGTCGTCACGGGAGATGCGGTGCGGCACGCCGCCCACCTCGACGAGCAGGTCGTCGCCCTGCGCGGAGGTGAGCGTGCGATAGCCCTTCCCCGCGACCTCGAGCCGGCGCTCGTGCGGCCCGAGCCGGCGCGCGGTGATCTCGATTGCCTGGCCGTCGACGGTCACCCGGTACTCGCCGGGTCCGATCTGCGCGACCGACAGACGGTAGGACTGCCCGCGGAAGCGCAGCTCGTACGTGCGCGACAGCCGCGTGTCGGCGTGCGGCCGGCCGCGACGAGCGAACGCATAGAAGCGAGCGCGGTCGGCGGCGAGATCGTCGTCGGAGAGCTCGATCGCCGCCTGCAGGAGCGCGATGTCAGCATCTCGCGAGGGCACCGCCTCGCCGCTCAGATACAGATGATCGAGCCACGAGGTGGTGATGTTGCCGGCCCACACCTCCGGCCGGGAGAGCAGCTCGAGCAGGAAGCCCTGGTTGGTCGTGCCGCCGTCGACGACGACGACGGTGTCGGCCACGGCGCATCGCAGCCGGGCGAGCGCCTCGTCGCGCGTGCGTCCCCACGCGATCAGCTTGCCGATCATCGAGTCGAACTCGGGCGGGATCACGTCGCCCTCGGAGACGCCGGTGTCGACGCGGAGGCCCGGACCCGTCGGCAGCCGCAACAGCACGAGGCGACCCGGGGCTGGGGCGAAGCCGAGCGCGGGATCCTCGGCGTTGAGGCGGGCCTCGATCGCGTGCCCGATCGGCGCTGGGGGATCGCCTTCGAGTCGGCCGCCCGCGGCGACGTGGAGCTGCAGCTTCACGAGGTCGATCCCCGTGACCGCTTCGGTCACCGGGTGCTCGACCTGCAGCCGCGCGTTGACCTCCATGAACGAGAAGCGCTCGTGCTTGGGCTCGTAGAGGAACTCGACCGTGCCGGCGTTGCGGTACCCCGCGAGCAGCGCCAGCCGCCGCGCCGCCTCCATCACGCTCTGCTCCTGCTCGGCGCTCAGAGCCGGGCTCGCGGATTCCTCGATGACCTTCTGGTTGCGGCGCTGGTAGGAGCAGTCGCGCACGCCGATCGGCCACGCCGTGCCCTGGCCGTCAGCGATGATCTGCACCTCGATGTGACGCGCGTCGGTGACGAGCTTCTCCAGCAGCAGCGTTCCATCGCCGAATGCCTGGAATGCCTCCGCGCGAGCGCTCGCGAACGCGGAGGCGAGCGCGGCGGTGTCATCGACGCGGCGGATCCCGCGCCCCCCGCCACCCGCGGCGGCCTTGATCATCAGGGGGAATCCGATCCACTCGGCGTGGTGGACCGCCTCCTCGACGGTCTCGACCGCGCCGTTGCTCCACGGCGCGACCGGCACGCCGGCGTCCTCCGCCAGCCGCTTGGCGGCGATCTTGTCGCCGACGAGCCGCATGATCCCGGGGTCGGGACCGATGAACACGATCCCGAGGCGCTCGCACAGCTCCGCGAACTCGGGCTGCTCGGCCACGAACCCCCACCCGACCCAGGCGGCGTCGGCGCGGGCCGCGACGAGCGCTCGCTCGAGCGCGGGATAGTCGAGGTAGCCGCTGCGGCGGCTACCCCCGTCCGCGTCCTCGATCGTGCTCGGTCCCAGGCAGACCGCCTCGTCGGCGTGACGAACGAACATCGCGTCGCGCTCGGCCGCCGTGTACAGCGCGATCAAGGTGATCGGTTCGGGGCTGTGTTCGTTGAGCTCACGGACGGCGTGAATCACCCGCATCGCGGGCTCGCCGCGATTGACGATCGCGAGGCGTGTGAACGGGCGTTGCATGACTGAACCTCTACTTCTCCCCCATCGCAGTCCGGATCGGTTCGAGCGCCGTGGCGTCAAGCGCTCCGGGCAGCTCGGTCGTGCGGTATCCCTCGAGCCGGACGCGCACGCGCCCTGATTCATCGACGACCTCCGCGTCGATTGACCCGTCACGATGGCTCACGACCGCCCACATCGGTCCCGGCTTGCGCGGCGTCTGGAAGCGGATCACCCGATCGACATGGGTCGGCAGCGCCATTCGACCGGCCGTTCCGAGCTCCCACACACCCGCGGTCTGGAAGCACAGCTCGATCAGCCTGGGCACGAACTCGGTCGGCTGTGTCGCCGGCTCGTGATCGTCGGGGAGCTGGTCGGCAAGACTTCCGACGACGTGACCGTCCTCGCGCCACGCCCGGCCGAGCACCTGGTAGGCGGGACCGTGGAAGTAGACGCGGTAGACGTCGTCGCGGTCGACGGAGGGCTCGCCTGTGCGCTCCGCCGAGGGCCGCAGGCTCGCCTTCGGCGCCGCGGGACGCTTGCGAGCGAGTTGCACGCGCCCGACGAAATGCCGCGTCTCCTGCTCGCCCTTGCCACGCAGCGTCCGGCGCCCGATCAGCTCGCATTCCGCTGCAAGCGTTCCATCCCCGGCGTCGTGCAGCCGCGCGCGCAGGGTCAGCTCGCGTGGTGCGTCGCGGTAGAACTTGAACGGCGCGAGCAGGTCGACGTTCTCGAGCGCGACGACGTCGAACCCCGGTACGAGCGCTCGTGCCGTCTCGGCGAAGCCCTCCATCCCCATCACGCCCGGCAGCACAGGCGTGCCGTCGATCCGGTGGTCGTTGAGGAACGCCTGGCGTGCGGGGTCGAGCTCGGTCACGATCGTGACCGTCCCGTCGGCGGAGAAGGCGGCGACCGCACCCGTCATCGGTCCGCCCCGGTCCTGCAGCGCCGCCGTCGCGAGCTCGGGATCAAGCCCGCCGGTCGGATGACGCTCTGCGGACATGATCCCGAGCGAGCCGGCGACGATGACCTCGCGCCCATCGCCGGCCGCGACCAGTTCACGACGAACGGCGGGCACGCCGATCTCCGGCGGCAGCATGTCGATGCCCGCCGCCTCCATCACCTTCGGGATCGAGCCGCGGCTCGCCATCCCGATCTGCGCCCAGGCGGTCCAGTCGATCGCGATGCCGCGCGTGCGGCCGCCACGGCGCATGTGCGACACGCTCTTGCACAGCAGATCGTTGGCCGCGGAGTAGTCGGTCTGCCCACGATTGCCGAAGCGACCGGCGATCGAGCTGAACACGACGGCCGCATCCGGGGCTTTGTCGTCGGTGAGGCCGGCGCGAGCCAGCGCGTCGAGCAGATTCAGCCAGCCGTGCGCCTTGACGTCGAACACCAGGTCGTACTCGGCCTGAGGCTTGTCCGGCAGGACGTGGCTGATCTCGAGGCCCGCGCAGTGCAGGACGATGTCGATGTGATCACTGGCCTTCGCCGCTTTCGCGATCGCCTTGGCGACCTGCTTGGCGTCGGTCAGGTCGACCTGGTGCCAGTGCGCCCGGCCGCCGGCGCGCTCGATCGCGTCGATCGCGTCGAGTGCCGCGCGCGCCCGCTCGATCCGCGCAAGCTCGCGTTCGATCAGCTTCGGCGTCGGCCGCTCACCCTGATCCCGGATTCTGTCGGCAAGCTCCCGCTGGAGCCTCTGACGGTCGTCGGCGAACGTCTGTAGATCCGGATCGTTCCGATCCGGCTCGGGGACGAGGTCGAGCAGGTGGAACGTGCCGCCGCGGGCGGCTGTCGCGAGGTCGACCGTGATCGCCGCAACGATGCTTCCCGCGGCGCCGGTGATGAGGAACACAGTGTCCGCGTCCGGCTCCCGCGCTGGGTCTGCGTCGGCCGGCTGCACGGTCGTGCCGACCGTCCAGCGAAGCTGATCGGCATAGCCGATCTCAACGACGCCCGGATCCTTCAAGGTCTCCTCGATCAGCAGCGCGGCCGTCTCGCTGGGATCGGTCGCCGGCGCGAAGTCGACCGCCTTGACGGTCGCGTCGGGACGCTCCTGGGCGAGGGCCTTGGTAAAGCCGGTGACGGCGCCGCCGAGCACGCCCTGCGCGCCCGCCGGGCCATACCCGTGCCGTCCGCCGAGGCGCGTGCCGCTGAGGAGGAAGGTCCCGGCGGCGCTGATCTGCTCGGACAGCGCGCGCATCGCCGCCGCGAGCAACTTGACGCGGACGTGGAGCGCGTCGCGCCGGGCGCCCGCGTCGAGCTCGGCGAGCGGACCCTCATCATCGAGCGCGGGCAGCCAGTAAACGCCGTGGACCGGACCGGCCGCGGTCCAGTCGGCGATCTGCTGCTCGAGTGCCTTGACGGTCGGCGCTCCCTCGATCGCAAGCACCTCCACGCCGCGGGCGGCGAGCAGCGTCGTGATCGCGGCGGCGACGCCGCCGGTGTCAGACATCACGATGACGCGGTGCCCTTCGGTCAGCGCGACGCCCGTCGCCACGCAGTGGTCGAGGGGCGGGCGCAGGACCGCGGTCGGGATGCGCCGCGGGAACGCCTCGACGTCGACGGCAGCGGTTGGGGCGGCGGGTGTGGGCTCCGGCTCGGGGGCCGCTTCGGGCTCGGGCTCGGGTTCTGGCCCCGTCGGCGTGGCCGCCCGCTCGCGGACGAAGCCGACCACGTGGTTGAGCGTCGGGTAGTCGCGGAGCTTGAGCGAATCGTCCCGCTCGATCCCATACGCCTCACGAATCGACGCGAACACCTCCGCCTGCTTGACCGTATCGATCCCCAAATCCGCCTCGAGATCGAGATCCATGTCCAGCAGCTCAGGCGGATATCCAGTCTGCTCGGCCACCACCGCGAGCACGCGCGCGACGATCTCGTCGGCCGGGGCTTCCGCGGGTGCGGGCTCCGGCTCTGGCTCCGGCTCCGGTGCTGCACCGGTCGGGGCTTCGAGCTTGGCACGTTCACGGACGAAGCCGACCACGTGGTTGAGCGTCGGGTAATCGCGGAGCTTGAGCGAATCGTCGCGCTCGATCCCATACGCCTCACGGATCGACGCGAACACCTCCGCCTGCTTGACCGTATCGATCCCCAAGTCCGCCTCGAGATCGAGATCCATGTCCAGCAGCTCAGGCGGATATCCCGTCTGCTCCGCCACCACCGCCAGCACGCGCTGCTCGACGTCGTCAACCGGCGCCGCCGCCGGCGGCTGCGCCGGCGCCGCGACTGGGGCGGGCGCCGGCGCGGGGCTCGCGGGGGCCGTTGTGGACGTGGCCCGGTCCTCGGCGTCACCCGTCGGAAGCCCCGCGCGCTCGCGCACAAACCCGACGACATGACTGAGCGTCGGGTAATCGCGCAACTTGAGCGAATCGTCGCGCTCGATCCCATACGCCTCACGGATCGACGCGAACACCTCCGCCTGCTTGACCGTATCGATCCCCAGATCCGCCTCGAGATCGAGATCCATGTCCAGCAGATCCGTCGGATATCCCGTCTGCTCCGCCACCACCGCGAGCACGCGCTGCTCGACGTCATCAAGCGGCGCCGCCGCCGGCGGCTGGGCCGGCGCGGGATGCACGGCGAGCACCGGCACAGGCGCAGGCGCGGGCGCGGGGGTCGGAGCTGGGGCCGCCGCGGGTGCCGGCGCCGGGGCGGGCGCGGGCATGGGCGTTGGGACGGGTACGGGTGCCGGCTGTGCAGCCGCGATCGGCTGCGGCGCTACGGCAGGGGCCGGAGCCGCGCTGTCGACGACCCGCAGGCGGCGCTGGACGACTTCCAGCTTCGGGTTCTCGCAGCCGCTCACGCGCCGCAGCCAGGCGCTCCAGGCCGCGCGATCGCCGATCCGGTAGTCGTGCCCCAACTCGTCGAGGCCGCGTCGGCGGCCGTCGGCGACCGGCGTCCAATGCAGCAGCACCATCGCGATCTGCGATCCGAACCCGGCCGCCAGCCGGAGCGCGTACTGAACCGGGTAGGCGCCGCCCTTCGACAGATTGAGCAGGCCGAGTTCGGGATCGGGGTCGCGGAAGTTCGGGACCGGCGGAACGACGCCCGTCTCGAGCGCTTTGACGGCCATGATGTCCTCGAGGCCGACTCCCATCGGATGGCCGGTGAAGCCCTTCGTGTTGGCGATCACGATTCGCTCCGCGCCCGGGCCGAACACGCGCCGCAACGCGTGGATCTCGGCGGCGGCGCTGCCGCCGCGCGCGGGCGTGTACGTCTCGTGCGACACGAACACGGTCTCGCCCGCGATGTGCTCGCGGCGCACGCCACGCGCCTCAGCCTGAGCAATGAGCCGCTCCATCACGCCGCTGATGTGCTCGACGTCCAGCCGGGTGCCGTGGAAGGCGGAGTTGGCCGTGACCGACGCGAGGACTTCGCAGATCGGCGTGAGCCCGCGCTCGCGCGCCGACGCCGCGCTCTCGACCACGAGCCCGGCTGCACCCATCCCGATGATCATGCCGTGGCGCCGCTCGTCGAACGGGAGCGCCGCGTCCTCGACGATCTCGTCGGTCGCTGCGGCGCCGGACGCGAGGAAGCCCGACCCGATCCAGCCGAGCATCGAGTCCGACGTCGCGTCGTCGGCGGCCACGATCAGCACGCGGTTGCAGCGACCGGCGCGGATCCAGTCCTCGGCGAGCGCGATCGCCTGGGTCGTGCTCGCACACGCGGCGTTGACCTGCGTGTTCGGGCCGCGGGCGCCGATCAGCTCGGCGAGCTGCGAGTGCCCCATCGACAGGATGCGGAAGATGAACCGGCGGTCGAACGTGTACGGCTCCTCGTCAAGCTGGTGCGTGAGATCGTGGATCCGGTGCTCCACCTCGGCGAGCACGACCGGGTCGGTCCCATCGTGGTCGAGCATCCGCTCGCGCAGCGACTCCAGCGCGGCAAGCCGCTCGCGCCGCATGCGGTCAACGGTGAAGCGCTCGACCTCGTCGGTCATCTCCTCGAGGCCGGGGAACGCCGAGGCGAAGATCACGCCGGTGTCGTCGCGCAGCTCATCCGGCAGCGACCAGCGGTCGGGAAGCTGTGTCCCCTTCGTCGTCGTCTTGTAGCGCAGCACGAGCGGGATGCCGGCGTCGCGCAACGCGTCGATCCCCGCGGCGATCGCCATCTGCGTGTCGTGGCCGAGCGCGGCGATCCGCTCGCGGTCGATGCCGAACTCGTCCGCCAGATCGAACGAGCCCGCCCGCGCGGCGAGCTTGATCACCGCATCGAGCCGGTCGATCGTCTCGAACGAGGCGCCGCCGTCATCGCCCTTGACCAGGCGCGTGATGTGCTTGTTCAGCATGTCGCGGCGCAACCGCGACGGGATCACGTCGATGCCCTGCTCCCCACGGAGCAGACGGGCGATGTTGTCGTCGTCGAACAGGCGCTCGGCGCCCGGAAGTCCGAGCGCGGCACCGGTGATGACAACCGGCTCGCCCGCCGGCGAGCCGCCGTCGACGGCAGCCGGACGCGGGGTGTCAAGCACAACTGGGCGCTCCGCGGCGAAGGCCGCCGTCTCGCGCGAGACCGGCGCTGACCCGGCGCCGAGACCAGCTGCCCACAACCCGCACAGAGCGCTGTTGAACGTTGCCACGTCCCCCTGCTTCGGGTGGTTCGTCGAGAGGCTCATGACGGCGTCGTCGCCGAGCACGTCGGAGGCGAATCCCTGCAGCGCATGCTTGGGACCGACCTCGACGAACACGCGCGCGCCGGCGTCGTACAGCGTGCGCAGGCCCTTGACGAACTGCACCGGCGAGGCGACCTGCCGCGAGAGCATGTCGAGCATCTGCTCGACGATGTCATCGCCGGTCGGATAGAACTCGCCATTGACGTTGGCGACGATCGGGAGCCGCGGGGCGTGGAGCCCGAGGCGCCCGAGCATATGGCGCAGCGGAGCGCTCGCCGGCGCGACGATCGCGGTGTGGAACGCGTGGCTGACCGGCAGCGGGATCGCGGTGTGGCCGCGCTGCTGGAGCGCGGCGACGGCCTGGCCGACCGCCTCGGTGGCGCCGCCGATCACGACCTGGTGGGTCGAGTTGATGTTCGCGAGCACGACGTAGCCCTCGATGCCGGCGACGATCTCCTCGACCTCGGCAAGCGGCGCGATCGCGGCCGCCATCGCCCCGGGATCCTCGAGGCTCAGGCTGGCCATCTCCCGCCCGCGGGCGCTGACGGCCTCGAGCGCGTCTTCGAACGACATCGCCCCGGCCGCGACAAGCGCGCCGTACTCGCCGACGGAGTGGCCCATCGCCATGTCCGGCTCGACGCCGTACTCGGCGAGGAGCCGAGTGAGCGCGGTGTCGACGGTGATGACCGCCGGCTGCGTGATCTCCGTGCGCATCAACTCTGCCTCGGCCCGAGCGACACCTGCGGAATCACCCGCGTCACAGAAGATGATGTCCGACAGCAGCCGCCCCTCGAGCAGCGGGCGCATGATCTCGTCCGCTTCGTCGAACAGGTCCGCGACGACACGCTCGCGCCGGCGAACCTCCGCAAGCATGTTCGCGTACTGCGAGCCCTGACCGGTGTAGAGGAACGCGACCTTGCCGGGCGCGCCGCTGCCGCGATAGATCCCGCGCCCGCGCAGCGCCGGCCAGGCGGCCGAGTTCCCGGACTGCATGATCTTCAGCGCGATCTCCGCTTTCGCGACGAGATCGTCGCCGTCCGCGTAGTCGATCGCGATGCGCTCCGGCGCGCGCAGCGTCTGCGCGCTCGGCGCGACCGGATCGAGATGCCGGCCCTGGCGGGCCTCGGCGAGGGCGGTGCGGAGCTCGTTCGCGAGCTCCTCGGTGCTGGCCGCGCCGAGCACGAGTGCACCACGCAGCGGAGGCTTGGTACTGCTCTGGACGCTGGGGGTCGGCGCCGGGGTCGACGACGCCGTCGGCGTCTGGGCCTGCGCGGTCACGACTCGGTGTCCGTTCGTGCGAGTCCGTCCGGGCACGTACTCCTCGAGCACGAGGTGGAAGTTCGTGCCGCCGAAGCCAAAGGCGCTGACCCCGGCGACGCGCGTGCGATCGGCGGGGACCGCCCACTCGCGCAGCTCGGTGTTGACCGCGAACGGCGACACGCTCCAGTCGAGATTCGGGTTCGGGCGCTCGAAGTTGAGGCTCGGCGGCAGCACCTTCCCGTGCAGCGCGAGCGTCGCCTTCAGCATGCCGGCGGCACCGGCCGCGGCCTTCAGGTGGCCGATATTCGACTTCACCGAACCGAGCGCGATCGACCCGGGTTCCAGATGGATGCCGGTGAAGGCGTCCGCGAGAGCACCGAGCTCGACCGCGTCGCCGACGCGCGTCGATGTTCCATGGCCCTCGATCAGACCGCACTGCGTCGGCGACAGACCGGCACTGCGCCATGCGCGCTCGACCGCAAACCGCTGACCGATCGGGTTCGGGGCGGTGATGCCCTTCCCCTTGCCGTCGCTCGAGCTGCCGACGCCCCGCACCACGGCGTAGATCCGGTCGCCGTCGCGCTCCGCGTCGGCGAGCCGCTTGACGACGAACAGCGCCGCCCCCTCGCCCATCACGAAGCCGTCCGCGCCGTCCGAATATGGGCGCGTGCCGCTCGGAGAGAGGGCCCCGATCGCGCAGAACTTGACGAACATGTGCGCGCCCATGTTGCGATCGACGCCGCCCGTGATCGCGACATCGAACTCGTGCGCGAGCAGCCCGTCGACGGTCGCGTCCATCGCCGCGAGGGCCGACGCGCACGCGGCGTCGGTGGTGAAGCTGGCGCCGTGGAGGTTGAACAGGTTGGCGACGCGCCCCGCCATGCAGTTGCCGAGCTCGCCCGGCATCGTGTCCTCGGTGATGTCCGGCAGCCATGCGGCGAACTCCGCGCGCAGCTCACGCTCGATCGTCGCGCGCACATCGCCGGGGAGGGCGGCGAAGCCGTCGGTGCGGCTCAGCTCGCGCGCGAACTCGGGAAACATGATCCGCATCGAGCTCAGGTAGTGCTTCTCGCCCGACATCGCGTTGCCGATGATCACGGCCGTGCGATCGAGGTCGAGCGCCCGCTCGGGCCAGCCGGCGTCCATCAGCGCCATCCGCGTGCATGCGACGGCCCACTTCTGGCCGTCGTCCATCGCATCGCTCACCTTCGGCGGGATCGGCAGCTTCCAGCCGAGTGGATTCCATTCCCACTCACGGACCCAGCCGCCGATCTTCGAGTACGTCTTTTCCGGAGCCTGCGGGTCCGGGTCGTAATACAGCGCCGGGTCCCAGCGGTTCGGGTCGACGTCGCTGATCGAGTAGCGACCGCTCGTGACGTTGCGCCAGAACGCGCCGGCGTCGGGGGCATCGGGAAGGATCGCGCCGACGCCGACAATCGCGACAGCACTGTCCAGGGAATCACTCATGGTCAATCCGACTTTCGGTTTCGGTGCGTGCGGGTCACGTGCGCTTCCGCGCGTACAGCGCCTCGGAGACGGTCTGCATGTCTGCCAGCAGACCGCTCTGGGCGCGGTGAATCGCAGCGAGGTTCAGTCGCTGCTCAAAGCCATCGATCTCGCCATCGGCCGCCGCGACCCAGCGCATCGCGTCGGTCGCGATCGCCATCGCCGCGGTCCGCGCGTTGACGCGGGCGGCGGCCGCCAGCGCGGGAGCGCGCAGCCCCTTCGCCGTCTTCGGGTGCAGCTGCTTGGTGGCCGCGCGGTGCGCGCGACGCGCGAATGCCGCCGCGCCCTCGGCCTGGGCGATCAGCGCTCCGAGCCGCATCAGGATGTGCTGGTGGCGCGTCAGCTTCTGCACGCGGCAGCGCTCGAGCAGTTCCGCAAGCGCATGGCCGGCAAGGGCGGCGATGTCGGCGCCGACCTCCGGGTTCTCGGCGTGCAGACCCTCGAGCTCACGCGCGCGCGCGTGGTAATAGTCACCGGCGGACTTCAGGTGTTCCTGCCAGCGTCCGCGCGCGATCGTGATCTCCATGATCTCCGAGGTGCCCTCGTAGATCCGGGTGATGCGGACGTCGCGCTTGATCTTCTCCACCATATAGTCGTGCGTGTAACCGTAGCCGCCGTGAGCCTGAATCGAGGCGTCCGCGGCGGCATCGCCGGCCTCGGTCGCGAGGTATTTCGCGATCGCGCCCTCGACGTTGAGCGCTCCCTCGCCCGAGTCGATCCGCTCGGCGGTCTCCTCGATCGCGGCACGTGCGGCCTCGAGCGCGACCGCATGCGGGACGATCAGCTTGTGGGTGTAGCCCTGCTTCTCGCTCAGCGGCGTGCCCGCTTGGACTCGCTTCTTCGAGTACGGGATCGCGCGGTCGAGCGCCGACCAGCCGGCGCCCAGTCCGAACGCCGCGACCATCAGGCGCGTGTAACCAAACACCAGCTGAGCCTGAACGAGACCCTGTCCCTCGACTCCGCCGATCAGGCGGTCGGCGTCGACGTAGACGTTGTCGAGAAACAGCGCCGCGGTGTTGCTCAGGCGGATCCCGTGCTTGTCCTCGTGATGGCCGTGCGTGAAGCCCTCGACACCGGCTTCGACGACGAACCAGCTCGGCCCGTCCGGCGCCATCGCGAGGATCGTGTAGCAGTCCGCCACGCCGCCGTTTGAGATCCACTGCTTGGCGCCGCTGATCCGGTAGCCGCTGACGCTGCCGTTCTCACCGACGCGCTCCGCCGTCGTCTTCAGCGCCCCGAGGTCGCTCCCCGCCTCCGGCTCGGTGGCGCCGTAGGCAAACAGGATCCCTTCCTTCGCGATCCGGCTCATGTACGTCCGCTTCTGCTCCTCGGTCCCGCCGACCCTGATCGGATCGCTCCCCAGGAAGGTCGCGAGCTCCGACGTCGCCAGTCCGAGGTCGATCGCGGCCATCCGCTCGCAGATCCGGTAGACGTCAAACGCGCCGCCGCCCATCCCCCCGTATTCGAACGGCACGAACAGGAGCTGGATCCCCAGCCCCTCGCCCGATGACATTGTGCGGACGATCTCCTCGGGAAACTCGTCGCGCTCGTCAAGGTCGATCAGTAGTTGGTCGGACAGTTCGCGTGCCGCGAACTCGTCGATCGATCGCAGCGCGACGTTCAAGACGTCGACGCCCAGCTCATTGGCCATTGCGTCTCCCTTTCCGTCTCCTCAGTTCAACGCGACCCAGCCTGTCATGCGACGGCGTGTCCGCCATCAGCCACGGCCCGCGAACTTGAGCGAAGAAACTACGGATAGGGGTTGGGCGTTACACGGGTTTCACCTCGATGCGAAGCTTCGCTATAACCGCATCCGAGCCGAGGGTGCAATCAACGTCCGAGGGAGCCCGATATGTACGCGCTAGGAAGGGTGGGTGAGAGCCGATGAACATCGTCGTGCCGATACGCCTCATGCCGAACATCGGCGACGAGCTCGAAGTCGACGACAGCGGGACCGATATCGACCGCGACCTCGTCGAGATGGTCGCCAACGACTTCGACGACCAGGCACTCGAGCAAGCCGTCCTGGTCAAGGAAGCCACCGGCGCCACCGTGACCGCGGTGGGTCTGAGTGGAGAGGGGATCGAGCAGGCGCTGAAGGTGGCGTACGCGCGCGGTGCCGACCGGATCGTCCTCGTCGATGCCGGCGGGATCGATCCGTACGACTCGCGCACCGCTGCGCTCGCGTTTGCGCAGGCGGTGCGAGGGCTCGAGCCCGACGTCGTGCTGGTCGGCGTGCAGACGCCGCAGGACCTGTTCGGCCAGACGGCGCCTCTGCTCGCCGCCGAGCTGGGATGGCCGCAGGTGAGCGTCGTCGCTGGCGTCAGCATGAGCGACGGACATGCGCGCGTGAACCAGGAATACGCCGGCGGCCGCATGGCGGTCCTGGACCTCACGCTCCCGGCCGTGGTCGGCGTGCAATCCGCCAGCTCGCCGCCCCGGTACGTCTCGATGGCGCGCCTGCGCCAGGCGATGAGCGAGGCCAGCCTCGAGACGGTGAGCGTGACGGTCAGCGCACCTGCCGGCGCGCCGACCGTGGCCCGACTCGAGCGGCCTGCGCCGCAGGCCGGAGCCACGATGCTCGAAGGCGACGCCGATGAACTCGCCGCGAAGATCCTCGCGGTACTACGCGAACGGGGAGCTCTGAGTAGCTGATGGGCGACATCCTTGTCTACATCGATCCTTCGATCAACGAGCGGCTGCTCGCCTTTGCGCGCCCGCTGGCCGACGCCGCGGGCGGCAAGCTCGTGGCACTGGTTGCAGGCGCCGACGCGACCGCGGCGGAGCGTGTCACCGCGGCCGACGTCGTCCTGGAGGTGTCGCATGCGGCGCTGCACCCGTACGTCCCGGAGGCCCACCTCGCGGTGATCGATGCCGCGATCAAGGAGCGCAATCCCGACTTGGTGGTCTTCGAGAACACGACAGCGGGGTATGATCTTGCGGCCGCCGCGGCGGCCCGATCCGGCCGGCCGTTCGTCGGCTACTGCCTGGGACTAACGCTCGACGGCTCAGCGGCGCAGGCTGTGTCCGCCGTTTACGGCGGACAGCTGGAGGCCACAATCGACGTGCCGCTCCCCGCCGTTGTCGCTGTCAACTCGACGGCGCTCCGCGACGATCCCCAGGCCGCTCCGTCGGTGGAGCGCGCCCAGCTTGCCCCGCCGACCGAGCTGGGCAGCCTGCGGACGGCGTTCGTCGAGGCGGTCGAGCCGTCCGACGAGGGCGTCGACCTGACGAAGGCCGATCGGATCGTGTGCGTCGGACGCGGGATCGGCGGGACGGAGAACATCCCGGTCGCCGAGGAGCTCGCGGAGGCGCTCGATGCCGAGATCGCCGCATCGCGGCCCGTCGTCGACTCTGGCTGGTTGCCGAAGGTGCGGCAGGTCGGCAAGTCAGGCGCCCACGTCAAGCCAAAGCTCTATCTGACGCTCGGCGTGTCCGGCGCACCGGAGCACGTCGAAGGCATGCAGGGCGCGGAGCTGATCATTGCGGTCAACAAGGATCCCGGAGCAGCGATCTTCAACATCGCCCACTACGGAGCGGTGGCGGACCTGTTCGACGTCGCCGACGAGCTGACGTCGCTGCTGTCGGAGTGAGCGTCGTCGGGTGCGCCGTCCGGCGCCGGCGCTGAGGCGTCCGGCGCCGGCGCATCCGGCGCCGGGGGTGAGGCGTCCGGTGCCGGCACGGCGCGGCCGAGAGCGTGTTCGACGAGCGCCGTCAGCTCGGCGACCTCGAACTCCGCACCGACGGTCTTCGCGGCGTCGGAGTACATCGCGAGGTCCTTCGGACAGCTGACGAGGAAGTAGTCGATCCCGCCCTCCAGCGCCTGCGCCTCGCGAATCCGCTGCTCGCTCGGACGCTCGTCGATCACTTCGTCGTCGCCCATCCAGATCCGGCCTCCACCGGCTCCGCAGCAGAACGTGTTGATGCCGTTGCGCGGCATTTCCACCAGCGTCGCGCCGGTTGCCTCGATCAGCGTGCGCGGCGCCTCGGTGATCCGGTTGTACCGCGCGAGATAACACGGATCGTGGTAGGTGACGCGCGTCCCGCTGAGAGGCGTGCTCAGCGTGATCACTCCGTGCGACACGAGCTCCGCGAGCAACTCCGTGTAGTGATAGACGGGCTTGTCGAGCCCGTACTTCGGATACTCGTTGCGCAACGTGTTCAGCGAGTGCGGATCGGTCGTGAAGATCGCCGCAAAGCTCGCCTCGCCGAGGGCGGCCATGTTCTGCTCGACGAGGAGCTCGAACAGGCCCTCCTCGCCGATCCTGCGCACGTCGTTGCCGGCATTGCGCTCCCCCTCGTAGAGCAGCCCGAACGAGACGCCGGCGTCGTGCAGGATCCGCGCGACGGCCTGCGACGCGAGCTGTACGCGTTCGTCGAACGACGCGAAATCCCCGACGAACCACACATACTTGACCGGCTCTTTGCGCGCATCGGGGATCTTGAAGTCGAGCGCCTTCGTCCACCGCGCGCGCATCCGCGAGGACTTGCCGTAACAGTTGCCCTGCTTGCCGTAGTTCTCGAGCGTCTGCTGGAGCAGCGGGTCCATGTCGCCCTGGTCGATCAGGCTGCGACGCAGATCGACGATCGTCGGAACGTGCTCGATGTCGACCGGGCACGCCTCGACGCACGCCATGCAGGTCGTGCACGACCACAGCACGTCGCTGGCGATGAGCGGTCCGTCGGGGTCGAGCCCGGCGCGGTGATAGAGCCTGTCGCGGAGGTCGAGGATCAGCTGCCGCGGGGCGAGCATCGTGCCGCTCGCCGCCGCCGGACAGACCGACGTGCAGCGGCCGCACTCGGTGCACGTGAACGCGTCGAGCACCTGCTTCCAGCTGAGGTCCGACAGTGACGCGATGCCGACGAGACCTTGCGGCGGCGGGTCGAGCGCCGCGACCGGCGCGGCCGGCACCTGCGTGATCGCGAGCGGGCGATCGACCGCGGCAGGCGGCAGCTTCTCGAAGAACACGTTCGGGATCGCGGTGATGATGTGGAAGTGCTTGGAGAGCGGCAGCAGATTGAGGAACACGAGAATCGTCACGCAGTGAAGCCACCATCCGACCTCGGCGAGCGTCCGCGCGGTCGAACGGCTGACGCCGCCGAGCGCCGCCGCCACCGCCGCCGTCAACGGTGCGAAGTCCCGCTCGTTGCCGTGGATGTTCTGGGCCACGAGCCAGCCGGCGTCATAGAGCAGGCCGCCGACCATGATCAGCAGGATCATGATCAAGATCACGACGCCCTCCCAGTGTGGCGCGTCGTGGTAGCGCCGCTCTCCACGCGCGACGCCGAACAATCGCGGCGTGTGCGCGATCAGGCGCCGGTAGAGCATGTACAGCACGCCGACGATCACCGTGGCCTCGACCAGGTCGCGGACGATGAAGAACGGCGGGCCGAGCACCTGGTCGGGGCCGAAGCCGGGGATGTTCCAGCCGGTGTCGAATGCCCGGCCGAACAGCGTGACCACCTGGAGCATCAGGACGACGAACCCCCAGAAGATCAGCGCGTGCATGATCCCAGAGGGCTGCTCACCCGAGAGGAACTTTCGCTGCCCAAGTCCGTCGATCGTCATCCGCTTGAGCCGGAGCCCGATCCGGTCAAACCGCGCGGCCGGACGCGCGGCAACCAGCAGCCGCGCGCGCATCACGAGGAGCCCTGCGAAGACGATCAGCCCGACCGCCCACAGAATCGGGAACACGATGTGGCTCATGCGCCATCAACCCCTTCCAACACGCGGACTACCTGTCACCAGCACCTGACCTGCCAGGCTCGCCCAGTCTCCGGCAGGGCCATCGCGTGCACATCCGCCTCAGGCCACACGCGGGGTGCGGAGAACTACTCGGGAGGGGTTCCCCCGCTGCTGGGCTCGGATGAGCCGAGCCGTCGGCTTGGTGTGGGAGGGGTCACGTCTTGCGGGGATGTACTGAGCGAGCTGTCGTAGTCCCTCCGGCGCGGGCTGCGCCGCAATTGGCCGATTCTCGACCAATGGCGGATCGGGATCCTCGGGACATCGGGGAGCCAGCCATCGCGGAGCGCATGTTCCGGCGGCTGCTCGAGACACAGGCGGAAGCGATCGTGATCGTCGATGGCGACGGCGAGATCGTGATCGTCAACGAGCAAGCCGAGCGGATGTTCGGCTATCGGCGCGAGGCTCTGCTCGGGCAGCGCGTCGAGCTGCTGGTCCCAGCGCGGCTGCGCGCCGGCCACGTGGGCAAGCGTGATCACTACAGCGCCCATCCCCACACCCGCCCGATGGGAGCTGGTTTCGACGTGCTGGCACAGCGGCACGACGGGTCGGAGTTCCCGGCCGAGGTGTCGCTCAGCACGCTTGAGACGGAGGACGGGATCCTGACCACGAGCAGGATCTGCGACATCACCGCGCGCAAGCAGGCCGAGGCCGCGCTGCAGCAAGCCGAGGAGCGCTTCCGGCTCGCGTTCGACTGCGCCCCGATCGGGATGGCGATGGTCGCGCTGGATGGCGTGTTGACGCAGGTCAATCAGGCGCTCTGCGAGATCATCGGCTACGCCGAAGGCGACCTCGTCGGCTCGTACGCCGGGCGCTTCACTCACCCCGACGATGCCGACCTCGACGATGGCCCCCGGCGCGACTTGCTGGCGGGCGCGATCCGCTCGTATCGGGTCGAGAAGCGCTACGTGAACGCCGCCGGCGAGCCGATCTGGACGAACGTGTCGGTGTCGCTCGTGCGCGACGCTCAGGGCCAGCCACTGCACTACATCGTGCAGGTGGAGGACATCACCGCGCGTAAGCAGATGGAAGAGCGGCTGCGCCGCCTGGCCGACTTCGACTCGCTGACCGGGGTCCGCAACCGGCGGCAATTCGAGCATGACCTGTACCTGCAGGTCGGTAATTGTCAGCGGTACGGCGAGCACGCCGCGCTGCTGATGATCGACCTCGACGACTTCAAGCACGTCAACGACACGTATGGCCATCGCGTCGGCGACGACTTGCTGAGGGCGGTCGCCGGCGCGATCCGCAAGCGCCTGCGGTCGACGGACACGGTTGCGCGCCTCGGCGGGGACGAGTTCGCCGTGCTCGTGCCCCACGCGAGCGAGGGGAAAGCGCAGACCGTGGCCGAGGATCTCCAGCGGTGCATCGAGGCCGTCACGGTGCCGGTGCCGGGCGCGACGCTGCATGCGAGCGCGAGCATCGGCGTCGCGTACGTCGACAAGCATGTGACGACTGCGGAGGCCGCGCTCGCCTGCGCCGACGACGCGATGTACGTGCAGAAGCGGGCGGCGGCGAGTGCACAGTTCGGCGCGCGCTCGCTCCGGCATCCGCCGGCGCGGGTCGCCGCGACCCGCTATCGCGCCGGCTGACGCGCGAGGAGATCGAAGTACAGCAGCGCCGTCGTCAGCGCAGCGAACGACCGCGCGACCGTGACGATCGCAATCCCGAGCACGACGTCGCCGGCGCGGGCACTCGGCTCCGTGAGGGCGCTGCCGGCGGCGGCGAGCGCGAGGTCAACCACCGCGGCGCAGAGGATCACCGCGAATGCGTGCACGAACTGCCCGCGCGTGAGGGCGAGGCTTCGCCTCAGCGCGCCCATCCAGTCGGTCCGCTCGATCGCCGCGACCTGCGCGACGACGGCCCACCGGACGGCGAGCACGATCCCCGGCACGATGAATGCGAACAGACCCGCCGCGATCCCGAGCGCCGCGGCGATCTGCGCGGCCGCGACGACCGGTAGCGCGGTCAGGCCGCTACCGGCGACGCGCAGCAGGCGTGGCCGCTGCACGGCCCCGACGGTGAGCACGGCGTGTGCGTACAGGGCGGACACCATCGGTCCAACCAGGGCCACGTCGAGCAGGCCGAGGGTCATGGCCGTTCCCGGGCTCTCGTGGCGAGCACCGAGCGGAGGGATGTGCGTGATCGCGAGCACCGCCAGCTCGTACGGGACGACCACCATCAGCGCCAGCGCCGCGAACAGCAGCGGATGCAACGTGTACAGCCGCAGCGTGGCCGCGATCACGCCCGCGACCGGCCGCGGCTGATCCAGGTCAATCGCTCGGGGTCGGGGCTGGGAACTCAATCGGACAAGGCTGCGGGGACGACCGGGAGTGTCTCATCCTCACACGCCCAGCCGACGGCCGGCGGCCGACGGCGTCGCGGCGGTCCACAACCCCACTTTCGCGGTCGCCGGAGACGTGAATGCGGATTCACGACCCCGAAAGGGGCTCCAATCCGCACTCGCACCCGCTGAGCCCCCGAGTGTGGGTTTGACGCAGGCTCTGGACGAGCGTGCCGAGTTCGTGCGCCCAGCTCGTGCCGCTCCGATCCGAGACCAGGCCACGACGGCCATGCCGCCGGACTGCGTGAGGCGTGCGCTCGCTGTCCGGGCGGCCGCGATCAGCTCGCGCAGGCGATCCCGGTTGCGGTCAGCCCGCTCGGCAGGCACGGCATGACCGTCGGCGGCTGCCACGTGCGGCCGCTGATCACGCCCTCGACGCTGGCCGGCTTGTACAGGCGCATGATCAGCCGGAACGGGCGCCCGGCCGGGGACGGCAGCCAGTTGCGCCGCTGGAGCGCGGCGCTCGGGGCGTTCGGCTGGATGTAGAGGTCGAGCGAGCCGTCGGCGTTGTAGTGCACCGGCGAGCGGTTGTTGATCAGGTAGACCCCGGCCGGATTCGGAACGAAGAAGCCGTTCGCGTCGTACAGGGTCATCGACCAGAACCCCTTCACCGGGAACGGCAGATACTTCTTCGCGATGTGCGCGACGTAGCGGTTGGCGCCATTCAGCGGGTGCAATGCGTTGTCGGTCACGGTGAACGGGTAGATCGCCAGCGACGACACGGGCGCACCGAGCCCGATCAGGTCGACGAGCGCGCGCGTCGAGTAGTCCGTGCCGTAGGTTCCCGTCCGCGCGACAAGCCAGCCGCTGTGCGCCGGCGCGCCCATCAGAAACGCCGTCTGGAGATCTGCCTTGACCTGCCGCGCGCCCGCCGCAACCGCGTCGCGCAGACCCTGCACGGTGGCGGCGTCGAGCCGAGCGGTCGCGCTGGGGCGCAGCCCCGGCCCGATACCGACGGCGGCAAGCTGCGTGAGCAGTGGCGTATCCGCAGCCGGTGGCGGGAACTGCGCGAGCTGATTGCCGAGCGCGTCGAAGAACGCGAGCGGGTCCTGTCCGGGCTGCGTCCCCGGAACCGCGTACTTCGTCGCGTGTGCGATGACGCGCTTGGGCCGAGGCAGCGTGTAGTGCGTCCCCCACTTGTCGAGCGGAGTGAGCGAATACTCGTTCTGGATCCTGACGACGTTCGGAGTGTCCGCCGCGCTCTTGATGTACGTGCGGCCGATCACCCACACCCGGGTTTGCGGCGAGCGAATCGCGTGCACGCCGCGCGGCAGCCGGCCGTGCCATCCCGGTGCGACGATCGCGTAGTCACCGGGCGGATAGCCGACCGAGCCGATCGCGGCGAAGTTGTTCGTGTACGGGTCGACCAACTCGAACACGACAAACCGGCCGTGCACGACCGGCATGTGCGCGACGATCGGCTGGGAACGCAGATCGAGCCAGGCCATCGAGTACAGCGTGTCGTGGTTCGGGGCGACCACCGTCTTGTCGTTCGGGCTGGCGAGGCGCCGGACGTTGCTGAACTGGTTGATCGGTCCTGCACCGGAGCCGTCCGGGACGTTGACGCTCGTGGCCGTCCGGAACACTCGGTCGGTGTCGAGCAGCGGATAGCCGTACACGTACGCTTGCACGCCCAGCCTGAGAGCGTGCTGGTATTCGGCCAGCTGCGCGGGGTCATTCGGGTCGTACGCGCCCGTCGCGCCTGCTGCCGGCAGCGCGCGCACGGCGGTTGCGGCCGCCATCAGCGCGCACGCGCACACGATGATGCGGAATGCGCGCGTCCGTGCCCACTGCGAGATCTCCACGATACCCAGTATCGCGCGTTCCGTCCGGTCGCGCGGGCGTCACCCGCGGACGCGCTGCAGTCCCGTCGAGCTGTTCGCGCGAAGCTCGTACAGCGGGGCGGTCGGACCGGCGAGCTCGAAGTACTCCACGCTGCTGCCGGGCGTCGTGTAGACGAGCCAGTGGAAGCGATGACTGACGGGATCCAGCTCGGCGATCATGTAGCGCAGCTGAGACTCCGGGACGTGCGCGTCGGTGGCGATGCGCTGGGCGATCGCCGCCGGCGCGTCGGCCTTCACACGCGCCAGTGGGAGCAGCGCTGTGTCCCCAGGGTTCGCGGGTGTGCTCGTGGGCTCGTACGCGCCCACGGCATTGAGGTACACCTCGAGCACGCCGCCGGGACGAACCGCGCTCGTATCGAGGTAGCCCGGATAGATGACCACCTCCTCGACGTGGGCGCCGGCGCCCAGGTGCGAGCGCGCGATCGCGAGCACCTTCGTCAGGTTCGCGGTCCGGAACAGCGAATCGGAATCCGTCGCGGTCACGGCGCTCGCGTCGAACGATGCACCGGCGGTCCCGCTTGCGCCTGCGCTCGTGCTCGTGTGCACGCTGCTGGCCACGGCGTTCGACAGCGCCACGGCGGCGGCGACCGCGGCCGCCCACACGATCACAGCCACGAGCACCCTCATTGAAGCTGGCGATTTCGCTGGTTGCGCCCCGTCCTCACGGCCATCCTTCCTGGTCCGGGCGCGAATCCTACTGCGCGCCACGCCGCCTCACGACCTCGCCCGATGAGTCCGAAGCCGCGTGCGTTAGGCTCACGCCGCTGTCAGGAGACGACGCCGGGCGCAGACCTGGGGACGGGGGAGATGAGCCGAGTCAAGTCGAGGGCGGGGCGGATTGCGTTGACGATCCTGCTGCTGTTCGTCGCGACGCTGATCGTGATGGTGCCGGTCGGGATTCTTGGATCCTCGAACATCGTGTGGGGGGAGGACAACCAGTACGGCCGGGTGGACGTTCCGGGCACCGCCGTGCTGCACCTTCCCGCCGGCTCGCTCCGCGTCAGCGCCGCGGTCGAGATCCCCGGCAGGGGCAACGAGACACCCAACCTCCCACTCCCCAGCGATCTGGCCCTGGCCGTGACCCCGGTGAGGGGCTCAGCACAACCCACTGTCACCCGTGATCTCGGCACGAGCGCCAACGCCAGCGACGATCAGGTCAACGCGCAGCGGCAGGTCTGGACCGTGCACGTACCGAGCGATGGCGCCTACCGCGTGACCGCCCGCGGCAACTTCCTCGGCGTCGGCGTGAACGCACAGCTGTGGTTCGGGCATGGACCGCCGCTGCCCGGCACGCTCGTCCCGCTGGTCGCCGTCGGAATCGTGCTGATCAGCGCCGGCCTGTGGCTGCTGGTCCATCCGCGGCTCCGCGGCCGGCGGCGGACGACGGCAGCGGCGGCCGGGGGTGGCGGCGGACTGAGCTCAGCCCCGACGTCGGACTGGGAGCCGGCGGTCCACCGCCGGGCCACCGCGGATGACTCGGTGGGGCGCCTCGAGCGACTCGCCGACCTCCACGAGCGAGGCGCCCTGACCGACGCGGAGTTCGTGGCCGAGAAGGCCCGCGTGATCGGCGAGACCGAGTCGGGCTGAGCGCCGGCTACCGCCCGCGGGCGGCCGTGAACACCGACAGCGCGAGCAGCGCCGCAACCGTCAACGGCAGGATCCACCACGCGCCTGGGTGCGTGTCCGCGACGAGCGCCGTCGCCCCGAGCGCGACAACGACGCCGGCGGCGATCCGCCAGTCGTCGCCGACGACGAAGTCCCAGATGAAGCGGAGCAGGGCGGCAATCCGGTTCATGCGCGCACCGCCTCGGTCGAGCGGTCCTCGTCGGGCGCGGTCGCCTGGCCTCGATCGACCGCGGTGCGACGCCGAACGGCCGCGACGAGCGCCAGCGCGAAGCCGAGCGTCAGCGGGATGATCGCGAGCAGGGCGCCGTCGCCGCCCGGCCAGCGCGCGCCGGCTCCTTCCGCGCCCCAGAACATGCCGAACGAGGTGAGCATCACGCCGACCCCGAACTTCATCGCGTTCTCCGGGACGCGCGCAAGCGGTGCATGGACGATCAGCCCAGCGGCGATCACGACCAGAACCGCGGCCGCGGCCGCGGCCGCCGCGAGCGCGATGTGGTGTTGGTTTGCGCCGA
The DNA here is from genome assembly GCA_035524415.1 of Solirubrobacteraceae bacterium. Classification (GTDB taxonomy): domain Bacteria; phylum Actinomycetota; class Thermoleophilia; order Solirubrobacterales; family Solirubrobacteraceae; genus Palsa-465. The sequence goes on along the minus strand of DATKOY010000037.1, from coordinate 1,372 downwards.
ACGTAAGCACGATGAACACGACCTCGAGGCCCTCGAGGAACACGCCTTTGAACGCGATCGTGAACGAATAGGCATCGAACCGCGACGCGGTGGTGCCCGCCTCGCGCGCCGCAGCCCGTTCGCTTTCATACGCCGCCACCTCGTCGTGCAGCGCTTTGAGACCCGCGGCCCGCAGGATCGCCTTGCGCAGCCACTGCAGGCCGAAGATCAGCAGCAGCCCCCCGACGAGGACGCGCAGGACGCTCAGCGGCAGTGCCGTGAGCGCGGGACCGAGCGCCGCCGTCGTCGCGACGAGCAGGGCGGTGGCCGCACCAACGCCGATGAACGTCGAACGCCAGCCGCGGGTGAACCCGACTGCGAGCACGATCGTCAGCGCCTCCACGGCCTCGACCGCGCAGGCGAGGAACACGGAGAGCGCGAGCCCGAATTCGGTGCCGGTCATCCCCGCTCATCGTAGGCCAGTCGGGACGCGGGCCGGCCTGTTGCCCGACTGACTATGACCGCACACGCCGAGAGCCGGTTGCCGCAGTCCACCCGCCCGGATGTCGTCAGGGAGATTGCCTCCCCATCTGAGGGATCCCTCCCCCGCTGACCCCGCCCCGCCGAACTGCGGGACGCTCCGCCCGCCACGGGACGCACCCGCACCCGCGCCACCGGACGCAGGACGCACCCGCACCCGCAGTGATCCCTCGGGGTCGCCGCCGCGAAGCCGTGGCGACGGCGACCGCCGTGGGGGTCAGATGACCGCGGCTAGTGATGGCGCTTGGACTTGTGACTGTGCCGGCGCGTCTTCACGATGTGGTCGACGTGCGAGGTCGACTTAGCATCCAGCTTCGTGATCGACCATGTGGTGTTCGCATTCTGCGTCCCTGCAGTCGCCCCTGGAGGCCCCTGCGGCCCGGCCGGACCCTGCGGCCCGGGAGGCCCAGGCGGGCCTTGCACGACGGTCGGGACCGGCCCGGGACCCGTGCAATAGACGATTGCGGAGGTCGTGAACGACCCGCCACCGTCATAGGTCCACGTGCCTGTCACGGTGATCGTGTCTCCCTGGTAGCCCGACAAATCCGGCGGCGACACCGTGATGTTCCCCGACGGTCCGTTTGTCTGGACCGTCTGGGTGGTGATCACCTGCGTTCCGAAATACCAGGTGAGCGTGATCGTCTCGCGCCCGCTCGAGAAATTGGTGTAGCTGAAGTCGAGCTGGTTGCAACTGAGGCTCGACGACGTCACGTAGTGGGCGGACGCCACAGCCGGAACCGCGAGCACTCCCGCAACGCCCAGCACAGCGATGAGCAATCTCGTCTTGTGCACTGCTTCCTCCTTGACGTTGTCACTGCGGTTTCGGCCGCAGCGATCGGATCTTGAGTCGATT
>DATKOY010000036.1:0-3079 GCA_035524415.1 Solirubrobacteraceae bacterium | reverse complement strand
GCGACCGCGCTCGCCGCCGTCTCGCAGTACATCACGCTGGTCATCTGTGCGGCCGTCGCCGTGTTCTACGCACTGCCGATTGCAAGCAGCAGCGAGCGGATTGACGAAGCGGTGTCGTGAGCGTCACGCCGCGGCGGCGCGCCGCGGCACTGAGGTCGTGGTTCGGAGCGGCGAAGCTGCGCCACAGCTCGCTCACCGCCCGTGCGCCGTCGGGGCTGTTCACGGCCGCGATCGCGTGCGCGCGCGCCCGCCGGTCGGCGTCTGTCTGAGCCCGCATGTAGCGCGCCGAGAAGGCCGGGTAGATCCCGCGCAGAAACCACGGCCTGCCCATCAGCGCGCAGAAGATCCGGCTCTGCAGGGAGCGACCCTCGACGGAGTGATCGAACATCCTACCTCATGACTGACCGGTCGGTCATTTCTTGTGACCGACCGGTCAGATGACGTATGCTCGCGTCGGATGACGCCGAAGCTCGCCCCCGCCCATCACACGCGCGAGGCACTGCTCGATGCCGGCGTCGTCGTTGCCGAGCAGCACGGCCTGGCCGGATTGAGCGTCAACCGGGTGGTCGCGCACGCAGGGGTCGCGAAGGGCACGTTCTACGTGCACTTCGCCGACCGGGCGGCGTTCGTCGACGCGCTCCACGAGCGGTTCCACGCGCGCGTCCACGAAGCCGTCGCCCGGGCGACCGAGGGAATGCCCCTCGGCCCTGAGCGGATCGTCCGCGGGTCGGAGGCGTACCTGGATGTGTGCCTGGCCAACCGGGGCGTCAAGGCGCTCGCACTCGAGGCCCGTTCCAACCCCGCGCTGTTGAAGTCGATGGCGGCGCGTCACGATCGCTTCGCGGCGAGCGCCGTTCCGGACCTCAAGGCGATCGGCTGGCCCGACCCCGCCGCGGCCGCGCAGCTACTCGCGGCGATGACGGCCGAGATCTCGGTCCGCGAATTCGACGCCGGCCGGCGGCTTCCGGCGTCGCGCCGGGCGCTCCGGCACTTCCTGGCACGGTGAGCGCAGCGCCGGCCCAGCGTGAGCTTCGCGCGCTGCTCGGCGAGGATCGCGTGCTCGCCGGATCGGACCGCGCGTACCTCAGCGATGCGACCGAGAGCCGGAACGTCCTGGGACGCGCCGATGCGGTCGTGCTCCCGCACACCGCCGGCGAGGTCGCCGAGGCACTGCGCTGGTGCTACCGGCACGACGTGCCGCTGATCCCCCGCGGCGGCGGCACCGGCGTCAGCGCCGGAGCCGTGCCGCTCGACGGCGGCGTGGTGCTGAGCACCGAGCGCCTGCGCACGGTCGAGCAGCTCGATCCCGGTCTGTGGCGGACGCGCGTCCAGGCGGGCGTCACGACGGCGGGAGTGCGGCGCCGCGCGCGAGAGAGCGGGTTGATCTTCCCGCCGGATCCCGGCGCCGCCGAGCAGTCGCAGATCGGCGGCAACATCGCGACGAACGCCGGTGGGCCGCACGCGTTCAAGTACGGGGTCACTGGCGCGTGGGTGATGGGGCTCGAGCTGGTCCTCGCCCCCGGTGAGCTCGTCAGCGTCGGCGGCCCGGTGCGCAAGGATGTCGCCGGGTACGACATCAAGTCCCTGATGATCGGCTCCGAGGGCACGCTCGGGATCGTGACCTCGGCCTGGCTGCGGCTGCTCCCGGCACCGGAGCTGAGCCTTCCCGTCGTCGCGTTCTACGCCGGTGCCGCCGACGGCTGCGCCGCCATCGAGGACGTGCTCGGCAGCGGCATCGTGCCAGGGGCGATCGAGTACTTCGACCAGGGCGCGGTCCGGGCGACCGCGACGGCATTTCCCGAGCCCGTGCCGGCCCAGGCCGGATTCATGCTCGTGATCGACGTCGACGGAACGCGCACGGAGGCGACACGGGCCCGGGCGGAGCTGATCGAGGCGGTGCGGTCGCGCGCGCTCGCGGTCCACGCCCCAGAGAGCCCAGGCGAGGTGTCAGCCCTGTGGCGCTGGCGAGAGGGCACCACGCATGCCGTGATCGCTCAGCGCGGCGGGAAGGTGAGCGAGGACATCGTCGTCCCGGTCGACCGGCTCGAGCAGGCGATCGCGGCGACGGTCGAGATCGGCCGGCGCCACGACTTGCCCGCCTGCAGCTGGGGTCACGCCGGCGACGGCAACCTGCACTCGACGTTCATGATCGACCGCAGCGACCCGAACGAGCTGGAGCGCGCCGAACGCGCGGCCGCCGATCTGTTCGCGATGGCGTGCGAGCTCGGAGGCTCGGTCTCCGGCGAGCACGGGCTCGGGTGGGTCAAGCGCGGCGCGCTCGCGCTCCAGTGGCCGCCTCGAGCGCTGGACCTGCACGAGCAGATCAAGCGCGTGTTTGACCCGAAGGGCCTGCTGAACCCGGGCAAGAAGCTCGCGCGCTGGCCACCGGGCCCGAGCCAGGCCGGATCGCCGGTTTGACTCACGCCGAAAGCGGGTATAGCCGCGGCGACCAGGCAACCGGTCCGGGTTTGCGGGCGACCAGCGCGGGCCCGCGCCTCGAGCGCGGGCCCGCACTCCTGCGCCGCCTGCACGAGCGTATGTGCGCCGGGGACCACGGTGCTTCGGTGTGTGCCCCGCAGCTGTGGTGGACCGGGCGCGGGCTGTGGCGGACCGGTCCCGAGCTGTCGCGGACCGGTCCCGAGCTGTCGCGGACCGGTCCCGAGCTGTCGCGGACCGGTCCCACGCTGTGGCGGACCGTCCCGACCCCGGCTGACACAAACTGGCGGGTGGCCCGTGCGCCGGCTAACCCCCACCCCTCGACGGCACAACGTGAAAAAGTCCGCGCCGCGCCGGCACGGCTTGCCACATAAGCACCGCCACGGTGCTTATGTGCAGAAAACTCCTTGCGTAAGACGGGCTTTTTCACGTTGTGCAGGCCGATCGGCGCTCCGCGTCGGACCCCAGCCCCCGGCCCGGCCCGGCCCGATCCCGATCCCGCGCCCGTCACTGATCGCCCGATGCGATGAGCCCGCGCGCGCGGACGAACGCCGCGAGGCCGCTCGCGACGACGAGCAGCGAGATCGTCGTCAGGACGGGGTTGAGACACGTGCCGGCCGCGAGCAACAGCGCTCCAAGCTCG
>DATKOY010000035.1:0-27983 GCA_035524415.1 Solirubrobacteraceae bacterium | reverse complement strand
GCAAGCACCAGCCGGTCGCGAAGCGACGCATCGCAGCTCAGCTGGTACTCGTCCCACCAATCATGCAACTGCTCGTCGAACGTCGCCATCGGTGTGCGCACGAGCGACCGGGTGTGCGCTTCCATCAGATTTCTCTCGACGGCGCGCGCCACGCCCTTGAGTGAGGTCCGGGATCACCGACGACAAGCTGACCGCGGGCGTTCACGCGTGTCGCACGCCCGGGCGGGGGTCGTCCGCTCACACTCACGGGGGGACCGGTACGCGCAACCCGCGAGGGTTGTCCGTCCGATGCATGTGCGAACATACGTTCGCCTGCGCCCAGGAGATCGGGCGTGGTGTGTGTATGCGTAACCGATCGACAAGCTCAGGTCAGCCAGCCGGTGTGAGTCCGGTCCGTGAGGATGCCAGGGTCCCTGGTAGTGAGGCCCCCGTGTGCCGCCGCGAGGCGGGGTTCGACGCGGGGATCGAGTGCGGAGGAACCTCTCGGCGTACGGGGGCGCGGGGTGTGTGCGGGAGAACCGCACACACGGATCGATGTGGCGGGGGGAGGCGCCGCGAGGCCAGTCGGCGAGCCCGCGCGGCTCGCTGACGCGTCCCCCCGACCCTCTATGCGGTGGCAGAACCTGGCGGTGGAAACGGAGGAGCGAGCGCGGCTGCCCGGCTATCGGGACGAGGCGATCGTGCGTCATTTCGACGCTCCCGGTGCGATCGAGACGCGCTTCTACGAAGTCCGTGCGAAGTCGATTCTCAACCGCGTTCCGGAGGCGTCGCGGATGCCGTTCCGCTGGACGATCAACCCGTATCGCGGCTGCAGCCACGCGTGCGTCTACTGCTTTGCCCGTCCGACGCACGCGTACCTCGACTTCGACATCGGGCGTGGGTTCGAGCGGGAGATCGTCGTCAAGGTCAACGCGCCGGAGCTGCTGCGCGCGGAGCTGGCGCGGCCGTCGTGGCAGAAGGAGCACGTGGCGCTCGGGACGAACACGGACCCCTACCAGTGGGTGGAGGGGCGCTACAAGCTGATGCCCGGGATCTGGGAGGCGATGCGCGATGCGGCCAATCCGTGCTCGGTCCTGACGAAATCCCCGTTGCTGCTGCGCGATCTGTCCCTGATGAAGGAGATCGCGGAGCGCACGGAATTCAGCGCGGCGCTGTCGGTTCCGACGCTCGACGAGCGGGCATGGCGGGCGACCGAGCCGCACACGCCGAATCCGCGCGCGCGGCTCGAGGCGGTGGCTGAGCTGGCGCGGGCGGGGATCAGGACGGGCGTGTTGATCGCGCCGTTGATGCCGGGCATCAATGACTCGCCAGAGCAGGTCGCGCGGATTCTCGAGCTCGCGTCGGAGGTCGGCGCCGCATACATCACGGGAATCGCACTGCACCTCCGCGGTGAGCTGAAAGGCCTGTTCTCCGATTGGCTCCAAGCGAGCCGTCCGGACCTCGTGCCGCGGTACCGGCAGCTGTATCGACGCGGTGCATATGTGCCGGTCGCGGAGCGCGAACGCCTGGCGCAGCTGGTCGCGGGTTCTGACGCGGCGCCGGGGGAGCGCACGCGCGGTCGCGTCTTTGACCCTGCCCCGGCGACCTCGGAGCGCAGGAAGGAGGTGGTGCAAACGACCCTGTTTTGAGCAAAGCTTCAGCAATGCCGATGAAACCCAGACCGCATTCTGGTGGTAGGAGAGAGGCAACCCGGGCACACTGGGTCCCCTGAACGACGAGATGAAACGACTGCTCAAGCCCCATCGCGATCTGCACCTCGAGCGTATGTTCGAGACGCGCAGCGAGGCCTGGGAGCGGGTCGGGCTGGCCGTCGATGTCAACCAGAAGGCGCTGCGCCGGGCCAAGCAGGAGCTGTTCGTGCTCGTGCCGCTGCTGATCGCGGTGCTCGTGCTCTACGACAACAGGGAGGCGTGGTTCGGGATCGGCCCGAACAGCAAGTGGGACACGCCGCTGCAGATCGCGACGGTCGTGATCCTGCTCGTGCTGGGCTGGACAATCGCGCGCGTCGCCGGCAAGGCGCTGGCCCCGATGATCTTCCGGCGGATGGACCCGGCAACGGCCGGGTCGGTCGGGTTCCTGATTCGCCTCGTGACGATGGGCATCACGCTGCTCATTGCGTTGCGGGTGGCCGGCGTCAATCCCGCGGCGCTGGTCGCCGGAAGCGCGTTTACCGCGGTCGTCATCGGTCTCGCAGCGCAACAGACACTCGGCAACCTGATCGCGGGGATGGTGCTCCTCAGCGCGCGGCCATTCCGGGTGGGGGAGCGGATCCGCCTGCAGGCCGGTGCGGTTGGAGGCTCGGCCGAGGGGATCGTGAGCTCGCTCGGACTGCTGTACACGACGCTCGCGCGCGGCGAGGACCGGATCATGATCCCCAACAGCGTGGTGCTCGGTGCGGCGGTCGTGCCGCTGCGTGAGCCCAAGCCCGTCGACGTCAAGGTGCGGCTCGGGTCCGGTGTGCGGCCGAGTCAGGTGCAGGCGATCCTCGACGAGGAGATCAGGACCCCGACGCGGTCGCCGGCAAACGTGCTGCTCGAGGAGATCGACGGGGATGACGTCGTCGTGCGCGTGCAGGCGACGCCCGAGCGCGCAAGCGACGGAGCCCAGCTTGCGGACGAGATCATCGCGGCGCTGGCGTCGGTCACGGGCGAGCACGCGGTCATCCCGGACGAGTCCTCGCCCGCCCGCTGACCGCCCGACAGCGCTACCGCTTGTCCATCTGGCCGGCCGCGAGCCGCGAGGCGATCGTCTCGCTGCCCATCTTGCGGCTGACGGTGCCGGCGAGCTGAGGGGCGACGCCGGCGAAGTTCGCGGCGACGCGCAGCCCGAGCGGCGCGACCTCGACCTCGGCCCGGTCGCGTTCGATCGCGCGGATGACGGACGCCGCCACATCGTCCGGAGAGCGGGTGCCGACGCCCGTGGGCAGGTGGACGTTGGCGTCGGCGAACATGCCGGCGTCGCGGATGAACCCGGGGAGTACCACCGACGCGCCGATGCCAAACGGCCGCAGGTCCTCACGCAAGCCGAGCGCGAACCCGCGCAGGCCGAACTTCGTCGCCGAGTAGATCGACGAGGCGGGCGAAGCCGCCTTGCCGGCGAGCGATGAGATGAACACCATGTGCCCGCGCCGGCGCTCGATCATCAGTGGCGCCAGCGACCGCGCGAGCGCGATCGGAGCGCGGAGGTTCACCTCGAGCATCCGGTCGATCTGCTCGGGCGTGAGCTCGGTGAGGACGCCGCTGGCGGGCACCGCCGCGTTCGCGACGAACACGTCCACACCGGCGGCCTCGGCCGCAAGTGCGGCGACGTCGTCACGGTTGGCGAGGTCGCAGCCGACCGCGCGCGCGCCGACCTCGGCGGCGAGCGGCTCCAGCACATCCAGCCGCCTCCCGGTGATGATCAGGTCCGCACCACGAGCGGCAAACGCCCGGACGATCGCGTGGCCGATGCCCCCGGTCGCACCGGTCACGAGCACACTTCCGCCGACGAGGCTCATCGCGGCGGCAGTGTAATGCTCGCAGGGCAGGGCTTGATTGAGGTGATTGAATACCCGCCTTCCTATCCGCCCGCAGACGAATGTGGAGGTGCGCTTGAGCACTCGTGTTTTCAGGGGCTTACTTGCGACGGGAGCAATCACGTTCGCACTGTCAGGGGTCGCGGCGGCTGCGCCGCTGCACGTGGCGGTGCCACACCGGTTCGCGGCACCGCCGACGACGGACCAGTGTGAAACGGACTTCGGGATCGCGTGTTACGAGCCGGCCCAGTTCCAGCAGGCCTACGGCGTCAACGCCGTGTTCAAGGCAGGGAACACCGGCCAGGGCAAGACGATCGTGATCGTCGAGTCGTTCGGCTCGCCGACGATCCAGGCCGACCTGCAGACGTTCGATCAGGCGAACAACCTGCAGGACCCGCCGTCGTTCAAGATCATCACTCCGGCGGGAGCGCCGCCGCCGTACGACCCCACCGACGCCGACATGGGCAACTGGGGTTTCGAAACCACGCTCGACGTCGAGTACGCCCACACGATGGCGCCGGGGGCGAACATCCTGCTCGTCGAGACCCCGGTGTCGGAGACAGAGGGCACGACGGGCTTCCCGGAGATCGTCCAGGCCGAGAACTACGTGATCAACCATCACCTCGGTGATGTGATCAGCCAGAGCTTCGGCGCGACCGAGGAGACGTTCCCGAACCCGCAGTCGATCTTCGCGCTGCGCAGCGCGTTCATCAACGCTGCGCTGCACGGGGTCACCGTGCTCGGGGCCTCGGGCGACGGGGGCGCGACGGACTACCAGTCGAACCTGATCGACTTCTACCCGTTCCGGGTCAACAGCTGGCCGTCGAGCGATCCGCTCGTCACCTCGGTGGGCGGCACGCAGCTGCATCTGGACGCCAACGGCAACCGCACCGCGCCCGACAACGTCTGGAACGACCAGGCGCTGTTTGGGTCGCCGGCCGCCGGCGGCGGCGGCGTCTCGGCGGTGTTCTCGCGGCCGTTCTTCCAGGACAGCGTCGCGGGCGTCGTCGGCCACCGGCGCGGCACGCCTGACGTCAGCCTGTCGGCGGCCGTCGACGGTGCCGCGGTCGTGTACATCGGGTACACCAATGTACCCGCCGGCATCCCGGGGCCCGGTTGGTACCTGGTCGGCGGGACGAGTGAGGCAAGCCCGCTGTTCTCCGGCATCGTCGCGCTCGCCGACCACGCGGCCCATCGTGACCTCGGCGTGCTCGGACCGGCGCTCTACCAGCTCGGTGACCGTCGCCACGGTTCTGGGATCACGGACATCACGGCCGGCAACAACACCGTGACGTTCACGAACTCGGACAACGTGACCTACACGGTCCATGGATACACCGCCGGACCGGGCTACGACCTCTCGAGCGGGCTCGGAACGCCGAGCGCGCCGAGCTTCGTCGCGCAGCTCGCCGGCGGCGACCACGGGCACTGATCGGATGGCATCGCGCCGCGCCGGCTCTCGGCGCGGCGCGATCGCCGGCCTATTGAGGAAACACGGCGAGCGTCGCCGTGAAGCCGTGCAGGAAGCTGCGCCCGCCGACCGGCCCGATCTCGCCTGCGGCGAAGAACCCGGCGGCCGGAGCACCGTGCAGCTCGCGGTCGACGACGGTCGCATCGTGATCGGGCGTCCCGAACATCGCGCGGCCCCGGCCGTTGCAGGAGAACAGCAGCGCTCCCGCCGGCGGCCGGCCGTGCATCGCTTCGGTCCGTAGCCGCAGGGCGCGGCGCAGATCGGCGTCGGCGGACTCGGCGTCGCGTGCCTGGAGGCGCACGATCTGACCCTCGCGCACGGTCGCGCCGACGACCAGACTGCCGGTGTCCGGATCGGCGCCGAGGACACCGCGGACGAGGAAGTCACCCTGCTCGTAGTCCGGCTTGCCGCTGTCGATCACGATCCCGATCAGGAGCCCGCCGGCGACGATCGCCCGCTCGCGGGGCGTGAGCTCCGCGATGATCCGCTGCACCGTCTCGATCGCGGGGCGGCCGGCCAGCTCATGGATCACGTTGCCCTCGGCCGCCGTGATCGTGACCTCGCGCCCGAACGGCGCGGCGCCCTGCGAGACGCACGGGAGCATCTCCACGCCGTGCAGCGTGACGCCGACGGCGCCGCTCGCGCACACCTGCTCGCCGCAGAACAGCGCGCCGCCGCCACCCGGCGCGCGCGCGCTCGCGAGCCCGCCGAGCACAGGCATGCCGGGTGCGCGCTCCTGAAACTCCGCCAGCGCCACCTCGGCCGGAAACGAGTACGGATCCGAGAGGACGATCGCGCCGGACGCCGCCGCGATCTCGGGCAGCCCGTCGAGCCACGCATCCTCGCCGTCCCCCTCCACGCTCGCGTGGAAGGGGGTCGCCGCGGCGGCATCGCCGAAGTCGGCCGCCCACACGGCGACCGCGGTCCCCGACTCGAGCTCGCGGCTCTCGGCGAGCACGCCGCCGGCGCCGCAGCCGATCAGCGCCCGCGGGCGCAGCGCGCTGCGGACGCCCGCGAGCAGCGCGTCGGGCCCGGCCAGATGCCGGCCACTCGCGAACACGACCGCGAGGTCGGGCTCGGCGGTTCCGAGCGACCGTGCGGCGGCGCCCGCCGCATCGCGACCGGCCTCGAGCGGATCGTGACCGGCGGACAGCCCGGCGCCAGCGGTGACGCTCACTTCCAATCCTCTGCTGCGATCGCTTCACGATACTGCGCGACATGCCGCGTGCGGAGGTGATTGCGCTGTTCGGTCCGACCGGTGTCGGCAAGACAGCGGTCGCGATCGCGCTCGCGCAGCGGTTGCGCGAGCGCGGAGAGCGTCCGGTCGCCGTCTCGGCGGATGCGCTGCAGGTGTACGCCGGGCTGGAAGTCCTCACCGGGGCCGCGGGTCCGGCGGAGCGGGCCCAGCTCGAGCATCGCCTGATCTCGTTCCTGCCTGTCGACGCGCAGTTCAGCGCCGGTCAGTACGCCGAGCTCGCGCACGCCGAGATCGACGCGCTGGTCGAGGGCGGCGAGCGCCCGATCGTCGTCGGCGGGACGGGGCTGTACCTGCGCGCCGCGCTGACCCAGCTGAGCCTCCGTCCGGCGCCGCCCGAAGGCGTGCGGGAGCGCTGGCTGGCCGAGCTCGAGCAGCGGGGGCCGGCGGCGCTGCACGCCGTCCTCGCGCAGCGGGCGCCGTGGGCCGCTGCCGAGATCCGGCCGACCGACCGCCAGCGGATCGTGCGCGCGCTCGAGCTGCTCGACGCCGGGGAGCTCGAGCCGCCCGACGGCGAGTCGGAGCTGTGGACCGACGCGGTGCGCCGCCCGACGCTGCTGATCGGACTCGTGATGGAGCGCGAGCAGCTGTACGCGCGGATCGACGCGCGCGTCGAGCAGATGGTCGCCGGCGGCGCGCAGGCGGAGGTCATGCGGGCGCACGCCACGGGGGCATCGACGACTGCGCGGAAGGCGCTCGGGTTCGACGAACTGCTCACCGGCGACATCGACGCCATGAAGCGACGGACCCGCAACTACGCGCGCAGGCAGCTCACGTGGATGCGCAAGCTCGCCGCGGTCAACGTGCTCGACGTGACCGGCCGCACACCCGCCGACGTCGCGAGCGAGATCGTCGTGCTGTGGGCCGCGGGCGACGGGCGCACAGCGCCCCCATAACAACACCTTACGGCCACGGCAGCGGCACGAGTGGATACAGCGCGATCGCCGCGATCAGCACCGTCAGCGCGTACAGCGCGATCAGCTTCCGGTGGCGCCGTGCCCGGTACAGCAGATACATGACCGTGATGTAGATCCCGGGCATCACGACGACCATGTAATAGAGGTAGCTGGTCCGGTCGAACAGGAGCGCAAGCAACGCGAACGGGAGCCATGTCCCGATGAACCACGCGAGACCGACGAGCGGTAGCTCGCCCTCCTCGGCGACACCCGGCCGGCCACGCAGCTGACTCGCGATTGTCCACGCCGCGAGCGCGAGCGACGGCAGCGCGAGCGCCATCAGCGGCGGACTCATGACCCCGGTGAAGTGCACGGCCGGCCGAACGTCGATCAGCCCCGGCACGGGCTTGCTCGGATTGACGTTCAGATAGGTGATCGGCTTGTAGTCGACGATCCACGTCCACGGGTCCGAGGCGATGCCGGTCGGCCCGTGCGGGCTCGTCTGGTGGGCGGCGTAGGTGAGCATGTGCGCGATGTGCCCGAACACGCCGCCCGTGACACGCCTGGACGTCAACGGGTCATACGGGGGCGCGATCCGGTCGAGCACGGCGAGCAGGCCGACGAACACGCCGGCCGCGAGCGCGCCGCAGGACGCCAGCCGTCGGACCGGACGCCACCACCGCTCACGCGTGCGCTCGCGGCGCGCGCGGATCGCGCGTCCGGCCTCGTACAGGGCGAGCACGAGCAGGACGTACGGCGCGACGAGCTTCATGCACGTGCCGACGCCGATCGCCACGCCGGCCGCGAGCGGCCGACCGCGCAGATACAGCACCGCCGCCCAGATCATCATCGCCGCGACCGGCACGTCGAGGGTTCCGATTCGGCTGTGGATGAGCAGCAGGGTGTCGGCCGCCATCAGCGTCGCCGCGCCGAGCGCGACCCACGGTCCGCCGCCCGCTGCGCGCACGAGCGCGAACATGCCGAGGATCGCCAGCGAGCCGAACACGAGGCTCGTCAGGCGCCATGCGAGCGGCCCGTCGCCGAGCAGCTCGATCGAGCCTGCCATCAGCAGCTTCACGAGCTGGGGGTGCTCGGCGTTCGGATCATCGCCGAGCGGGGCGGTCGCGTACGTCGCGTTGGGGGGCGGGGCGATCCGGGCGATGATCCGTGCCGCGTTGACGTAGTAGGACTCGTCGAACACGAGCACGTGGTCCGTCGATGTGCCGCACGGACTCTGGCACGGGTCGTTGAGCCACGCGACGCGGGCCCCGAGCGAGAGTAGCGAGAGGACCCCGAGGAGCACGATCGGGAGTGAGATCGAGCGCACGCGCTGGGTCATCGCGGGGCGACGGTACATAGACTGCGCCCGCGTGGACTTCGAGAAGTGGCAGGCGCTCGGCAACGACTACATGATCATCGAGGACGCGGCGCTCCCGTGGGCGCTCACGCCGGCGCGGATCCGCGCCGTGTGCGCGGGACACACGGGCGTGTTCTCCGACGGCATCCTGCTGCTGTCCGCCGCCGACGAACCGGGGTTCGTGGCGCGGCTGCGGATCTTCAACCCCGACGGGTCCGAGGCTGAGCTGTCCGGCAACGGCGTCCGGGAGGCGATCCTGTACCTGCGCCGCCGCGGCTGGACGGATGCGGCGACGTTCTCGATCGAGACGTCGGCGGGCCCGGTGCACGCGAGGATCACCTCGGAGCGCACCTGCAGCGTCGAGATGGGCCAGGCCCGGCTGCGGAGCGCCGACTTTCCGTCGGGGGCTCCGGACGGGCGGGGGCAGCTCACGGCCGGGCCGCACACATGGCGCTTTCAGCACGTCCAGGTCGGAAATCCGCAATGCGCGATCGTCGTCGCCGGCGAGACGGAGCTCGCCGCGCTCGACCTGCCGGCGATCGGCCCCGGCATCGAGCATCACGAGCTGTTCCCCAACCGCACGAACGTGTCGTGGTTCACCGCGCTCGCGCCGGGCCGGATCCGCGCGCGCATCTTCGAGCGCGGCGTGGGGGAGACGTCCGCGAGCGGCACGGGCGCGACCGGGGCGGCTGTTGCGTATGTCGTGCACGGCGGCCAGGCGCCGGTCACCGTGGTGCTCGACGGCGGCGAGCTGGAGGTCGAGGTCTCGCAGGATCTGCACATCAACCTCACCGGATGGGCGATCCCGGTGTTCCGGGGCACGCTGTCCGCGGAGTTCGTAAAGGAGCTGCATGCGATCGAGTAGGCGTCTGGAGAAGCTCCCCCCGTACCTGTTCGCGGAGCTGGAACGCAAGATCGCGGCCAAGCGAGCCGCCGGCGTCGACGTGATCAGCCTGGGGATCGGCGATCCCGACACCCCGACCTATGCGGCGATCGTGGCGGCTGCGCAACGCGCCGTGGCCGATCCGAGCACGCACACGTATCCGACCAACCGCGGACGCGCCGAGTTCCGCGAGGCGGTCGCGTCGTTCTACGAGCGCCGCTTCGGCGTGACGCTCGACCCGGAGACCGAGGTGATGGCGGCGATCGGCGCCAAGGAGTGCATCTTCAACCTCAACCTCGCGTTCCTCGATCCCGGCGACGTCGCGCTCGCCGCGGACCCCGGGTACCCGGTGTACACCGGCGGGCCGCTGCTGACCGGCGGCGAGCCGGAGCTGATGCCGCTGCTGCGCGAGCGGGGCTTTGCGCCGGACCTCGAGGCAATCCCGCAGACCGTCCTCGAGCGCGCGCGGCTGATGTTCTTCAACTACCCGAACAACCCGACCGGCGCGATCGCTCCCGACGGCCTGTTCGCGGAGATCGTCGAGCTCGCCGCCAGACACGAGATCCTCGCCGTCCACGACAACGCCTACAGCGAGACGACGTACGACGGCTATGTCGCGCCGTCGTTCCTCGCGACGCCGGGCGCCAAGGACGTCGGCGTCGAGGTGTTCTCGCTGTCGAAGGGCTACAACATGACCGGCTGGCGCTGCGCCGCGATCGTCGGCAACGCCGAGGCGATCGAGCACTACTGGCGGCTGAAGTCGAACATCGACTCGGGCCTGTTCGAGGCCGTCCAGCTGGCAGGCGCGGCGGCGCTCGCGCCCGAGCTCGACGATCAGGTCCGCGCGATGAACGACGTGTACCGGCGTCGCCGCGATCTCGTCTGCGACGCGCTCGCCCAGGCGGGCGTCGCCGTCACCCCGCCGAAGGGCACGATCTACGTGTGGGCGCCGGTGCCGGACGGCTTCGCGTCCGCCGCGGCATACTGCGAGCACGTGCTCGAGCATGCGGGCGTCGTGATCTCGCCCGGCGGCGCCTACGGTCGCAGCGGAGAGGGCTTCTTCCGCATCTCGTTGACGACCCCTGACGAGCGGCTGATCGAGGCGGTCGAGCGGATCCGCGGGCTGTAGCAATCGTCCGCGGTTCGTGGGAGGGTTAGGCGCACCCTGACCGACATCGTGAGGAGAAGTACGACATGAAGACTCGTTCTCGCCGGCGGACGTCTGGCGCAGTGGTCGTTGGAGCGCTGACCTGCGCCCTCGGCGTGAGCGCCTGCGGGGGATTTGACTCCGCCGCGTCGGGCGAACATCTGATCAACGACTACGTGAAGAAGTTCGGCCAGGGCAAGGTCACGGTCAAATCGGCCAAGTGCCCCGGCGGCGTCAAGGAAACCGCCGGCGCGACCTACGACTGCAAGGTCGTGCTGCACGACAAGACGACCGGGACCGACCACTCCGGCACGATCACGATCCACATCGCGAGCGGCAACAAGGTCGAGATCACCGGCAGCCAGGACCTTCACTTCCAGTAGCGCCGGCGGGTCCGGTCGGTGACGCCGCCAGGGCCGCGGCTACCATGGACACCGTGCAACAAAGCCGCCACGGGCGCACGCGGAGCTCTCCGGATTCTCAGCGGCCGCAGGGCCGCGCGCGGCAGCGTGCGTTCCTGATCGCCGCCCTCCCGGACGGCGACGGGCACGAGCTGGCCGAGCTCCGCGAGCTGCTGCGGACCGCCGGCGTCGCCGGCGTCGGCGAGCTCGTCCAGCGCCGCGAGCACCCGCATCCGAACACATACCTTGGATCCGGCAAGCTCGAGGAGCTCAAGGCCGAGATCGCGCGCTCGGACGCGAACCTCGTCGCGTGCGACGACGAGCTCTCGCCGCGCCAGGAGCGCAACCTCGAGAAGGAGCTCGGCATACCGGTGATCGACCGCACCGCGATCATCCTTGACATCTTCGCCGCGCACGCGCACAGCGCCGAGGGCAAGCTCCAGGTCGAGCTCGCGCAGCTCGAGTACAACCTCGCCCGCATGCGGGGCCTGTGGTCGCACCTCGAGCGGCTCGGCGCGGGCCGCATGGACGGCGGCATCGGAACGCGCGGACCGGGCGAGACCCAGATCGAAACCGACCGCCGCCTCGCGCGGGATCGCATCGCGGCGCTCAAACGCAAGCTGTCGCACGTTCGCTCCAGCCGCACGGTCATGCGCGCCGAACGCGCTCGTGCGCATCTGCCCTCGGTCGCGCTCGCCGGCTACACGAACGCCGGCAAGTCGACGTTGCTCAACGCGCTCACCGGCGCGAGTGCCGGCGTCGGCGATCGCCTGTTCCACACGCTCGACCCGACGACCAGGGTTCTGCGAACCTCCGGACGGGACTACCTGCTGACCGACACGGTCGGCTTCATTCGCAAGCTTCCGCACCAGCTCGTGGAGGCATTCGGCACGACCCTCGAGGAAACGCGGCTTGCGGACCTCATCCTCCACGTCGTCGACGCGTCCGTGCCCGAGGAGGAGCTGCTGGCGATGACGACAGCGGTCGAGGACGTGCTCCAGGAGATCGGCGCGCACGAGGCTCGGCGGGTCCTCGTCCTCGCCAAGGCCGACCTGATCGACGAGGAGCGCCGGGCGGAGCTCGCCAACCGCCACCGCGACGGGGTGCTCGTCTCGGCGGCGACCGGCGAGGGCCTCAGCGAGCTTGTCGAGCGGATCGAGGATGAGTTCGCGCGGACGCTGCGCGAGGTCGAGTTGCTGATCCCGTTCGACGAGGGGGGCCGGCTCGCGGAACTGCACGAGATCGCCGGCGATCTCGAGCGCGAGGACCGGCCCGACGGCGTCCGCGTGATCGCGCGGCTGCCGGCGACGGTCGCGGCCCGCTACGAGCCGTTCGCCCTCAACGGGCACCGCACATGAACGCGCTGCGGGTGCGCCGCCTGGATCCGCGGGCGAAGCTCCCCACGCGCGCGTATCCGGGCGATGCGGGCCTCGATCTGTACTCGCTCGACGCAGCCGCACTCGGGCCCGGGGAGCGGAGTTCGCTGCGGACCGGCATCGCCGTCGAGATCCCCGACGGACAGGCCGGCCTCGTGTTGCCGCGCTCGGGCCTCGCGGCCCGGCACGGCATCGCGATCGTCAACGCGCCCGGGCTGATCGACGCCGGGTACCGCGGCGAGATCAAGGTGCTGCTGCTCAACACCGATCGCCGCGCCGGTGTCGAGATCGCGGCGGGAGACCGGATCGCGCAGCTCGTGCTCGTCGAGGTCCATGCGCCTGAGGTCCTCGAGGTCGACGGACTCGCGCTGTCCGAGCGCGGCGCCGGCGGGTTCGGCTCGAGCGGGTCCTGACGGCCCCGCACGGTGGGCCGGTGCGGCCGCGCGCCGGTGTCACACCGTCTGCGCCGGAATCCCGTTCGCTTCCAGGAACTGCTTGGCGACGACCGCGGGATCCTGGTTTGAGATGTCGACGGCGGCATTGAGCCGCCGCATCACCGAGGTCGTGAGCAGCCGGCTCACCTGCCCGATCGTTTGGGTGAACACGGGCCCTTCCGCATCCATCACCTTGACCGAGATCACCGGGACGACGTTGCCCCACCCGAACGTGCGCAGCGGGTCGCGCAGCAGCGCGTAGTTGCCGCTCGTGAGCGCGCCGTCGGTCGTGCTCACGTCGGCTCCCTGAACCGTTCCCTGGTCCAGCGCCTGAAACTGAGAGCCGACGTCGAGCGGCTTGAACGCCGCGGGCACGAATCCGTAGGCCTGCTCGATCGCCGGCAACCCGTTCGGGTTCTGCTGGAACTGCACGGGCCCGCCGATCGTCATCGTCGGCGCCACCCGGCGCAGATCGGCGAGCGAGCGCAGCTTGTGCTCGTCCGCGTAGCCCTGGAGGACGCCAATCGCGTCGGTGTTGCTGAACGGCGTCGGCGTGAGGAGCTCGAGCCCGTGGTCCACGGCGTAGCGCTGACCCGAGCGGTACGCCGCCGCCAGCGTGTGGAAGGTCCGCTGTTCGCCCGCGATCGTCTGATTCCAGGCTCCGAGGTACTCGGGGTACATCCCGAGCCGTCCGCTCTCGAGCGCCTGGATCGTGACCTCGGGCGGCCCGATGTTGCGGTCCAGCACGATGCTGAATCCCTGGGCCTTGAGCGCCTCGCCGTACAGCTCCCCGAGGATGAACTGCTCGGTGAAGTTCTTATCGCCGATCGTGACGGTCGGCTTGCCCGCGCCAGGGAGGACACTCGTCGTCGTTGTGGTGGTGGTGGTGGTGGTGGTCGTCGTCGTCGTCGAGGTCGTCGCTGCGCTCACCGGCGGGGGGCCGCTCGTGGCCGCTGCGGAGTCATCCTGCGCGGACCCGCAGGCGGACAGCAACGCCATCGCGGCCAGCAGGATTGCGGTTGTCGCTATGTGGCGTGAGGGCGGCATGCTCGGGGGACGGACGGCGAGCATCGTAGGAGCTGAACGTAATGAACTACAGCCCGGCGGCGCGGCGGGCGTCCGCATGAGCTGCATCCTCGAGCTCGTCGTCGAGCGGCGCAAGTGGCTCCTCAAGTCCCAGCGCCGCCCGGATCAGCCAGTCTGCGAACCAGGCATTCTTCGGCAGCAGCGGGCCGTGGAGATACGTGCCGATCACGCTTCCGTCACGGACCCCCTCGAAGCCATCCTGGCCGTTGTTCCCGTGACCGTGCAGCACACGTCCGAGCGGCTGCGACTGCCCGCCAAGATGAGTGCGCCCGCCGTGGTTCTCGAACCCCGCGAGGACGCGCCGGTCGCCATGATCGAGCTCGACCTCGATCGCGACGTTCCCGATCAGACGCGGTCCATCCGAACGCACCGTCGTCAGGTCAACAAGGCCCACTCCGGGCAGCGACTCCTCGCCGAGCTGGTAGGAGTGGCCGAGCAGCTGGTAGCCGCCGCACACGGCGAGGATCACCCCGCCGCGAGCCGCGACGGCGTGCAGGGCGTCGCGCTTGACCTCCGCGAGATCGAGCGCGCACAGCTTCTGGTCGCGGTCCTGGCCGCCCCCGATGTAGTAGAGGTCGGCGCCGTCGGGATCGAGCGGCTCGCCGAGATCGCTCGGGTGAACCGAGAACCCGATCCCGCGCCAGCGGCAGCGGCGCTCGAGCAGCAGCAGGTTGCCGCGGTCGGCGTAGATGTTCATCAGCTCGGGGTAGAGGGCGCAGACCCGCAGCTCACGCATCGAACATCACCACGGTGCTGCCGACGTAGTCGTGCGTCGCCGAGATCTCGAGCCGTCCGGCAGGCCGCAGGTGCGCTTCGCGTCCTTCCTGCTCGAGCGCGCCGGCGCTGAGCCGGTCGAGCTCGATCGCGTTGTGCTCGCTCGTGCGCTCCCCGCGTGCGGTGACGATGTCGCGGCGGCGCTCGAGCACGAACTGCCCGCCGGTCGCCCGAACCGCAGTGGGCTGGCTCGAGTACACGACGCCGTCGAGCTCACGGATATCCGGGAGCGGAGCCGGCATGCCGTCGAGAACCTCGTACAGATCGAGCATCTCGGCGATCGCGATCGCGAGCCGGCCGCCGGGCTCGAGGTGGCGGCGCACAGAGCGCAGAAACGCCAGCCGGCCGTCGCGTCCGCCGAGCAGCTGGATCGTCTGCATCGGCACGATGCAAAGCGGGAAGCGGGCACCAAGCTCGAATGTGCGCGCGTCGGCACGGGTGGTCTGGAGCGGAAGCCCACCGGCACGTCGCGCCAGCTCGTCGAGCAGCTCCCCGTCGAGCTCGAGGGCGGTGACGCGGTGTCCGTGCCGGGCGAGATCGAGCGACACGCGCCCGGTGCCGGCGCCGATGTCGAGGATCGGATCGCCGTGCTCGTCGGCGAGCGAGCGCCACAGCCCGAGGTCTTCCGCGTACGCCCCGCACTCGATGTCGTGCCAGATCACGGCCGTCATGGCGCCGCTTGCGATCGTTGCCAGAACTGCGCCACGTGGCCGCGCCCCGCGAGCTCGTCGCGCAGCTCGAGCAACGCCGTGTACGTCGGCAGTGCAAACAGCCGGCGTGACGGCGCCTGCGCGAGCGCATGATCGAGCGCGTCCGGCAGGCTCGGGACGACCGTCAGCCGCTCCGTGGGTACGCCCGCGTATTTCAAGCGCAACGCGAGCTCGGCGGCGCGGGTGCCCGCGCACGTCACCTCCCGCGCGCGTGAGGCGATCACCTCGAAGTCCGCGTCCCACACCCACGAGACGTCGTGACCGTCGGCCGTGCGGTCGTTGAGGATCGCGAGCAGGTCGAGCTCGCCGGACTCGAGCGCGAGCGTCCGCAGGATCTCGTTCGCGCCGGCCGGGTTCTTGATCAGGAGAATCGACAACTCGTGATCGCCGATCGCGACCGATTCGGCCCGGCCGAACGCGGCCGTGACGGCGTGCAGGCCGGCGAGCACGTGCTCGAGCGACACCCCCAGGGTGAGGCACAGCGCCGCGGCGCCGAGCGCGTTGTAGACGTTGTAGAGGCCGGGCAGCGGCAACTCGACGACGCCGCGGCCGGCCGGCGTGCGCAGCTCGAACCGCGCGGCGCGCGTGCCGTGCAGTTCGATCTTCTCGGCGGCGATCGTCGGCGCCGGCCGCTCCTGCCCGCACGACGGGCAGCGGTAGCGACCAAGGTGGCCGAGGTACACCGCGTCATACACGTATGCGGCGCCGCACCGCCGGCAATGCTTTGAGTCCGACGCGTGCTGCATCTCCGGCAGCGCCATCGACGCGTCCTCGACGCCGAAGTACGTCACACCGGCGTGGTCTCGCCCGAGGTCGGCGATCAGCGGATCATCGGCGTTGAGCACGAGCTGGGCTCCGGCCGGGAGCGCGGTGACGACCCCGGCCCAGCGGTCGGCGATCGTCTCGAGCTCGCCGTAGCGGTCGAGCTGGTCGCGGAACAGGTTGCCGAGGAGGATCGCGCGCGGGTCGAGCTCCTCGGTCACGCGGTCAAGCCAGAACTCGTCGACCTCGAACAGGCCGAGCTCGCCGTCGATCCGCTTGTGCGACTTGGTCGCGGCCAGCAGCGCGGACGCGATCCCTCCGGCCATGTTCGCGCCGGCGCGGTTGTGGACGAGCGAGACCCCGGACCGCTCGAGCACCGAGGCGACCATCGCCGCCGTCGTCGTCTTGCCGTTCGTCGCGGAGATCAGCACCGAGCCGCGGGACAGCCGGCCGGAGAGCTCGGCGATCGCATGGGGCTCGAGGCGCATCAGCACCTTCCCCGGCAGGCTCGTCCCGCCGCCGCGGCCGGCGCGGCGCGCGAGCTCGCCGACCGCGCGCGCGGCGGCGATCTTCGCTCCGAGCGCCGTCATCGCCCAGCCATCGGACCCGCCGGGACCAACACCCGCACCGCGCCGGGCAGCACGTCGACGGTCACCGGAAGCTCGGCGATCGGGTCTCCGTCGGCGTACATCGTGAACGGGCGATCGGCGCTGACGTGCACGTCTTGTCCCCGCAGGACGACGACGTTCGGCTGGCGGACGTGCTCGCCCTTGAACACGGTCGGCAGCAAGCGCAGAAAACGCCCCTTCGGCACGTGCCCGACGATGATCACGTCGAACTGGCCGTCCTCGAGCGACGCGTCCGGCGCCATGTACATCCCCCCGCCGTACGCCTTGGAGTTCGCGACGGCGACGGTGTATCCGGACACGACGTGGGGCTCGCCGCCGTCGACACGCACCTCGAACCGGGCTGGCTTCCAGCTCCACAGGGCGCGCAGCGCGCCGTACGTGTAGACGAGGTTCCCGCGGACGAGCTTCGTCTCGTTGGCGATCCGGTTGGCGTCGGAGTCGAATCCGCAGCTGGCGATCCCGATGAACGTGCTCGCGCCGACGCGCCCGAGATCGAGCCTGCGGATCTCGCCGTGGGCGAGCACGTCGCACGCGGCGCGTGCCTCGAGCGGGATTCCGAGCACGCGCGCGAAGTCGTTGCCGCGGCCGCCCGGCAAGACGCCGAGCACGCCGTCGCAGTCCTTCAGCACGTCCGCGACCGCTCCGATCAATCCGTCGCCCCCGAGCGCGGCCGCAATTTCGTTGCCGTCGGCGGCCGCGCGAGCGAGCTCGCGGGCGTGCTCGAGGCTCCGCGTGCGCTCGACGTGATACTCGATCCCAAGCTCCGAGAGGCCCGCCTGCACCTCCGGGAGGACCTTGCCGGCGCGGCCGCCGCCGGCCGAGGGGTTGACGATCAACGACAGCATTCAGGTGCCCACCACGAGCGCATGGAGATCCTCGGCGATCGCGACCGGAGCCGGGTCCTCGGCCGCCTCCGCATCTGCGCGCGACGTCACTCCGGTGAGCACGATCGCCGCGTCGAGTCCGGCGGCAGCGGCACCGCCGAGGTCCGAGTCGAGACGGTCACCGACGACGAGCGTGGACCCGGGTCCGAGCCGGTCGAGCGCGGTCCGGAAGATCTGCGGGTCGGGCTTGCCGACGATCCTGGCGGTGCGGTTCGTCGCATACTCAATCGCGGCGACGAGCGCGCCCGTGCCCGGAGCGAGACCATCCCCCGTCGGAAACGTGCGGTCGCGGGCCGTGGCGAGCATCTCGGCCCCGCCGAGCACGGCCTGGATCGCCGCACGCAGATCGGTGAAGCGGAGCTCGTCGTGCTCGGCGAGCACGACGACATCGGCCTGCGCGGCGAGTTCGGTGCCGTTGAGCACCCGGTGGCCCGATTCCGCGACGTGGCGGAACACCGCGGGCGCGCCGATCACGTACGCGCCCCTGCCGGGAGCGCGCTGCGCGAGCGCGAACTGGATCGCCGACCCGACGGTCACCACCTCTTCGAGTGAGGCCCGCACGCCGAGCGACCACAGCTTGCGCACGTACTCCTCGGGCGAGTGGCGCGCGTCGTTGGTCAGGAACATCAGCTCCTTGCGGGCGCCGCGCAGCTCCGAGATCGCCTGCGGCGCCTCGCGCGTGCACGCGTCGCCGATCCACACGCAGCCGTCGAGATCGAGCACGACGTGGTCGTAGTTGTCGAGAAGGGGCGAGAGCGGCATCGGGGCAGGCGGATTATCGCGGCGTTGTGTGCTTTGCTTGCGCGCCGTGCGGAAGCTCGCAGTCATCCTGGCGCTGGCGATCGTGGTCGTGGGATGCGGCAGCTCCATCAGTCACCGCACCACGACGCACGCGTCGCAGCCGACATCTGGGCCGTGTCGCACGGTAGCGGTCCCCAGCCCGAAAGGCCCGCAGCACCTCACGGCCCCGGCGCTGAAGCTCGACCCGCGCACGACATACACGGTGACGGTCGCGACCAACTGCGGGTCGTTTGCGTTCACGCTCGACGTCGCGCAGTCACCGAAGACCTCGGCCTCCTTCTACGCGCTCGTCAGGCGCGGATTCTTCGACGGGCTCACGTTTCACCGCGTCGCCGCCGGATTCGTGATCCAGGGCGGCGATCCGAACGGCGACGGGTCCGGCGGCCCGGGCTACACCGTCGTCGAGCCGCCGCCCGCGAGCACCCAGTACGTGCGGGGCGACGTCGCGATGGCCAAGACGCAGACCGATCCTCCCGGCGCATCCGGCAGCCAGTTCTTCATCGTCACGGCCGCCAATGCCACGCAAGCTGACGGGCTGACGCCGGATTACGCGCTGCTCGGCAAGGTCGTCTCGGGCATGAACGTCGTCCAGGCGATCGACTCGCTGCCGACGAACCCCGCCGGCGACGGCGCCCCGACGCCGCCGGTCGTGATGTCGAAGGTGACGGTGACCGCGAGTTAGCAGAGCCTCGGGACCATGGGTGTCATCGAGTGGCGCCGAGGGTCTCGTCGTCTCGTCTGGGAGACCACGCGCTGCTGCGGGCGACTGCTGCGGGCGACTGCTGCGGGCGACTCTGCGGGCCTGGCAGCGTGCGCCGAGGTCCGGCAGGCCGCGTCTCGCGCGAGAGCGGCTCTGGGTCACGGAAGCGATCTCCCGCGCCTCGCGATGGCGGGAGGAGTGTGGGCACATCTGTCCGGTGGCGCTGACGGATCGCCCACGGCCCACCGACTCGGCGCGAGTGCGGCAGATTGTGTGCGCGCGAAGGCCACACCCCGTTAGAAGAGCGTGGCCTGGGCGCTCTCGAGCGGTTCCGCCAGGCACTCCGGCCCGTCGTAGCGGGCGTCGTTGACGGCGGTTCCGACCGGGCGCAACGCGGTCCGCGCCGCGGGAAGCCCGGCGAGGAGCGCGAACAGGTCCGCGCGCGGCGTGCCGGCGTCGATCCACGCCGCCTCGGCGTCCGGGGTCAGGATCACGGGCATCCGGTCGTGCAGCGACGCGATCGCCGCATTTGCCGCCGTCGTGAGGATCGTGCAGGTGCGCAGCGTGCGCCCGTCAGGCGCGTACCAGATCGACCACAGCCCCGCGAACGCGAACGGCGCTCCGTCGTCGCGCGTGATGTGAAACGGCTGCTTCGGGCCGCCCGGCACCGCCTGCCACTCGTAGAAGCCGTCGGCGACGATCAAGCAGCGGTAGCGCGCGAAGGCACGTTGATATGCCGGTCGCTGCGCGACCGTCTCGACCCGCGCGTTGATCATCTTCAGCCCGGTGTCGGGCGACTTCGCCCACGACGGCACGAGCCCCCAGCGCAGGACGTCGCCCCGGCGGGCGCCCTCGCGGTCGGTTGTGACCGCCAGCACCTCGTCGCCCGGGGCGACGTTGAAGCGCCGGCGAACGTCGACGGACTCGCCGATCGCGAAGCGGGTCCTGACCTCGCTCGGGTTCGGCGAGGCGAGCGTGTAGCGACCGCACACGGTGCGTACGGAGAGCTGCGGTGTCAGCGCGAGCGGGCCGCGGCCTGCTCGGCCCGCTCGGCCTGCGCGCGTTTCTGCCGGCGTCGTCCGAAGAACGCGAGGACACCGACCACGATCGCGACGAGCACGAGCGCCCAGAACACGTTCAGGTCGGTCGAGACGCCGCCGAACGGCAAGGCGATCAGCTTCACGATTCCGAAGGCCACCGCCACGATCACGATGATCAGCGCGATCACAATCAGGATCCCGCGGATCCGCATCAGGATGCCCGCGCTCTTGGGTGGCGCGATCAGCCCCATGAACTTGAGCCCGCGCAGCTGGCGCGTCGTCGGCCCCTCGACGCCGAGGCGCTCGGTCGCCTTTTTCAGATCATCCGCACGGCGTTCCGCGAGCGCGAGCGAGGCGTCGGCCATCCGCCGCAGCTGCAGGCGCTCCTGGGGGCGAGCCGCAGCGAGCGCACGCTGGAAGTGGGCCCGGGCGGTCTTCGCGTCGTAGCGCTCGGCCGCCCGCGCGCCGAGGATCGCCTGCGCGGCCGCCTTGTTCTTGGTCTCGGCCTCGAGCTCCTCGTCGGAGCGCGACTCGAGCTGTTGCATCGCAGCGAGCTGACTGCGCTGCTCGATCCGCATCGTTCGCTGCTGCTTGGCCATGGCCTTCAGTCTAGTGTCCCGATGCCTGGTTGGGCATTAGCGGTGGGGCTTGATCACGTAGGCGCGCTGCGCCGTGAGGTAGCGCCCTGATTGATTCGGTGAGGCGGGCGGGTTGCGGTAGACGTCGATGTGGTTGCCGGCGATCGCGCCGCCCGTATCCTGCGCCACGAACCAGCCGCCGTATCCGTCATTCTTGTACGCCGGGATGTACACGCGGCTGCCGAGCGGGATCACGCTCGGATCGACCGCGATCGATTCGTAGAAGCGCAGCGGCTGCGATGCGCCGGCGGCGAACGTGACGCCGCGCAGCCGGACGTACTTGCGGCCCGGTCCAGCCGACCATCCACCTTGCTCGAGCGGGAACGTCACCCCGCCCTTGCGGTTGCGCCAGTAGCCGCCCTGGCGCCAGTACGGCGGGCCGCTCGACCAGCCGTCCGACGGCGAGGTGATCGCCCCTGTCGCCGTGATCCAGCCGCCGTTGCCGAGCGCGTCGATGTGGTACATCCGGCCGTCGAGGCCGATTCCCTCACCCTCCATAGACACGCCCATCGCGGAGTACAGCCAATCGATCCGGTGCGTGCCGGAGAGGCCGGGAGCGCTCACGAGCCGGCCGACGAACCATGACTCCGGCGCCGGCCAGTACTCGGTGATCGTCACGCCGCGCAGCCAGCTCCCGTGATCGCGCTTGCTCGGCGGCGCGGGCGGCTTGCGGTTCGGTTTCTGGGTCGGCGCGAGACCTCCGATCGGCGCGCCGCCGCTGTTGGCGCCGCCGTTGCCGCTCGACGGCGGGGGCGAGATGCCCGCGCCGCCACCCGGACTGCCGGGGGCGTCGAGCGTGCGCGCGGCCACGGGTGCGGCAGTCAGCGTCGCGGCCGCCGCCGTGACGAGCGCAGCGAGCGCGCCGCGGGAAAGAGTGCGTGGGCCAGTGCTCATCGGGCGTGCAGCGGGGGAGGGTACTGCGCGTCGGGGCGCTCGGACGGGCGAGGCGTTGCGACGCGTCCGGGCCCCCTCCGCTTTACATAACGTCGGGTCCGTCGATCAGCACAGCCTCGGCCTCGCGGAAGCGCCGATTCATCGCCGCGGTCTCCAGAAACGTCATCAATACCCGCGTGACCGGAACGCGGCCACGCCACAGCAGCGCAGCCCGCGTCGTCGGACCGCCGCTGAAATGCGCGTGCGCGACGGCGCTCGAGAACGTCGCGGAGACGAACGAGCCGGGGTCGCGCGGGCGCAGCGCCCCGTCCACGGCGGCGCCGCGATAGACGGTGACGGCGTCGATGCCGAGCATCGACCACAGCCCGCTCGAGAACGCAAGCCGCGCGATCAGGTGCTCGGCGCGACGCTCGCGCGACCACAGTCCCGCGAACAGATCCGGATGACGGACCGCCTTGCCACGGAACGGTCGCAGGCCGAGCTCGGCGAGCACGATCGCGTGCCCCTTGACGAGCTCTCCCGAGCGAGGGTTGCTGACGAACGTCTCCGCGAACACCCGGTCGATCTCGACGAGGTCCGGCTCGCGCTCGTTCAGGAACCGGGTCAGCAGGGCGACGAGTTCTTCGTCGCCGTGCCGGCGCTCGATCAGGCTGTCGAGGTCGAGCCATGCCGTCGCCGGTCGCCGGCGCGTGAGCCAGGCACGGGCGTCGGCACGTTCGCGGCTGAGACGGCTCTCGGTGCGCGCGCGGACGTCTGCGTCACACGCGACGACGAGGTCGCGGTCGAACTCGGCCTGGGCCAGCCGGAGCTGCTCGAGCATGTCGTCGTCGGTGCGGGCGGCGGTCTGATCGAACTGGAAGCGGCCGACCTCGTCGAGGGCGAGCTCCCAGTGGGCGCCCGCATCTTCGAACGCGCCGAGCTCGACCTCGAACGACCCGACCCCTGGTGAGACCGCGGTGACCGTGACCGGCGTGCGCCGCGCGTCAAGCAGCCGCCCCGCGTTGCCGGCGACGAGATACGCGAGCTCGCCCGGCACGAAGTCCGAGTCGGGGGCACGATCGGGGTCCGAGGCGTAGATCGAGTCGGTCATTGCGTGTCCCGATCATCCGTCAGCCGACCACTTTTCCGGAGTCGCCATGGGATCTGCGCGTCGCTCGCGTACGCGACAACGGATTCGACCTTCATGCCGGTTCGCTGGTGGTTGACATAAGCCCGATTATCGAGCGTTGATAGACCGCGACTCGAGGAGCTCGTGGGATCTCCGTAACGCATAGCGATCCTGAGATCCATGAACCTCCGCCTCAGCCCCCACGGTGGCGGTGGACGAACAGCGTTCCGCGCCGCTCTCCGTCGAGACCGAGCGCGTCGATCGCTTCCCGCACGCCGGGATGGTTCGGGTGGCCGTAGTCGTCGAACACGACGAGGGCGCCGAGGCGCAGCTGCGGCAGCCACGCGTGCACCTCCGCGATTGTCTCGTCGCGGTCATGCGAGGAGTCGATGTACAGCAGGTCAACCGGTTCGCCGTCGCGCGGCCCGCTGGCTCCCGGCGCGATCACGAGTTCGACCCGCGCACGCACGTCGGCGCCGACGAGCGCGAGATAGCCCTGAGGTTCCGGGCGCTCGTACGGGTCGTAGGTCACCACCCGGCGCTGTGGGTCCGCGAGCGCGAGCGTGATCGCCGTCCAGCCCATCGCCGTCCCGAGTTCGACGACGCGTCTGGACCCGTTCGCCATGTGCACCAGCAGGCGCAGGTCCTGCGGCCGGGTCGCCGATGTCAGGCTGAACGAATCGCCGATCCGCGACGCGAGCCGCCGCGCACGCCACTGAAACACAAGCACAGGAAGGGGCAGCCCTCTGAGCCCCCACAGCCAGCGCAGATCGCGGCGCTGGCGTCCCAGCCACGCCCGGATGCGGTTGGGGTTGACCGTGCCCGTCACGTCCGCCACTGTAGTGTTGTGCCTCACATGCCCGGGTTGGTGACACGGATCGTGGCCGACGCGAGGGATGCATGGGAGCGTCTCTGGAGCGAGTTGCCGGTGAACGAGCGACTGCATGCCCCGCCCGGAGCGAGCCGCCGCCTGCGACGATCGCCGACCTGGGCGACGCCCGCGGGACGACGCGCGACTCGCACATCGTGACCCGCGACGGCGCAACTTCATGCCGGAAACGGGTATAGAACTGGCGCGACCAACTTCTGAGGGGAGAACTGGGATGAACGGCACGTTGAAGCTGCTGATCGGACTTGCCGCTGCGATCACCGCCACCGCGGCAACCGCGTTGACGGCCGGAGTCGCGGTCGCGGCGTCCTCGCCGGCGGTCACGACCGGCTCGACCTCGTCGATCAAGGAGACATCGGCGGTCCTGCACGGGACCGTGAACCCGAACGGCGCCTCGACGACCTACCACTTCGAATGGGGCCTGACGACCGCGTACGGCACCGCCGGCTCCTCGCACTCGGTCGGCAGCGGCACGGCGGCCGTATCGGTGCAGTTCACCGCGCCGGGCCTCACCCCGGGCACCCCCTACCACTACCGACTGGTGGCACAGAACCGGTTCGGCACGACGTTCGGTGCCGATCGCCACTTCACGACCGCAGGCAACCCGCCGCCGGACGTGCTCACGGGCGGTACCGCCCAGGTGGGAGCGACGTCCGCGATTCTCACGGGCGAGGTCAACCCCCACGGCCAGCAGACGAACTTCTGGTTCCAGTACGGCCTCGGCACCGCGTACGGCTATCAGACCTTCCCCCAAACCGTCGCGGCCGGTGCGGCGCTCGTGCCCGTGTCGGTTGCGCTCCAGGGGATCGCGCCGCTGACGGTGTTCCACTATCGGCTCGTGGCCCAGCACGGCACGTCCGCGCCGAACGTCGGCGTGGACATGAGCTTCCTCACCCAGCCGCTGCTGCGTCCGTTTCCTCGGATCACGGCGCGCACGACGCCCCACCGGGCTCGTAAGGCACCGTACGTGTTCACGACGACCGGAGCGCTGTCCGGCCCGGCGAACATCCCACCGGCGCTCGGCTGCGCCCAATCGGCGGTCGTCAAGTTCATGTTCGGGCGTCGCGAGTGGGCCTCGACGACGATGCCGATCCAGCCGAATTGCACGTTTTCCGGACAGACGACGATCAGCCGCCTCCCCGGGCGCGGCAAGAAGCACCGCACGGAAACGCTGAAGGTGATCGTCTCGGCGGTCGGCAGCGGCTACTTCGCGCCGGTGAGCACGCGCCCGTCAACCGTCGTCCTCGGAGGCTGAGGCCCTGAGCTACGTGGGCCGGTCGGCGAGCCGGTAGACGAGCCGCAGGCCGGACCAGACCTCGTCGATCGCGCACACCTTGTTGTCGACGAGCCCGGCCGCCAGGCCGAGCTCGCGCACGAGGTTCTCGGTGACGTCCGTGGGCACGCCGGACGATCGTTTCGGCCAGGCGATCCACAGGCCGCCCGCATAGTCGAGCGCCTTCTTCAAGCCCGGCAGACGCCGCTCGAGCTCGGCACGCGAGGTGTGGAACGAGACGATCACGTCGAGCGGCCCGCGCGCCCGCCGGCGCACCGCGACGTCCAGCGGCAGCTCACCCAGCGTGCCGTCGAAGCCCGGCGGGGCACCGATCAACCCCACACGCGTGCCCGGCTTGATCCCGAGCTTGCGCGGGAGCGGGCTGCCGGAGTAGCCAGCGGTCGAGGCGTTCGCGCGGGCGCTCGTCACAGCCGCAGATCCTACGTATGTCCCGTTCCTCTCCGACAAGGACCTCCACGCTGCGCTGGACAAGGCCGGCGTGCCGCAGGACACCGCCAACGCGATCGTCGATGAGAACGCAACCGCCCGGCTGGACGCTTTGCGCTCGTCGCTGTCGGTGATCGCGGTCATCGCTCTGATCGCGCTGTGACCGCGTCTGTCAGCTCGTTCATCTGGGTGAGCAGGAGTGCGCACGAGCACGAGCCGAGGCCCGACTGGTAGCCCGAGGAGGGAACCGTGCCGGTGCCGGCGCCACTGATCACTTACGGCCCGGTGAACAGCTGATGTGACCCCTGCGTCGACACTGCCCGGCCTTCTACCCTGCCGGCGTAGCTCTCGGGCACTGGGGACGGTGCACGGCAGCGCGAGCGCGTCGGCGTTCGCGAACACGCCCATCGGGACCGTCGTCCTGACGAAGAGCATCGTCAGGTTCGGAGTGCTGATCCCGCTGACCGCCGGCGGGTGCGGCGTCGGTACGCTCGGGCACCAGCGCTCTGCGCGTGGTGCGAGAACGCAAAGCCGTTGCCGACCTATGCGCTGAAGCACCGCTCGATCGCGTACTTGATGGCCGCCGGGCTCACCGTCCGCGCCAACAGGTTGGCACCCTTGGGTAGACAAGGATCACCGAGCCGTCCACAGATCGTGCGACTGCTACCGCAGGATCAGGGCAGCCAGACCGAGGTGGTGTTGTACGGGCCGTAGCCGCTGTCACGAGGACGAGCCTGCCCCGGAAGATAGTGAGCGTCTGTGCCACGCGATGAGACGATCCACAGCGCCTGATCCCGAGAGAACGCGATCCAGCGGCCGTCGGGCGACCATGCCGGGGCCTGATCGAGATGGTTACCGGTCGTGATCCGGCGAGCGCCGTGTCCGCTCGTGTCGACGCTGTAGATCGAGCTGCTCTTGTAGTCGGAGCCCCAGCCGGGCGCGGGCGCAGAGGAGTCCCGCAGGAACAGGATGGCTGAGCCGGAGGGAGAGAACAGGGGGTCATACGCTCCCGGCGAGGCGATCCGCGTCACCCGTTGTAGTGCGCCGTCTGCGAGGAATATCCCGTCGCGGGTCACAACGGCCAGGCGACCGCGGCTGGACCAGATGAACGTCGGGCCGCCGGTCAGGTATGTGCCACAGGACGCGCATCCTGGCTCGTGGTAGTAGCTCTCCACCAGGTGGAGGTGGGTGAGTTGGTGCAGATGGGCTCCGGTTGTGCTCACGGCCCACAGCTCGAGCGCCCCGCGCGCCGCCGTCTTGCGAGGGAACGTGATCCAGCGGCCATCCGGCGACCACTCGGGATATTGCGCGTTCAGTACACCGGAGCTTCCTGCCATCACCGGCGGGACCTCCGCCGACGCGACCTGTCGGGCCACTCCGCCGGCAGACGACACCACCCAGACACTCGGCGAGTGGCCCGCCGCCGAGCCGTAGTGGAGGAACGCGATCCAACGATCGTCGCGGGACCACGCCGGGGACCGGTTGTCCCCGGGCGGGGTGCTCAGCTGACGAGTCGCGCCACCTCCCCTGGGGGTGGTCGTCAACACGGCCCGCGGTGGGTACGCGGCGGCAGACTTGAAGTATGCGAGTAATCCATTGCGGTGGGAAAGGACCGGCAGGTCGGCGAGCGAGTAGCTGACGGTCGTGTCTTCGAGCGCGGACTCGAATCTGTTTCCGGTGCCGCTCGGCGAGATGCTCCAGACCTGCGGGCGATACGCGCACGGAGACTCGTCCGCCGCGCATGCCTCCGACGGGCCGGCGTAATAGATCCGACCGCTCAGGCCAGAAGCCCCGCCCGCAGCGAAGGCATGGCCGGTGGCGAGCAACACCAAACCAGCCGCTGCGACCAGCAACGGGACGCGACGCATCCTTAACGACACCGCAGTTCGCATCAGACCGCGAGCGTACGCACAGCGGAGCGAGAGGTCATCCGTGAACCCCCGGCCTCGGGTCCGCGCGAACTACGTGGCCATCAAGCGGAAGCCCGCGTCGTTTGAGATGGGCCGAGCGTCACTGGGTGTGCTCGGCCAACTCCGCTCCGCAATTGAGCGAGACCGTGCTCAGGCTTTATCCCAATCGCTGACGTCCGGTCGAGGCCGCTCCAGTCCGCGGTTGATCCGTGCGCTCTGCCGTCGCGCTGCCTCGCCCGCGCGTGTCCGCTGCGCTGCGGCGTTCCGCTTCTCGCGACGTTTATCTTCGACCATGCTCCGGAGGTGCACCGTTACCGCTATCCACGCGTCGTGACGTGCGCCACCGAACCGACGGCTCGCACCCACATCCGATCGCGAGGGACTCCCATCAGCTGACGTGAGTCGCTGCACGTCCGTCCATTGAACCAGGCGCAAACGAACTCCTCCCACTTGGTCTCCTCCCGGTAGTAGCACTCCGCGCACTCGAAATGGAAGCGTCGCCGTCCGGGAGGATCATCAGTCGTCGCCGACGCTGCGAATCCAGTAGGCGCAGTCGGTCATCGCGTTACTCCGCGCTCCAGACACCGACACGTCAATGTCGCCTCTCTTGCCTGCGTCACCGTGTTGATGATGTCGACGGAGCCATCAGCGGTCGGCTTTCCGAACTCGTAGCTTCCGCGAGTTCGACCTGCTTGACTCTCACG
>DATKOY010000034.1:0-2064 GCA_035524415.1 Solirubrobacteraceae bacterium | reverse complement strand
CTTCTAGCTTCTTGATGAGCGCGACGCGCTCGGCTCTGGCCATCGGGGTCGCCTCCCAAAAGCGGCTGGAGTCTAGCGCCAAACGGTGACAGCCCGCCACCGCGACTGCCGCCCGCACTCCTGCCGCCGCGGAACCCCTATGGAACCCCCACCAGAGAACGACTCAGGGCCCCTCTCGGAGCCCCCGTGTAAGTCACAGATTCACTTTGATTAAGGTGGTCGGGGCGCCCGGATTCGAACCGGGGACCTCTTGGTCCCGAACCAAGCGCTCTAGCCAGGCTGAGCCACGCCCCGACAGGGCGATTGGCTTTATATCACGGCGTCACGGAGGGCGACAACCGAGCCTGCAGCCTGGCCCGCGTCACTTCCCGCCCGGCTGCGCGAGATCGCGCGCCCAGGCGCGCAGGGCCGGCAGCTGGCGGTGGTTGGTGGTGTCGGCGTGCAGCGGGGTCACCGAGACCAGGCCCGAGCGGACCGCGAAGATGTCGGACATCTCGTCGTGCGCCCACTCGTCGCGGCCTTCCTCGATCCAGTAGTAGGTCTTCGAGCGCGGGTCGAGGCCCTCGAGGATGGTCCCCTCGTGGTCGCGCCGGCCCTGAACGGTGAAGGCGATCGCTTGCGGACGCCCCTGCGGCACGTTGATGTTGAGCAGGGTCCGCTCGGGCAGGCCGCGTTCCACCACCAGCGCGGCGATGCGGGAGGCGACCTCCGCCGAGGGCGCGTAGTCGAGGTCCGAGCGCGCCGCCAGCGAGACGGCGATCGAGGGCACGCCGAAGAAGGTCCCCTCGCGGGCCCCGCCCACCGTCCCCGAGTAGAAGACGTCGTCACCCAGGTTGCCGCCGCGGTTGATGCCGGCGGCGACCAGCCGCGGCCGCCGCGGCAGCAGCTTGACCAGGGCCAGGTTCACGCAGTCGGTCGGCGTGCCGTCGACGGCGTAGACGCGCTCCTCCAGGCGCTCGGCGCGCAGCGGACGCACGAGCGTCAACGACTGCGCGCAGGCGCTCACCTCGCGGTCGGGCGCCACGATCCAGACCTCGCCGAGCTCGCCCAGCGCGGCGGCGAGGGTCCGGATGCCCGGCGCGTGCACGCCGTCGTCGTTCGTCACCAGAATCAGCGGCGTTTCCATGGTTCGGGATCGCGCGCAGCGGCATCCAAAACGAAGCCCCGGGAACGAGGCGCCCGGGGCGGAAGCTCGCGCGAGATGAAGATTGGTCGGGATGCCGGGATTTGAACCCGGGACCACCTGCACCCCAAGCGAAGAAGGTGCCTTCCGCCAAGCACTTGCGTCCTCAGCCACTTTCCGCGATCAACTTCTTTCGACTCAGCGCGATGCCATACGAGCAGGGTGTTCCACTGCGCCGCATGCCTCTGCGGGCCGTTACGCCGTTTGGGGGTACCAGTGGGGGTGCCCCCAAAAAGGCGAACTAGTGGTCGCCCGCTGTCGACGTCCGCTGGGCCGGGGGTACGGGGAAGGCGAGACAGGTGCGCCGGAAGAGGCGTACAGGTGGTCGAGAAGCCGAGCATCACTGCCGAGAACTATAGCAAGCTCCTGCCGCGTCTCGGCAGGGAGCGCGACCACTTCGAGGATCAAGGCCGCGGAAGTGTCCCAGGACTGACGCGCCTCGTCACAGCCGCCGGCTCGCGTCGTCGACCTGCAGGGCATGCGTTCCTGCAATCGGGTCCGTCTCCGTCGTCCGGCCGTTCAAGGTCGCGGAAGACCTGAAGCCGCTGGCTCCAATCCAGGCGAACCGTGTTCGCGTTCGCTGCTCCTTTCGGCCTCCCGCCTGGGCGCTCAGGAAGGAGCGCATCTCCCGTGACATCGTGAGCGCCACCGACCGGCCGACGCTTAAGGAACCGCAGCGCGAGCGGGTGCTCTCGCTGTGCTCCTGTCGACTGGCACCGCGCTCGCCATCGGCGCGGCGTTCC
Organism: Solirubrobacteraceae bacterium; assembly: GCA_035524415.1. Lineage (GTDB taxonomy): Bacteria > Actinomycetota > Thermoleophilia > Solirubrobacterales > Solirubrobacteraceae > Palsa-465. The sequence continues at coordinate 138 of DATKOY010000034.1, read as the reverse complement.
GCCTGGTCGGCATGTGATGCCTTGACAGGGATATGAGCATTCCAATAGTCGATTCGATCTCTCCACGAGTCCCCCCCGCGAGGAGAGGAAGGGCGTGGCGGTCTATGCGCGGCACGATCATCGTGAGGAGCGCCAGAA
>DATKOY010000033.1:0-16911 GCA_035524415.1 Solirubrobacteraceae bacterium | reverse complement strand
CTGTTGCCCAAAGGCCCATAGGCTCTCGGAATGGGCATGGACGAGCGAGCAGCGATCCGCTTCATCAACTCGATCCCCGAAGGGTTCTGGACAGCGTACTCAGACGTAGCGGCGGTCTGTGGCAGCAACAGCCCCCGCTCCATCGGAGTCTGGCTCCGCAGAAGCGGGGGCAGGATCAACAACTACTGGCGGGTGCTGAACGTCGCCGGTGAGGTACCTGATGAGTTTGTCGGTGGCGGCTCGGGCCCCGTTACGCCCGAGAATGCCCGCGACAAGCTTCGTCGCGAGGGAGTCTGGATAGACGCCGGTGGTCGCGCCCGCCAGCGGCAGAGGTTCACACCGGTGGACTATGCGGCGTTCCTGCGCGATGGAACGATCCGCGACGTCGAGAAGGCGCGACCTCGCGCCTTCGTGCGAAAGCCGGCCGTGCGGCCACGGCCGGGGGAGTTGCGCGTTGGCGGCACGGTGCGTATTCGCGAGGGGCCGTCGGGTGAGGAAACAACACGGACGATCGTGAATCCTGGGGAGCGAGCCGGACGCGAGAACGAGTTGTCGGCTGCCTCCCCGGTCGGCAAGGCGCTCCTCGGTCACGTGGTCGGTGACCTGGTCGAGGCGGACACACCCAAGGGCAAGCGGCGCTTCTTGATCGTGGAGGTCTCATCGTGACTACCGGCCGCTATTCCCGGTGACGTCAGGGTGAGTCGCTGCCACCGGCGCGAACTGTCGCCAAGCCATGGCGGGCAGCTAGGTCGCCCAGCTGTGAAAGCAGTCGTCGGATGTTCTCTGGTGGGTAGGCCGAGGCCGTGGTCGGACTGTGCGAGTGGCCCGGCCGTGCAACCATCAGCGTGATGAGTGAACGGGATGAGACGGTCCAGTTCTTCGAGTCGTTCTACGCCGGCGCGGGCGATGACTACTCGCAGATCCCCTGGGCGCGGTTGTCGCCAGGGCCGCCACTCATCGACTGGCTCGACGCGGAACCGCCAGCCGCCGGGACCGTAGCGTTGGTCGTGGGGTGTGGGTTGGGAGATGATGCGGAGGAGCTCGCTCGCCGTGGGTGCGTAGTCGAAGCGTTCGACGTGTCACGCACGGCCATCGAGACGGCTCGACGTCGGTTCCCCGACTCGACCGTGTCGTATCGGGTCGCCGATCTCTTTGAGTTGCCTTCGGACTGGCGGGGACGGTTCGCGCTTATCGTTGAGGTCCAGACGATCCAATCGTTGCCGCCGAACGACCATCGCGCAGCGATTGCTGCGATCTCCGATTGCCTTGCTCCTGGCGGCCGGATGTTTGTGCGGACTGCCCTGCGGCGCGAAGAGGTGCCCGCAGTTTCGCGACCGTGGCCGCTGACGCTGGCGGAGCTCCACGGGTTCGAGGACGAAGGGCTGGAATTGACTGCGCGCCGCGAGGCTGACGAGCACGCGTTCATGCATTTGGAGTATCGGCGCCGGCAGCAACACGCTAACGGTTGCAACTAGCGACTCCTGGCTTCAGCAACTCGGGAGGCGCGTCCAACGCTTCATGACAAGGCCGGGCGCTGTGATTGGGCGATACCAGCAGCGAATGCGATCGAGAAAAGCGTTTGCTCCACCTGGAAATTGTGGGGAGCCAGCTAAAGGTCGCCGGGCTTGCTTCCGCCCGATCCGCAGCAAACGAGTTATTCGAGAAGGGCTCTCCAGCCCTCCGAGGTTGTCCCGCTGGCCGTGGAATTTGGTGACGGCGGTCCTCGACTGGATGGTTACACATTGTGCGTTATGGCGAGCTCTTTGTTGCGGCGGTCGGTGAGGTCTCGTTCGATCGCGGTGGCGAGGCGGGCGAGCCTGCGGTAGCCCTCCACCTTGCGGAATCGGGCCTGGGCTTCGTGCTCCCTGCAGCGGTCCAGCGTAGGCGCATCTCCCCGGAGCTCCAGTTCTTGACGTTGCGGTTGATGGCCCGTGTCGCGATCGCGCTCGGGGAGGTGCTCGAGAACATTGCGCTCCTTGTGCTGCACACACCAGGCCCCGGCTTAGATCCCGCTCACGCCCCACGCGGAGATCGTCCTCGAAGTCGGACCGTACGTCCCGCCCCACGGCAGTTCCGCTTCCTCCCCGGTAGCTGACGGTCGCACCGACCGTCGCGGTCGCCCTGCGGGGACGGTCCGGCAACCGTCGCTTCACGGCAGCAACGATCTCAATCACCCGGGAGCGTGGCTGGAAGCGGCTGAATGTGGCGGGGTGGATCGTCGAGAATCATTTGCGGGACGGTGACGAGCATGTAGCAGCGCGTGCACGATTAGAGGCAGCGCGGCGATCGTCTGCGTACGATCGCCGCCGGCGTCGTGGATGAGGATGATCGCGCCGGGTCGGGCACCGGCAAGTGCCTTGTGGACGATCGCACTGACGCCGGGCCGCAGGTAGTTGTCCGTGTCGACTGTCCACAACACCGTCAGCATGTGCTGCTCGCGCAGGATCGCGAGCGTCGTCGCGTTGTATGACTCGTACGGCGGCCGCCACTGGCGGGGGGACGGACCGCCGCATTTCCGGACCCATTCGGTCTGCTTGACGATCTCGCCCCGTCTGGGCGGAGGGCGAGAGCTGGGCCATCATCGGGTGGGCCTCGTTGTGATCGCCGATGACGTCACCCATCCGCAGCTCGTGGCTGGCGGAATCGTGAAACCGGTGGAACATGAAGCCGATTTCGAAGACCGTCGCCGGAACGTGCAATCGCTGCAGCTTCGCCGTCGGCGCGCTCGCTGCTCCCCAAGGCTCCGCGGCGACGATCATCGCCGCCGACCTCGCCCCACCAGGCGCGGCACTCACCGTCCGCTGTCTCGCCCCCCCCGGCGACAGCAGCCCTCCTCGCTCCGACGCTGCTGCTCAAGGCGACGCTCTGACGGGTTCTCGACACATGGAACAAGCAAGCCGTTGTCCCCACGCGGCGTCACCCGGCACCGACGGGCTGATGGAGGTCGATTAGAATAGACTCGACGTTGGTGAGCCGGGCGGCGATGATCGGGTTGCCTGTCTCTGGGAGATCGACGTGAGCGGCAGCGAGCGTCAGATCCCGGTCCGCATCTCCCCTGCCGTTCCTCGTCTCCGCGGCATGAGCGAAAGGTGCGTCGGCCTCGATGTCTGATGGGCTGTTGGTGCTTGCGTTCGTGCTCGCGGCGGCGGTCAGCTTGGCCGTGAGCTGGCTTCTGGTCTCGAGGCTTGAGCGGGTTGGCGCACGGCTGGGTCTGTCCGAGGCGTTGCTCGGGATGCTCGCGGCGCTCGCGGCTGACGCGCCGGAGATCACGGCGGCCGTCACCGCGCTCGGCGGGCATCACTCTCGGATCGGGGCAGGCGTAGTGATCGGTTCGAACGTGTTCAACCTGGCTGCGCTGCTTGGCTTCGCGGCGCTCGTCGCACGCAGGATCGCGCTGCACCGGCGCGTGATCCTGATCGAGGGGGTCGTCGCCGTGTGGATCGCCGTGGTGTGCTTCGCGGTGATCCTCGGGCTGCTCCCGCCGGCCGTCGGACTGGGCCTGGTGCTCGCCGTTCTGGTGCCATATCTCGTCGTCCTTGGCGTCCGCCGCGATCGACTCCGACGCATCGGACTCCCAGCACGGTGGGTCAGCTGGCTGACGACCGCGATCGTCGAGGAAGAAACCGAACTGGAGGTCGCGATCCACCCCCGGCGTGGGCGGGCGCGAGATTCGCTCGAGGCGCTGGTCGCGGTGGTGGTGGTCGTCGGCGCGAGCGTCGCGATGGAGCAGACCGCCTCCGAGTTGGGCGCTCGGCACGCAATCCCAGACATCGTGGTTGGCGGACTCATCCTCGCGGGAGTGACCAGCCTTCCAAACGCCGTCGCCGCCGTGTATCTCGCAGCACGCGGACGGGGCGCCGCAACACTCAGCACGGCGATGAACAGCAACGCACTGAACGTCGCCATCGGTCTGCTGTTGCCCGCGACGATCGTGGGCCTAGGCGCGGCGTCGGGCCAGACGACGCTCATCGCAGCCTGGTACCTCGGCCTGACCGCGTTCGCGCTCTCAAGCGCCTACATCGCCCGGGGACTGCGTCGCGGACAGGGCGTGCTGATCATCGTCGCATACCTCTCATTTGCCGGTGTCGTGGTCGCGACGGCCTACTCATCAGCGGTTGGCACGCTACTCAGCGCCGCCCCGCTGGTCCTCGTCGCAATCGTCCTCGCAGCACGGATGCTCCGCGACGGCAGACGGCACAAACGACCGTCCGGGGGACACGTTCATGACGCCCACGGTGCCTCGCCGCTCGTCGCCGCGACAGCGAACATGACGGGGCGTGACGGCGATCGAAACGGCCGCCGTGCGACCAATGGGACCCCACCGATCCCGCCATGCCCCCATGACCAATCACTGCTGAACGGCTGGTCGATCAAACGCGTCTGGTACCTGGCGCTCGCGGTCAGCTCGCTCATCGCAGCAACCGACGCGGTCCTGGGACCCCACGTCATCCTCATCGGCCTGCTCATCGCAGGTCCGTGCTGCGCACTGCTCACGGGTCGGTGGGCAATGACAGCGGCAGCTGGCGCATGGGCGGTCGCTCTCGCCGTGCTCCTCGGCTTTCCCGACCAGATCTGGGGCACGTCCACCCACCTCGTCTCCCTCGCCGCAGTCGTGATCGTGGCCCTCATCAGCACATCATCCGCCGCCATCGTCGAGCGACACCGCTAGAAACCACACCGCCCACTTGAGAGTTGTTGCCTGGCGACGCCGAGGAGCGTACGATCGCGCTTGGTGAGCCGGGAAGACTGGTCGGCCTCAGTGAGGTTGCGTGATGAGACCGCCCATCCAGACCCGCCGTCGAGCCGCGTCCGATATCGGTAGCGACCGACGGGCCCGGGGAAACCTAGCGCGTCCGGGCGAGTTCGGATGGCAGCCGGCGCGCGCGGTCCTGGGACCAGATCATCCACTGACGCGTGCGACCGCCATGCTCGAGAGGCTGCGCACGCAGTCGGCGGTCGCCGCCGCGATCCTGCTCCTCGGCATCGCCGCCGCGACCCAAGGGGACCCGTGGGCCCCCGCCGTAGCCGTGAGTGCAGCGATCGTCCAGATTGGCTTCGGGATCGCCGCCGCTGCCGTGCACCAACGCAAGCGAGACGCCGCCATCCAGATCATCGCTGATGGAGGCGAGGCGATGCACATAGCCGCGGTGCAGCAGGCAAGAGAGCGGCTCAGTTCCGCGCGAGCGCGACGGCGACTCGCCGACGCGGTCGACAGCATGACCGAGCACGCGACAAATCCCCCGAAGCTCTGTCTGCGTGGGGCACGCCCGCTATACACGACCAAGGTGGTGGCGGCCGTCGCGGCTGACCTCGATGAGATCAGCCGACTCCTGCGCTCCGGCCGTGCGACGATCCGCGGCGTCGCACGCACCGAACGTCTCGTTACCAACGGAGCGTCCCCTCTCTACGGACACGAACCGAATGCTCTCCGCGAGGAGCTCCACCGCATCCGCCGTGTCATGAACGGATGAGCCGAACGAGCGAAGAAACGGGACTCAAGGAGAGCAGGTCACATGAACGTCTCAGGCTGTCTGACCGTGTCCGCAAGCGGATCGACGACTGCAACAGATGGGACGTCGACACCGCCCTCGAGGCCGACGTCGGCAGCCGTCTCGCAGGAGAACGAGAATGAGCGCTCTGCTGGCAGGGAGGACGCTGCCGACTCGCTTGTGCGAGCACCGGCAGTTCGCGTGCGGGTGGCGGTCGCTTGCTGGTCGTCCAAGCGGGGACGCGGGGTGCGCGGTGGTGGTTGCCGGGCGATTGTCTGGCCTGCGGCGTGAACGGTCAGAGTTGGCTGAGGACCGTTGCGAGGCGGGCGCGTTCTTCTTTGAGGTCTGCGACGGCTTTTGCGAGTTGGCGCTCGCCCTGCGTGGTGAGCCGTAGGTAGCGGACCCTGGCGTCGCTGGCTGAGACTTCGCGGCGCAGCAGGCCGGCGTCCTCGACCCGGCGGACGAGTTGTGTGACGCTGCTCTGCGCGACGCCGAGCTCGGTGGTGAGCTGTGAGACGGTCGCGCGTTCCTGCCCTCCGTCGGCGGCTTTGATCGCGAGGAGCAGTTCGTAGCGTTCAGGCGTGAGGCCGTGTCGCTGGAGCGCGTGCTCGCTCGCTTGCGAGAAATGGCGCAGTCCCGCCCGGAGTGCGGCTGCTTTTCGGTACTCCGCTGGGGGGAGCTGGCCGTTGCGCGTAGTCATGTTCGCGCGCTGCAGTTGACCGGGGTGGTTCGAGTCTCCGAAAAGCATTGCTTCACGGTTTCAGATCGTGTCACATGATCATGATGGTGCCGGTGTGGCATCTAGCGCACGTCGAGGTGTCGGAGGGCGGTGTTCGTTGCGAGCGCGGTGGCGATGGCGACGGCGGCGAGAACCGCGAACGACGTTAGGCCGGCGCCTTGGGCGAGTTGGTGGTTGCCGTCGGCCCAGTAGAACAGCGACGCGAACCGTGTGGGTTTGAGCCAGGCGACGGCGGCCGCGAGCGAGCTGAGCAGGTAGGAGCCGACCGCGAGCGCTGTCGCGATCCCGATCGCGGTGCCGCGGCTGCCGGTGGCCGTGCCGAGCGCGAGCGCGATCAGGCCGAGGTCGACGCTGAGCGCGAGTATCGCGAGCGTCGCGGTCGCGACGTGCCACGGGTTGAGCGTCACGTCGAACGCCCGGCCGATGTAGACGCACGCGGCGGCGGTGAGGGCGAGTGTCAGCGCCTGGGCGATCATCGTCGCGATCTTCTGCGCCAGGATCGTGGGTCGGGTCAGCGGCAGCACGAGGAGCAGGCCGAGCGTGCCGTCCTCGTTTTGGCCGGCGATCGCGTCGGCGCCGTAACCGATCGTGAGCAGCAGCATGATCAGCGGCAGGAAGTTGACGTAGGCGTTGACGTCGACCCACCCGGCTGGTGAGGTGAGTGTGCCGGTCGCGCCGAACACGGCCGCCAGCGCCGAGTTGCCCTGTGTGAGCTTGTTCAGCTCGGTGGAGTGCTTGAACGCCGGGTAGAGCACGACGATCACGAGCATGTAGAGCGCGAGCCCGACCGTGTAGCCGATCAGCGAGCGACGGCGGTTGTGCAGATCGAGCCGGGCGATGTCAGTTGCCATCGGCGTTTGGGAGATCGCGGTAGTAGGCGAGGAACAGCTCGTCGAGGTCGGCGTGGCGCGCGACGACGTCGACCGGGTCGCGCGCGGCGATCGCCCGGAGCAGGGGTGCGAGCTCCCCGGTCGTCTGCAGCGTGACGCGATCGCCGTCCGCCGTGACCCGCTGCACCCCGGAAAGCGACGCGAACACGGCGGCCGCGACCGGTTCTCTGAAGCGCAGCTCCATCGTCTGCGGCGCTTGTCGGCGGAGGTTCTCGACGGTGTCGGTGACGACCAGTCGCCCCGCTCGGATGATCGCGACGCGATCGGCGACGCGCTGGACCTCGTCGAGCTCATGCGACGAAAGAAACACGGTTCGTCCCTCGCTGACGGTCTCGCGCAGCAAGCGATGAAACTCGGCCTGCATCAATGGATCCAGGCCCGAGGTCGGCTCGTCGAGCACCAAAAGCTCGGGGCGATGCATGAACGCGAGCACGATCCCGAGCTTTTGACGGTTGCCCTTCGAGAGCTCGTGCACACGCCGGTCGAGGTCAACCTCGAAGCGCTCCACGAGCTGCTCGCGCAGCGCGCGGTCGACGCCGCCGCGCGCCGATCCGAACCAGTCCAGCAGGCGGCTGCCGGTCATCCGCGGGTAGAGCTCGAGCTCGCCGGGGAGATACCCGCAGCGCGCGTGGATCGCGACACTGTCGCTGCGGCTGTCCAACCCGAGCACGCGAGCGCTCCCCGAGCTCGGGTGATGCAGATCGAGCAGCATCCGGATCGTCGTCGTCTTCCCCGCGCCGTTGGGCCCGAGAAAGCCGAACACCTGACCGGGCTCGACACGCAAATGCAGCCGATCGACGGCCAACGTCGGACCGAACGCCTTCGTCAACTCGTCGGTTTCGATCGCGTTCGTCACGTTCAGAACATGCGCTCAGTCCGCCCCGGCGGCGCGCGGGCGATTGTCCGCTGCGTCCGCGCGAGAGTCGTCGTCGTTGGCGATCGTGGGTGCGAGCAGGATCACGCTCTCTCCGGCCGTAAGCCGACTGTCGTCGCGGACCGGGATGACTTCTCCACCGCGGGTTATCGCGACAAGACATGATCCGGCGGGCCAGGAGAGCTCGCTGACGCGCTGCCCGAGCGCCGGTGAGTTAGGGCGGACCGTGAGCTCGACGATCGCATGTCCGGCCAGCGGAGGGTTCGGCTCGTGAGGTAGGGGTTGGGGGTCGCCGGCGGCGAGCCCGGCGACGGCTCGCGGCTCGATCGTCGTCGCGGAGGAGCTAAGGCTCTCGGCGACGGTCCGAAGCATGTTCTGGCGGGTGATCCATCCTTCGAGGCGGCCCTCGTGCGAGACCACCGGGAGCCCGGTGTGGCCGTGCCGGACGAGCTGCTGCAATGCCTGCTCGAGCGGCTCATCGACGAACAGCGCCTGCGCCGGACGCGCATCGGCGAGGAGCCCGTCGAGCGCATGCCACGGTTCGCGCCCCGTCACCTCGTCGTCGGCCCCGACCGCATCGAGGAGCCCGAGCCGGCTGCCGACTTGATCGAGTCCCGACACCGGCTGCATCACCTCGGCCGCGGTCAGTGTGCGGAGCGCGTCGGTGGGTTGCGCGCGCTCGATGTCGACTCCGCGGCGAAGCAGCTTGGTCGTGTAGATGCTGCCGTAGGTGATCTGTTTGGAGAGCGCGGCGGCGATCCCCGAGGCGAGCATGATCGGCAAGGTGAGCCCGAAATTGCCGGTCATCTCCACGACGCTTGCGATCGCTGTCAGTGGCGCCTGCGCGGTCGCCGCGAACACGCCACCCATCGCCACGACCGCATACAGCGCCGGCGGGCCAACAGCACCGCCAAAGGCGTGCTGGACGATGATCCCGAACGCCATCCCGGCCATCGCGCCGGTGAACAGCGACGGTGCGAACACCCCGCCCGAGCCGCCGATTGACAGCGTCAGGCTCGACGCGAGGATCTTGGCGAGCATGAACAGGAGGATCAGCGCGAGAACCTCGTGCCCGGCGATCACCCGGTCCATCACCGGGTAGCCGACCCCGTACATCTGCGGAACCACCAGCAGCAGCGCGCCGAGCGCGAGCCCACCGACCGCGGGACGCGCCCACTCCGGACGGCCCTTCCACAACTGATCGCCGAAGTCCTCGAGCTTGTACAGAAACGTCTTGAACCCCACGCCGACCAGCCCCGCGCAAATGCCAAGCAGCGCAACCAACAGATACGTTGAGTCATTCGCGACGAACAAACCGTGGGGGATCTGCGTGAAGAACGGCGCCGACCCGAAGAACGCCCGGCTCACGACATCGCCCGTGACCGCCGCCAGAGACGTCGCGAACAGCGCATCGAGCGAGAACTCCCGCAGCACGATCTCAAACCCGAAGAACAAACCCGTGATCGGCGCGTTGAACGTCGCCGCGATCCCACCCGCCGCCCCGCACGCGACGATGATCCGCAGTCGGTCCTTGGACATGTGGACCAACTGACCGACGGTCGAGGCGAACGCCGAGCCGATCTGCACGATCGGGCCCTCGCGACCGACCGAGCCGCCCGTCCCGATACAGATCGCCGACGCGAACGCCTTCACGATCGTCACCGGCGGACGGATCCGCCCGCCATTCTCCGCCACCGCAAGCATCACCTCCGGCACCCCATGCCCACGCGCCTCACGCGCGAAGCGCTGCACCACCGGGCCATAGATCAACCCACCCAGCACCGGCACCACAAGCACGAACCAGATCCCCAGCCACGGCAGGTGAACGCTCGCCGCGTGCCCCTGCTGGCCGAACTGCTGATGACCCGTCGTCAGCCACGTCACCGCGAAGATCAGCCACCTGAACGCGGCGGCGCCCAAGCCAGCCCCCGCACCCACGAGCAACGCCATCACCACCAGACCGAGCCTGGCCCCTCCCAGCCAACCCAGGATCCTCGTGTCGCGCGAGTCGCAGCACGCTCGGGCTGCCGGGCGCCCCGGCAAGGCCCACAGCCGCACATATCGTGCGAGTGGGCCGCTCACCGCGCCTCGTCTGACGCGCTGTCCTCGGCGCGCTCGCCGGTCAGCCACCGTTGCGCGCGGTCCGGTGACACCTGCACCCAGCCGATCACGAGAATCGTCGCGTCGATGTCGGTGAACAACTCGGGGACGCTGGCGTGCTGGCCGGTCATACTGCCGCCGAAGACCACCAGCGCGAGCACGAGCACCGACCCGATCGCGGACCGCAACAACCAGCTCTTTGCGACCGGATACGGAGCCGCGAGGCCGATCCAAGAGCTGGCGCGGCCCGGCACCGTCGCGCGCGACACCCTTTCCTCCCGAGAGCGAGTTCGAACCCGCAGCAGCGGGATGCGCTCTGCGTTTGAGGCCACGACTTCTCCTTTAGATTCAGATACATTAGCATAACGTAGTCCTATGTATTCCTGCTCTCACACTCGCAGACGGCCGAGGGCGCCGCATCCGCAAACTTGCCCGTTTGTGGATGCGGGCAACTACCGTCGCCTGGGCCCTCTGAGCCTTCGACCGACCCGTCAGCCGACGGGTACCTCAGCCCCAGCCCTGGTAGAACCGCACCGACAGTGGGAGCACTGCTCGCTGCGAGCGACTTGGAAAGCGACGGAAGGCTGCTGCGGTGGGCTGAGCTCGCGCTACGTGATCTGGTCCGCGGTCGAGCTATTAGCCGCGCAGCCGAGCACGGTCCCTGGCGTACGCGTTCAGCGCGGCTTGCTCAGCTTCGAGCCCACATCCCCGTCGGGATCCTGGCTGGCTCGGCCGCGGCTGAGGAGGTAGCGAATACGCCAGAGCTGCTCTCGCATCTCCTCCTGCGCTCCGAGGTCGAGGACCGATCCGTTCACACGGATCAGGAAGAGCTCGAGTAACGCCACCCCTCGGGTTGCCGGCTCGGCGCTCCGCAGGAGTCCGACGATCTCGTCGATCTCCGATCCGAACCCTCGCAACAGTTTTAGCCCTTCCCGGCGCCTCGGCCCGATGTCGACCTCGTGCCAGTCACGCGCGTGCTTGAGCGCGCGCTCGAGACGGTCCGCGAGCGCCGAGACGTGCTCTTGCCTGGCCAGATGCCGCAGCACACGCCTCACCTCGTACAGTGGTAGGTGCTCCTGGCCGCTGCCGATCACGCGCAGGATGTCTTCTCTCTGGAGCTGGAGCGTGACAATGAGGATCAAGATCAGCGCCAACTCCAGGATCGACGCCGCTCGAAACACGGTCGCGGCCCATGAGACCCGCTCCGCTACCGCGACCGCTGCTACGGCGGTCGTGCCCGCGGTTGTGATCGCTTGCACCGCGACCGTATGGACAAGCTCGCTGCTGCGAGTGAGTGGGTCGTCGGGGCCCAGCACCGATCGCACACCCGAGCGGTGCAGCAGGCGCGAGCACCGGCGGATGAGATCGATCTCTCGCCGGATGCGGTACGTGCTCATCGAAGAGCCATTCTGGCGGGTCCGCGGATCGTGAGGTCAGAGCCGGCATGTCGACGTCATATCGGCCAGGATCGGACGGGACCGTTGAAGTTCGCGCCGAATCGTCGATTAGGTCTGTGGGAATCTCGCTAGGAGCCGCGCCCCGATGGCCGATGTGTTTGTCGCTCGACAGCCGATCTTCGATCGCAAGCTGAACGTCGTCGGCTACGAGCTCCTGTTCCGTGGTGCCGCGACACAGCAAGCGCTTGTGATCAGCCCCGACGGAGCGACCGCGAGCGTGGTGCTGAACTCGTTCACAGAGATCGGCCTTGAACGGATCGTCGGCTCGCGACCGGCGTGGGTGAACGTTTCGCGTGAGTTTGTGCTGAGTGGGCTGGCTGAGACCGTGCCGGCCGGCCTGATCATGCTCGAGATCCTCGAGAACCAGGTGATCGACGAACAGTTGATCGGCACTCTCCGCGAGCTCAAGCGCCGTGGCTACCAGCTCGCGCTCGACGACTTCGAATACAGCCCCGAGGCCGAGCCGCTGTTGGAGTTAGTGGACGTCGTCAAGCTCGATCTGCTCGCGCTCGGGCGCGAGAACTTCACTCGGCACGTGGGACGCTTGCGGCCGCGTGGGATCGCGCTGGTGGCCGAAAAGCTTGAGACTCGCGGCGACTACGCGTACTGTGCCAACGCCGGCTGTGACCTGTTCCAGGGGTTCTTCTTCTGTGAGCCCGAGCTTCTGTCCGACCTCGGGATCTCCGCCAACCGCGCCTCGCTGCTGCGGGTCGTCGGTGCGCTGCAGGACCCATCCGTCGACTTCCCCCAGCTCGAGCGTCTGATCGGCCGTGACGTCGCGCTCAGCTTCCGGCTGCTGCGCTATATCAACTCCGCGTTCTTCGGCCTGCTCTGTGAGGTCAGATCGATCGGCCAGGCGCTCGCCCTGCTCGGCGTCGAGAACCTCAAGCGATGGGCCACGCTCAGCGTTCTGATCAGCATCGACAACAAGCCACCCGAGCTCACGCTCACCGCGCTGATCCGCGCCCGCTTCTGCGAACTCGCAGGTCAGCGGCTCGCTCTCGCCAGCCCCGGCGAGCTGTTCACGTTAGGCCTGTTCTCGGTCATCGACGCGCTCATGGACTCCACCATGGAGAAGGTGCTCGCCTCGATCCCTTTCCCGCCGGACATGTCAGAGGCTCTCATCGCCCATGCCGGTGACAAAGGCCGACTCCTCGACTGCGTCGCTGCGCTGGAACGCGGAGATTTCGATCTCGCGCAGTCCATCCTTCACGGCTCCGGCGAGCTGTACCTCGACTCGCTCACATGGGCCGATGCCGCCGCTGATTCGCTCTTCGACCAACCCAGGGCCGCCGCAGCCTAGCTTCGCGGCCATGGCCTCCTGGCCGGGCCGGCGCTCGTTCAGCTCGGTTCGCTCGTGACCCGCGAAAACGGGGGCGAAGGCTGCGACACTGACGGGCTGGGAACGGTAGCCACGAGGCGGCGAGAGCGCAACCGAACAACCGGAGGCCCCGCTCGGGGCATCGCGGGTCGTGGTGATAAGCACGCCATGTCATCCGAGTGCAAGCGGTCGCTGGCGAGGACGCCGGATAACACCTGCAGGGGGCTGACTTGGGGTCGTCGCCAGGATCGGCTTCGCCGATCGCGGCGGCAAGCTGCGCAACCCAGCGCGAGCCGCGCGGGACGCCGACAACGGGCTGGCGTCGGTTCGATCCGGCGCAGAGACCGCTAACCATCGGGCATGACACTGAAGCGGGTCCGCGACCACATGCAGATTCCGTGCATCGCCTGCCCGATGGTGGCGGCAGTCGCGTTGATCGGATGCAGCACGCTCACCTCTTCGCCGCTGGCGGGGACGTTCGTGCCGAGGACGCCAGGGTACTCACGGTCGCCACGATAGTCGTGCCGGCCCCGGGTTTCCGGGAGGGCACTGCCGCGCATCCGACCGATGGGCTCGAACCTGAGCCGGCAATAGGCCTCGTTAAGCGCTTTGGACTGAAATCGGTCAGGATCGAGCTTGTGCACTGCGATCGCATCGTCGGCGGACAGCTCGGCGGCGCCGACCCCGCGTTGGACCTGATCACGACCAATCAGCGCCAGCAGTTCCCGGAGTTCTCCGCTCCCCACCTGGACGGCGCGCCAACGGTGGTGGTGCGCAACGGCACCTCCGTCCCAGATCTCGCCACCCCCCAGCAGCTGAGATGGGCAGCGGTGCGAGCAACGACGTTCGTGAACATCATCGAGCAGTCGATCGCCCCGAACACTGTGAAGATCTACGACAACAGCGTGCGCGCCCCGCTCGACGGGCTGCCGAACCCGAGCTGAAATGCCCGCCTCAGCCGATCGAAGCGATCGCCCGCCGGCCGCGTTCAGGTCGGCTGCTCGCGCGGGGAGCGCTGAGCCGGATCCAGTCCCTCGGGCGCGCCAGGTCCGGGTGCTCGCCGGCGTGCTGGCTGGTGGCCGGCCGACCCGTCGGCGCAGGCGCGATACTGGCCGAGATCCGGGGCCGGGAAGCGGGGCCGTCGGGCGGCTCGCGGCGCGGACTGCTGACGCCGTGCGCAGGTCAGCTTCGGCGCCGGCGGCGAGAGGAGCGCTGGCGCTTGCTCGGCGCGCGCGACAGAGGCCGGACGCGACAGCCGAACGGGGCGCGTCGGCGCGCCGCAAGCTGACTCTCGTGATTGTTCTCGCCGTCGTCGCGGGCACGCTGGGCGCGTGCGGCGGCAGTCGCGGAGGGACGGTTGACTTCTACTCGAGTCTGCCTCTGAGTGGGGCTTCCGCGGCTCGGGCGCGCGCGATCGTCAATGGCGCGAAGCTCGCGCTTGCGCAGGCGCGGGGAAGGGCCGGACAATTCACTGTCAGATACGTGTCTCTGGACGATTCCACCGGGCAGGCGGGAACCTGGGACCCGGGGCGGACCGCGGCCAACGCTCGCACGGCCGCGCGGGACCCCAAGGCGGTGTACTACATCGGCGAGTATGACTCCGGTGCGAGCGAGATCTCGATCCCGATCCTGAACCGGGCGGGCGTTCCGCAGGTGAGCCCGGCTAACACCTACGTCGGCCTGACGACCAGCGAGCCCGGCAGCCTGCCCGGTGAGCCGACCAAGTACTACCCGACCCACAAGCGCACCTACCTGCGGATCGTGCCGCGCGACACCATTCAGGCGGCGGCGCTGGTCGAGCTGATGCACAGCGACGGCTGCGCGAAGGTTGCGCTCGCGAACTACGGGGACACCTACGGACGCGGCCTCGCAAGGCTGAGCGCGCTCGAGGCGCTCGGACTCGGGGTAACCATCGTCTCCGACACCGGGATCGACACGACCGCTGCGAACTACCGCTCCTACGCCCAGCGGATCAAAGCGCAAGGCGTCGACTGCTTCATGTTCGCTGGCACGACCTCCCGCCCCGCTGTCAAGCTCGTCACCGACGTCAACGCGACGATCCCCACCGCCCGCATCTACGGCGGCGACGGCATCTGCGAGCGCGCTTTCACCGACCCCGCGCGGCACGGCATCCCGGCGAGGATCGCACCGCTGTTCAAGTGCACCCTCCCCGTATACGGCCTCGCGGATGACCCCGGCGGGAAGCGCTTCCTGTCCGCCTACCGGGCCGCCTACGGAGACTCGCATCCCGACCCGTACGCCATCTACGGGTATGAAGCGATGAAGCTCGGGCTCGACACCGTCGCCGGCCTCGGGTCCAACGGCAACGACAAGGCCGCCGTTCTCGCAGCCCTGTTCGCGACCAATCGGAACTCCGTCCTCGGCGCCTACGAGTTCGACCCGAACGGAGACACCACGCTGAGCGACTACGGCGTCTATACGGTCGCCAACGGCCTCCCGACGTTCTCCAGCGCGATCCAATAGCCACGCGTCGCCCGTGCTGAGCGGTTCACACGGAACTGTCGGCCACGTCGACGGTATCCAGATCCTCCGCAATATCCGCTTGCGACCCGTGCGGATGAACCATCGAGCGCCGGCCAAGCAGCCAGACTGCTGCAATCGAATGCAAGCAGCGGTCCGGGATAAGGCTCGCTACAAGCTAAAGCTAAATCGACACGTAGACCACACACAGAGTCGCGCCGACGGTGCCGCCCCGCGAGCGACTGAAGCCACCAGGAGCTCTCAGCGCGTCCGGACGCGCATCGACTACCGAGGGCGCAGGCCCGCGCGACAACCATCAGCGTGTAGCGAGAACCCGGTGTCCGAATAGGTGGTCCGGTTTCTCTTTGATCTTTGTACAACGGGGGGCTATCCGGACGCCAGCGATCGACTCCGTGGCGGGGCGTCGAGATGGCCAACGGGCGGCTCAAACAACCCAAGCCGCACGCAGCCGTCCCGCGGTCCGATTGCTCCGCGCTCCGGCCGGCGTCGACCACCCCGCTGACGAACCCAAACCGACACCCGAAGCCGGTCCTTTGTCCGCGACGCCGATGGCACCCGTGAGTGGCGCCTTCGTCAGTCGCTCGCTACCGGATTATTTGCTTGCCGGAGCAGGCCAGCGAGCAAGCTGTGTGAAGTGTTAGCTCACTCGTCTTGGTGCAAGGCACCAGCAATCGAATCACGGCGCTGCTCTCGCCGCTGCTTTCGCCCAGAAGCAGCGACCTGGTCTACGGCGCGCTCGCGATCGCATCTGGTGCAATCCAGCAGTCGACGGCCAACCGGGCGGCCGGCGCTCGGCGGCTTTCGCTCCGCCTGCGTGAGCAGCCACGCCGGCGACGCTCGACGACGCTGCTGGTCCGGACGAGCAGCGGAAGCGCAGCGGGACCAGTCAGAACGGGCGTAGTGCGTATGCGCCGCATGTGCATGACGGGCGGCCCGAACTGAGCCGAAGCCGGAGGCGCCGCGTACGCCGCTCGGTGGAAGCAGGTCTCCCGCGGCCGACGGCAGCTCACCTGCCTTGCACTCATATGAGGGAAGACGCCGACGTCATAGGACGGCCGGAGCTTCCCTGGTTTTCGCCAAAGCCAGGGCGCAGGATCTGGTGTTGAAGGGGTACGAACTAGCCGCGCCCGCCGGCCACGAATCCCAGCTCGCCTAAAGCTCGCCGGTCTTCGCGGCCGGCGGCATCCCCATCAGCCACCGTTGCCATTCCCTCCCGGATAACCCGTACGCAACAGGGAAAGCCGAGGCTTCAGACGCCCCGTGACCTCCGTTGCGTACACCGCCCCAGGACCTACGGATTGCACGAAGATCACATCCCTTCGCGTCAGCTCTACCAACACGACTGGTACTGCTACGGAGCCTGCCGCACGGGCGGCTCGAGCTACGACTTCGCAGCCCTCCTCTACGGCCTGCGCCCTCGCGGGCGAGAGTTCATCGAGCTGCGCCAGCGCCTCGCCGACGACGTGTTGCCCTCAGGCTAGTGTTAACGAGCGAGCCTCATACCGCCGAGCGGAGGGGCGGGCGGCTGTGGGAGGTCCG
>DATKOY010000032.1:0-18541 GCA_035524415.1 Solirubrobacteraceae bacterium | reverse complement strand
TCGGGGGTATGGACGAGACCGAGGTCGACGCCACCGTTGAGCATCGTCTGCGTCAGGCTGTCCCAGATGAACAGCCGCTCGTGGCCGTTCGATTCGTCGCGGATGAAGCCGATGTAGCGACCATCGGGGGTGAACGCCGGCCGGGTCTCGTTGGCGGAGCTGTCGACGATCGGCGGAAGCAGCCCGAGCGTGTCGCAAGACGTGGCGTGGGCCTGCGCCACGCTGCAGAAGCCGATGTCGCCCTGCTGAAGGTCGCCCGTACTGCTCACGGCGTGTCGGTCGAACAGGATCACGACCGGAACCGAGTCCCCTGCGATGGTCGGATGCGCGAACGACACGCTCGAGCTGAAGATCCGGAACGCTGGATTCGAAAAGGAGCTCTTGACGGCGGGGTCGCAGCACTCGTCGACAACAATCTGGCCGAGCGTCACCGAGCTTCCGGACTGCGGCACGTTCACGCGGTAGGCGCTCTCCGGGAAGCCCTGGATCGAGATTCCCGAAACGAACGGATCCACGACTGTCAACGGACTGCTCGAGCCGTCCAGTTGGTGCGGATACGGTCCCAGGGCCGGGAAGCTCGAGGTGGCGGTCTCGATCGGCGCCGTGAACGGACCACCCGTCAGCACCAGCGACCCGCCAAGGATCGACGGCGAGGTCGGATGATAGGTCGCGACCTCGAGACCGCTGAACACGTCGGCTGTCTGGCCGGTACTGAGGTCGGCGAGGATGATGCGGTGCGTTCCGGCACTGGGGTCCACCCGCTCGAACACGACTCGGGTGCCGTCGAAGCTGACGCTGGGGTGGAACTCGTTCGCGGTCGTGTTAATCCCCGCAGGAAGTTGGCCGAACGTGCCCGTGCTGGCATCGATCTCTGCCAGGTCGATATCCGTGCGGGGCGCCGCAGGCACCGTCTCGGTGAGCGCAAAGATGTCGGCACAGGCCGCAGACGTCAGCGCCCCGAGCGCGATCACCGCCGCGCCTGTCACCACAAGACCTCGCAGCAGTCTCATCACTCCGCCTCTCCAGACCTCATCGCGTTCAGCGGCGTCTCGCCGCCTGGTACCGATCACGTTGCCGCCGCGAGTTGCCGCCTAGGCTGCAGATCGGTAGAAGCCGGTACCAGCTCGTGCTCATGCCCCAAGCGCATCCAGTCCGCCGAAACAGTATCGACGCGACCGCGCCACCTCAACCCTCTCACAACCAGACGCCCACATCGCCCGGCACTGCACGAGACCTCGCGGCCATACCCCGCCGGGTTGTCTCATCGCCGGGCGCGGACGCGACAGCATCACCTTGGACTTGCGGTCGGTGCCGAGCTGCGTGCCGATAAGGGCGAGCGCGGTGAGCTCGGCCGGTCATTACGAGCACTCGAAAGTGCCAGCAGCGGATACCTGCACGCTCCCGAACGAGATGCGGCGCGCGCGGCCGGCACGATCGCGACGATCGGGTCCGCGTGAAGGGGCGAGCGCGAGCCGGCGGAACAGTCGACCGGGGTTGCGCCCATAGCGAGCCCGCCAGGCGACCCGTGGCAGCGAGACCAACTGCTGCATCCAGCCATCCGCATGACTTGGGCTCCGCAGCCGGCGCGTCGCGCACCTGTGCAGCGCGCACGTGTGCGAGGCTTTACTGGTGCCAAGCGATCGGGCCTACTCGCACTTCTCGATGGCGATTCCTGCTGCGGCGCTGAGACTGGGTGGAAAGCTGAACGTGCCCTTGTACCGGGCAACCCGCGGACGACTCTTCGGACGGATCGGTCGCGCCCCCGTCCTTCTCCTGACGACCACCGGCAGGCGCTCGGGAAGAGAGCGAACCGCACCCGTGCTGTATCTGGCCGATGGCGAGCGGCTGGTCGTGATCGGCTCCAACGCCGGGAACGAGCGCGCTCCCGCCTGGGCGCTCAACCTCAAGGCACATCCCGACGCCGAAGTGCAGGTTGGAGGCGCACACCGCAAGGTACGCGCACGTGTGGCCGAGGGCGCCGAGCGCGACGGGCTGTGGAGACGGATGAACGATCAATATGGCGGCTTCGACGATTACCGCGCGCGCACAAGGCGTGAGATCGATCTCTTCGTGTTGGAGACGCGCTAACTCGAGGCAGGAGCGGATCGCAGAAGCCCCGTTGGAGCTCGGGACGCGGACCCGATCACGCCGACGGCCGGGGCGGGACGATCGTCTCAGGCGTCGACGTGGTTCTACTCGCACCGGCTCGATCCCGAGACCCCGCTCGAGGAGGCGATGGGGGCGCTCGACCAGCGCGGTCCGGGCCGGCAAGGCGCGCTACGTCGGGATCTCCTCCTACTCGCTGCGCCGCACCGAGGAGGCGGTCCGGCTCCTCGCGGAGATGGGGACGCCGCTGCTGATCCACCAGCCGTCGTACTCGATGCTCAATCGCTGGATCGAGACCGACGGCCTGCTCGACGTGCTCGACCGCGCGGGCGTCGCTGCATCGTGTTCTCGCCGCTGGCCCAGGGGACGCTGACCGACAAGTACCTGCACGGCATTCCCGAGGACTCGCGGGTCCGGCGCGGCAACTACCTGTCGGAGGACATGATCAGCGAGGATCGGCTCGAGCTGATCCGGGCCCTGAACGAGATCGCCTCCCGGCGCGGCCAGTCGCTCGCGCAGTTGGCGATCGCCTGGGTGGTGCGCGATGAGCGGGTCGCCTCGGCGCTATTGGGTGCTTCGAGCGTCGCGCAGCCCGAGCAGAACGTCGGCGCGCTCGAGCGCCTGGACCTCGACGACGACGAGCTGGCGGAGATCAACCGCTACGCGATCGACGGCGGCATCAACATCTGGGCGGCGTCCAACGAGTCCTGACAGTCACCTGGTCTCCATCAGGTAGCCGCCGACGTAGTTGAGGTGGTAGTTGTTCTTGTCGATGAACCAGCTGCCGTCGAGCCTCAGCTCGACCGCCGCCGCGAAGCCGTCGCGGCCGACCTGCATGACGCAGCACTCGTTCGCCTGCATGTACCTCGCCTTGTCCTTGAACAGCGGATCGCTGGGATCGAACAGGCCCGTGGCGTCGTTCGAGTCCAGATACCAGGTCGCGGTTGCCGGGTGCTGCGTACCGAGGCTGCCGGCTCCGAGCTTCTTGAGCATGTCGACGTACTCCTCGTCGGTCAGCGCGCTGCCGTCGGCGTGCGTGACCGAGACGCTCACCGGCACACGCCGTCGCTCCGAACGAGGCAGTGCGCGGTCGTAAGGTCCGCGACTCGCGTCATCGCCCCACCTCAGCCCGCCCTGCTACGCACGGCGCACAACGCACGACACGATAGCCCCCGCTGCGAACGAGCCCGATCGATCGGTGCTCGCTGACCTCGGCTAACCCAACCACCCCTTCGGACCACACCAGCGGTCAACGCAGGCTGCACCGTCCGCCCAGCCGAGGAGTGACGCCACTGGAGATCGCGGCGGCCTCGTCCCCGCACGCTGAGCGCGACGCCAAACAGTCCTCCACGGCCCATTCCTGAAAGCCCCGCGTCTGCGGGGCTTTTTCGTTGGCTGACATGTGCCGATTCTGGAACATGTCGCCACGGCGACCTCGAGGTCGGACCGCAGCCCTTGCTTTCGGATTTCCGATCGGATATGGCTTTGATCGTGTCCAAGCCCGGTAATGGGGACGCGGGATGACATGGCTTCCTCCGCCTGCGCGAGCAGCGGCCGCGCAGAGCCTCGAGCCGTGGCGGCCGAAGCCCGTTGCTAAAGCCCTCGGGCCGGGTGTCGACTGGGACTCGCTCGGCTACATCGTCGTGGATGAGGTGCAAGAGGATGTGTGCGGGCTGGTGTTGAGCCGGTGGCCGAAGGTAGACGAGCGTGGAAGGCTGCATTTCGGCGAGGAGTCCGACAGCAGCAGGATTCCGATGATGCTGCCGGAGCTGCTCGCATTGCTGCGCGACGAGCGCAAGCCGATCGTCCCGATTGACCTCGACGAGGAGCAGGAGCGGGCCGTCGCCGATCGCGAGATCCAGATCGGGGACGTGTTCGCCGCGAAGCTGAGGCAGGACCCTCGGGACGGCCGCGGTCAGCCGCGCGAGCCGGTGGGTGATGGGGGCGGGCCGGTGGACGCTCCAGAGAGCCCCGACGCTTGGCTGGCGCCGCCGATCCTTGACATCACGGCCGAGGCGGTCGAGGTCGCCAAGGCACAGGCCAGCGCGGCGCTCAGTGGCGTTGTCGATCAGAGCTACCTGGAGCTGGTTGCCGCCGAACTCACCGAGGACGAAGAAGGCCCGAGTGATACGACACCGACGCCCACGGTGCCGACACCGCTCGGACCCTCGCCTGATGTTGCGGCCCCTGCGGCGGCGGCCACCGACGAGACAGAGACAACTCGCGCCTCTGCTCCGGAGCGACCCGCCGGGGCGGCTCGAGGCGCAGCCAATCGCGTCGCAGGGGCGATCGAGCGTCTGCGGGAAAGGTTGCGGTCCAGGCGGCGACGGGAGGTCGCGCAGGGGGAGGAGGCCGCCCCCGCACAAGCTGAGGCTGCGCAGGGCAAGGGGGAGGTCGCCAGCGCCTGATGCCCGCGACCGACGTCAACTCGTCGCTGCTGGGACCCCCGGGGGGATTCGCGTCCGCGTGTCGCCCCACCGATCTCATCTACTTCACGATCAACGTCGGCGATGGCGACACGCAACTGCTACTGCTCCCTGCCCGCCCGGACGGCAAGCGCCGGTGCGTCCTGGTCGACTGCATACGCGCGAACAAGCTGTTCGGCCTTCTCGAGGCGCTCGACCGCGCCGGACTGCTGAGTGAAACCAAGCCGCTGTTCGACTTGGTGGTGGCAACGCATCCACACGATGATCACATCGCTGGAATGGCGGCGCTTCTGCGGCGCTTCGGCCACGGCCACATCGCCGAACTGTGGGAGCCTGGTTACTACCACCCGTCGGCCGCGTACCTCGAGATGATGCGTGAGCTCGAGGATCTTGACATCAACCTGCTGCAGCCCGCGGCCGGAACGACCCGATACCTGGGGCAGGTGAAGATCACGGTGCTGGCCCCGGGGATCGGGCTGCGCAACCGGTTCGACACATACGGTGTCAACATCAACAACGCCTCGATCGCACTGAAGGTTGACTTTCCTGCGGCGAGAACGTATGAACGCGGTCAGGATCGGGCGTATATTCGGCTGCCGACACTGCAGACGCTGATCCTCGGAGCGGACGCGCAGACGCTGTCATGGTCGCAGGTGCTGATCGACTTCCCGCAGCTGGGGCCCGTCAAGACGGCGGTCACAACGGCGCTGCGCCGCGCGCGCGGAGTCGAGCCGCTACGAGCGCAGGTATTCAAGGTCCCCCATCACGGATCCAAGCACGGGTTGAACCTCGAGCTCGTCGAGGCGATACATCCGCGGGTGAGCATCGTGTCAAGTGTTCACGACGGCGGCTCCTATCACTTCCCGCACGCGCTGACGCAGGGTGCGCTGCGCGAGGCGCTCGACCCGATCTCGTCGAAGCCCGAAGGCGCGTATCGGTCCGATTCAGACCTCAACATCCTGTACACGGGCAGCAACGAGGTCTCCGACGAGGAGATAGTCGGCCCGTTGGGTTCGGTCGCGCTGCTGGTCGGCGCCGGTGGCCGGCGTGAGGTGTGGCGGTTCGGCGACGCTCGGACCGCATCGATCGTGCTGGCCCACGGCCGCCCGATGGTGCCACCCACCGCCGCGGGCAGGGAGCCCCTACCGGCAGTCCCCGGGCGACATCGCGCGGGGCGCGCGTAGTGCCCCGGATCGCGGTGGCGATGTCAGGCGGCGGCCACCGCGCGAGCGTGTTCGCGCTCGGAGTGATGCTGTACCTGGCTGACGCGCAGCGGTCCGGTCAGATCACGTCGATCGCCTCCGTGTCCGGTGGATCGCTCGCCAACGGCGCACTCGCGCAGGACGTCGACCTTCGCTCCGCGAGCACCGGAGACGTCGAGGCCGCGATCGCTGGAGTCGCGCGGCGCGTGACCGGCCGCGGCACCCTGTTCGGGGCGAACAGCACGATCGTCTACCTGTTCGCGCTCGCCGTCCTCGCACTCGCCGTGGCCGTTGGACCATGGCTGCTGCCGATCCCCACGGCGCTCGAGATCCTGGTCCTGCTCGCCGGCGTCCTCGTGCTCGCCTGGTTTGCCGGGCTGCGTGGTTGGGTGTGTGCGCGCGCCTACGCGCAGACGCTCTTCTCTCCAACTGGGCATCCGACCAGGCTGGCGGACATCCACACGAGTGTCGATCATGTGATCTGCGCGACGGATCTCCATGCCGGCGAGAACGTCTATTTCTCCGGAGCGTTCGTGTGCTCTTATCGATTCGGGATGGGGACTCCGGGCGATCTGCCGCTTCACCGTGCGGTGCAGGCGTCGGCGGCGTTCCCAGGCGCATTTCCCGTGGTCTGGGTTCGCCGATCTCGGTTCAGGTTCATCGGCGGTCGGCCCGAGGCCGAGCGAGTACGTCTGCTGGGGCTTGTAGACGGCGGGGTGTACGACAACATGGCTGACCAATGGGCCCACGGGATGGGCACTCGGCAATCTCGCTGGGGGGCGCACGGCGCCGCGTTCCAAGATGCAGACGAGCTGATCATCGTGAGCGCCTCCGCGGGCCTCGAGTTCGGCAGCATTGCGAGGCTCCGCCTCCCTGTACTGGGAGAGCTCCTGGCGCTGCTGCGAGACAAGTCCGTGCTCTATGACAACGGGAACAGCGTCAG
The DNA here is from genome assembly GCA_035524415.1 of Solirubrobacteraceae bacterium. Lineage (GTDB taxonomy): Bacteria > Actinomycetota > Thermoleophilia > Solirubrobacterales > Solirubrobacteraceae > Palsa-465. Next base: position 11,864 of record DATKOY010000032.1, on the reverse strand, counting down.
GCGCGAGTGGCTCGTCGATCGATTTGAGACAGCAGAGCGCGAGGGCGTCGGACTTCGCGGCGGGCTCGTCCACATCGTGCAGAGCCCTTACGTCGTTCCGAACTTCTTTGTCGGAGGCGGCGGGCCGTCTCCGGCTCCCGAGCGCGCGGCACGGGCCAAGGCGGCGATCGAGTTACTCCGCTCCGGCCCGGGTCCGGACGAGGACGAGTGGAAGACAATCGCCGCGGCCAACGCCCACGTGCCCACGACGCTCGTCGGTCTCGAAAAGGACATCACCGCTCGGCTCCTGTACCACGCCTACGTACTGGCGATGGTCAACCTCCACGTGTTACTCGACTACCCATTGCTCCAGCTCCCGCCGCGATCCCGATTCGAGCAGTTGCTCGACTGATCACGAGCGGGCCGCGGTCCGGTTTGGTGCACGAAGTACCGAGTCAGCCCTCACGACCGCTGGCTCACGGTGCTACCGCTGATCAGGAACCCCTTGCCCTTGTGGCTGCCGGACGCGATCGTGCAGAGGATCCCGCTCGGCTCCGACCGGCACAGGACGTTGCCGGATCTGACTGCCTGCCCGATTGTGAGGACAGGCGCGGCAGCATCCCAGTTCTGCGCGCAGCCGTTCCCAGCGGTCGCAGCCCCCTCGGAAACCGAGCACAGCACGACCTTCCCGCTCGGGTAGACGGTGGCGCCCATCGTGGGAGGAGTAGCCAGCGATTGCCCCTTCGCATAGCCGGCGCAGAACGACAGCGAGGCATCCATCCCACACCAGATCCGTTGCCCGGGAGCTAAGAACTCCACGCCACCGGCGCCGCCGAGCAGCCAGCCGCTTCCGATCGGCGGATTCGGAAGCACGCATCCGCTCAAGTCGCTGGCCGGCGGAGGGACGAGAATGTTGAAACAGCTGTACACCTCGTGCCCGTGCCAGCGCACTGGATCGGACAACGTCATGTCAGCCCAGGTCTTGATCCGCCGACCATGCGCCGCATCGGGGATGTCGTTGGATGCGTTGCTGATGCCGGTCGCGCGCGCAACGGCGGATCCCCAGCCTGTCCAGTGCAAGTTCTGCAGCACCCACTGGCCGTCCAAGAACAACAGAAAGCCCGACGGTCGCATGACCAACCGATTGTGAGTACCGATGGGCTGTGAGTTGTCGCTAAAGAAGTAGACCGGCCGAGGAGAGGCGGCCCGCACGATTGTCGCGTGCGTGAGGATCGCAAACGCCGCGAGCGCGACGCCAAGCGCGATCCCGCAGCTACCGCAGATTCCGCGGCGATGTCGCTGCCTCATCGACTCGGGTCGATCCTCATCCCGCGCGATCGCGGCTATCCGGCCCGTCTGCACCGACGACTCAATCACGTCCGCCCCCCCAATGTTCATCGTTGCGAAGCGACTCTATCGGGCCGCCCAGCCCCAGGCGAACGATTCGTCTGCCCGTCGAGTACTGCGAGCTGAGCGCTCCGTTACCTGAACGCGCGCAGCGCGCTATGGTCCCCGTTGCGCTGCTCGTCCGGCTGGGTGTGGCGGGCTCAGTCGACCGTGGAGGGATCGTATGAGCAGGCCGTTCCGGGGCATCGTGAATGTGGACATCCAGGACTCGGTGCCCGACTGGGAGCCTTATACGCAGCCCAGGGCGCCCGAGGGCGCGCCGTCGGTGCTCTACATCGTGCTCGACGACGTCGGTTTTTCCGCGATGGAGCCGTACGGGGGGTTGATCGAGACGCCGAACATCAATCGGATCGCGCAGCGCGGCGTCGTGTACGGCGATTTCCACACGACCGCGCTGTGCTCGCCGACGCGTTCGTGTCTGCTGACCGGGCGCAACCACACGACCAACGGGATGGCGTGCATCACGGAGGCGGCGTCGGGCTTTCCCAATGCGAATGGTCATATTCCGTTTGAGTGCGCGACGATCGCGGAGGTTCTGGGCGAGCGCGGCTGGAACACGTACATGGTCGGCAAGTGGCATCTGTGTGCGGAGGACGAGATGAACCTTGCGTCGATCAAGAGCCAGTGGCCGATCGGGCGGGGGTTCGAGCGCTTCTATGGCTTTCTCGGCGCCGAGACCAACCAGTGGTATCCGGACCTGGTGTACGACAACCATCCGGCCGAGCAGCCCAAGTCCCCGGAGGAGGGGTACCACTTCACGACCGATATCACGGACAAGGCGCTCGAGTTCATCCGCGACGCGAAGGCGATCGCCCCGGACAAGCCGTTCTTTCTGTACTACGCGCCGGGAGCTGCGCACGCTCCCCACCACGCCCCACGCGAATGGATCGAGAAGTACAAGGGTAGATTCGACATGGGCTATGAGGCGTATCGAGAGCTCGTGTTCGAGCGACAGAAGACGCTCGGCATCGTCCCCGAGAACGCTGTTCTGTCGCCGATCAATCCGTACCTCGAGGAGACCAGTGTCGACGGCAGCAAGCCGTGGCCGGAGCTCGACACCGTGCGGCCGTGGGACGAGCTCTCGAGCGACGAAAAGCGCCTGTTCGCGCGCATGGCGGAGGTGTATGCGGGCTTCCTCAGCCACACCGATGCGCAGATCGGCCGGCTGCTGGACTATCTGGAGAGCAGCGGGCAACTCGAGGACACGATCATCGTGCTCGTCTCCGACAACGGCTCCTCGGGGGAAGGCGGGCCGAACGGATCGGTCAACGAGAACAGGTTCTTCAACGGGCTCCCGGACACGGTGCAGGAGAACCTGAAGTATTTCAACGATCTCGGCAGCCCCAAGACCTATAACCACTATCCGACCGGCTGGGCATGGGCGTTCAACGCCCCGTTCAAGATGTGGAAGCGCTATAGCAACTACGAGGGTGGGACCGCCGACCCGTTGCTCGTGTCCTGGCCCACGCAGATCGCTGCCGACGCGACTGTTCGTCGCCAGTACGTGCATGCCGTCGACATCGTGCCGACGCTCCTGGAATGCCTGGGGGTCGAGATGTCCGACACCGTCAAGGGCCACACGCAGAAGCCGGTCGAGGGGGTCAGCTTCGCCGCTTCGCTGAGCGACGCAGGCGCTGACACCGGCAAGCAGACGCAGTTCTACTCGATGCTCGGCACACGCGCGATCTGGCACCGCGGCTGGAAAGCTGCCGCGGTGTCGCCCGCAGCGCCAAATGCTTGGGCGGACTTCTCCGAGCAGCGCTGGGAGCTGTTCGACACCGAGGCCGATCCGACCGAATGCCACGACCTGGCCGCAGAGCACCCCCAGAAACTGCGCGAACTGATCGACCTGTGGTGGAGCGAAGCCGGCCGCTACCAGGCTCTCCCGCTCGAGAGCCGCGACGCGGTCGCGATCCTCACCACGCCGCGACCCCAACTCGCGCCCGACCGCAGCCGCTACATCTACTACCCCGGCGGCGCCGAGATACCCGAGTCGGTCGCCCCGAACATCAGAAACCGCTCCTACACGATCGCGGCCGAAGTCCGCGTCGAGACACGCGAAGCCGGCGGTGTGCTGATTGCGCAAGGCGCCCGGTTCGGCGGTCACGCGCTCTACATCAAGGACGGCAAGCTCAGGTACGTCTACAACTGGGTCGGCGAGTTCGAGCAGGTAATCGAGTCGACCGAACAGGTGCCAACCGGTCACGTGGTGCTCTCCGCCACGTTCGAGAAAGACAGCGACACGATGCCGACCGAGGGCACCCTGACCCTGCACTTCAACGACCAGCCGGTCGGCGAGGGGCGCATCAGAACCCAACCTGCCAGGTTCTCGCTCGCCGGCGAAGGCCTCAACGTCGGCCGCGACGGCGGCGAACCCGTCACCGACGACTACCCAGGAACGTCCCCCTGGCGCTTCGTCGGCGGCGAGATCGAACGAGTCATCATCGACGTCAGCGGCGAGCCATTCGTCGACCTCGCAAAAGAAGCAGCCGCGCTCTTCGCACGAGAATAGCGTCGCGCCTGCCGGAGCCATGCAGCATCCGGCACGCGATCCATCCATGGGGCAATTGCCCCATGGCCCCCGAGCGCCCTCCGGCACATACTCGCGCCAACCTCGGCGTCGTTCGGAGACGCCGGAAACGTAAGGAGGACCGGGATGCTCCTGGCAACGACCACGGTCGAGGACTTCGACCGCTTCACGAATGTCTTCTCCACCAAGGGTGCGGAGAAGCGCAAGCAGCACGGCTCGAAGGGCTCGCTCGTGTTCCGCGACCCCAACGAGGCTGACCGGGTGTGGGTGATCTTCGACTGGGATCTCGATGGCTGGCAGAGCTTCGCCTCCGATCCCGATGTCCCGCCGATCCTGCAGGAGGCCGGGCACAAGAGCCGGCCGCAGGTGCCCGAGCTCAGCGGCCGCTACGAGGCGTAGGGGCGAGATGATGCGAGAGGCAATCAAGGTCGGCGTGATCGCCGATCAGACCGGAGCCCTCTCCCCCATGGGCGGGGCTCAGGCCAACACGGCGATGCTGGTCGTGGACGAGATCAACGCGTCCGGCGGGCTGCTGGGCCGCGGCGTCGAACTGCTCATCGAGGACAGTGCCACCGACGACACGCGTGCGGCGGCCGCCGCCGCCAAGCTCGTCCAGGATGACCACGTCGACGTGCTCCTGGGCGGCATCTTCAGCTCGACCAGGCAGGCCATCAAGGAGCCGGCGGTGGTGGAGGGCGAGACGCTCTACATCTACCCCGAGCAGTACGAGGGGCAGGAGTATCACCCGCTGCTGTTTTGCACCGGCGCTGTGCCCGCCCAGCAGGTTGAGCCGCTCATCCCGTGGGTCATGCAGCACACCGGCGCACGGGCGTTCTACCTGCCCTCGGCGGACTACATCTGGCCGCACGTCATGAACAGAAAGGTTCACGAAGTCGCGTCGGCCAACGGCGGCAGGATCGTCGGAGAGGAGTACTTCCCGGTCGATCACGCCGACTGGGGCGAGACGGTCGAGAGGATCAACGACAGCGGCGCGGATGTCGTGTTCAACACGACCGTCCCTCCCGGGTGTTTCCCGTTCCTCGAGGCGCTCTGCGAGTCCGGCTTCACTGCGCGTGGCGGGCGTGTCGTCACCACGTATTTCGAAGAGAACCTCGTCGCGGCGCTGCCGTCTGAGCACGTCGAGGGGATGTACGGGTGCATCGACTATTACCAGTCGGTGAGCGATCCATTCAGCAAGGAGTTGCTCGGCCGGTACAACCGGCGCTTCCCGGACGGGCCCCAGTTCAGCGCTGGAAGCGGGTGCACGGGCATGTATCGCGGCCTCAAGCTCTGGGAGGCCGCAGTCACGGAAGCGGGCTCACTCGACCAGGCTGCCGTCGTCGCGGCGCTCGACCACGCGAAGATCGCCGAGGGCCCAGGGGGGGCGGCCAAGATGGTGCCGGGCCAGCACCACGTCGCACTGAACGTGTACATCGCTCAGGTGCAGGGCGGCACGCTCGAGGTCGTCGAGAGCCTGGGGAGGATCCACCCCAACGAGCGCGTGCGGGCAGTGGCGTAGACACGGACGCCGCCGATCGAGGGGAAGCCGCCCGCGCGGCTTCCCCTCGCCGGCTCCGGCGACACACATTGGCGGTGGCGCCTCACGCTCACGTAGGATCTCGCCATGGGGCACGACGGCCGCAGCCCGTCCGTAGCACGATCCTCCAGAGGCGAGGAGCCCGTCCGCACGGCGGAGGTCATCGGCGCGATGTCGATCGCGACCGATCTGGGCACCGGTCAGCCCCTCGAGCACGCGCTCAGGACGGCGATCCTCGCCGTCCGCCTCGGAGAGCTGGCGGAGCTCTCGCCGTCTGAGCTCGTGGACGCGTACTACATCTCGCTGCTGCACTCGTTCGGCTGCACCTCGGACGCGACCGAGCAAACGGAGCTGTTCGGGGACGATATCGAGCCGCGCGCCAAGTTCGCACTCGTCGACGGGGGCAACCTCGAAGAGCTCAAGGCGTTCCTCAAGGATGTCGTGGGGCAAGGACGACCGCCGGAGGTCCGTGAGGCGATGGTCGCCCACGCGGTCGACAACGCGCTCGAGATCGCGCGCTCGACGTTCGCCCTGCACTGCGAGGTCGCGCAGCGCTTCGCCGGCTGGCTCGGCTTCGGCCCCAGCGTCATCTCGAATCTGGCGTGGGCCTTCGAGCGCTGGGACGGGAACGGCTTCCCAGGTGCGGCTGCGGGGGAGGCGATCGGACGACCGGCGCGGGTGCTCCACGTCGCGCGCGACATCTCGGTCTTCCTGTCGGTTGGGGGGCCCGACCGGGCACGCGACGTGATCGAGCAGCGCGCCGGCGGCGCGTATGACCCGCACCTGGCCGCCCTCTCGACCGACCACTTTGACGAGCTGCTCGACGGGCTCGACGACGCGCTGATCTGGGAGCAGGCGATCGCCGCCGAGCCGCCGCCTCAGCGCTGGATGACCGGCGACGAGATCGACGCCGCGTTCCAGGTTGTCGGGACATTCACCGACCTCAAGTCGTACTGGCTGCGCGGACACGCCGAAGGCACCTCCCAGCTCGCCGAGGCGGCCGCGTGGCGTCTCGGTCTCCCGGAGCACGAGGTCATCATGGTGCGCCGCGCCGCGCTCGCACTCGACCTCGGCCGCGTCGCGGTTTCGAACGCAATCTGGGAGAAGCCCGGACCCTTCGGTCTCACCGACTGGGAGCGCGTGCAGCTGCACCCGTACTTCACCGAGCGCTCGTTCGCCCACGCGCCCACACTTGCTCCCATCGGCGAGCTGGCGGGTGCCCATCACGAGCGCCTCGACGGCGCCGGCTACCACCGCAAGACACCTGCGCCGGCGCTCGGCCGAGCGGCGCGGATCCTCGCAGCCGCCGACTGCTACCAGGCGATGCGAGAGCGGCGCCCGCATCGCCCCGCGCTCGACGCTGTCGCCGCCGAGTCCGAGCTGCTGCGCGACGCGCGCTCTGGCCGTCTGTGCCCGGAGGCGGTCGACGCCGTGCTGGCCGCCGCCGGACACCGCGTGGCCAAACGGCCGCGCGAGCTGCCCGCAGGCCTCACGGACCGCGAGCATGAGGTCCTGCTCGCGCTCGCCGCCGGAAAGACCAACAAGGAGATCGCCGAGGCCCTCGGCATCTCCGCCAAGACGGCGGGCAACCACATCCAGCACATCTTCGACAAGACGGGTGTGCGAACCCGCAGTGCCGCGACCGTCTGGGCGTTCGAACGCCATCTCGTGCAATCCGCCTGAGCGACGTCGACAGGCTACCCCCTACCACGCGATGTAGAGACGCAAGCGCGCCGGACACCCGGTTGAGGTGCCGCACTCGGCTGAGTACGCCATGCGCGTGACTCCGCGGATTGGCTTGCGGAAGCGATACAGGCACACCCAGATCGAATGGCCGTCGCAGCCCCAGCCGTCCCGCCACACGAGCCAAGGGTTGTGGCCGGGTGTCACGGTGACATATTGGTCCGGGCTGTGGAGCGTGCGCCTGAACACGGACTTCGACTTAGCGCACGACACGTGTCGGGCCGGATAGATCCCGACCGGATAATGGAATCCGGCCGACCCTTCATCGATGATCGCGCATCGCCTCAGCCGCGCGAAGTGGGCTGCGGCGGAGTCGTGCGCCACGCGCGCCGGCGCCTTGTCAATGACCTGACCGTTCTCGATGGCCGCCACCGGCGAGGGCGCGGCGAGCGCTGCGCCCGCCCAGACGACGAGCGTCCCGAACACGCGAATGCCCGCCGTCTGCGTCATCTCGGCACTCCGGATGCCCCCATCACGGCGCATTATGCACAACTCAGAGCCGACCGATGAGGTCGATCCCCGTGCCTGGTGCCGCGCGCCGTCGGAAGAGTCCGAGAACGGCGAGACACCACCCTGAACAGCCGGATAGCATCCGCCGCCGTGCGCCTGAGAGCACTCATTGCGATCCTGATCTGCGCTGCAAGCGGGGCATTTGCTTCCGCCACGATCGCGTCGGTCCCTCAGCACCTGTTGATCGTCCCCGGCGTTTCCGTCGGGAGCGTGCGCGTCGGCGACACACAGAGCGCGGTCCGCACAGCGCTGGGCAAGCCGAGCGTGATCAGGACCAAGGGCAAGGTGACGAACTGGACGTGGTTCAAGCGGCGAGTTGTCGTTCTGTTCGCCTCGACGGGCAAGCGCCGCGGCCATGCGATTGTGATCTCGACGAGCAATCCGGCCTACGGCACAGCAGCCGGCATCGAGCCGCTGAGCTCGACCAAGGCCGACGTGACGGCCGCCTATCCGGCGGCCGTGTGCGACGACTCCGCCGGCGTATGTCGTCTCGCGGGTCCCGCAGGGTGCCTCACGACGTTCACGTACGCCACGGACAAGGTCGGCGAGCTCAGCGTCTCAGCGATATCCGTGGCCTACGCACACCCGTGAGCGCGATCGCGAGCTGAGGTCGGTCAGTCGCCACGACATGAGTCGACGCCGGTGGGCGACGTAGCTTCCGGGACGTGAACCGGAGGACGTCCTGCTCCTGCTGATCGCGCGCCGAGTCGGCATCTTCGATTGCGCGACACGCGACACTGTCGTCCGATGGCCCACGGCACGCACGACTTCGAGGACGATGCGCGCAACGAGCGCATCGTCGTCTGGGTCAACGGCGAGCTGGTGCCGCGCGAGCGAGCGGTTGTGTCCGTGTTCGACGCGGGCTTCGTCCTGGGTGACGGCGTGTGGGAGGGTCTGCGCGTGCGGGCAGGGCATCCGGCGTTCCTGGAGCGCCATCTGGACCGGCTGTTCGACGGCGCGAAGGCGATCATGCTCGAGGTCGGCCGTAGCCGCCGCGAGCTGACAGAGGCGATCTACGCGACGCTGCGAGCCAACGATATGAGCGACGGCGTTCATGTGCGGCTGATGGTCACGCGCGGTCTCAAGCGCACGCCCTACCAGGATCCGCGGGTGACCATCGGGCCCGCCACCGTGGTGATCATCGCCGAGCACAAGCAGCCGCTCCCGGCGACGCTGACGGAGGGGATCACGCTGTTCACGACGCACGTGCGCCGCGCCGCGCCGGACATGCTGGACCCCAAGCTCAACGCGCACTCCAAGCTGAACGACATCACGGCGTGCATCCAGGCGTATACCGCCGGCGCCGACGAGGCGCTGATGCTCGATCCCCACGGCTTTGTGGCGACGTGCAACTCAACGCATTTCTTCGTCGTCGTGGGCTCGGAGACGGCGCCCGAGGTGCTGACCTCTGACGGGCGCTATTGCCTCGCAGGGATTACACGGGCCAACGTGCTGACGATTTGTGCCGCTCACGGGATCCCGTCGCGCGAGACGCCGTTCAGCCTCACCGACGTCTATGCAGCCCGCGAGGCGTTCGTGACCGGCACCTTCGCCGGGGTCGTACCCGTCCGCTCGGTGGACGGTCGCACGATCGGCGATGGCCGTCGCGGGCCGATCGTCGAGCGCCTTCAGACGCTGTACGGCGAACTCGTCGACGCCGACGTGGCGGCCCGCGTCGCGCCATGAGCGACGTCGTGCGCGTGGCGATGTGGTCAGGCCCGCGGAACATCTCGACGGCGATGATGCGCGCGTTCGAGAATCGCCCTGACACCGTCGTGGTCGACGAGCCGCTGTACGCCGCCTACCTCGCGCGCACGAGCATCGACCATCCGGCCCGCGAAGCGGTCATCGCCTCCCAGCCGACCGACCTCGCGACGGCGCTCGCGGGCCTATCCGCCCCGCTGCCTCCTGGCCGCCGCGTGCACTACGCCAAGCACATGGCGCACCATGTCTCGCGCGACATGGATCTGCGCTGGACGCTTCCCTTCCGCGACGTGTTGCTGATCCGCGATCCGGTCGAAGTCGTCGCATCGTACGTGCGCTCCCGGCAGACGTGCGAGCCGGAGGACATCGGGCTGCCGCAACAGGGGTGGCTGCTCGAGTTGTGGGACGCGCACGGCATCGAGGTCCCGATCATCGACGCGAGCGACTTCCTGCGCGACCCGGAGGCGTACCTGCGCTGGCTGTGTGACTGGCTGGGCGTCCCGTTCACCGCCCGGATGCTGTCCTGGCCGCCGGGTCCGCGCGCGTCCGACGGTGTGTGGGCCCCGCACTGGTACGCCGCTGTCTGGGCGTCGACCGGGTTTGCGCCCTGGCGCCCCCGGAAGACGAGCCTGTCCGATCACGAGGCCGCCGTCGCGGAAGCCTGCCGTCCGGTCTACGCCGCGCTGCACGCCCGGCGGGTGCGGGTCTGAGCCGTCACCGCGGCCGTACCGGTCGCGGCCGAAACCGTTGCTCTACGCTCGGGGCATGTTGCGCGTTGGAAGCTGCGTCAGGCCAGCCGGTGAGAGTCCGGTCCGGGTAAGCGCCGGAGCGCCCGGTAGCAGGCCCCGGCTTGAGGGGGAGACCCCGAGGGCTGAGCGGGGTGTCGAGAGCCTCTTTGGAGGGAGCGAGCGCGTGGGCTGGGATTGCAGCCTCGTCGGAGAAACAATCGGGGAGCCGAGCCGCTCATGTCTCGGCGAAGGCGATGTCCGCCAGTCCTGGTTCCGGATCGGGTGCGGCGGGTCCTTGCGGGGTACTGAGACTTGCAGGCGCGCAAGGTTTGTTCGCGGAACAAGGGAGAGCGGTCTGTCCAGCCTCGTCAGCAAAGATCGTTCGTATATGGCGCAACAGCTCATCCTCCGGCGTGCCGCCCCGCTCCGGCTCCTTGGCGAATACGACCTCCACGCCGACGCGGGCGAGCTCCTCGAGCAACAGCACCTGGTAGGCGTAGCGACGCGCGAGCCGATCGGGCGCGTGACAGAGCAGCACCTCGAACGCTCCCTCCGCGGCGCGGTCGCGCAACCGCTCAAGCGCCGGCCGGGTCAGCGACGCGCCGGAGAACCCCTCGTCTTCGAACACGAGATCCTCTGCCGGCAGCAGCCCGCGCTCAGCAGCGAGCTCACGCAGCCCGACGGTCTGGCTCTGGATCGTCTCGTCCTGGCGCTGGCGCTCGGAGCACACCCGCGCGTAGATCGCCGCTACGCGCCCCGCTTGCGTGTCCGTCTGCATCACGTCGCTCATCGTCCCTGCGCTCGTTGTCGGTCAGCCGCCGGCGCTCGGGCACGGCGAACGTGTACGCCTGCGCCAGCCGCGCGCCGGCCAGACGGTCAGCCACGAACTCGATCTCAACGCGCGGCGCCATCGTGCTCGTGAACCTGATCGAGGTACCGCCTCACCGCCTCGGCCGTTGCCGCGCTCAGCGTCACGCCACGCGAGCGTGCGCAACGCCGCAACCCTGCGATCAGCGACGGCGCCAACCGGACGGTGAACACCGTCGTGCGCTCCGGCACCGTCACCCCACCCGGCCGCTCGCTCGCCGCGTTGACGTACCGGCGCGCTTGGCGCTCGGACAGCGCATGCTCGGCCTGCAGCGCCCGCACCGCGTCCGCCGGCGTCAGGTCGACCAGCAACTCGACCGCGCGGTTCACGCGGACCGCGTACTCGTCGGCGAATGCTCGGCGGCGTGCCATCCGCCATACCTCTACTACACCTCACGGCCGACTCCTTCTCGACAGCCGCGGAATCGACAGCTCGAACTCGAAGTTTGCGATTGCGTGGGAGCAGTCCTCTCGCCGCTGCTGTCGAACATCTACCTGCAAGCTCTGGATCAGGCGTTCGCTGACGGTGCTGATGGCACCCTCGTCCGCTACGCGGACGACTTTGTCGTGATCTGCGGTAGCGAGGCCGAGGCCTGGGCGGCCCAGCGGTTGGCCGGCGAAGGAGTAGTGGGGCTGGGATTGGAGCTGCTTCCGGAGAAGACGAAGGTGGTTGACCTCGGAGAGGGCCGGGAGGGGTTTGACTTCCTCGGCTGCCACTTCCGAGCCCGCGTGTCGGGTCGTATGCTGGAGCGCGGCGTTCGCCGCTACTACCTTCAGCGCTGGCCCTCGCAACGGGCGATGAAGCTCGTCCTGAGTTCGCCGGCCTGAGTTGGCCCCAGTGCGACGGCTTGATTTGGCC
>DATKOY010000031.1:0-6106 GCA_035524415.1 Solirubrobacteraceae bacterium | reverse complement strand
GCAACGAGCACGCGTAACGGGCGCTCGGGCGCGGCATCCGCGATCTCGACGGGCGCACTCGAGGCTGGGGCGTGCCGGCCGGTCGGCTCGTGCACCGCGAGCAGGACGATCGGCCGCTGCCTCGATGGCGGACGCGCCGGCGGGATCGCAGACGCGTGTTGCGGGTCTCGCTCGGGGGACGTGTGACTCTGCGAGTGAGTACGGCATCGTCGGATCGCTCAGTCAGGCAGGCTGGAGGGTTCCGGCGAATACCTGCCAGGCGAGCGCGGATTTGGCGACTAGGCTGAGCAGCATGTAGACGCGCTCGCCGTGGAAGTAGTCGCGCCAGCGGCCGACACGGCGGTACTGCAGGACCATGTTGACGGCGAAGATGTTGAAGAAGGCGAAGATCGAGCCGTAGATCGCGTAGACGAACGCGGGCGTGTTCTGGGCGCCTCATCAGCGAGGAGGACAGCGAGTACTCGATCCAGCGGGCGGGGCTGGATCCCGCGGGTCAGATTGCGCTCATACCGGGCGTGCAGGCGCGGTGAGGCCAGCGCGGCGTGCGCGATCGCCGAGATGAGCAGGAAGGCGGCGACGAGCGGGCCGATCCGCACCCGGAAGAGCTCATCCGGAACCGCGATGAGCTTGTTGCTGATCGTGTCGATGCGCAGGAATGAGCTGGTCACCGGCAGCGAAAACGAGCTGGACAGGGCCAGGATCGCGAGCGCCTGGATGAGGTGAAGGACCGAGAGTCCTGCGTTCCAGCGGCGCAGCCCGTGCAGCCGATCGGCGGTGGTGGGGGGTGAAGCGGTGAGGGTCGTCATTGAAGCGTGCGGTTGGGCTCCTGCAGGCCGCCGCGCGAAGCGGCGGCCTGCAGGAGGGAGGAGTGAGCGTCAGCGGGGGATCAGCACCTGGTTGATGACGTGGATCACGCCATTGGAGGCGCCGATGTCGGCCTTGACGACGCGCGCGCCGCCGACCGTGACCGTGCCGTGGTTGACGCGGACCTTGAGCGACTGGCCGTTCAGCGTCTTGATCGAGCGCATCTTGACGACCTTCGCCGCGGTCAGCTTGCCTTTGGCCACGTGGTAGAGCAGCACAGCGCGCAGCTTCGCCTTGTCCTTCGCCAGCGCCGCGAGCGTCGCCTTGGGAACCTTCGCGAACGCGGCGTCGGTGGGGGCGAACACGGTGAACGGACCCTTGCCCTGAAGCGCGCCGGCCAGGCCGGCCTGCTTGACGAGCTTGACGAGCGTCTTGAACTGACCCGCCGCGACGGCGGTCTGCACGATGTTGGGCTTGGCGGCGCGGGTCGCTGACGCCATCGACGCGACGGGGGCAATCGCCGAGAGCGACAGGGCGCCGACTGCCGCGAGCGCCATGAACTTATGCTTGAGCCTCATCTGAAGTCTCCTTAGACAAAAGTTAGACAATGATTGGACGAGAGTAGCTTCTCCGGTACTGGCTGTCAAGAGTCTGTCTAAAGTATGTATAATGATTTTGTGTCATTCCCCGCAGAGGGTCTTCGGATCGGCGAGTTCGCTCGTCGGGTTGGTGTCAGCGCCGCGGTGCTCCGCGCCTGGGAGCGCCGGTATGGGCTGCTTGAGCCCATCCGTTCAGCCGGTGGCTTTCGGCTCTACACGGCCGAGGACGCCGAGCGCGTCGAGCATATGCAGCAGGGTCTCGATCAGGGACTCTCGGCGGCCGAAGCGGCGCGCGCCGCGCGAGCGAGCCCGCGCCGCTCAGAAAGCCTGTTCGAGAGCGCGGCTGAACGCCTGCTGGCGGCGATCCGCGCCTACGACGAGGCCGCCGTGCACGAGGTACTGGACGAGAGTTTCGCGGCGTTCGGTCTGGAGGCCGTGCTGCGCGAGCTCATCCTTCCGGCCCTCACGCAGGTCGGGCGTGAGTGGGAGCAGGGGACGCTCGCGGTCAGTCAGGAACACTTCGCCAGCAACGTGATCCGGGCCCGGCTGCTGTCCCTGGCGCGGTTGTGGGGCCGCGGTTCGGGACCGGTCGCGGTGCTGGCCTGCGCGCCCGGCGAGCAGCACGACATCAGCCTGCTGGCGTTCGGGCTGGTCCTGCGATCGCACGGCTGGCGCATCATCTTTCTGGGCGCGGACACGCCGATCACCACGCTGGCTCAAGCTGCCGAGGGCACAGGCTCGGCGCTCACCGTCCTGGCTAGCTTCGACCCGTCGCGCCTCGAGGCCGAATCCACCCGCATCCGCCGCCTGGCCAAGAAACTGTCACTCGTGCTGAGTGGTCCGGGTGCGACCACCGAGCTCTGCAACAGACTCCGCGTGCAGCGGCTCGACGGCGACCTGATCGACGCCGCCCATGAGATCGCCCACGGCGCAACGGCCTGACACGCCGTGGGTCAAGCGGGTCATCGGGCTGGGTCCTCGAGAACCCCGGCGACGCGGTCTACGGCGCCATCGCGGTAGGAGCTCTGCTCGCAGCCGAGACCCCGCGCCAGGAAACCTACGCCCAGACGGTCGCCGCAGTGGTGATTACGCTCTTGCTCTACTGGCCGGCGCACTCCTACGCCGGCCTGGCCGGAGAGCGGCTGCGATCGGGCGTGAGGCTGACAGCCCGAGGGCTGCTGGCGACGATGCTCAGCGAGCTGCCGATCCTCATCGGCGCGGCGCTCCCGCTGGCCACGCCTGCTGATCTGCTGGATCGCCGGAATCGGCCTGTCCGCCGCCGTCCTCGCGGCGGCGTGGACCTCAGCCGGGATCGTCCTGGCCATCGAGCTCGCCGCCGGACTCCGCGGCCGCCTCAGGGGCCCGGCAGCTGCTCTCCCAGGCATTCGTCGGCGCGTTGCTCGGATCGCTGATCATCCTCCTCAGGGGGTGCTCCACTGAGCCCCGAGTGCCGGAGTTGGAGGCCGGCAACGACTTCGCCCGCCGCGACTCGACGGCCAACTCGTCACCACCCACACGACACCGCGCACCGCGCGTCCCCAACCGCGTGTCCCGTGGTTACCAGCCGAGCGTGTCGGGCGGTCCTTTGAACGGGCCGAACAGGTCGGAGGTGATCCAGCCTCCGTAGAAGTCGCTCTCCTGCGCGTGGACGCGCTCGTCGTCCAGGCAGGCGGCGTCGACGCGTCCGGGGTAGAAGGCGACGTGATCGCGCAGCGCCTCATACTCGGGCGCCGGGTGCGGGTAGCACCAGCCAACCGCGATGAATCGCCGTCCGTCGACGATCGCGTCGAGATACCGTGCGGTGCCTTTGAATTCGCACCGGGTCGGGTGTGTCTGGCTCTCGGTTGGGCATGTCCGGCGAACGTCTGCCGGTGGGATGTAGATCGTCGGTGGGTGGCTGGTCTCGAGCACCCGTAGAGCATGGGTGGACTCGGCGAGCACTTCGCCGGCCAGCTCGACTCTGACCCGACGCCGGCAGGGCAACCGCGGGTGGCCGCGGGTACTCCCAGACGCGCTCCACGCTCCGCTCGCCTAGCCATAGCGAGCGTCCGCCGGCGTGGCGACCCGGTGACGGAGCTCGGCGTCCTCTGCGACCGCGTGGCAGAGCGCTACGTCGAAGCTGACCGGTTGGGATCTCGAACAGCTCCATGCCAGACGGGTCGGTGACGACCGTCGGGACCGCCAGTCCCTCGATCAGGGGCCGTGCCACACCGGCGTCGACGGGGGTGACGAGCCCGATCCACAGGGATGACAGCCACGGGGTGATCAGCGGCACGGGGATCCGCGGGCGGTGCGGGATGCCGAGCACCGCGGCCATCCGGTCGAGCATCTCACCGTAGGAGACCACATCCGGCCCGCCGATCTGGATCTCTCTGCCGGCCGACTCAGCGACGTCCAGCGTCTGCACCAGGTAGCTCAGCGTGTCCTCGATCGCGATTGGCTGGTGGGGTTCTGAAGCCAGGCGGGTGCGATCATCGCGGGGAGTCGCTGGACCAAATAGCGCAGCGTGCGGTAGGACTCGCTCTCCGGGCCGACGACCATCCCCGCCCGGAAGTAGGTCAGCGGCGGGCCGTGCTCGCGCAGCAGCAACGCCGTCTCGTGGCGGCTGCGCAGGTGCCCCGGGAGTGCGGCACGCGCTCGCTCATGCCGCGGCCGCCTGCGCCGGGGGTTCGGGCGCGAGCGCCGTCGCGAGGCGCTCGGCCTTCTCCTGCTCGAAGCCGCCGTGCTCGCAGGCCAGGATACGGCCGGAGGGCTCCACGACGAGGATGGCGATCGTGTCGGTGCCTGCGAGCCCCAGGTTCTCGACGACCTTCTGGACGTCGGTGTACACGGTGATGGTGCGGGCGCGCGCCGCGGGATCCGGGATGCCGCGGGTCATGCCGCCGTCGATGAACCACCGCACGGGGCCGTAACTCGCCGGGATCACCGGCAGCTCATACACCGCGACGTCCCCACGCCGCTGCCCGAGCTCGGTCAGCCACGGCAGCCACCGATCAACGACCGCCTGCTGCTCGCGGCGGAAGGCAACCACGAGGAGGTTGTGGGGCTTGGCGAGATCGCCCGGCAGCTCATAGCTGCGGCCGTCGAGCGAGCGACCGCTCAAAGCGCTCAGCGCCTCCGGGTGCACTGGTGCCAGCTTGTGCTTGAGACCTGCGAGGGCGCGGTCGCCGACACGGTTGAACGCGAGGCCCAGGAGCGGGTCGGCGAGCCGCAACGGTCCCTTGAGCAGGAGCTCGGCGTCGTAGGTGATCCGGGTGCCCTCGCCGAGTGGGGCGAAGGTGATCCTGTCATTTGAGATGACCGTCGCGTTCTCGCCGCGGAAGGTCACTGCCCGCGGGGGGTCGTATTCGACGATCCGGTAGGTGAGCGCCGTCTTGCGGCCGAGGAACTCCGCGACCAACCGGAACTCGGTCCCCTCCCCGACCGCCGCTTCGTTCAGCCGCTCGGCCTCGACCACCCCCGGGTCCCATTCCTGGGTGCTCGAGAAGTCGCTGATGTATGCGAACACGTCCTCGCGCTCGCGCGGGGTGTCAATCGTTGCTCGATAGCGAGCCATCTGGGTTCTCCTTGTCTGAGGTGGGGGTGTGCTGCGTCCAGCCGCTGAGCCCGGCGCACTGTGCCCAGAGCTGCTCGCGCTCCTGCTGGGTCTCTCGTGTCCGCGGGAGCAGGTGCGTGGGCCGCGGCCGGCGGTCGTGCCAGAACAGACCCGTGCTGCGGGCGGGCTCATCCGCGGCACCGAGCCACACGATCGTGTCGGCGCCCTGCTCGGGCGTCCTCAGCAGCGGTCGCGTCAGCCTGTAGAAGCGGGGCAAGGAGCTCTTCACGCCTGGGGTGTCCGCCCAGCCGGGATGCATCGCGTGGACCACGACGCCGCGGCCCTCGAGGCGCTGCGCCCACATCTCGGTGAGGATCACCTGCGCCCGCTTCGTCCGCGCGTACGCCGTCGCCCCGTCGAACTCTCCGCACTCGCTCTGCAGGTCATCGACCCTGATCCGCTGCGTATACATGCCGCCGGAGGACACGTTGACGATCCTCGCCGGAGCGCTGCGCTCAAGCAGTGGCAGCAGCAGGTTCGTGAGCAGAAACGGACCGATGACGTTGGTCGCGAACGTAAGCTCGATCCCGTCCCGCGAGAGCGCGCGGCTCGGGGGCAGGACACCGGCGTTGTTGATGAGCACGTCGAGGCGTCCTGCCTGCGCTGTGAAGCGCTCCGCGAAGTGTCTGACCGACTGAAGGTCGCTCAGATCACATAGGCCGACGTGCACGTCGTGGTTGCCGGATCGCTCCGCGATCACCGCGCGCGCCCGCTGGCCGCGGTCCTCGCTGCGGACGACCAGCCACACGGTCGCGCCGATGCGCGCGAAGCCCTCCGCGGCCGCGAGCCCGATGCCCGAGGTGGCACCTGTCACCATCACAGCCCTGCCGCCCAGCGACAGGAGCTCCGAGGCGCTCCAGCCACGGCTGCGGATCCGGTAGCCAACGTTCGTGTAGCCACCGATCACGCTGCGGTCGAGCACGCTGTCGAGGACGGAATTGATCATGCGCTCGCCGCAAGGTTCTGGGGCCGGATCGGACCGCGGCTTCCCGGACGCTCGCCGATCGTGAGTTGCGAGCGGGGTTTGGTCAGCAGGAGCTGGATGTCGCGGATGCGTCGCTCGGCGAATCCGGCCTCGCAGTAGGCGAGGTAGAGCGTCCAGATCCGC
>DATKOY010000030.1:0-60660 GCA_035524415.1 Solirubrobacteraceae bacterium | reverse complement strand
CCGCGACCGTCCGGGAGGTGTGAGCGTCTCCTGCTTGTTCGGGCGCAGCACGACGATCTCGCCGGGCGCCTGGTTGAGCAGCCACGCGACCGTCTCGGCGTCGAACCCATGGCTGCCCTGCGACGCCGCGGCGATCACGATGCGGTCAAAGCGCTCGTGAGCGATCGTCCGCCGAAGGGCGTGGCGGTAGGTGCGGCCGCGCTCGATCCGGGCGTCGACCGGCACTTCGAACTCGATCGCGCGATGCTCGATCGCCTCCTGGAGCGGAAGTGCGATGCCGGATTGGCGCGGCAGCGGCGCGTCGAGCGGGAGGTGCAGCGGGACGCGCGCGAGGAAAATCGGAACAAGCGTCGCATTCTCGGCGTGGGCCAGCCTCAGCGCGGCGTCGAGCGCGCGCGAGGACAGCGCGTTGGCGACGAACGGGAACAGGATCCGCCGGGCGCGCGTGACGTCACGCTGGGCCGTGCGGTGGACGTTGTAGTGCAAGAGGACCGCGGCGAGCGCGACGACGGCGACGCAGAGCACCGCGATCAGCGCGATCAGGATCGTGGTCATGGTTCCTCCTTTGGGCGGCGGGATCGGTCGGCGACGATCCGGAGATCCACGCCGGGAAGTAGTGCGAGCAGGCGGAACGGGAGCGCCGCAGTGGTCAATCGGCGAAATGCGCTGCGAGGCTTCGGGGTCCCCATCAGCACGTACGTCGTGCCACGATCGCTCGCCACGCGCTGGGTGACGTGCGCGACATCCTCTCCGTGCTCGATCAGCAGATGGGCGCCAAGCACGCTCGCGAGCCGCCGCAGCGCGTCGATCTGCTCGAGCTCCTCGGGGCTCGGCTCATGGTCCGTCACCCACAGCAGGTCGAGCTCCGCGCCCAGGCGCTGAGCCGAGCGCCACGCGCGGCGCACGATCCGCTGCGACTTCGCCTGCGGTTTGACGAGCGCGAGCAGGCGCTCGCTGACCGCCTGTGGCGCGGTCTCGATCAGCCGGTCGTCGCCCGGTCGCAGCACCGGCTCGGTCGGGAGCCGTTTCGATTCCACCTCTTCGGCGACCTGCCGCAGCGCGACCTCGCGCAACGCCGAGAGGTTCTCGATCTTGAAGAAGTTGTTGAGCGCGGACTGCACCCGCTCGCCCGAGTACACCTTGCCGGCGAGCAGCCGCTCGATCAGCGATTCGGGCGTGATGTCGATCAGCACGACCTCGTCCGCCACCCCGATCAGCGCGTCCGGCACGGTCTCCCGTACACGGATCCCGGTCAGGTCGGCGACCTGGTCGTTCAGGCTCTCCAGGTGCTGGACGTTGACGGTCGAGAAGACGTCGATGCCGGCGTCGAGTACGTCCTCGATGTCTTCGTAGCGCTTCTCGTGCTCGACCCCCGGGGCGTTGGTGTGCGCCAGCTCGTCGATCAGGCACAGCTCGGGCTGCCGGCGCAGGACAGCGGGAAGGTCCATCTCCTCGAGCGTCGTGTCCCGGTAGGTGACGCGCCGACGGGGAACGGTCTCGAGCCCCTCCGCCTGAGCGGTCGTCTCGGCCCGCCCATGCGGCTCGAGGTAGCCGATCACGACATCCCGCCCGGACTCCGCCTCCGCCTGCCCTTCCTGGAGCATCCGGTACGTCTTGCCGACGCCGGCGGCCATGCCAAGGAAGATCTTGTAGTGCCCGCGGCGCGCTTGTGCGCTGTGGGATTCCGGGAGATCCGAGCTCGTCATCAGGGATTCAACGCTGGCATTAACGGATTCCACGGCGCTCATCACTAATCCCGGACGTCGAGCAGTGCGTTGATCACTTCGAGCTCGATCGTCAACGCGTCAACGTCGATCTGCGCGTAACAGGGCCCCGCGCTGTCGCACAGGAGCCTGCGCAGCCGCGCCATCCCGCGGGAATCGACGGGCATCGCCGAACGAAGCCGGTCTGCGAGCACCCCGATCAGCGGGAACGCGTCGCGCACCTGGTCGCGGCACGGCGGGATCACAGCGCTGGCAACCCGCATCCGCGGCTTGCGCGCGTCCTCGGCGAGCCGCTCGAGCGACTCGGCCAGCGCCCGGCGGGACCGCGGGCTGCTGAGCTGGAGTGATCGCGCCGCGTGTGCCGGTGAGGACCACGACGGCACGCCGGCCGCGAGCTCACGGTCAATCCTCGGCGCGAGCAGGTGCGACAGCGCCCACACCCGCCGCGGCGGGCGGCGGGGCGGCGTGCGCCTGAGTGCCGCGGGTGGACCGGAGAGCGTGTGCGTCGTCCTCATGCGCCGAGCAGGTTGTGGATGATGAGGTCGATCAGCTTGATCCCGATGAACGGGGCGATGATCCCGCCGAGGCCGTAGATCAGAAGGTTGCGCCGAAGCAGCGCGCTCGCACCGATCGGCCGGTAGCTCACGCCCTTCAGCGCCACCGGGATGAGCAGCGGGATCACGATCGCGTTGAAGATGATCGCCGAGATCACCGCTGATTTCGGAGTGCCGAGGTTCATGATGTTGAGCACGTGGAGCGGACCCTGGCCGCCCTTCGTGGTCGCGTACGTGCCGACGAAGATCGCCGGCAGGATCGCGAAGTACTTGGCGACGTCGTTGGCGATCGAGAACGTGGTCAGGGCGCCGCGGGTGATCAACAGCTGCTTGCCGACTTCGACGATCTCGATCAGCTTCGTCGGGTTGGAGTCGAGGTCGACCATGTTGCCCGCCTCGCGAGCGGCCTGGGTGCCGGTGTTCATCGCTACGCCGACGTCGGCCTGGGCAAGCGCGGGGGCGTCGTTCGTGCCGTCGCCGGTCATCGCGACCATCCGCCCACCGCCCTGCTGCTCTTTGATCAGTGCGAGCTTGGCCTCCGGCGTCGCCTCGGCGAGGAAGTCGTCGACGCCGGCCTCTTCGGCGATCTTGGCGGCCGTGAGGCGGTTGTCGCCGGTGATCATGATCGTGCGGATGCCCATCGCGCGGAGATGATCGAAGCGCTCGCGCATCCCTTCCTTGATCGTGTCCTTGAGGTAGATCACGCCCATGATCTGGGAGTCGCGGGCGACGGCGAGCGGGGTGCCGCCCTCGCGGCCGATGCGGTCGAGCTCGTGCTTGAGCTCCGTGGGCGGCCGGCCGCCCTCCTTCGTGACGAACTCGATGATCGCGTCGCCGGCGCCCTTGCGCAGCATGTGCCCATCCAGGTCGACGCCACTCATCCGCGTCTGGGCGGTGAACGGCACGAACGTGGCGTGCAAGCTGGCCATGTCGTGCGCACGGATGCCGTATTGCTTGGCGAGCACGACGATCGAGCGTCCTTCGGGGGTCTCGTCAGCAAGCGAGGAGAGCTGTGCGACCTCGGCGAGCTCGGCTTCTGGGACGCCGGGCATCGGGATGAATTCCGCGGCGAGGCGGTTGCCGATCGTGATCGTGCCGGTCTTGTCGAGTAGCAGCACGTCGACATCGCCGGAGGCTTCGACCGCGCGGCCCGACAGAGCGAGGACGTTGCGGCGGACGAGCCGGTCCATGCCCGCGATCCCGATCGCCGAGAGCAGTGCGCCGATCGTCGTCGGGATCAGGGCCACGAGCAGCGAGATCAGCGTCGTCTCGGAGATTGGCGTATCGGCGAACAGTCCAAACGGGCGCAGCGTCGCAACGACGATCATGAAGACGAGCGTCAGGCCCGCCAGCAGGATGTTCAGCGCGATCTCGTTCGGCGTTTTGCGCCGGGCAGCGCCCTCGACGAGAGCGATCATCCGGTCAAGGAACGAGTTGCCGGGCTCCTGGGTGATCTCGACGACGATCCGGTCAGAGAGGACGCGGGTGCCGCCGGTGACCGCGCTGCGATCGCCGCCGGACTCGCGGATGACCGGAGCGGACTCGCCCGTGATCGCCGACTCATCGACCGACGCGATGCCCTCGATCACGGTCCCGTCGCCGGGGATCAGCTCCCCGGCCTCGACGACGACGACGTCGCCCTTGACGAGCTCCGAGGCCCTCTTCGTCGTGCCGTTCTCGAGTGTGGCAACGGTCTCCTGGCGCATCGACCGCAGCGTGTCTGCCTGTGCGCGCCCGCGACCTTCTGCGAAAGCCTCGGCCATGTTCGCGAAGATGACCGTCAGCCACAGCCAGAACGAGATCACGAACGTGTACCAGGCGGGTTCTCCGCCACCGCCGAGCGGCTTGCCGCCGAGCACCTGGACGAGCCAGGTGATCGTGGTGATGACGGCGCCGATCTCGACGACGAACATCACCGGATTGCGCAGCTGGACCCGCGGGTCGAGCTTGATCAGGCTGTCGATCAGCGCGCGCCTGACGATGTCGCCGCGGAACAGCGAGACCGCGCGGCGCTCAGAGGGCGTGCTTCCAGGAGCGGTATCAACGGACATCAATGTCCCCCTTGCAGACGGTCGAGGGCGAGGTTCAGCTCGAGGACGTTGACCCCTGGGTCGCCGGAGAAGCCAATGCCGCGCCCGTGCGTGTACTTATTGACGAGTGACATCACCTGTGAGAGCGGGAGATGGCGGACGGCCGCGACCCGATGCGCCTGGATGTCGGCGTTCGCGGGTGAGACGTCGGGGTCGATCCCGGATGCAGAGGTGTTGACCGCGTCGACCGGGATCTTCGCGACGGTGAGGCCGGGGTTATAGGGCTTCTCGAGTTGCAGGTAGGACTGGATGTAGCCGGCGAATGCCTGCTCGGTGGCGATGTTGTTGGGGCCGGCGTTGGAGAACGCGGTGCCGGCGGCGTTGTATGCCGGGACCGTGGCGGACGGGCGGCTCTGGAAATACCGCGGGTCCGGGACCGTGACCGGGTTGCCGTTCTTGTCAACCTCCGGCTTGCCCGTCTTCTTGTTGATCACCTGGTCAAGGAACCCCTGGCCGATGATCTTCGAGCCGACGAGCTTGCCGTTCACATCGACCTTCTGACCGTTTGCGTTACCTGGGAAAGCGACCTGGCTGACGCCGGTGACGACGAGCGGATAGACGATCCCGCAGATGACGATCAGGAGAAGTATCCCGATAACAGCGCTGATGATGTCTTTCTTCATGGTTTCTAGTAGAGGTGTCCGGTGAGGCCCTGCACGATCGGTCCGAGCAGCAGGGCGGGGAAGAACGTCAACGCTCCGACGAGGACGATCACACCGATCAGAAGCACGACGAACGTGGGGTTATCGGTACGCATCGTGCCCAGACCAGCGGGGCTGATCCGCTTGCCGGCCAGCGCGCCGGCGACGGCGAGCGCGAACAGGATCGGGATGTAGCGCGCGATCATCATGTCGAACCCGCCGAGGAGATTCGCGAACGTGATCCCATGTGATCCGAGGTTGCCGGCGTTCGGTTGGATGAAGCCGGTGTAGCCGGCGAAGGCGGAGCCGTTGTTGTTCGCCTGCGACAGATAGGCGTAGAACGACTCAGAGAACGCCTGCGGTTTGCCGGGACTGAAAATCGATGCGCGGCCGGCCTTGGTCGCGACCGCCATCGCCGTGCAGAACAGCGCCATCAGGGGCGTCGCGAGCAGGCCGAGGACAGTGAGCTTGATCTCCCTGGCCTCGATCTTCTTGCCGAGGTATTCGGGCGTGCGGCCGACCATCAGCCCGCCGATGAACACCGCGAGGATCACGTACAGCAGCAGCGAGTACAAGCCGGTGCCGACACCGCCGAAGATCGTCTCCGATGCCGACAGGTTCGCCATCGGGATCGCGCCGCCGATACCGGTGAAGGACTCAATCGAACTGTTGACCGCACCGCACGAGGTGACTGTCGTGACGACGTCAAACAGGGCCGAGCCGGCAATCCCGAAGCGCTGCTCCTTGCCCTCCATATTGCCGCCGCCGGAGCCGTGGATCACGCCCGTATGCAGACCGGCGGCGTGCTGCGCGGGAGAGCCGTGCGCCTCGGCGATGTACGCCACCACACACGCGCCCAGGAACATCAGCATCACGGCGCCGTAGATCGCATACCCCTGCCGACGCTTGCCCGTCATCCGGCCGTACATCAGGATCAGCGCCGCAGGGATGATCAGCACCGCGAGCATCTCGACGAGGTTCGTAAAGGCCGTCGGGTTCTCGAACGGGTGCGCCGAGTTCACATTGAAGAACCCGCCTCCGTTGGTCCCGAGCTCCTTGATCGCCTCCTGCGAGGCGACCGGCCCCATCGCGATCGACTGCCCACCACCACTGGTCACGCCGTTCGAGGTCAGATAGTGCGAGAAGTTCTGAATCGACCCCTGGAAGACCAGCACCAACGCGACCACGAACGCGATCGGTAGCAGGATGTAGAGCGTCGTGCGGACGATGTCCTGCCAGAAGTTGCCGAGACTCTTGCCCGAGCGCGAGATGAGCCCGCGGATCAGGGCGACCGCCACGACAATGCCGACCGCGGCGGAGAGGAAGTTCTGGACGGCGAGCCCAGCCATCTGGCTGAAGTAGGTCATCGTCGTCTCGCCGCCGTAGTACTGCCAGTTCGTGTTCGTCATGAACGATGACGTCGTGCTGAACGTCACATTCCACGGGGCGGAGTGGAAATGCTGGGGGTTGAGTCCTGTCCAATTCCACAACGTCTGGGTGCGGAGAATCAGGTAGAGCAGGAGCCAGCCGACGAGCGAGAAGATGATCAGGCTCTTCGCGTATGACTTCCAATCCTGACCCTTATCCGGGTCGACCCGCATCGCCCTGTACAGCAGACGCTCGAGCCAGCCGAGCACGGGTGACAGGAACGTGCGCTGACCCGTGTACACCGCAGCCATGTGGCGCGCCAACGGCAGCGCCAGCACCGTCAGGATCGCGGCGAAGGCGAAGATCGTGAGCCAACCGAGGAAGGTCATCGCCTAGAACCTCTCTCCGCGCAGCAGCGCGTACAGGAGGTACGCGCAGATCAGCAGCGACACCACCAGGCCGAGGAAATCGGCGAAACTCATATGGGCGATGAACGCCGCGGGGGGACCGACGACAAGCTTCATATGCGCTCGATTCCGTAGATCAAGCCGAGCAGCGCCGCGAACGTGATCACGGCCAGGAGAACGGAGACAATGTCCATGGGGACATCTTCGGTGCGGTCGCATCAAGGCCGCGTGCAGAAACCTGCGGCTGGCATAAAGATGTTGTGAAGTTCCGCCTCTGAGCAGGGAAAGCAGGCGGACCTCAGCCCGAGCGGCGACCTTCACGGAATCTTGATACCGCGGCCGCGAATCTGTACACGGCCTTGATGACCTCGGGCCTACGGTCAGTCCGTTCCAGCAAGGTCATGACTGTTCCCGCGTACTCGCCATGAGCGAAAGCCCCATGCCGAAGGTGCTCGTGTGCGATGACGAGCCGCAGATCCTCCGCGCGCTCAAGGTGATCCTGCGAGAGGAGGGCTACGCGGTGGTGCCGGCGGCCACCCTGCACGAGGCTCTCGATGCCGCTGCCGTGTCGCACGTCGATGCGGCGATCATCGATCTGCTGTTGCCTGACGGCGAGGGCCTTGACCTGTGCACACGGTTGCGGGAGTGGAGCGAGATGCCGATTCTCGTGCTGTCGGCGGTCGGAGATGAGGAGCAGAAGGTCTCCGCGTTGAAGGCCGGGGCGGATGACTACATCACGAAGCCGTTTGCGCCACGCGAGCTGCTCGCCCGTCTCGAAGCGGTCCTGCGGCGGGTCGCGGCGGGTGGGGAGGAGCGCGTGATCGTCGCGGGCGATCTCGAGATCGATCTCGCGGCCCATCTCGTCCGGCGAGCCGGCACTGAGGTCCATCTCACGCCGACCGAGTTCGACCTGCTCCGCGTCCTCGTCCGCAACCGCGGGCGATTGCTCACCCACCGCGCGCTGCTGACCGAGGTCTGGGGGCCTGGATGGGTGCAGGACACGCGCGTGCTGCGCACGCACATCGCTCGGCTGCGACGGAAGATCGACCCGAACGGCCGCACCGGCGAGCACCACATCCGGACCGAGCCGGGCGTCGGCTTCCGCTTCGAGTCAGGGTGATCCCACCGGGCGCGAGTGTCGTCCCATCGTCACATAACTGACACGCCGGCGTGGCGAATCGTGATGCCGGCGTCACACCACCACACCTACGCTCGGTGCGCACAGGTGTGCCGCGCGCCGAGCAGCAACGCCGCTCGCCGCGGATCACCGCCACATTGCTCACGTAGGAGTGATTCATGCCCACAATTGCAAATCCACACGGCGGCCGGGGATACGAGACGCCTTGGACGGATCGCCAGGCTCCCGCGGTTGCGTCGTCGTCCCTGACGACACGGGTCCGCGCGATCGTGCGCCGCGGCGACATCACCGCTGCGCTCGCGCGAGGTGTCGATCCGAGCACCCGGCCCGAGCTCGCCCGCCGTGCAACTCAGCTCGTCAGCGCTCGCAACCGCCGAGCACTCGCGCGGTCGCTGCGCGGCGCGATCGGCGAGACACATAACCCACCGATGGCTCGTGGACGCGTGGTCATCGTCCGGCGGGGTGCCGTGCTCGAGGCCGAAGCGGCGATCGCACGCCTGATCGACCGGCTGACGAGTCCGGCGCCGGTCGGCGCACAGGGGATGGCGATGCTCGAGCGGATGCTCACCAACGCCGACGACAGCCCGCTGTACAACCCGGCGCAGCCGGGCAGGCTACGCGATCGGATCGAGGCCGCGACGGCGGCCCTCGATCCCCGGCCGGCAGACTCACACGAGTTTCCGATCTCCTCGTAGTTCACGCTCATCCATCAACCGCTGGACGGGCGCCCGGGCGCCCGTCCACCGTTCCTCGTCGTTGGCGAGGCGATCGGACCTGACGCTGTGACAATTCGCCCCCGCGCCCTTGACTTGGCGACCGCGCTCGCGAGAATCCGGGTAGCGCCAGGACATCACAGGAGGTTCGATGAGCAACGACTACAGGCTCTCCTATGGGACGCACGCGACGCCCGAGGACGGGCGCTGTGCAATGGAGTGGGTCAGCTACCTCGCCGGCGAGCCACACAGCGACCATCCTGCGTGCGTCAGTCCCGTTGTCCGCGCGTTCTGCACGACGCTCAACGACAGCCTTGAGGACGGGCCGCGCCAGCGACTGCGGCCGTATCTCGCTCGAACGATCGGCACCGCCGGGGACGGCTTCGACGAGGCGCGCTCGTTGATGGCGATGGACTGGCTGACGCGGACGTACGTGCCTCGCTGGCTCGCCGTCGCCGGTCTGACGGAATCGGCGCAGCACATTGCCGGACTCGAGCCGCTGCTCGACGGCGGCGAGCTGCGCCCCGCGCTCGATGCGCTCGCGGCCGCCCGGCGCCAGACGCGCGCGACGTGGAGCGCGACACTCGGCACGCCGCGCGCCTGGGCGCCGTGGGCGGCCGGCCGGGCCGCGGCACGGGAGGCCGCCTGGGCCTCCGCGGGCGCCGCCGCATGGGCAGCGGCACGCGTCGCGGTCGGCGACATCGAAGGAGACCGCGTCCGGGCGATGGCCCGCGAGATCGCAGGCGACAGTGCAGCCGCCGTGGCCCGAAGCTTCAGGAGCGGTACCGGGCGGGCGGCGGCGCGCCGGGCGGTGATCGCGGCCCTCGGGCCGACGCTCGAGGAGCTCCGCGTATCGGCGCTCGCGCTCTTGGATCGCATGCTGCCGACAGTCCCCCTCGCGATGCCCGTTGTCGAGAATGCCGCCCTCGTCTGCGGTGCCGCGGACGCGCCCGCGTCGGCCGCGGACATCGCCCGCCGCTGAGCTCGAGACGGGCCGGTGGACGACGTGGCGCCTGCGGGCGAAGGTTCGCCGCCGCCGTCGGGTGCTTGATCGCGAGATCGCGCAGGGCGTCCCCGGTGGGCGCTCGCGGCTGATCCTCGACCAGGCGGCCGTGATCGCCGCCCGCGGCGAGCTTGTCACGCTGATCGAGCTCCTCCGGGGCGACGCGGCCGTCGATCCGCGGACCGTCGCGGCCGCGCGGCTGCTGATCGATTCCTTTCTCGTCGCGTCGACATAGGAGGTCGCTCGCGAGCGAGCGAGCGACCGCGGCGGCCGGCGGGCGAGTAGGTCCGCGCGTTACGATGCCGGGAGGTGAGCCGGGAAGTCTGGTCGGCGTCGTACGTCTCCGTGCCACGCGCGTGTCCACCGACCTTCCGCACTTCTGATGTTCCCGCTCCCGCTCGGCTCGGAGTGGCGGCGCGAGGCGCTGCGCACAAATCTGTGGCTCGTCCCGTCGATCGAGGTGCTCGCCGCTGTGGCGCTGTACATCGGAACGCATGCGATCGACAGGGCTGCCTACGACGGCAGCCTGAGCCTGCCCTCATGGATGGTGTTCGGCACATCCGACGCCGCGCGCCAAATTCTCACGACGCTTGCGGCGGCCGTGATCACGGTCGTCGGGATTGTCTTCTCGATCACGATCGTGACGCTGACGCTCGCTTCGACGCAGTTCGGCCCGCGCATGCTGCGCAACTTCATCCGGGACCGGGGCACCCAGTTCACGCTCGGCACGTTCGTCGCGACGTTCGTCTACGCGACGCTCGTGCTGATCTCGATCGGCCCGGGTGGCACGGGCCGGCCCGACTTCGTCCCACACCTGTCGATCACGGTCGCGGTCGGATTGGTGACGCTGTCGATGGCGGTCCTGATCTACTTCATCCACCACATCGCGACGTCGATCCAGCTCCCGCAGGTGATTGCGTCGATCGCCAAGGACCTGTCCCGCGCGATCGATGCGGAATCGAGCGACGGCGATGCGGGCCTCGAGGCCGGCCCATCGGTGAACGAGCTGCTGCGGCGCATGAACGACGCGGGCGGCACGGTGGCCGCGCCGTCGAGTGGCTATTTGCAGTTCGTCCGTCACGAGACGCTGATCGGGCTGGCGGCCGAGAAGGGAGCCGTGATCCGGCTGCTGCACCGCCCTGGGCACTTCATCGTCAGCGGCCACCCGATGGCGACCGTCTGGCCACCCGGAGCGGCGGATAAGGTCTCCCAGGCGCTCAGGCGGGCCCACATCACGGGCCCGAACCGCACGCTCGCGCAGGACCTCGCGTTCGCGGTGGACCAGCTCGTCGAGATTGCGATCCGTGCGCTGTCGCCGGCCGTCAACGACACGTTCACCGCGCTCACGTGCATCGACTGGCTCGGAGAGAGCCTCTGCAAGATCACGACCCGCTGGCACCCGATTCGGGTGCATCGAGACAGTCACGGCTACGTGCGCCTCATCGACGCCCACCTCAGCTACAGGCGGCTCGTCGAGCGTGCGTTCGAGAAGATACGCCAGGCCGGCCGGGGCATGCCGGCGGTCTTCATTCGCCAACTCGAAGCGCTCACGAAGATCGTCGAGTACGCGAGGACGGATACGCGGCGCGACCTGCTGCTGAGGCAGGCCGAGCTGATCCTGCGGGCGAGCGATGATTCGGTTCCGGAGGCCGCCGACAGGGCGGCGGTCAAGCTCGAGTACGACAATGTGCTCGCCGCGGCGCGCCGGATGCCCCCGGCGCCGGCGGCAGATCCCGCGGGGCTCGACGTGCCCTGACGCTCTCAGATGAGTGATTCCACGGTGGGGAGCACGTCGTTCGGCGCCCCGCTGTCGCTCGCCACCCCGGGCGCGCGTACGGCCACACTCACCCGTTCGGGGGACGCGAGTGCGGATTCGCGCCCCGTTTGGGCGCGCGAATCCGCAGTCACCTGCTCCTCGGCCGCGAGTGTCGGGTTATGAGCGAGCGTGCGACGATCTCAAGCGAAGCGAGTCGACGAGCGAGCTAGAGCGAATCCCGGTCACGCCCGACAGCCGAACCGCGACGACGACTTCCCCGCTCAGCCCTGTCCCAATGGATCGGCGGCCCTAAGCTACGCAGACATGCCGGAAGGACGCCAGCTCCATCGAGCCTCCACCCGGGTGATGTCAGTCCTCATGATCGTGATCGGCATCGCCCTCGTGATCCGCACGCTGATCGCGGGAGGGGGCGCGATCGCGACCGGTGTCGTGCTCGGCCTGTTGTTCGTGGCCGCCGGCGCAGCGCGCCTGTACATGCAGTTCCGGGGCCGGTGAGGAGCTAGTGGTCCCCAACGCAAATACGTTCGCATTCGAGGCACCCCTGGCGGCGCCGGGCTTTGTCCTCGAATGCTCGTGCACCTCCAGTGCACCTCGCATTCTGCGGACGTGAACGAGCGACCCTTCAGCTACCGCGCGCTGTTCGCGGTCGTCTACACGACGTCGGTCAGCTCGGTCTATTTCGCCCTTGGCGTCGTCGCGAGCCATGCGGGCGGCTTGACCCCGCTCGTGTTCCTCGCGGGCGGGATCTTCTTCCAGCTCTCGGCGATGACGTACGCCGAGGGCGCCGCCTTGCACCCGGAGCGCGGCGGCTCCGCCGTCCTCGCGCGCTATGCGTTCAACGAGCTCGTCAGCTTCATCGCCGGCTGGGCGATCGTGCTCGACTACACGATCCTGCTGGCGGTCGCCGCCCTCACCGTGCCGGCCTATCTCGCCGCGTTCTGGTCGCCGCTCGGCCACGGCGGGCTCCAGATCGCGGTGGCGCTGGCGGTGATCGCCTTCGTCGCGCTCGACAACCTCACCGGGATCAAGGTGCGGCCGCTCCGGCGCCGCATCGCGATCACGATCGGCGACCTCATCCTCCAGGCGGCGGTCATCATCCTCGGCTTCGCGCTCGCGTTCCAGCCGGGGCACCTGTCGGCCACGATCAACCTGGGCACGTTCCCCACGTGGTCCGATCTCGCGTTCGCGTTCCCGATCGCGGTGATCGCGTTCACCGGGCTCGAGGCCGCTGCCAGCCTCGCCGGCGAGGTCAAGGCGAATGTCGGGCAGATGCGCCGGCTCCTGATCCCGGGCTCGGCCGTGATCGTGCTGATCTACGTCGGGATCGCGATCGTCGGGATCGGTGCCCTGCCGGTGCACAACGGCCACAGCGTGCTCGGCATCACCCACTTGAATGCCCCGGTGCTCGGGATCGTCGAGGCGTTCAAGCCCGCATGGGTCGCCGACGTGCTCAAGTACGCGGTCGCGGTCGGCGGCGCCCTCGGGCTCGCTGCGGCCGCGGGCTGGTCGATGCTCGGGGTCTCGCGCGTGGGCTACTCGCTGGCCACAAACCGCCAGATCCCCAGCGCGATCGGACGCCTCAGTCCGCGGTGGGGGACGCCGTATGTCGTGATCGCCGCCGCCGCGTTCGCCGCCGGGGCGCTCGTGGTCCCAACCGATCTCGAGCTGCTGATCGGGATCTACGCGTTCGGTGCGTTGCTCGCCTTCACGATCGCGCACGTCTCCGTGATCGCGTTGCGGTTCCGCGAGCCGGACCGCCCCCGCGGGTACGCCGTGCCGCTGTCGGTCGGCATCCGCGGCGCCAGGGTTCCGCTTCCGACCGTCCTCGGCGCGCTCCTCGCCGGGGTGGGGTTGGTGTCGGTGATGATCTTCCACAGCGGCGCCCGGTACGTCGGTATCGCGTGGCTGATCGGCGGTCTGGCGCTGTACGTCACCTACCGCAAGACGCAGGAGAAGCCGCTGCTGCGGCGCGTCACGATCCCCGAGCGGGCGCTGCGGCATGAGGCGCTCGAGCCGGAGTTCGGGTCGATTCTCGTGCCGATCTTCGGCACGCCGCTCGACGACGACATCGTCCAGACCGCGGGGCGGCTCGCGGGCGAGACGCATGACGACGTCATCGAAGAAGGCGCGGTGATCGAAGCGATCTGGGTGTTCGAGATGCCGCTCTCGCTGCCGCTCGACGCGCCGTTGCCCGAGTCGCAGATCCAGCGCGCGCGCGAGGCGCTCACGCGGGCGAAGGTCGTGGGGGAGGAGTACGAGGGGGTCGAGGTCGCCACGGCGATGGTGCGGGCGCGGCGCGCCGGCCAGGGCATCGTCCAGGAGGCCCGCCGCCGCGGGGTCGAGGCGATCGTGCTCGCTGCGGAGGAACCATCGCGGGTCCGCGGCGGGGCACTGCTCGGAGGCGCCGGCCCGCTCGAGAACTACGTCGGCGAGATCACCAAGTACGTGATCAGCAAGGCGCCCTGCCGGGTCATCCTGACCGCGCCCCCCGCCAACTGGCGCGAGAAGTTCGAGCGCGACGGCCGCGACGGGAAACCTGAGCACAACTGATGGCACAGCGTCGCCTGCACGGACTGCAACGGGTGCTCGGCGTCAACGCGCTGTTCTCGACGGCCTACGGCAACGTCGGCTCGTCGATCTACTACGCGCTCGGCCTGGTCGCCTCGTTCGCGCTCGGGCTCACGCCGATCGTGTTCGTGCTGACCGGCGTGATCTTCTACCTGACGGCAGCGACATACGCCGAGGCAACCGCGATGTATCCGGAGGCGGGTGGCTCCTCGAGCTTCGCCCGCCACGCGTTCAACGAGTTCTGGTCGTTCTTCGCGGCGTGGGGCCAGATGCTCAACTACGTGATCACGATCGCGATCTCGGCGTTCTTCGTGCCGCACTATCTCGGCGGCCTGTTCTGGCCGTTCCTGAAGACCTCGCCGGGCGACATCTTCTTCGGGATCGGCGTGATCGCGCTGCTCTGCGCGATCAACGTGGTCGGCGTCACCGAGGCCGCCGCGCTCAACATCGGCCTCGCGATCACGGACTTCTCGACCCAGCTGCTGCTGGTGATCGTCGGGGGCGTGCTCGTGCTCTCGCCGGAGACGCTCGTCAACAACGTGCACCTGTGGTACGCGCCGACGATGAAGAACTTCCTGATCGCGATCCCGGTCGGGATGATCGCCTACACGGGGATCGAGACGATCTCGAACATGGCCGAGGAGGCCAAGGACGAGGCGCGCACGATTCCGAAAGCGATCAACCGCGTCGTGATCGCGGTGTTCGCGATCTATGCGGCCCTGCCCGCGGTGGCGCTGTCGGCCCTGCCGGTCAGGTGCGTCGGCACGCACTGCCAGACCTTGCTCGGACTGAGTGAGGACAAGGGCGGGTACGCGGGCGATCCGGTGCTCGGGATCGTCAAGCACCTCCACCTCGGTCCGCTCCAGCACGCCGGCGAGGTCTACGTCGGTCTCCTGGCGGCGACGATCCTGTTCATCGCCACGAACGCGGGGATCATCGGGGTGTCCCGACTCGTCTACTCGATGGGCCTGCACCGGCAGGTTCCGGACGGTCTGCGCCAGCTCCATCCGCGCTTCCGGACGCCCTGGATCGGGATCATCGTGTTCGGCGCGATCGCGTGCATCACGCTGATCCCGGGACAGGCCGACTTCCTCGGGAACATGTACGCGTTCGGGGCGATGCTGTCGTTCACGATCGCGCACCTGGCGGTGATCCGGCTGCGGACGACCGAGCCTGACCGCGCCCGACCGTACCGGGGTCCGGGCACGCTGCGCATCGCCGGCCGCAAGCTGCCCCTGTTCGCCGTGATCGGCGGCATCGGCACGTTCCTCGCGTGGGTGACCGTCACCGTGCTGCACGCCACGGTCGCCGCCGCGGGGGTCGGGTGGCTGCTGATCGGCATCTGCGTCTACGTCGCCTACCGCCGCCGACAGGGGCTCGATCTCACGACCACGACGAAGGTCGCGATCCCGCGCCCGGCGACCGAGACCGAGGCCGAGTACGACTCGGTGCTCGTCGCCTTCGACGAGCACGGCTACGTGCCCGAGGTGATGTCGACGGCCGCCCGGATGGCGGCGCGCCGGCGCCGCGGGATCCACGTGCTCGTGACGATCTCGGTGCCCGCCTCGAGCCCGATTGGCGCAGCCCTGCCTGACCAGGAGGCGCTCGCCGAGTCGATCATCGAGGAGGCGAAGGTTCAGATCGGGCGTCGCGTCAGCGGTCACTGGGAGAAGGTGCGCGCCGGGCAGACCGGGCGCCGGATCGTCGACGAGGCACGCGCGATGCGGGCCGGGGCGATCGTGGTGCCGATGCCGCGGGGCGGCACCGGGTTCGGGCGCACCCTGGAGACGGT
Organism: Solirubrobacteraceae bacterium; assembly: GCA_035524415.1. Classification (GTDB taxonomy): domain Bacteria; phylum Actinomycetota; class Thermoleophilia; order Solirubrobacterales; family Solirubrobacteraceae; genus Palsa-465. The sequence continues at coordinate 44,885 of DATKOY010000030.1, read as the reverse complement.
GCTGCGCGAGCGGCCGTGCCGCGTGATCATCGAGGCGGAACCAGCACGACCACGGCACCGGGCGCCGGTCTCCGTCGGAGCCTCGTCGCCATGAACCGCGCGGACCCGCCCTCCTCGACGCAAGTCTGGCGCAGCGCCGTGTTCAGCCGCGTCGTGCGCCCGGCAGCGGAGATGATCGCCGCCGTCGCCGCGGCGACGGCCTGCGTGGCCGCGCTCCAGTCGACGGCGCCCGCGGCGGGGCTCGGAGTCATCTACCTGCTGGCGGTCCTGTGGATCGCGATTCGCGAGGGGGAGCGCCTGGCGCTCGCGACCGCGGTGTTGAGCATGCTGACGCTCAACTACCTGTTCATCACGCCGCGTCACCAGCTGACGATCACCCACTCGCAGGATGTCGTCGAGCTGGCGGTGCTGCTGATCGCGGCGATCGTCGTCGGGCGGCTCGCGGCCACGGGACGCGTGCGTGCGGCCGAGGCGGAGAGCCGCGCGAAACTGGCCGCCGCCCGCGAACGCGAGGCGACGCTCCTGGCCGAGACCGCGTCGGCGATCCTCGCCGGGCACAGCGTCAGCTCGCAGCTCGACGGCATCGGTCTCGGGATCGCGCATGCGACCGGCGCCACGCGCGCGCGGGTCGTGCTCGAGAGCGTTCCGACGCCGCTCGACGGAGAGGCGGCGCTCCCGCTCCGTACTCGCGTCCGGCCTGCGTGGCTGTACGTCTCCAAGGACATGAGCTGGGAGCAGGCGGATCTCGAGCGGCTCGCCGAACCGCTCGGCCGGCTGATCGATGTCGCGGTCGAGCGCGAGCGGATGGCGGATCATGCCGCCGAGGTCGAGGCGGGCCGCCGTGCCGAGGTCGCGAGGACCGCGATCCTCCATGCGATCTCGCACGATCTGCGCTCGCCGCTGACCGCGATCACAACCGCCGGCTCGGCGCTGCGCGCGTCCGAGGTGACCGACGCCGAGCGCCAGGAGCTGATCGAGGTGATCGAGGCCGAGGGTGCGCGTCTGGCGAAGCTCGTCGACGACCTGCTCGACCTCTCGAAGATCCAGGCCGGTGCGGTCACGCCGCAGCAGGATTGGTGCGATCTGCACGATGTCGTCGCCTCGGCCGCCGCGCATATCCACAGCGAGCACCCGATCGCGTTCGAGCTGCCGCCGGATCTCCCGCTCGTGCGAGCCGATGCCACCCAGCTCGAGCGCGTGTTCTCCAACCTGATCGAGAACGCGATCAAGTTCTCACCCAAGGACGCACCCGTGCGGATCACGGCCGGGGTCGGCGGCGGGCGGGTGACGGTCCGGGTGATCGACCGCGGGCGCGGGATCCCGTCCCAGAGCCGCGCCCGAGTGTTCGAGCCCTTCTACCGGGGCCGCGGCGCGAGCGGCTCGGGGTCGGGCCTCGGCCTGGCGATCTGTCGCGGGTTCGTCGAGGCAAACGGCGGTCAGATCGTCCTCCAGTCGGGGACGGGCCGCGGCACCTCCTTCGCGGTCAGCTTCCCGGTCGCGCGTCAGCCCGAGGCGGTGGCGTGAGCGCATCCCGCGTGCTCGTGGTCGATTGCACGTCAGCGAGGGCATGAGCAGCTCACACCAGCCACGCGTGCTCGTCGTCGACGACGAGCCACAGATCGTCCGCGGTCTGAAGATCATCCTGCGCAGCGCCGGCTACGCGGTCGAGGCAGCGGGGACGAAGGACGAGGCACTGGCGTCGCTTGCCGCCCGGCCTCCCGACGCGCTGGTGCTCGACCTCGTCCTGCCCGACGGCGAAGGCGTCGAGGTGTGCGAGGAGGTGCGGCGCTGGAGCAAACTGCCGATCGTCGTCCTGTCGGCCGTCGGCGACGAGCGCGAGAAGGTCCGCGCGCTCGACGCCGGCGCCGACGACTACGTCACCAAGCCGTTCGGCACTGACGAGTTGCTCGCGAGGTTGCGGGCCGTGCTGCGGCGGTCCGCCGAGGCGGGCGGCGACCCTCGCCTCGAGCTCGGAGAGCTCGTGATCGATCTCCATGATCGCCGGGTGACCCGCGCGGGGGTCGAGGTGCATCTCACGCCAATCGAGTACGAGCTCGTGCGCGTGCTCGCCCAGCACCAGGGTCGCCTCGTCACGCACAGGCAGCTGCTTCAGGAGGTGTGGGGGCCCGAGTATGGCGATGAGACCCACTATCTCCGCGTCCATGTCGCGCACATCCGCGCCAAGCTCGAGGTCGACCCCTCGCGGCCCCAGTATCTGATCACGGAGCCCGGCGTGGGCTACCGCCTGCGCGACCCGGAGAATTAACGGCTGGGCCCTGATGGCGCGGATCGAAACACACGGACTACGTCGCAGTGTCGGCCTCGGCGGCCTGTTCGCGACCGCGTACGGGAACGTCGGGTCCTCGATCTACTACGCCCTCGGCCTCGTCGCGTTCTACGCGCTCGGGCTGACGCCGGTGATCTTCATGCTCGCCGGCGGTCTGTTCGCGCTTACCGCGAAGACGTACGCCGAGGGCGCGTCGATGTTCCCGGAGGCGGGAGGCTCCTCGAGCTTCGCCCGCCACGCCTTCAACGAGTTCGTGTCGTTCTTCGCCGGCTGGGCGCTCAGCCTCGACTACATCCTCACGATCGCGATCTCGGCGTTCTTCGTGCCCCACTACCTCGGGGCGTTCTTCCCGGCGCTGACCCACAACCCCGGGGACATCATCGGCGGTCTGATCGTGATCGTCGCGCTCGCGGCGCTCAACATCCGCGGGATCGGCGAGTCGGCGAAGCTCAACTTCCTGCTTGCCGTCGCCGACCTCGCGACGCAGGTCGTGATCATCATCATCGGCGCGTTCCTGGTCCTCAAACCGTCGCTGCTGATCAACCAGGTCCACCTCGGAACGACCCCGAGCTGGAATCACACGATCTTCGCCCTGTCGCTGGCGATGCTCGCCTACACCGGCATCGAGACCGTCTCGAACATGGCGGAGGAGGCGCGCGACCCCGGGAGGGATGTGCCGCGCGCGGTCAACCTGATCCTGATCGCGGTCCTCGGCGTGTACTTCGGGATGACCATCGTCGCGCTCTCAGCGCTGCCGGTGCACGGCCACGGTCAGCACGCGTACACGCTGCTCGGCGAGCCGCCGCCGCACGGCTTCCAGAACGACCCGGTGCTCGGGATCATCGAGCATCTCGGGCTCCCGACAGCGCTCACCCACATCCTCCGCTACTACGTCGGGATCCTCGCCGGGACGATCCTGTTCATCGCCACGAACGCCGGGTTGATCGGGATCTCGCGGCTGTCGTGGTCGCTCGCCGAGCACCGCCAGTTGCCGGAGATCTTCTCCCGGCTGCACAAGCGCCACCGCACGCCCTGGTTCACGATCGTCGTGTTCTCGACGTTCGCCGGGATCCTGCTGATCCCGGGACAGACCGACTTCCTCGGCAACCTCTACTCGTTCGGCGCGATGCTGTCGTTCACGACAGCCCATGCGGCGGTCGTCGCGCTGCGCTTCAAGGACCCCGACCGGGAGCGGCCCTACCGGATGCCCGGAAACATCCGCGTGCGGGGCCGCCAGCTTCCGGTGACCGCCGTGATCGGCGGGATCGGCACGTTCGCCGCGTGGGTGTCGGTGATGGCGCTGCACGTCGACGCGCGCTACGTCGGCACCGCATGGATGATCGTCGGGATCGCCGGCTACATCGTCTACCGGCGCAGCCACGGGATGGACCTGACCTCCCACTACAAGGTCCCGCATCGCGAGCGCCCGCCCTTCTTCATCGAGCTCGACTACCGCTCGGCGCTCGTGCCGATCTTCGGTACCGACGTCGACGCGTCCGCGCTGCGCACCGCCGCCCGGCTCGTCGGCGAGGATGCGCTCGTCGAGGCCGTGTACGTGCTCCAGGTGCCCAACCAGCTCTCGCTCGACGCCGGGCTGCACGAGGAGGAGCAGCGGGGCCTGAGCGTGCTCGAGAGCGCCAAACTGGCGGGGCGCAAGGCCGGCTTGAAGGTCCAGACCCGCCTGATCCGCACGCGCAACCCGGGGCTCGCGATCGTCGAGGAGGCGAAGCGTTCGGGTGCCGAGATCATCTACCTGGGAACGGCCCACGCGCCGCGGGCCGAGCGCGCGCTCGGCACGACCGCGAGCTATCTGCTCGCCCACCGCCCGTGCCGGGTCGTGATCGAGACGCCGCCGGCGGACGTGAAACCCGACGGAGGATCGGGCCCGCGCTGGAACGCTCCGTCTCAGGCGGCGAACCGGTAACCGACCCCCGATTCGGTGCGGATCACCCTGCCGCCGCCCGGCGGCTCGATCTTGCGGCGCAGATTCGCCATGTGTGCGCGCAGCACCTGGGTGTCGTCGGCGTAGCCCGGCCCCCAGACCGACACGAGCAGGTCGCGGTGCGTCATCAGCCGGCCGCGGTTGCGCGCGAGCTGACGCAGCAGGTCGAACTCGGTGGGGGTGAGGTGGACCTCCGCGCCGCCGACGAGCACGGTGCGCCGCGCGAGGTCGACCTCGAGACCGTCGGTGCGGATCACCGCTTCCTCCGGTTCGAGATGCGTCCGCCGCAGGTTGGCATGCAGCCGCGCGACCAGCTCGCGCGGCCCGAACGGCTTGGTCACGTAGTCGTCGGCGCCGGCGGCGAGCGCGCGCACCTTCGCGTCCTCGTCCTCCACGGCTGACAGGACGATCAGCGGCATGTCACTCCACTCGCGCAGCCTGCGGCAGACCTCGGCGCCGTCGCCATCCGGGAGGATCAGGTCGATGATCCCGGCGTCCGGCCGGTTGACGGCGGCAACGTCGAGCGCTTCCTGGGCGCTTGACGCCGGCAGCGCCTCGAACCCGGCGTCGCGGAGGATCACGCGCAGCGCGCGGAGGATCTGCTGCTCGTCATCGCAGACGAGGACCTTCGGCCGCGGGGCGTCGTTCATCCCTGCACCGACACTGGGCTGTTTGCCTGCACCGGCAGCGAGACGACGAAGGACGTGCCCTGGCCGGGCAGCGACTCGACCGAGATCGTCCCGCCGTTCGCCTCGACGAATCCCTTCGCGATCGCGAGTCCCAGCCCAGAGCCGGTCCACTGCTCGCGTGGGGCCTGCGGCCCCCGGTAGAACGGCTCGAAGATCCGCTCGCGCTCGGACGGCGCGATCCCCGGGCCCTGGTCGACCACCCGCACGAGCACGCGAGTGCCCGACCGCCGCACGTGGATCGAGATCGGCTGATCGCCGCCGTAGCGGCGCGCGTTCTCGAGCAGGTTGGCGATCGCCCGCTCGAGCTGCGCCGCGTCCACTCGCACCTCGGGAACATCGGCGTCGACGGTCAGCCGGACGTCGGGCGCCGGCTCGGCGACGCCCTCCCGGGCCGCGAGCACGACGTCGTCGAGCGAGACCCAGTCGCGCCGGGGCTCTGCGCGGCCGGCCTGCAACTTCGAGAGGTCGAGCAGCTTGTCCACGAGCGACGCCAGCCGCTCGCCCTCGCTGACGATGCCCGCGATCAACTCGGTCCGCTCATCATCGGTCAGCGTGCTTGCGCTGAGTGCGTGGCCGGCCGCGACGATCGCCGTGAGCGGGCTGCGCAGATCGTGCGAGACGGCGCGCAACAGCGCGGTCTTGATGTCGTCACTGCGGCGCAGCGCTTCGGTCTCGACGGCCTCCGCCTGGAGCGCATCGCGACGGATCGCGATCGCGACGAGCGCCTCCAGCGCGGGAACGACGCTCGTGCGGACGCGCTGGAGCGTGTCGTCCGGGAGGCTGTAGGGGATGAGCAGCGTCGCGATCTGGTTGCGGTCGCCGTCGCGCAGCGACAGCGCCCGCCGCCGCTCATCCCCCTCGGCCTCGCCGAGCACGATCGACGCGGACTGCAGCCCCAGTGCCTCCGCGATCCGCCGCGCGGTCGTGGCGAGCGCCTCGCGCGTGTCGGAACCCGCGAGCAACTCGCGCGCGAGCGCCGCCGCGAGGTCGGCCTCCCGCCGGCGCCGCTCGGCCTCGCGCGCGCGGCTTCGGGCGATCTCCGCCATCGTGCTGGCGACCGCAGCGACGAACACGAAGGCCGCCAGCGCGACCCAGTTGCGGCTGTCGGCGATCGTGAAGCGGCCGACCGGCGGGATGTGGAAGAAGTTGAAGGCCGCGGCGCTCAGCAGCGCGGTCAGCAGCCCGAGGGCGAGCCCCCAGTACGCCGACACGAGCAGCACCGCGGGGAGATAGACGACGCTCATCGAGACCGCGGGCGCGACCTGCTTGAGCGGATAGATCACCGCCGTCGCCACGGCGACCGTGACGATCGCCGCCGCGATCCCGAGCCAGGGGTTGGGCCGCTCGTCCGCGATGCGCCCCGGACCAAGTCCGTCGAACATGCGATCAGCGTACGGGAGCGAGGTGCGCGATCACGGCCGCAACCGCGCCCGGATCCTCGATCTGCGGATAGTGCCCGAGCTCGGGAAACTCGGTCACCGGCACGTGCGGGCGCAGGGCCTGAATGCCGCGCAGCACCTCGACGCGGGCAACAGGGTCCCGCATTCCCCACAGCAGCGACAGCGCGCCCGGCCAGTCCCGGATCGCCCCGTGCCAGCGGTCCGCGTAGCGGACGCGCTCGTCCATGTATGCGACCAGCTCGTGCCCTCGGCGATGGCCGTCGAGGTGCGTGTACAGCGACCACTGGTCGGCCGCTTCCTCGGCGCTGAGCGGATGCGCGCGCGAGAACACGGAGCCGAGCTGCTGGCGGAAGACGCGCTCTGTGCCGAGTCGCGCCAGTACCGGCCCTGCGCGACTGCGCAGCAGCCGCTGACCGAGCGTCGGCTTGGCGAGGTGCAACAGCATGCTGCCGTTGAACAGCAGCGCGCCCGAGATCTCGATCGCGGACCTGCCCTCGAGCTCGCGCGCGAACAGCTCGTTCGCGACGGATGTCCCCATGTCATGGGCGACGATGAACACGGGCCCGTCGGCGTAGCGCCGGACGAGCTCCTGCACGAGGTCGGCCTGGACGATCAGGGAGTTCGGGCCTGCGGGCTTGTCCGACAAGCCGAACCCGATGAAGTCGACCGCGAGCACGTCGCGGTCGCGCATCGACGGCTGCTCGAGCACCGCTCGCCAGTCGTACGAACTCGACGGGAAGCCGTGCAGGAGCACGAGCGCTGGCCACCCGGACCCGTTCCGCAGCACGAACACGCCGCGGTCGCCGGCGGCGCGAACGCGTTCCCCGCGCGCCTCCCATGCACGCACTCGCTCGGTCAGCGCCATCGTGGCGGTGAGCCTATAGATTGCCCGCCGGTGTTCGACGGCGCGATCAAACGAACCGTCTCGAGCGGCAACGTTGAGCTGGCAGTGCTCGAAGCCGGCGATCCGGCGCGGCCGACGGTCGTGCTCGTTCATGGCTATCCCGACACGAAGGAGCTGTGGGCCGGCGTGTTCGGGCGGCTGTCCGGCCGGTTCCACGTCGTCGCCTACGACGTGCGCGGGGCCGGCGCCTCGGCCGCTCCGCGCGGGCCCGGCGCGTACGACTTCGAGCGGCTCGCCGACGACTTCGCCGCCGTCGTCGCGGCGGTCTCGCCCGGCTCGCCTGTGCATCTCGTCGGTCACGACTGGGGTGGCATCGCGGGCTGGGAGCTCGCGGCGATGCCGCGGTTGCGCGAGACGCTGCTGTCGTTCACGACGATCGCCGGGCCGTCGCTGCCGCAGCTCGGCGAAGGCCTTCGCGACCAGCTGCGGCGTGGCCGCGTGATCAGCTCCGCGGGACGGCTGCGGCGCTCGTGGTACGTGCTCGCGCTGTGCACGCCGGGCGTGCCGACGGTGGCCTGGCGCGCCGTGCTCGGGCGGGGCGCATGGCGAGGCTACCTGCGCTACGTCGAGCGAATCCCGAACGATCCCGCCTACCCGCGCCCGACGCTGGCGCAGGACGGGCGCCACGGGTCGAACCTGTACCGGCGCAACATCGTCTGGCGCTCGCCCGGGCCGCGCGCGCCGCTCCCGGTCCCGGTTCCCGTGCAGCTGATCGTCCCCAGCGGCGACCGCTTCATCTCGCCGGACTACTACGATCGCGCGGAGCGTTACGCGCCGCATGTGCACCGGCGGATCGTGCCCGGATCCCACTGGGTGCCGCGCTCGCAGCCGGCCCTGCTGGCGAGCTGGATCGCGGAGTTCGTCGAGGACGTCGAGCGCGGCTCCTCGTCGCAGTCGACCCCGTGGCGGCGCGGCGGGGGGGTCGAGCAGCTGCACGGACGGCTCGCGCTCGTGACCGGCGCCGGCAGCGGGATCGGCAGAGCGACGGCACGCGCGCTCGCGGCGCACGGGGCGCGGCTGCTGCTCGTCGATCGGGACGCCCCGTCGCTCGCCGCGAGCGCGGACTCGATCCCAGGGTCGCACACGTTCGTCTGCGACGTCGCCGACGCGGAGGCGATGGAGCGCCTCGCCAACCGCGTGCTCGGCGAGCACGGGGTGCCCGACGTCGTCGTCAACAACGCCGGGATCGGGGTTGCCGGCCCGTTTCTCGACACCGGCTTTGACGATTGGCGGCGCGTGCTCGACGTCAACGTGATGGGGGTCGTGCACGGCTGCCGGCTGTTCGGCCGAGCGATGGCGCAGCGCGGCGCAGGCGGGCAGATCGTCAACACCTCGTCGGCGGCCGGCTTCGCGCCGACGAAGGAGCTGCCGGCCTACGCCGCCTCGAAAGCCGCGGTCCTGATGCTGAGCGAATGCCTGCGGGCAGAGCTGCACGACGCCGGCATCGGGGTGACGGCGGTCTGCCCGGGCATCGTCGCCACCAACATCACCCGCACGACCCGCTGGGTGGGGCGCCCCGAGCAGGACCAGGAGCGGATCCGCGAGCGCGTCACGAGCCTCTACCAGCGGCGCAACTTCACGCCCGAGCAGGTCGCGGCCGAGATCGTCGCGGCGATCGGCGCCGATACGCCCGTCGCGGCGGTGACCCCCGAGGCGAGGGCGCTGCGTGCCGTCGCGCGCTTTGCTCCCGGCGTTGCGCGACGGCTGGCCCGGTTGGACGCCCTCCCGGTCTAACTGGCGTGTGACGGAAGCGATCTTCCCCACCTCGCGATGATGGTGAGGGTGTGGGGGTCTGTGTCCGCCGGCGGTGCGCGATCGCGCACGGTCCGCCAACCCGCCACGGCTGTGGCAGATTGTGTGCGCGCGGACGGCCCGCAACGTTATGGCGCCCGGGACACCGCACCCACCCTTCGATGCCCAATACTGGGCATACCTCCCACCCGGGCCGGGCCGAAGGCCCGTACTGGGCGCCAGCCGACACGTGCCGCGGAGTCAATCGTCGAGGGCGCCGCGCGCCTCGGCGCTCAGTGGGCGTCGGCGTGCACAAGGTGAAACGGGGCGCGCCGGCACTGCAGCGCGCGCTGCGCGCCGAAAGTCTTGAAGGACTCCGCTGCCGAGGGGCGAAACCGGGCCCATGCTGCTTAGACACCGCCCGCCGGGCATCGACTCGGCGCCCGCCAATGCGGCCAAGGAGTTCCAGCACCTCGACGAGAAGTGGATCGCGGTCCTGCGCTGGCTGCAGGCGAACAAGATCGATTTCGTGCTCGTCGGTGCGGTCGCCAGATCCGTCCGCGGCGATGCCGCCGCGCGCGGCCCGGTGGCGATCGTGCCGGCGCCGTACGGCCGCAACCTTGAACGGCTCGCCCGGGCCTTGTGGTCGGCACACGCGCGCGTGAGGATCGAGTCGGGCCTTCCGATCCGCGACGGCGCGGAGACGATGCCGGCCAGGCTGACCGCCGAAAAGCTCATGCGCGGTCAGCGCTGGACGCTGCGCTGCGGCGAGCACGATCTCGACATCGAGGGGCGTCCCGACGGCGTCCCCGGCTATCAGGAGCTGCTCTACGAAGCGATCCGCTTCACGCTGACGCCGGAAGTGAGCGTCGAAGTCGCCTCGCCGGAGGACATCGAGCACTATGACTACGTGCGCCGGACCGGGATCGCGCCCGAGTTCCGAGTCGCGCGCCAGACACAGCCGAGCATGTAAGGCCGGCGCGGATGGGGTACTAGTCTGGGCTGCATGCTCAGACGCGCCGAGTTCGCGCTGGTCGCAGTCGCGGCAGCGGTCCTGCTGCTCGTGCTCACCTGGTTCCTCGCGTTCCACGTCGCGTCGTTTCACCACGTGGACCTGCGGATTCTGGCCGGCTTCACCGACCTGCACCGGTCGCGCGTCGACCCGATCGCGAGCGTCATCGCGCACCTGTGCAACCCGAAGCCGTTCGTGTATCTCGGCGCCGCCGTGGTCCTCGTCGCGCTCGTGCGCCGGCGGTTCGACGTCGCGCTCGTGGTCGGGCTGATCCTGCTCGGCGCGAACGTCACCACGCAACTGCTCAAGCCGCTGCTCGCCGCGCCCCGCTCGGGGCTCCCGGGGGAGATCACGATCAGCGCCGTGTCCTGGCCGAGCGGCCACGCGACAGCCGCGATGTCGCTGGCGCTGTGCTCGGTGCTCGCCGCGCCGGCGCGGGCGCGGCCGGCCGTTGCCGCCGTCGGCGCGCTGTTCGCGATCGCGGTCAGCTATTCGTTCCTGACGCTCGGCTGGCACTACCCGAGCGACGTGCTCGGCGGGTATCTCGTCGCCAGCGCCTGGACGCTGCTCGGGATCGCCGCGCTGCTGGCGGTTCGGCGCCGCGCCCCGGCCGAGCTCGGCATCGAGCCGAGCGAGCACCCTCCACTCACCCGGACCCTTCGCGCGCCGGCAGGCGCGCTGCTCGCCGCGGTCGCGTCCGCGGCGCTGCTGTTCCTCGCGCGCCCGCATGAGGTTGTCACCTACGCGCAGGCGCACAGGACGTTCGTGATCGGCGCAGCGGCGATCGCGGCGATGGGCTTCGGGCTCGCGACCGGCGTGATGCTCACCCTGCGGCGATGAGCAGGACGACGATCGACGAGCTGCTCGCCCGCGCCCGCTGCGGCCTTGCGCGCGTCGGACCACGCGAAGCCGGCGCCGCGATCGAGCACGGCGCGATCCTGATCGACATCCGCGCCGACAGCCAGATCGCGCAGGACGGAACCGTCCCGGGCGCGCTCGTGATCGCGCGCAACGTGCTCGAGTGGCGCCTCGATCCCGACTGCGCCTACCGCCACCCGCAGGCGCCGGCGATCGACGATCACGTGATCCTGATGTGCAACGAGGGCTACCAGTCGAGCCTTGCCGCCGCGACCCTGCAGCAGCTCGGGTTCACGCGCGCGACCGATCTCGACGGCGGCTTTCAGGCGTGGCGCGCGGCCGGCCTACCGGTAACGCCCGGGCTCCCATAGCGGCTCATCGCCGTCGTTCGCGCCCCTGCTGAGAATGAACAGCAGGTCCGAGAGCCGGTTCAGATACCGCACGACCTCCGCGCTGCAGTCCTCGCCGCAGGCGATGGCGAGCCGTTCGGCTCGGCGGCAGACCGTACGGCAGACGTGCAGGTGAGCGGCGGCGGGCGTGCCGCCCGGGAGCACGAACGACTTCAACGGCTTCAGCGTCGCGTTGACCTGATCGCAGCGCTGCTCGAGCCAGGCCGTCTGCTCGGGCAGGACGCGCAGCCGCTCGCGCCCTGGGTCCTCGGGCGCAGAAATGTCCGCGCCGACGTCGAACAGGTCGTTCTGGATGTGGCGCAGCCACTCGGCGTACTGCTCGGGCAGGCTTTCGACGGTGAGCGTGAGGCCGATGGTGGCGTTGAGCTCGTCGACGGTTCCGTACGCCTCGATCCGCGGGTGCGTCTTCGGGACCCGGCTCATGTCGCCGAGATGGGTCTCGCCGCCGTCGCCGAGGCGGGTGTAGATGCGGGTGAGGTTCACCGTCATCGGTTCGGTCGAGTCTAGTGTCGCGGGCGGTGGGATCTCAGTATCGCTATCCGTTACGGAGATCCCACTGAGCTCCTCGCATCGAGCTCGCCGGCCCGATCGCGCTACGATCACGCGCGTTCAAGGTCGGTGGCGATGGGAAGCCGGTGAGAGCCCGGCGCGGACCCGCCACTGTGATCGGGGACGCCAGCCGCACGCAAAGCCACTGGGGACGACAAGTCGCCGGGAAGGCGCGGCCGGTAGGCCCGTAAGCCAGGAGACCAGCCTCCGACCGCACAGCCAATACGCCCTCGCGGAAAGGGGTGGCCCTCATGCATTACAAGAACGTCCTCGCGCTCGGTGGCGCGCTCGTCGTGCTCGCCGCAACGGCCTCGACCGCGGTCGCTGCGAGCACCGTCACCGTTCGGATCGAAGGGAAGAACAAGACGCTGCTTGCGGCGACGCCCGTCACAGCGCGCACCGGCGCCGTGAAGATCGGCGGCCATAGCTGCCCGGCCGCGAGCGGGGCCGGCGCCGTCTCGCAGGCGGTTCACGGCGCCTGGTCAGGCAAGTGGTACTCGTTTGGGTTCGAGGCGTTCAAGATCCTCGGCGAGACCGACAACTTCAGCACCACCCACTCCTACTGGGAGTTGTTCGTCGACAACGTCGCGTCGCAGAGCGGCATCTGCGATGTGAAGCTGCACCGCGGCGAGCAGATCCTGTTCGCGGCCGTCCCGGCGACCGGGACCGAGTACCCGCTCGGGATCAAGGCGCCGGGCACGGCAAAGGTCGGGCATACGTTCAACGTGACCGTCGTCGCCTACGACGCGAAGGGCACGGCGAAGCCGCTCGCCGGGGCGACGGTGTCGGTCGCCGGGCACAGCGGCAACACCAACAGCCACGGGACGGTGCCGCTGACGCCGAGCCACGCCGGCACGTTCACCCTGACGGCCACGAGCAAGGGCTACATCCGCGCCGAGACGCAGGTGCGGGTCTCGTAGATCGGCAGCGATGCCACGCTCAGCCCGCATCGGACTCGCCGCGATTGCAGCCACGGCTGTGGCCGCCGTCGCGGCGAGCTGCGGGCTGGGTCCCGGCACCGGCACCTCGAACGTCAGCCTGACGGTCACGCGCGGCTTCGGCGCGGGCACGATCGCCACGGTGTCCGAGCGCAAGGTGCCGGGGTCGGAGACCGTGATGCGGATGCTCGAGCGCTCGTTCACGGTGCAGACCCGCTTCGGCGGCGGCTTTGTCGAGTCGATCAACGGGCACTCCGGCGACTCCTCCCGCCACGACTGGTTCTACTACGTCAACGGCGTGCAGGCCGGCCACGGCGCGGCGACGACGGGCGTCCACAAGGGCGACCGGATCTGGTGGGACCTGCACGACTGGACGGTCACCGACTCCGTGCCGGCCGTCGTCGGCTCGTTCCCGGAGCCGTTCCTGCACGGCATCGGCGGCAAGCGCTACCCGACCGTGCTCGAGTGCGCCGCCGATGCCGACGCGGCGTGCGCGACCGTGTCGGCCAGGCTCAAGGCGGCCGGCGTGCCGGTCGCCAGCCAGCTGCTCGGCACCGGTTCGGGCAACGACTCACTGGCGGTGGTCGTGGGCACGTGGAAGGAGGTGCGGCCCGTGATCGCGGCGGGCCTGGTCGCGCTCGGTCCGAGCCGCAGCGGCGTGTACGCGACGTTCGCCGGCACGGACGGCTCGTCGCTGCAGCTGCTCGATGACCGTGGTCAGGTGGCGCAGACGCTCGGCGCCGGGTCCGGCCTGATCGCCGCAACCCGTGACAGCGTCTCCGCGCCGACGTGGCTGATCACGGGCACCGACCTGGCCGGTGTGTCCGCGGCGGCGGCGGCGCTCACCCCGGCCCGGCTGCGCGACCACTTCGCGCTGGCGATCGCCCCCGGCGGCGGCGATGTTCCGGTGCCGGTCGCCGCCAAGGGATCGTCGTGAGCTACCGGCGCCGCGCCAGCCCGCTGCACGCGGCACGCGCGGGCGCCGGCTGTGCGTACTGCCTGGCGCTCGCCTGCGCGGCGCTGATGCTGGAGCACCCGGTCGCGCTCGGCGCGGTCGTGCTCGCACTGCTCGGGGCCGGGATCGGCGCGGGCGTCGGGCGCGAGTTGCGCCGGGCGGCGCTGTTCGGGGTGCCGCTCGCGGTCGTGATCGCGGCGGTCAACGCGCTCGTCACGCGCGACGGGCTGACCGTGATCGTGCGCCTCGGCGACGTCCCGCTGCTCGGGCACACGGACATCACGCTCGAGGCGACGGTGTACGGCGCGGTCCTCGGCGTCCGCGCGCTCGCACTGATCCTGTGCGGCGCCCTGTACACCGCGGCCGTCGACCCGGACGAGGTCCTGCGGATGTTCCGGCGGGTGTCGTTCCGCTCGGCCCTGACCGCGACGCTCGCGACGCGAATGGTCCCCGTACTCGTGCGCGACTCGCGGCGCCTGGCCGATGCCCAACGCTGCCGGCCCGGCCCGCCGCCGTCGCGGTTCTCGCTGATGCGCGCCGCGAGCTCGGGCGTGCTCGACCGCGCGCTCGACGTCGCCGCGGCGCTCGAGGTACGGGGGTACGGGTCGGCGCATCGGCCCGCTCGGATCCGGCGCCCGTACGGCCGCCACGACCTCGCGTTCTTCGCGAGCGCGGTCGCGATCATCGTCGTCGCGCTGAGCGCGCGGATCGGCGGGCTCGCGCCATTCCACGCGTATCCGGCCCTGCATGCGCCCGCCGGAGGCTCGGTGCTCGCGGTCGCCGGCGCGATCCTCGCGTGCGCGCTGGCGCCGTTCGCCGACCGCAAGGGGGTCGCGCGGTGAGCGTGCTCGGGTTCGAGCGCGTGACATACACCTACCCGGACGCGATCCGGCCGGCGCTCGATGACGTCTCGCTCGAGCTGGCTCCCGGTGAGCTCGTCGTCGTCGCGGGCGCCTCGGGATCGGGGAAGTCGACCCTGTTGCGGGCCGCGAGCGGGCTCGTGCCGCACTTCTTCGGTGGCTCGCTCGCCGGCGGCGTGACCGTCGCGGGGATGGACACGCGCTCCCACGGCCCGGGGGAGCTCGCGGTGGCGGTCGGGACGCTGTTCCAGGACCCCGAGACGCAGATCGTGATGGGGACCGTGCGGGCGGAGCTGTCGTTCCCGCTCGAGAACCGCGGGGACAGCGCCGGGGCGATCGCGCGGGGGGTCGAGGAGGCGGCGCTCGCGCTCGGCATCGGCGAGCTGCTCGAGCGCCCGACCGCCGAGCTGTCCGGGGGCGAGCTGCAGCGCGTGGCGCTCGGGGCGGCGCTGGCCGGCCGTCCGCAGCTCGTCGTGCTCGACGAGCCGACCTCCCAGCTCGACCCGGTCGCCGGCGACGAGCTGATCGGGTTGCTGCGGCGGCTGAACGAGGATGCCGAGGTGACCGTGCTGCTGGCCGAGCACCGGCTCGAGCGCTGCCTGGCGTTCGCCGACCGCGTGATCGCGATGGTCGGCGGGCGGATCGCGCTCGATGGGACGCCGTCGGAGTTCCTCGCGTGGGCAGGGACCGCCGCGCCGTCGCTCGAAACCCCGGGCGCCCGCCTGCTGCGCGGCGTCGGGATCCCGCCGGTCGCCGGCGTCAAACGGGCGCGCGCGGCGCTGCGCACGCGCGGGCTGCTGCCGGCCGAGACCGACGACCCGCCCGCTGCGCTCGCGTCGCATCCGCCCGCGCTCGAGCTGCGGCGGGTGTGGCACGAGCTCCGCGAGGGCCCCGCGATCCTGCGCGGCGCGTCGCTGTCGATCGGCTCCGGCGAGCGGGTCGCGCTGATGGGCCGCAACGGCGCCGGCAAGTCGACGCTGCTGCGTCACGCGGCCGGGCTGATGCGCCCGACGCGCGGCCGCGTGAGCGCTGACGGGCGCGTCGCGCTGCTGCTCCAGAACCCCAACGACTATCTCGTCCACGAGCAGGTCGCGGCCGAGGCGCCGCGCAGCGCCCTGCACGCGGTCGGTCTTGACCCGGACGCGTTCGGCGCGCGCCATCCGCGCGACTTGTCCGGCGGCGAGCGCCAGCGCCTCGCGCTCGCGGTCGTGCTCGGAGACGGCAGCGATCCGCCCGCCGTCCTGTGCCTCGACGAGCCAACGCGCGGCATGGACCGAGGCGCCAAGCAGGCGCTGGCGTCGCTGCTGCGCTCCTTCGATGCCGGCGTGCTGACCGCGACCCACGACCCGGAGTTCGTCGCGGCGTTCGCCGACCGCGTGATCCTGCTCGCCGACGGTGCAGTGATCGCCGACGGCCCCGCCGCCGAGGTTCTGTCGGGCGGCACGTACTTCGCCACCGAGACCGCGCGGATCCTCGGCGGCGCCGGCCACGCCCTGACGCCGGAAGCCGGGATCGCCCTGCTCGCGCGCGAGGAGGTATCCGCGTGAGCTGGCAGCTCGCCGCCTTCGCGATTCTCGGGGTCGCGCTCGCGGCCGGGTTCGCGTGGTACGAACGCAGCCGCCCGGACGCGCGGATCGTCGCGCTCGTCGGGACGCTCGCGGCGTTCGCCGCGCTCGGGCGGATCGCATTCGCCGCGCTGCCGAACGTCAAGCCGACGACCGACGTCGTGCTGGTCTCCGGCTACGCCCTCGGGGGCGCCCCGGGGTTCGTCGTCGGCGCGCTCGCCGGCCTCGTCTCGAACTTCTTCTTCGGCCAGGGCCCGTGGACTCCGTGGCAGATGGCCGCCTGGGGTGTGACGGGCGTGATCGGGGCGGGTCTTGCCGTGCTCACGCGCGGGCGGATCGGGCGCTGGCCGCTGGCGCTCGCGTGCACGGTCGTCGGGTTCGCGTTCGCGGCCGTGCAGGACGTCGGCGACTGGGTCACCTACAGCGACCACAGCGCCGCGCAACTCCGCGTCTACGTCGGCAAGGGGATCGGCTTTGACCTGATCCACGCCGGTGGCTGCCTCGCGTTCGCGCTCGCGTTCGGCCCGGCGCTGACCCGCTCGATTCAGCGCTTCGCGCGGCGGCTGCACGTACGCTGGGCGGCCGGCACAGCGACGGTTGCGCTGCTCGTTGGGGGTGTTCTGGCTAGCCAGAACACGCCACTCGGAGCGGGACAGGCGTTCGCCGCCAGCGACCCGGCGGTCTACCTGCTGGCCGCCCAGAACGCCGACGGCGGGCTCGGCGCCGGGCTCGGTCAGCCGTCCGATCCGCTGTTCGCAGGATGGGGGGCGCTGGGGCTCGCGGCGGCCGGGCACAACCCGCTCGACGTCACCCACGGCGGCCTGAGCCTGCTCGCCTACGTGCGTGCCCATCCCGGTGACGACGTCGGCGCGATTGAGCGGACGATCCTCGTCGAGCGCGCCGCCGGACTCGGCGCGCAGGATCTCGTCGCGGCGCTGCGCGCCCGGCTGCGCGCGGACGCATCGGTCTCCGATCAGGTCAATCTGACGGCATTCGCCGTGCTCGCGCTGCGGGCGGCCGGCGCGCCGGCGCCGCGTCGGACGATCGCGTGGCTGCGCCGCCAGCAGAACACCGACGGTGGCTTCAGCTTCGCCACCGCCGGCGGCGGCAGCGACGTCGACGACACCGGTGCGGCACTCGAGGCGCTCGGTGGCGACTCGCGCGCGGTTGCGTTCATTCGCGCCCAGCAGAACGGTGACGGCGGTTTCCCGAGCCAGCCCGGCGAGCGCTCGAATGCCCAATCGACCGCCTGGGCCGTCCAGGGCCTGCTCGCCGCCGGCGTCGAACCCGGATCGCTGCACCGGCGGGGAGCGCGCTCGCCGCTTGCGTATCTGCAGTCGCTCATCGCCCCGGACGGGCACGTCCGCTATGCGCGCGGCACCGACCAGACGCCGGTGTGGGTCACGGCACAGGCGCTGATGGCGCTCGCGCGAAAGCCGCTGCCGCTCGCTCCGGTTGCTCGGGCGGCGCCCGCGCCTGTCGCCCCGAAGCGCGTCCATGCGACGCCCCCGAAGCCCGCCCACGCGATCGCGCGTCCCCCGCCTACGCACTTAAAAAAGGTGCGTCACGTTCCGAAGGAACACGGGCGCGCGGTACGTTCCGACCGCTCGCCGGCACTGCTCGGATACGCGGCCGATCTGGGCTTTCTCACCGCGGTCGTGCTCGCACCAGTCGGCGCGAGCTGACCTCGGCGAGCCCGAAATCGGTAGCCTGCGCGCGCGGATGCAGATCGGTGTGCCCAGGGAGACGGCTGACGGCGAGCAGCGCGTGGCGCTCGTCCCCGAGGTCGTGCGCAAGCTGACGGGCAAGGACCTGTCGGTCGTCGTGCAGCGTGGTGCGGGCGCGGGCGCGCTGATCCCCGATGAGCAGTTCGAGGAGGCCGGGGCACGGTTGACCGACGACCTCGCTGAGGTGTACGGCTCGGACGTCGTGGTGAAGGTCGCGCCCCCGAACGCCGAAGAGATCGTCCGGTTCAAGGCCGACGGCGTCCTGATCGGCTTCCTGCAGCCGCTGACAAACGGCGAGGGGATCCGGGCGATCGCCGCGACCGGTGTGACGAGCTTCGCGCTCGAGGCGGTGCCGCGGATCTCGCGCGCGCAGTCGATGGACGCGCTCTCGAGTCAGGCGAACATCGGTGGCTACAAGGCGGTGCTGATCGCGGCGACGGAGATCGGCCGCTACTTCCCGATGCTGATGACGGCCGCCGGCACGATCCGCCCGGCGACCGTGCTCGTGCTGGGCGCCGGCGTCGCGGGGCTGCAGGCGATCGCGACCGCGAGGCGGCTTGGCGCGGTCGTGCAGGGCTTCGACGTGCGCTCCGCGGTCAAGGAGCAGATCGAGTCGCTCGGGGCGAAGTTCCTCGAGTTCGATCTCGGCGGCGACCTCGAGGGAGAGGGTGGCTACGCGAAGGAGCTGACGCCCGAGCAGCAGGCCCGTCAGCAGCAGCTGATGGCCGAGGCGATCGGCAAGGTCGACGTCGTGATCACGACCGCCGCCGTGCCGGGCCGCCGCGCCCCGATTCTCGTCACCGAGGACGCCGTCAAGCTGATGAAGCCGGGGTCCGTGATCGTCGACCTCGCCGCGGAGACGGGCGGCAACTGCGCGCTGACCGAGCCCGGCGAGACGGTGCTGCGTCACAACGTCAAGATCATCGGGCCGCTCAACGTGCCCTCGACGATGGCCGAGCACGCCTCGCAGCTGTACGCGCGCAACATCGAGGCGCTGCTCGGACTGATGGTCTCCGAGGAGGGCCAGCTCACACTCGACTTCGACGACGAGATCATCGCCGGCGCCTGCATCACGCGCGGCAAGGAGATCGTCCACGCCGGCGCAAAGGAGGCCGCGGCCGCATGAGCACCATCACCGAGATCGCCATCCTCGTGCTCGCCGCGTTCGTCGGGTTCGAGGTCATCTCGAAGGTCCCGAACACGCTGCACACGCCGCTGATGTCGGGCACGAACGCGATTCACGGCATCGTCCTGCTCGGCGGCCTGTTGCTGATGCACGAGGCGAGCGGCTTTCTCGAGCACTTCCTGCTCGTGATCGCGATCACGTTCGGGACGATCAACGTCATCGGTGGTTTCTTCGTCACCGACCGGATGCTCGGCATGTTCAAGCGCAAGGAGCCGCCGAAGGAGGAGGGCGAGGAGAAGTGATTCTCGCCACCTCGTTCGTTCAGAGCGCGAACTTCATCGACGCGCTGTACATCGTCGCGTTTTCGATGTTCATCTACGGCATGAGCGGCCTGACCGGGCCGCGCACCGCGGTTCGCGGCAACAAGATCGCGGCGACCGGCATGGCGATCGCGGTGATTGCGACGCTGCTCACCCCGCACATCTGGAGCGGGTCGAGCACGCCCTGGCTGATCGTGCTCGGGATGGTGCTCGGCACAGCGGTCGGGCTCCCGGCCGCGCTCAAGGTGCGGATGACCGCGATGCCGCAGATGGTCGCGCTGTTCAACGGCGTCGGCGGCGGCGCGGTCGCGCTGATCGCCTGGGTCGAGTACCGCCATCACTTCACGGTCGGCCCGGGCGTCGGCGCCTGGGCGGAGAAGCGCGAGATCCCGACGCTGTTCGCGGCGATCGTCGGCTCGATCTCGTTCTGGGGCTCGAACATCGCGTTCGGCAAGCTCCAGGAGATCATCCCGAGCAAGCCGATGAAGCTGCCGGGCGCCGGTCAGGCCGTGTTGAACACGGCGCTGTTGTTGATCGCGGTGGGCAGCGCGGTCGTGCTCGCGGCGGGGACGCACTCCCAGGGCCTGTTCATCGTCGGCATCCTCGTCGTCGCCGCGATCCTGGGGAACATGATGGTGCTCCCGATCGGCGGTGCCGACATGCCGGTCGTGATCTCGCTCCTGAACGCGTTCACCGGCCTGTCGGCGGCCGCCACCGGGATCGCGTTGGACAACACCGCGATGATCGTCGCGGGCATGATCGTGGGTGCCTCGGGAACGATCCTCACGAACCTGATGGCCAAGGCGATGAACCGCTCTGTGCCGGCGATCATCGCGGGCGGGTTCGGCGGCGAGGTCGCGGCGCCGGCGGCCGGCGCGATCGACCGCGGGCCCGTGCGCGCGACCTCGGCGCAGGACGTCGCGATCCAGCTCTCGTATGCCCGCCAGGTCGTGATCGCGCCCGGCTACGGGATGGCGGTCGCGCAGGCCCAGCACGCGGTGCGCGAGCTCGAGCGGGCGCTGGAGGCGAAGGGCGTGACGGTCAAGTTCGCGATCCATCCGGTGGCGGGGCGGATGCCCGGGCACATGAACGTGCTGCTCGCCGAGGCCGACGTCCCATACGACCTCTTGAAGGAGATGGACGAGATCAATCCGGAGTTCTCGCGTACGGACGTGACCCTGGTGATCGGCGCCAATGACGTGACCAACCCGGCAGCCAACAACGATCCGAGCTCCCCGATCTACGGGATGCCGATTCTCGAGGTCGATCGCTCCGGCTCTGTGATCGTGCTCAAGCGCTCGATGGCATCCGGCTTTGCGGGAATCGACAATCCGTTGTTCTATGAGCCGAAGACCGCGATGCTGTTCGGCGACGCGAAGGCATCTGTGAGCGAGATCACCTCCGAGGTGCAGGCGCTCTGATGGATGAGAACCGGCTGAAGGCGATCCCGCTGTTCTCGCATCTGTCCGAGGACGAGGCCCACCGGCTTGCGGCGTTTGCGACCGAAACGAGCATCGCCGAGGGCCAGATCCTGATGAAGCAGGGCGACTACTCGACCGAGCTGATCGCGATCGAAGAGGGCACAGCCGATGTGCTGCGCGACGGCCACAAGATCGCATCGCTCGGTGACGGCGATCTGATCGGCGAGATGGGCCTGCTGTCCCGCGAGCCCCGCAACGCGGACGTGATCGCGACCTCGCCGATGCGCGTGATCAAGCTCACGCACTGGGAGATCCGGCGGATGTCGCGCGACACGATCGAGCGGATCGAGCAGATCATCGCCGAGCGCCAGCAGGCCGGCGTCGCCGACCCGGCGCACTGACGCCGCGTCCGTCGTCCATCCCAGCAGCACGCCATCCGTCATTTCTGATAGCGTGCCGCCCGCCGAATCTCCGGACTGCCGCCCCGGAGAGCGGGGAACCCAATTCGTTGGGGCGAGTCTTGTGGTGATCCACGAGATGCGCTTCGAAACAGAGCGCTAGCCCGTCAGCTAACTCCGCAGGCGCGAGGCGTGAAGTGCAACACCGCACCCGCGGAACTCCTGCGTGTCCGTTTTCAGCAGCTTTCAGACCACGAGCGTGTGCAACGTCGGGTTGCGCGCCGCGACGCACGGCCCGGGGGTCGAACGTCATCGGGCGATGACACGAACGCGCCGACTCATCGCGCTTGTGATCGTGAGCCTGCTCGCGCCCGCATCCGTCGCCGGCGCCGCGTCGGGCGGGGCAGGCATCGCTGCACCCCAGAATCCGAAGGGATTCGACACGACTGCGGTCGTCTACTCAAACTTCACGCGCACGCTGCGCAAGGGCG
The DNA here is from genome assembly GCA_035524415.1 of Solirubrobacteraceae bacterium. Taxonomy (GTDB): domain Bacteria; phylum Actinomycetota; class Thermoleophilia; order Solirubrobacterales; family Solirubrobacteraceae; genus Palsa-465. The sequence continues at coordinate 23,302 of DATKOY010000030.1, read as the reverse complement.
AGCGCGGTCAGGACGTCAAGACGCTCCAGACGTGGCTGAGCGAGCTCGGCTACAGCGTGCCTGAGACCGGCTATTTCGGCTCGGCGACGAAGACGCAGGTAAGGCGCTTTCAGATCGCCAATCAGCTCGCCCCCCCGAGCGGCTCCGTCGGGACGCGCACGGCGGCCGCTCTGATCGCGGCGATGAAGAAGCTGACCGGCACCTCGCCGGTGCTCACCAGCGGCGTCAACTCCTCGGGCGGCTGGGTGTTCCCGCTGCAGCCGATCCGCCGCGTGCTGCCCCCGAGCGACTGGACGCTCGACCAGGGCGTGGACATCGGGACGGTCAACAACGCCTGCGGCGGGAACGTCGTCGAGGTCGCTGTGACCTCGGGCACGATCGTGCAGGAAGGGATCGACGGCTTCGGTCCCGCCGCGCCGATCATCAAGGTCGACAGCGGTACGTACAAGGGCCGCTACATCTACTACGGCCACGCGCTGCCGGCGCTCGTCCCGGTCGGGACGCACGTGGTTGCGGGCCAGCCGATCGCCGAGGTCGGCTGCGGCGACGTCGGCATCTCCTCGGCCCCGCACGTCGAGATCGGGATCAGCGACCCCGGCGGACCGCCGTGCTGTCCCGGCGGCGAGACCTCGCAGGAGATGTACGACATCATGCGCGGGCTCTACAAGAAGGCCGGCGGCAAGTAGTTCCAGAGGTCCGGCGCGGCGTGTGTCGTCGCGCGGCCGTGCGCCGCACCCCGCATAGAATGGCCCGATGAACGGCGACGCGCGCGACCTGGCGATCGTGGGGGGCGGCATCATTGGTCTGGCCGCCGCGCGCGAGCTGCTGATCAGGCGCCCGCAGCTGCGCGTCACCGTGCTCGAGCGCGAGGCCGACGTCGGACGCCACCAGACCGGCTCGAACTCCGGGGTCGTGCACGCCGGGATCTACTACAGGCCCGGCTCGCTCAAGGCCCGGCTGTGCGTCGAGGGCATGCGCAGCATGTACGCGTTCTGCGACGAGCACAACATCCACTACGAGCGCTGCGGGAAGGTGATCGTCGCCACCGATGCGAGCGAGCTCGGCCCGCTTGACGAGCTCGAGGCCCGCGGCCAGGCAAACCAGGTCCCCGGGCTTCGCCGGATCGGGCCGGAGGAGCTGCGCGAGCTCGAGCCCCACGTCACCGGGGTCGCGGGCCTGCACTCCCCGCAGACGGGGATCCTTGATTTCGGCGCCGTCGCACGGGCGCTGCGAGACGACATCCGCGGTCGCGGCGCGACCGTGATCACGAACTGCAACGTCGAGCGCCTCACCCGCGCCGGCCACGAGATCGTGCTCACGCACAGCGATGGCGAGGTGCGCGCAGGACGCGCGGCGGTGTGCGCCGGCGCCTGGAGCGACCGTCTCGCGGTGGCGTCCGGCGCGCCGGCCGATCCCCGGATCGTCCCGTTCCGCGGCGCGTACCTGAAGCTGCGTCCCGCCGCGCGCGGGCTCGTCCGCAGCCTCATTTACCCCGTCCCCGACCCGGAGCTCCCGTTCCTCGGGGTCCACCTGACCAAGCGGATCGACGGCGAGGTGTGGCTCGGCCCGACCGCCCTGATGGTCGGGGCGCGCGACGCCTACCGCCTCACGACGATCCGCCCGGCGGACGTGTGGGACACGATTCGCTGGCCCGGAACGTGGAAGATGGTCGCGAAGTTTCACCGCACCGCGATCGACGAGCTGCGGTTCGCGTTCAGCCGCAAGTCGTTCGTCGCCGCGTGCGCACGCTACGTTCCCGAGCTCCGCGTCGAGGATGTCGAAGCGGGTCCCGCGGGCGTCCGCGCCCAGGCGCTCGGCCGCGACGGCGCGCTCGTCGACGACTTCGTCGTCAACGAGCTCGACGGGATGCTGTTCGTGCGCAACGCGCCGTCGCCGGCGGCCACGTCGGCGCTGTCGATTGCATCGTTGATCGCCGACAGGGTCGAGCCCGCGCTTTCGTAACGTGCCGGCCACCACGCCGCAGTACCCTGCGCCCCGATGCTGACGCGCGAGCGTGCACTCGAGACCCTGGCCCGCGAGCCGTTCGACATCGTCGTGATCGGTGGCGGGATCACCGGCGCCGGCGTCGCGCTCGACGCCGCATCCCGCGGCTACAGCGTCGCGCTCGTCGAGAAGGCCGATTTCGCCTCGGGCACCAGCAGCCGCTCCTCGAAGCTCGTCCACGGCGGGCTGCGCTACCTGCAGAACTTTGATCTCGGGCTCGTGCGCGAGGCGCTGCTCGAGCGCCGGCTGATGGTCAGGCTCGCGCCGCATCTCGTCAAGCCGCTGAAGATGGTCGTGCCCGCATTTGACGGCGCCCGGCCGGATCGGCTCGTCGGGATCGGCCTCAACATGTACGACGTGATGGCGACGGCGCGCCTGCGCGGGCGCCGGGCGCGCAGAGCCGCGGCGCGGGCACAGCGCGGGATCGAGGAGGAGCCCGAGAGCGACTGGAGCCCGGAGCGCCACCGCGTCATCTCGGGTGAGGAGGTCGCGGAACTGCTGCCGGCGCTGGTGCCCAAGAACCCGACCGGCGGCTACCTGTTCTATGACTGCCAAACAGACGATTCGCGGCTCGTGCTGACGATCCTCGCCGAGGCCGAGCGGTTCGGCGCGATCTGCGCCAACCGCCTGGAGGTGCTCGAGCTGGCCCACGAGGATGGGGCGGCGGCCGGCGTCAAGGTCCTCGACCGCGAGAGCGGCGATGCCTTCGTCGTTCGCGCCGATACGGTGATCAACGCAACCGGGGTGTGGGCCGACCGGATCACGCCCGAGGAGCTGCACTCCGAGGCGGAGGTGCCGACGATCGCGCCCAGCCGCGGCACCCACGTGATCCTGGCTGACGCCGATCTCCCGCTGCGCGCCGCCGCGATCGTGCCGGCGGGGGAGGGACGGTCGATCTTCGCGCTGCCATGGCTCGGCTGCGCGCTCGTCGGGACGACCGATAACAACTACGAAGGCGAGATCGACCACGTGCAGCCCTCGCTCGAGGACATCGAGTACCTGCTCGACGCCACCAACGCGTTCTTCGGCACCGAGCTTGGGCCCGGCGATCTCCACGGAGCGTTTGCCGGCGTGCGCCCGCTGATCTCGAGCGGCGACACGCGCAAGTCCGTTGACATCTCCCGCAAGGCCGAGCTGTATGAGACCTCGAGCGGGATGATCACGATCACCGGCGGCAAGCTCACCACCTGGCGGCGGATGGCGAAGGCCACGGTCGACCGCGTCGTCGAGCGAGAGGGGCGCGAGGCGCCGTGCCGGACGCACGAGATCCCGCTCGGGCAGCAGGTCGACCCCGAGGGCCTGCCGCGCGTCGAGGGCGTGCCCGACGAGTCCTATCTCGCGCTCGCGCGGCGATACGGCCATGCGTCTGAGCGCGTGCTGAAGACGGCGGCCGAGCGCGGCGAGCTGGCCCAGCCGATCGTCCCGGGATTCCCCGACCTGCTCGCGGAGGCCGTGTACGCCGTGCGCCAGGAGCAGGCGCGGACCGTCGGCGACGTGCTGCTCCGTCGCACTCGGCTGGGGTTGCTGGCGGGCCGCCGCGTGACCGCGGAGCCGGACGGAGCGCCGCTGCGCGTCGCGCGCGCGATCGGGACCGAGCTCGGCTGGGACGCGGCGCGGGTCACGGCGGCCGTCGAGGACTTCCGGCGCGAGGCGGGCTTCGAGGGCATTTCCGGCGACGTCGGGTAAGGTCGTGGGCGATGGACGAGGTGCTCGAGCTCTGTCGTCGGGTGCTTGGCGCGTCGCCGCTCGCCGAGCAGGCTGCGGCGCAGGCGCAGTCAGAGCCCCACCGCGCGCGCGTGCCGAGGCTCGCCGCCGCGATCAAGGCGTGCCGGTCGGTCGCCGGGGGCGCCGGCGAGACCGAGGAGGCCGGCGACGTCTCACCGGACGCTCCGGGGGACGCCCCCGACCTTGCGGGCGCGGTCGCGGGCGAGCTGTCCGCCGCCAACGCCCGGCTGCCCGAGCCCGATCGCGAGGTGCTCGCCCTGCGCGAACTGCTGCACCTCTCGCACAAGGAGATCGCGCGGGCGGTGCACACGTCGCAGTCCGTGGTCCCGCTCCAGCTCGCGCAAGCCCGGCTGCGGTTGCAGGCGCAGCGTCGGGGGACCGACCCCGATGCGGCCTGCGACGAGCGCGAGCGCACCCTGCCGCTGCTCGCCTGCCGCCAGGACGGCGAGTCGCTTGACGCGGCGGATGAGGAGTGGCTGTTTCAGCATCTCGGGCAGTGCGAGCGATGTGCGACGGCGCATGCAGCGATGCTCGAGGCGTCGGTGTGCTACCAGGCATGGCGGCCGGCCCCGGCTCCCGGTCCGGTTGACGAACTGCAGTCCGAGCCGCCGCCGGAGCCGTGAGCGCCCCGGCGCGGACCTTGCTCGCGGCGGGACAGACGCTCGAGCTCGGCGGCCGCCCGTGGCTGATGGGGATCGTCAACGCGACGCCGGATTCGTTCTCCGACGCGGGCCAGCACCAGTCGCCGGCCGAGCGCGTCGAGCTCGCGCGCACGCTGCTGGCGGCGGGAGCGGATGTGATCGACATCGGCGGCGAGTCGGGGGTGACAAACCGGCCACCCGTGACGCCTGAGGAGGAGATCGAGCGGGTCGTGCCCGTCATCGAGCGCGTCAGCCGCGGACTCGGCGCGCTCGTGTCGGTCGACACGTACAAGCCGGCGGTCGCGCGCGCGGCGATCGCTGCCGGCGCGTCGATCGTCAACGACGTCAGCGGCCTGCGCGATCCCGGGCTCGCGGATGTGTGCGCCGAGACCGGCGCCGCGCTCGTGCTCATGCACACGCGCGCGGTGCCGAAGCAGAGGCTCGTCGATCGGAGCCTCGACGGGCGGGCCGCCGCCGACGTGAGGGCGTTCCTGCGCGAGCGGATCGAGCGTGCGACCGATCGGGGGGTCGCGTTCGAGCAGCTCATGCTCGACCCGGGGCCGGACTTCTCGAAAACGCCGGCGCAGACGGTCGAGGTGTTGCGCGCGCTGCCTGAGCTGCACGCGCTTGGTCGGCCGCTGCTGCTCGCGGCCTCGCGCAAGGACTTCATCGGCGCGATCACGCACCGACCACCGCGGGAGCGGCTCGCCGGAACCCTCGCGGCGATCGGGTACGGCGCGCACGCGGGCGTTCACATGATGCGGGTGCACGATGTCGTGCAGGCAGCCGACTTCCTCGCGGTGCGCGCCGTGCTCGCCGGGGACGCGGAGCTCGACGTGGATGCGCTGCTCTCGGACGAGCTGCGCTGGCAGCAGGGAACGGCCGGATAACCCCGGAGACGCTCGTTGAGCACGAGCGGCTCTGGGATCTCAGTGTCGCTATGCGTTACGGAGATCCCAGCGGCCTCCTCGAGCCGATCATCGCCGAGAACCGCGGGGATCGTCCGCGTGAGAGGGCCCTGACGCCGCCCTGTCCGCTACATTCGGACGCCGAATATCGCCGAGCGCTGGCTCAACGCGCCCGGAGCCCACCGATGTACCGCCCCAAGGAGGTCCTGATGATGTCCGTGCTCGATCGCGCTGCGCTTGACCAAAGCCCGCTCGCCGACCTGCATGCGATCGCGTCCGAGCTGTCGATCGACGGCTACCGCCGGCTCCGCCGGCCAGATCTGATCGACGCGATCCTCGCGCGCCAGTCCGGCGGCGAGCCCGCCGCCGGTGAGGCCGAGCTCGGCCACGAGCAGGAGGCCCAAGCGACGGCGGGTCGAGCGCAAGCCGAAGCCGAAGCCGAGGCCGAGGCGGCGGGCGAGTCCGAGACCGACGCCGGGACCGAGTCCGAGGCCGAGGCCGAGGCCGAGGCGCCCTCCGGTCGCAGGCGGCGCGGTCGCCGGGGCGGCCGGGGTCGAGGCGCCGCCGCTGCGCAGCCCGCGTCCGATGAAGCGGAGGCCGAGGCGGAGGAGACGCCGGGCCTGGAGGAGACGGCGCCGGCCGCCGAAGAGGAGGAGGCCCGCGAAGCAGAAGAGGGGCCGGCCCACGAAGAGGACGAGCTTGTCGAGGGCGTCGTCGAGCTGCTGCCGAATGGTTCCGGGTTCTTGCGGGTCAGCCCGCCTGAGCCCTCTGACGACGACATCTACATCTCCGCCGCGCAGGTGAAGCGCTGCGAGCTCGTGTCCGGCGACCGCGTCGCGGGGCCGCGGCGCGCCGCGCGCCGCTCCGAGCGGTTCGCCTCGCTCGTCAGGGTCGACACGATCAACGGCCGCCCGACGGCGGAGCTCGCCTCGGGCGCGCGCTTCGACGATCTGCCCGCCGCCTTCCCGAACGAGCGCTTCCGGCTCGGCTCGGAGGATCCGACGATCAAGGCGATCGAGTGGCTGACACCGTTCGGGAAAGGCTCGCGCGTGACGATCGTGGGCCAGGCGCGCGCCGGCAAGACCGAGGCGCTGCGGCGCCTCGCGGCGGTCCTGCGCGAGCAGGAGGGGCTCCAGCTGTCGGTGGCGCTCGCGGGCGTGCGGCCCGAGGAGATCCCCGAGTGGAGCAGCGGCGGGATCGAGCCGGCCGCGGCAGTGAGCCTGACCGGCTCATCCGACGCCCAGGACAACGCGGTCGAGTTGGTGATCGACCAGGCCCGCCGGATCGCCGCGCGCGGCGCCGACGCGGTCGTGCTGATCGACACGCTCGACGGACTGCACCCGCACGCCGCGCGCAAGGCCATGGGCGCGGCGCGGAACATCGTCGACGGCGGCTCGCTGACGGTGATCGCGACCGCGTCGGATCCGGTCGGCGGCGAGACGACCGTGATCGCGCTCGACGCGGCGCTGGCGAGCACCGGGCGGTTCCCGGCGCTCGACCTCGCGACGAGCGGCACGACCCGTCCGGACCTGCTCGTCGGCGAGGCGGGAGCCGAGGCGATCGCGCTCGCACGTCGCGAGGCGCTGGAGCGATAGTCGCGGCGGGAGCGCTCATCAGTAGGCGGTGCAGCGCGAGCGATGGCGCGGCTGCGACTTGTAGCGGCGATCCTGGCCGCGCTGCCATAGCACCTGATCGACCTGCGCGGCGCAGCTGTCCGGGCGGGCCGCCACGATCAGCTCGACGGCGTGCACGGCGCAGGCGCGGATCTCGATCTCCTCACGGCAGTTGTGCTCGATCAGCTGCCCGCGGTCGATCCGCTCCACGAGGGAGCGGTCGAACCCGAGGATCCCGTCGAGTCGGAGCACGTGCGGGACGAGGTTGTCGGCGAACATCGTCAGCCGGTCGAGATCGCGGAACTCCGCGACGCGGGCGCGCGCGAGATCGGCCGCCGCGATCTGGGCGCGCTTGAGAAACGGGATCACGAGCTCGTCGTAGCGCGAGGTGTCCGCGAATGACGTCCAGCTTCCGAGCTGCTCGGCAAGCGCGACCGCGGACGGGGCGGCGCGATCGACGACCTCGGCGAAACGCCCGTCGTATTCCGTCCAGACGTGGTGACCGAGATCGCGCAGGGAGTGCGCGAACAGCATCATCAGCTCGTGCCCGGGGCTCTGCCCGAGCACGCGCGCGAGCGCGGTCGCCTGGATCTCGGTCAGCTCGCGCGCGCTCCACGGTCCGTGCTCCCCGAAGCGCTCCCGGATCCCAGCCCAGATCGTGTAGTAGCCGGTGCGGGCCGCGCGCTTGCGCAGCGTGGGGAACCAGCCCGAGCCGAAGTTGATCGCGTCAAGCGTCAGGCAGAAGGCGGCGCTCTCCTCGCGCGTGGCGCCGGACAGCGGGGCATCTCTGTCGGCGGGATCGGCCGGCCAGGGCCGATCGAGCGGCAGGCTGACGGCGTACAGGCCGATCGCATCGCGATCGATCCGGACGTGCTGTGCGCGTTGTGCGACCTCGGCGCAGGCCGAGCGGAGCTGTTGCATCACCCGCAGGATGACGCGGCGCGGCCGGGAGAGCCTTCCGGTACGGCCGCTAACGTTGAGATCCGACCGATGACCGAGACAACAACTGAGCTCGAGGCCCTCCTCGCGGGCCTCAACGACCCTCAGCGCGAAGCGGTCACCCACGGCGAGGGTCCGCTTTTGATTCTCGCGGGCGCGGGGTCGGGCAAGACGCGTGTGCTGACGCACCGGATCGCCCATCTCGTCGCGACGGAGGCGGCCAAGCCGAACGAGATCCTCGCGATCACGTTCACGAACAAGGCCGCCGGCGAGATGCGCGAGCGCGCGGGCCTGCTCGTCGGCCGCCGTGTGCGGGCGATGTGGGTGATGACGTTCCACTCGGCGTGCGCCCGGATGCTGCGGGCGCACGCGGACCGCCTCGGATACACCCGCCAGTTCACGATCTACGACCAGGCCGACTCACGGCGCCTGGTCAAGCGCTGCCTCGACGATCTCGGGATCGACCCGAAGCGCTTCACGCCCGGCGCGATCCACAACCAGATCTCCGACGCGAAGAACAAGCTGCGCGATGCGGACGACTACGGCCGGATGGTCGGCTCGTTCTTCGAGCAGACGGTCGCGGACGTCTACCGCCAGTACGAGCGCGAGCTGCACCGGATGAACGCGATGGACTTCGACGACCTGCTCGTCCGCGCGGTCAACGTGCTCGAGCTGTTCCCGGAGGTCCGCGAGCAGTACGCCACCGGCTTTCGCCAGGTGCTCGTCGACGAGTACCAGGACACCAACCACGCGCAGTACCGCTGGCTGGCGCTGCTCGCCGGCGAGCACCGCAACCTGATGGTCGTCGGCGACGACGCCCAGTCGATCTACGGGTTCCGCGGCGCGGACATCCGCAACATCCTCGAGTTCGAGGACACGTTTCCGGACGCGCGTGTGATCAAGCTCGAGCAGAACTACCGCTCGACGCAGACGATTCTCGACGCGGCAAACGCGGTGATCCGCAACAACCGCGGGCAGAAGCCGAAGTCGTTGTGGACGGAGCTCGGGCAGGGCGACCCCGTGCAGGTGCGCGAGCTCGAGGACGAGCACGCCGAGGCACGGTTCGTCGCCGGCGAGGTCGAGCGGCTCGTCGACGAGGGGACCTCGCGCGCCGAGATCGCCGTGTTCTACCGGACCAATGCGCAATCCCGGGTCCTCGAGGACGTGCTCGTGCGAGCCGAGATTCCCTATCAGGTGATCGGCGGCACGAAGTTCTACGAACGTGCGGAGATCAAGGACGCGATCGCGTACCTGACCGTGCTGGTCAATCCGCAGGACGTGGGCGCGTTCACCCGGATCGTGAATTCCCCGAGGCGGGGGATCGGGTCGACCTCGATGTCTCGCGTGCTCGCGTTCTCGAACACGATGGGGATGTCGGTGTGGGACGCAGCGTCGGACCCCGAGCAGGTGCCGGGACTCGGGCCGGCAGCGATCAAGGCTCTGCGCAGGTTCATGGCGACGATGCACCTGTTGCGCGAGCGGGCGGAGTCGGGCCCCCCGGTCGCGGAGCTGCTCAAGGAACTGCTCGAGGAGACGGGCTACCGGCAGTCGCTCGTCGACGAGCGCACGATCGAGGCGCAGGGGCGGATCGAGAACCTCGACGAGCTCGTCAACGTCGCCGTCGAATACGACAGCACCGAGTCGGACGAACCGGGCCTGCCCGAGTTCCTCCAGCAGATCGCGCTGATCGCCGACGCGGACACCCGCACCGACGACGAGGGGCTCGTGACGCTGATGACGCTCCACAACGCAAAGGGGCTCGAGTACCCGATCGTGTTCATGATCGGTTGCGAGGAGGGCGTGTTCCCGCATTCGCGAGCGCTCGACGAGGGTGGGCTCGAGGAGGAGCGACGTTTGTGTTACGTCGGCATCACCCGAGCCGAGCGCGATCTGTACGTGACGTACGCGCGCACGCGGACGGTCTTCGGCGCGCGCAACTACGGGATTCCGAGCCGGTTCGTCGGCGAGATCCCGGCGTCGCTGACCGATCGCGCCGAGCAGGAGCCCGCCCGCCGCACTGGCGCCGGCAGCGCGTTCTCGAGCTTCCGGGCACGGGCGACGTCGTGGGCCGGCCAGCAGAGCGAGCCGGCGCCAATCGCCTATCGTCTCGGCGACGACGTCGAACATCCGGCGTTCGGCGAAGGCGTCGTCACCGGCGTCGAGCCGGGCGGGATCGTCGTGATCCGCTTCAGCAAGGATCGCTCCGAGCGCAAGCTGGTCGCCGATCTCGCGCCGATCTCGAAGCGCTGAAATACGGCGACAGATGGACGAGCACGCGCCGAGACCGCGGATTCGAACGGGCGAGCTGATCAGCGCCGCGTGTGCCCTGCTGCTCGCACCGATGATGTTCGTGCTCGAGTGGTACGGCGTCGTCGGCGTCCCCGGGACGAGACGCTCCGGGATCACGACTGCCGAGAACGCGTGGCAGACCCTCACCTACACACGGTGGGTGATGGTCGTGGCGATCGTCGTCGCGCTCGGCTCCGTCTGCCTCCACATCACGCAGCGCTCACATGGCGCGAAGACCGACACGAGCATCGTCGTTGCGACGATCGGCACGATCGCCGCGGTGCTGCTCGTCTACCGTGTGCTGATCGAGCCGCCGAACCCGAGCTCGGTCGTGGACGTCAAGATCGGGGCCTTCCTCGGGCTGCTGGCTGCCATCGGCATCGCCATCGGCGGCATCGAATCGATCCGCGAGGAGCGCGCCCGCCGCGACGCGGTCGTACAAAGGTCCAGACCGCGGCGTCGGATCGCATCACGGTCCCAGGCGCGCTAGGGTTGTACGTGTGTCTGCGGCCTCGCCGCAGGCAGGAGGACACCTGATAATCACGAAGATTACGTCCTCACCTCGTGAACTACTTCTGGAGGGGCCAGTGAACCTGGACAATGTCGCCCGCGAGGAAATGATCGTGGGTGGCCTCGCGATTCTGCTCGCGATCTGCTTGCTGTTCTTCCCATGGTTCGATGTCAGCGTCAGCGTCGGCGCATTCTCCGCGTCTGCGACCTTCACCGCGACCGGCGATCCGGATGGTTGGCTGGGGATCCTCGCCGTGATCGCCGCGGTTCTGATCGTCGCCGACCTCGCCGTCGAGAAGTTCTCGCCGCAGACGCAGATCCCGGAGATCGGCGGAAGCCGCGCCAACACGCGGTTCATCCTCGCGGTGATCGCCGCCGGGTTCGTCGCACTCAAGTTTCTGTTCCACATTCACTTCGACCTGTTCGGCTGGGGCTTCTACGTGACCGTCGTCGTGACCATCGCGCTCGTCTACTTCGCCGCGCAGCTGCGCTCGGCGGCGCCGAGCATGGCGTCGGCACCGATGTCCTCGCGCCCCGCGTCGCCACCGCCCAGCGCCGGGACGCGCGCACCGGAGCAGCCGGGCTCCAGGCCGAGCTCTGCGGGGACTGAGTCGGCGGGTCCTGAGACCGCCGGCTCGGGAACGAGCGGATCGACACCGCCGCCAGGGTCCTGAGACGGCAGAAGGCATCGGGGAGCGGCGTGGAGATCGATCCGACGAGGCTCCGCCGCGGCGAATGGATCGTGGGCGCCAGCGCGGTCGTGCTGCTGGCGTCCATGTTCGCGCTGGACTGGTTCGGGCGCAGCGGCGCGCCGAGCTCAGCCGCGTCGACGCCCGGGGTCCCGACGACCGTCAACGGCTGGGACGGGCTGACGAACCTGCGCTGGCTGATGCTGATCGCGATCGCGTGCAGCTTCCTGCTCGTCTTCTTCCAAGCGGTTCGCTCCTCGCCGGCAGTACCGGTTGCCTTCAGCGTGATCGTGAGCGTGCTGGCCGTCCTGACCGCGCTCGCGCTGATCTACCGCGTGCTCATCAACGAACCCGACGGGTACGTCGATCAGAAGGCCGGCGCATTCGTCGGGCTGCTCAGCTCGTTGGTGCTCGTCTACGGCGGCTATGAGTCGATGCGCCAGGAAGGGATCGCGCCGCGCGACGCGATCGCGCGGTCGGACATCGAGGCGATCCGGCTGCCGAGCACGAGCGGCTCATAGCCGCCGGCGGCACCTAGAATCAGCTCCATGCTGGACCGCGCTCAAGTCCTCCACGTCGCGCGCCTTGCCCGTCTGGAGCTGACCGACGAGGAGGTCGACCGGATGGCGGTCGAGCTGTCGAACGTGCTCGACCACATCGAGAAGATCCGCGAACTCGATCTCGAGGGAGTGCCCCCGACCTCGCACGTGATCGACGTCGTCAATGCGCTGCGGCCCGACGAGCCGGCGCCGTCGCTGCCGGTCGAGCTCGCGCTGCGCTCCGCGCCGGAGCCGCTCGAGCAGGGCTTCGGCGTTCCGAGCCCGGGCGCGACGTCATGAGCGAGCTGATCGAGCTCACCGCGGCTCAGGCTGCGGAGCGCGTCCGAGCGGGCGAGATCTCCCCGGCGGAGCTGTTCGAGGCCTACCGGTCTCGGGCGGCGGCGGACGAATGCAACGCGTTCACGTGGGTCGCGGACGCGCCGCCCGCAGCTCGCGCCGACGTGTCCGGGCTGCCGCTCGCCGGCGTTCCGATTGCCGTCAAGGATCTGTTCTGCACCGAGGACGTGCCGAGCCAAGCAGGCTCGCGAATCCTCGAGGGCTATCGCCCGCCGTACACCGCGACGGTCGTCCAGCGCGTGCTCGACGCCGGGGCAGCTCTGCTCGGCAAGACCAACCAGGACGAGTTCGCGATGGGCTCCTCGAATGAGAACTCGGGATTCGGACCGGTCCTCAATCCGTGGGACCGCAGCCGCGTTCCGGGGGGATCATCTGGCGGCAGCGCCGCCGCGGTCGCCGCCGGACTGGCGCCGTGGGCGCTCGGCACCGACACCGGGGGCTCGATCCGCCAGCCCGCGGCCCTGTGCGGGATCGTCGGGCTCAAGCCAACGTACGGCGCGTGTTCGCGCTTCGGGATGATCGCGTTCGCGTCCTCGCTCGATCAGGCCGGCCCGCTCACGCGCGACGTCACCGACGCGGCGCTGCTACTCGCGCAGATGGTCGGGCGGGATCCGCGCGACTCGACCTCGGTCGCGTTCCCGGAGCCGATCGAGACGCCGCGCGCGGAGGACCTGAAGGGCGTCCGCCTCGGCGTGCCCGAGGAGCTGACCGGAGAGGGCGGCGGGATCGAGCCGGGCGTCCGTGAGAACTTCGAGGCGACGCTGCGCGTCGCGGAGGCCCTCGGGGCGACCGTCAGCCCGTGCCGGTTGCCGCACGCGCCGCATGCGCTCTCCGCCTACTACCTGATCGCCCCGGCGGAAGCCTCGGCCAACCTCGCCCGGTTCGACGGCGTCCGCTACGGGCTGCGTGTCGACGGCAGTGCCGATCTGATCGCGATGTATAGCCGCACCCGCGAGGCCGGCTTCGGGCCCGAGGTCAAGCGCCGGATCATGCTCGGTACGTATGCCCTCTCGAGCGGCTACTACGACGCCTACTACGGGACCGCGCAGAAGGTCCGGACAAAGATCTCCGACGACTTCCGGGCCGCATTCGAGCAGTTCGACTTCGTTGTGACCCCGACGAGCCCGTGGACGGCGTTCGAGCTCGGCGCCAAGACCGACGACCCGCTCGCGATGTACCTCAACGACTTCTGCACGGTCCCGATGCCGCTTGCCGGGATTCCGGCGATCTCGATCCCGTCCGGATTCAGCGATGCTCTCCCGGTCGGCTTCCAGCTCGCGGGGCCCGCGTTCAGCGAGAACCGGCTGCTCGGCGCGGCGTATGCCCTCGAGCAGGCGATCGGCTTTGACGGAAGCGCGGTGCGGCGATGAACGCGACCGAGTACGAGCCAGTGATCGGTCTCGAAATCCACGTCCAGCTCAGCACGCGGACGAAGATGTTCTGCGGCTGCGAGCTGTCATTCGGCGATCCGCCGAACACGCACACCTGCCCCGTGTGCCTCGGGCTTCCCGGCACCCTGCCGGTCGTCAACGAGCGCGCGATCCACTACGGCCTGATGATCGGGCTGGCGCTCGGCTGCGAGATCTCCGAGCGCTCGATCTTCCACCGTAAGAACTACTTCTATCCGGACCTGCCGAAGGGCTACCAGATCTCGCAGTACGACATTCCGCTGTGTGTCGGCGGCCGGCTCGGCGACGTGCGGATCCACCGAGTCCACCTGGAGGAGGATGCGGCAAAGCTCAACCACGTCGGGCAGAGCGGCCGGATCCACGGCTCCGAGCGCAGCTGGGTCGACTTCAATCGCGGCGGAACCCCACTCGTCGAGATCGTGACCGAACCCGACCTGCGCTCCGCCCGGGCGGCCAGCGATTGGCTCAAGCTCCTGCGAACGACATTGCAGCGACTCGCGGTATCGGACGTGAGAATGGAGCAGGGATCGCTGCGCTGCGATGCGAACGTGTCCGTGCGCCCGGCGGGAAGTGCGGAGCTCGGCACCAAGACCGAGCTCAAGAACATGAACTCGTTTGCGTTCATCGAACGCGGGATCCAAGCCGAGATCGACCGCCAGACCGGGCTCCTTCGTGCAGGCGAGCCGGTCGTGCAAGAAACCCTGCACTTCGATCCTGCTTCGGGCCGGCTGACGCCGCTGCGCTCCAAGGAGGAGGCGCACGACTACCGGTACTTCCCCGAACCTGATCTGGTCCCGCTGCTGGCGACCCCGGAGATGCTCGCGGCCGCGCGGGCAGAGATTCCCGAATTGCCGGCCGACCGGGCGGCCCGTCTTGAGACGGAACTCGCGCTGAGCGCCGAGCGGGCTCGCGAGATCGCGTTCCGCACCGAGCTTGCCGACTACTTCGAAGCGGCCGTCGCGGCGGGTGCCGGCAGTGGTGCCGAGCCCGTGGCGATCGCCAACTGGATCCAACAGCTCGTCGAGCGCATCGGCTCCGACGCGGACCCGGCCGAGTCGAAGGTCTCGCCGGAGGCGCTCGCGTCGCTCGTGTCGATGGTCGGCGCCAAGCAGGTCAGCCGCGATGCGGGACGCGAGGTCCTCACGCAACTCGTCCAGGACGGCGGCGATCCGCAGGAGATCGTCGAGCGCCTGGGCCTCGGCGTGCTGAGTGCCGATGAGGATGGCCTGGCCGAAATCGTTGCGCGGGCGATCGCGTCGGATCCCGCCGCAGCCGAGCAGGTCCGCGCCGGCAACATGAAGGCGATCGGGCCGCTCGTCGGGTTCGTGATGCGCGAGACCAAGGGCCGGGCAGACGGCGGCGAGGTCACGCGGATGATCCGCGAGCTCGTGCAGTCAGGCTGATGTCAGGCTGACCCACGACTGCGCGCAACAGCAAGCTCCGCTGCGCAAGCCGCAGCGGAGCTCAAAGCCAGCGTAACTGGGTGAGACCGCTCAGTCCTGGCGGCTCGTCGAGAGCCGGCGAACGACAAAGCCCACGCCGAGTAGCGCGCCGCCACCCACGGCAAGCAGCGCGACATCGAGTCCCGTGAACGGGAGTGTGGAGGTCGTGGCAGTTGTGGTGGCTTCGGTCTCGGTGGTGGACTGGCAGTCCTGCGGGTTGTAGGCCTGACACGTCGAGCTCTGGCCGAGCGCCACGCTTGGAATCATCAGCGCGATCGCCAGGGCGACGACCAAAATAGCAATGCGTTTCATGAGCCCCTTTCGGTAGACCTCAAGTTGTTGTCCAGCCCCCAGTAGCTACGCCGCGTTGGCTGTCGGCAGGAATCCTACAGAAACCGCCGGCAACAACACCGATGAATGTGTTGCAGCCGACGGGCCGGAGGAGCCGGCCGAGACCGGCATGCGCGCCCGGACCACCGATGGGTAGCGTTCGGACGGTGAGCGAACGAGGGCGCCGACCGGGGCTTGACGAAATGCGCACTGCGCGGCTGATCTGCCTGGACGCGCTCCCAACCGGCGAGGTCGACGCCGCGGCGATCCGGTTCCGTCGGCCGCGGCTGCGCGGAGAGCTTGCGCACATCGCCCTGAAGTCGGGGTGGTATGGCTGGAGCTCGCTCGTCGTGACCCCGGCGTTCGCGGTTCGCCGCCGCCTGCTCGGCGATCGCGCGCCCGGACCGCCGCGGGTCCTGATCCGGGTCGACGAGTTTCCGCACGCGCACGCGCGCGATGAGCCACAGCGCTTCGGCACGGAGGCGTTTGCCCGATTTCACGAGGTCCTGGCTGCCGCCGGCGTCCCGTACCTGGTCGCCGTGCTGCCGCGGGTCGCGCGCGACTACCTCAACATCGGGGGCGACGACGGGGACGAGCTGAGCGACGGCGAGGTCGCGATGCTGGCGCGGCTGCGCGACGATGGGGTGGCGTTCGCCCTGCATGCGCACACGCATCGGACGCGCGATCCGCGGCCACGGCACCGGTCGGCGCTGCGGGGACTGACGGCGCCGGAGCTCGAGCGCTGCCTCGATGCCGCCGAGGCACGCCTGCGCCGGTGCGGGGTGCGCTCGCGCGTGTTCGTACCGCCGTTCAATCAGTTCGACGCTGATCAGTTCGCCGTCCTCGCCCGGCGCTACCCGGTCGTCTGCGGCGGGCCGGAGACCGTCCGGACGATGGGCCTGCAGCCCTCGCCGCGCTGGATCGGCGACGGCGTGTACCTGCCGAGCTACGAGCCGCTCTACGGGCGCGCCGCCGACGCGCTCGGCGCGGTGCGCGCGCTCGCTGCCGAGAACGCGGCAGTGTGGGCTGCCGTCACCCTGCACGTCGGCTGGGAGCTCGACGACGGCCTGCACTCGCTGAGCACGTTCGCGCGCGAGGTCGCCCCGTACGCGCGGCCGTGGCAGGAGTTCCTCGCGGCCGTCGACGCGAGCCGCTGAGCGAGCGGTGTCGCGCGGTCAGCCTGTCGCGGCGAGGATCGCGAACACCTGGGCCGCCGTCAGCGGGTGCTGGGTGTACACGGCATCGAGCGCGCGCTGGATCGCCGGCTGCATCGAGTTGATCGAGGCGGCGAGCGTGAAATCGTGCGCCGCCCGGCTCGTCTCGTTCAACGCCGACGCGGCCAGCCCCGCGCCGAGCCATCCAAACCATCCTCCCGGCTCGCGATCGATCGTCTGGCGAAATCTCTGCTGCGCGATCGTGAACTGGTCGGTGTTGAGCGCGATCGTGCCGGCCAGCCGTGTCGGATCCGGAGTCCAAGGGTTGAGGTTGGCGGCGGTGTTCAGCTTGGACAAGGCCGCATTGGGGTTCGTCTGGCGCAGCGTCGTGGCGGCGGCCAGTTCGCGCGCGGACAGGTACGGGAACGTCAGCACGACGAGCGCGGCGACGAACGCGAGGGCGCCGGCAGCGTAGGTCACGAACGCGGGAATCCGGCGACGGCGCGCCTTCGGGGGCGCCGGTTCGACGGAGGCGGCGGATCGCTCGGCAGGGGCGTCGCGCGCCTGCGCCATCCCGAACGCGCACGCCATCCCGAGGAACCCGAGCGCCGGTCCCGATAAGGCCGGAATCTCCCAGAACCAGTCGACCGACCCGTGCACGAGCCAGACGATCAGCGGCAGCAGGGCGGCGCCGGCGACGGCCCGGGTCAGGCCCGAGGCACGGCGCAACGCCGGCAGCGCGGCCGCGACCGCGCCGGCGATAAACGCGACGAACAGCCCGAAGCCGACCAGACCGGTGTGCGCGAGCAGTCGCATCTCGAGGCTGTGGGTCCAGCGCGGCTCTTCGCCGGTTCGGCGGCGGCGCACGTAGTAGTCGGAGAAGTTGTCTTGACCGAGCCCGCCGACCGGGTGCGCGGCGAGCGCTGTGAGCGACACCCGCCAGAAGTCGTAGCGGCCGCTCCCGACGACCGTGAAGTGAGAGCCTCCGGAACCGCCGGTCGCCTGGTGGCTGAAACCGTGCCACTGGCGCTTGATGAAGCCGAACGGATCGCCGTGGGTCGCGGCGACGGCACCGGCGCCGGCGATCAGCAGCACGAGCACGGTCACCGCCGCCCCGAGCCGCAAGCGCGCGGTCCGGGACACGCTTGGGACGCGCACGAGCGTGTCGGCCCACGCGATCAGCGTGCCGAACACGAACACTCCGGCCGTGATCAGGATCGAGGCGTGCCCCGCACGCGCGGCGGCCTGATCGAGGCTGGCGGTGGTCGCCTGTCCCGGGAACGCGTGGATCAGGCGGTGGACGATCACCAACGTCCCCGCGATCGGAAGGACGGCGGCGGCCACGACCCGCAGCCGGTCGGGGACGACGAGGATGCACAGGACGAGCACGATCGGCAGCGTGAACAGCCAGCCGCGGCTCTGGCCCATCAGGCAGAGCTGCAGGCACGCGCACGCGATCGCCAGCAGCAGCCCACGGAGCGGCCCCGGCAACTCGCGGCGCGTCGCGAGCACGGTCGAGAGGACCGCGCACGTCATGAACAGCGCGACGCTCGCGTTGAAGTACCCGGTTGGCGCGGCGAGGCGGCCATCGATCGCGAGTTGCCCGATGTGCGCGCTCGACGCGAGCCGCAACAGCAACACGACCGCGATCACGCCGACGCCGAGCGCGAACACGACGAGCGCGACCAGGCCTCCTGCTTCTGACCACGGCAGGATCAGGAACAGCGTGAAGATCAGGAAATACAGGAGCGTTCGGTTGCTGCCCTCGAGTGCCCAGCCCGGCGTTCCCGCCCAGGCCATCGACAGGTACGACCAGATCACGTAGCCGCCGAATGCGCACAGCGCAACCGTGGCAGCGCGTGACAGGCGTCGGCGCCTCGCGCCGAGCACGGTCACGGACACGGCAAGCGTGGCGAGCAGCACGAGCGCGCCCCAGTACCAGGTGGTCGCGTCGTAGCCGCCGTTGTCGGCGGCCCACAGCACGAACAGGGCAACGGCGACGAGACCGGGCACCAGCGCTGATCGGCTGCTCAGCAGCGTGCGCGGCGACAGACCCGCCGGCGCCGCGGGCGGCGCCTCAGTGGTGTCCGCCGCTTCCATCTGAGTCTCGTCAGCCGGTGCGCGAAGGACCGGCCGCGAGGATTTCGGTGAGCTGGGAGATCACGATCTCGAGCTGATCCTCGCTGAACGTGGAGGAGAGGGGGAGCAGCAGATGCCGTCCGGCAAGATCCTCGGTGATCGGCCGGCTCGGGTGGTGGCTGTAGGCCGAGAGGTCGGTGAGCGACGGGTACCACGTGGTCTGGATATGGCGATCCTCCAGTTCACGGACGACCCGGTCGCGTTCTTCCCTGGCCTCGAAGATGACCGGGAAGCCGAAGTGAGAACCGCGCTCGACCTCATCATCAGACCACGGGAACGTCACCGCTGGATGATCGGCCAACCTCTCGCGGTAATGGCGCACGAGCGAGCGCCTCCGCGCGATGTCATCGTGCAGCCGCGCCATCCGGCTGAGCCCGAGCGCGGCGCGGGCCTCGTCGATCCGCAGGTTGAAGCCGACGTCGACGACGTCGTAGCTCTCGGCATATCCGCGGTGGCGATCCCACGTGACGGACGTCATCGCATGGGAGCGCAACGAGCGCACCTTCGCGGCGACGTCCACGTCGGGGGTCACGAGCATCCCCCCCTCCCCGACGGACAGCTGCTTCTTCGAGAAGAACGAGAAGCAGCCCGCGATCCCGACCGTGCCCGTGAGGCGGCCGTCTGCGCACATGGCGGTGATGCTCTGGGCGGCGTCCTCGATCAGCAGCAGGCCGTGCTGATCGCACAGCCGCTCGAGTGCCGGCAGGTCGCAGGAGTAGCCCATCCAGTGCGTGGCGATGATCGCGCGCGTCCGCGGTCCGATCTGACGGGCCACGTCGTCGGGGTCGAGGTTCAGGTCATCCGGACCGACTGACTCGACGAACACGGGTGTGGCGCCGCAATAGCGGATCGCAGCCGCGGCGGCGACGAACGTCATCGCCGACACCAGGACCTCGTCGCCCTCGCCGATCCCGGCGCCGAGCAGTGACAGATGGAGCGCCGCCGTGCCCGACGACAGCGCGACGGCGTGGGGAACGCCAAGCAGTTCGGCGAAGGCGGCCTCGAAGCGCTGGGTCCGCGGCCCCATCGTCACCCAGCCTCCCGACAGGACGTCGAGGACGGCACCAATGTCCTCGT
This sequence comes from Solirubrobacteraceae bacterium, assembly GCA_035524415.1. Lineage (GTDB taxonomy): Bacteria > Actinomycetota > Thermoleophilia > Solirubrobacterales > Solirubrobacteraceae > Palsa-465. The sequence goes on along the minus strand of DATKOY010000030.1, from coordinate 3,537 downwards.
CGGTGAGCACGAGATCGGCGAGTGGAATCTCCCAGCTCATGGCGTCAGCTCCGCCGCGATCGCTTCCACGACACGGTCCTGCTGCTCCTCGGTCAAATGTGGATACAGCGGCAGCGTGATCTCGCTGCGGGCGGCCAGCTCGGTCTTCGGGAGCGAGATTCCAGGGAACCGCGACCGGTAGGCGCTGAACTCGTGAATGGCCGGGTAGAACAGGCTCGTCTGGATGCCGTGCGCCTCCCGCAGCGCGAGCCGCAACGGCCCCTGCGACTCCGGGCGGCTGACCATCACCGGCATGATGTAACAGGAGGAGCGCTCGACGCTCTCCTCGGTGAACGGCAGCGTGATCCCCGGTACGTCCGCAAGCAGCCGGCGATAGCGCCGCGTCAGCTCGCGGCGGCGCGCGACGTCGTCCGCGAGCCGGCGCAGCCGCGAGAGCAGCAGCGCGGCGCGGGGCTCGTCGATCCGATAGTTGAAACCGAGTCCCGGCACGTCGTACTGCCGGTGATGGCCCTGATGGCGATCCCACGTCACGGTTGTCATCGCGTGGCAGCGGCGAGAGCGCGCGAACGCCGCCACATCGTCGTCGTCGGTGGCGAGCAGGCCTCCCTCGCCGACCGCGAGCACCTTGTTGGAGAAGAAGCTGAACGCACCGGCGAGGCCCCAGGTGCCGAGCGTGCGCCCGCCGACGGTCGCAAGCGGCGAGTGGGCCGCGTCCTCGATCATCGCGAGCCCGCGTTCGGCGCAGAGCGCCGAAAGCCTGTCGACGGCAGCGCCGTAGCCGCCGAAGTGCATCGGGACGACCGCCTTCGTTTGGGGCGTGATCAGCTCGGCCACGTGGTCGGGATCGATCAGCGGCTCATCCACGCCGACGATGTCCGCGAACACCGGCGTCCCGCCCGCATAGATGACGGCGGCTGCGGTTGCGACCATCGTCATCGACGGGACGATCACCTCGGCCCCGGGACCGACTCCGGCGGCGAGATACGCGAGGTGCAATGCGCCGGTGCAGCTCGACACCGCGACCGCGTGGCGTGATCCGATGAACTGCGCGAACGCGGCTTCGAACTCGATCGTCCGTGGCCCCATCGTGAGCCAGCCGGAGCGCAGCGTTTCGGCAACCGCGTCGAGGTCCTCCTGCGTGAAGCGCAGATCGAAGACCGGGACGAGATGGTCAGGGGACGTTTCGATAGCGCCCATCGAACGGATCGCCGAACCGGTTCTCGTCGAGCGCCGAGATGACCTCCGCGATCCCGTCGGGAACGGTCATCTCGGTCTCAAACCCGAGGACGTTGCGGATCTTGTCGAAGCTGACCTTGTAGTCGCGCGGGTCCTCGTCCCGGTGGACGTACGTCACCTCGCCGTTGTGGGTGAGTTTGCGAATCTCCTCGACGATGTCGAGCTTGCGGTAGTTCTCGCCCGAGCGGCCGACGTTGAACACCCCGCGCCCGACCGTCTCGACCGGTGCGTCGAGCACCGTGCGGATCGCGCGACCGGCATCGCGGACGTGCACGTAGGGACGCCAGAACTTCTCGCCGAACACCTCGAGCTTGCGACCGGCCCAGAGGTCGCGCGTGAACTCGTTGACCGTGAGGTCGAAGCGCATCCGCGGAGCGACCCCGTACACGGTCGCAAACCGCAGGCACGTCGGCTGCAGGTTGCCCGTCGCCGCGAGCAGGCCCTGCTCGATCGCGACCTTCTGCTCGGCGTACAGCGAGACCGGGGCGAGGACGCCCTGCTCGTCGATCGGCGTGGTGGGGTCAGCCATGCGGCCGTAGTTCGAGCACGTCGACGCGAACACGAAGCGACCGACCCCGAGGCGCTCGGCGTCCTCGGCGAGCATCCGGCTGCCCTCGACGTTCACTTCTCGCGAGAGCTCCGGATCCCTCGCGCACGCCGGATCGCCGACGATCGCCGCGAGATGCACGACCGCGTCAGCGCCGCTCAGCGCTCGTTCCCTGACCTCGGGCGCACGGACGTCTCCCTGGATCAGCTCCACGCCGGCGCCCCGCAACACGTCGAGCACGTCAGTCTGATCGTGGAGGAGAACGTCCAGCGCACGCACCGTTCGCCCGGACTCGGCCAGACCGACACACAGCGGTACGCCGATATAGCCGGCTCCGCCCGTCACCACGATCACGTCACTCAACCGTCGATTCCTCCTGGGTGGCTCACGCTTTGTGGACACATTCGAGCTTGCCGTGTCCGAGTCCTGCCATCGCCCCGGAACCGACAAAGCTAGCGAACCGGGTCGCTTGGCTGGCCGAATGTCGGTGTCGCCGGACACGGCGCAGATCGGCGATCGGCGCCGGGAGCGCCCGGCGATCTCATAAGCTCCGCCACGATGAACGAGACGATCCGGAAGCTTCGTCCGGCAAAGGTCAAGAGCGCCGTGCGGCGGCGCTGGTTCGAGCGCCGCCTCGGCTCGCTCACCCCGCATGAGGACCCGTCGATCCTGTCGCTCGGCACCGCCTACGGTGGCTGGAAGATTCCCGACGGGATCCTGACGAGCGATTCGATCTGCTACTGCGTCGGCGCCGGAGGCGACATCAGCTTCGACCTCGAACTGATCCGGCGCTACGGCGTGCAGGTGCGGTGCTTCGACCCAGTCGAGGCGTTCGAATGCAGCGCCCTCGAGCAGGCTGCCGGGAATCCGCGGTTCGCGTTCCGCAGAGCGGCGATCACCAGCCACGACGGGACGATCCGGATGCAGGTCCATCATGAGGCTGCGAGCCAATCGGTGTCCGCCGCGGGGCTCTACGACAGCACCGAATGGGTCGAGGCCCCCGGCCGCACGCTGCCCTCACTCATGCGCGAGTTCGGCGACGACCACATCGACTTGCTCAAGCTCGATATCGAAGGCGCCGAGTACGAGGTCCTGCCGACCCTCGATCTCGCCGGCATGGGCGTCCGGATCTTCGCAACGCAACTGCACCACACCGGCGGCGTGCGCGACGCGCGCTCCTTGATCGATGGCGTTCGCAGGCAGGGCTTCGCGCTCGTCGCCGAACGGCCCGTGGTCAAGGTGACGTTCGTGCGCCGAGCCGGCGTCTGAGAGACCGGCCGAATGCGCCCGTCAGCGCCTGATCAGCTGCTCGATCCGCTCGGCGACGATGGGGGCGGCGAACAGCCGGTCGGCGATCGCGCGCGCCGCACTGCCTTCACGCTCGCGGCGGTTCTCGTCGTCGAGGTATGCCTTCAGGACATCCATAAGCGCCGCCGGATCGTGCTCGGGTGAGACGATCGCGCCGGCGCCCGGCACGATCAGACCCGCGACCCCTTCGTCGGCGGTCGCCAGACACGGGCGCGATGCGAACATCGAGTGGATCACCGCCAGCGGAGCTCCCTCGGTTGGGCTCGGACAGAACAGCGACACGTCAAAAGCCGAGCACACGCTGGCGATGTCGCGGCCGGGCGTCGGCAGGAAATGCGCCCGGGTGCCGAGCGGGCGGGCACGCCCGCGCAGGTCCGCCTCGGCGTCGCCCTCGCCGGCCATGATCAGGTGGACATCATCGCGCTCGAGCATGACGACCGCATCGA
>DATKOY010000029.1:0-2510 GCA_035524415.1 Solirubrobacteraceae bacterium | reverse complement strand
AAGCGATCAGGTGTCCACGAAACCGGGGGCACTCCAGCCGCAAGCTTGTTGGCATATGTTCGGGACCCGCTGGGCGTGCTTCGGATGGGCACCATTCCCTCATCATTTGGTGGGTAGCACTTCACTTGGTTCTCGCCCCCTCGCTCGCACCACCAGCCCTGCTCCCAGCACATGAGAACGAGGGCATCCATTCGACGGTCCTTGACCTTTGGACGTCGCACGGTGGGATTGGCGGTCCGTTTGGGGTGCATGAGAGCAACCGTAACGCCGTGTCAGGACGCAAGCTCTGCTCGCCGGCGACCCGGTTTCCGAGCAGCTGCCGCCGCACTGCAAACGACGCAGGCCATCCTTAGGTCACAATTTCCCTGGTAAATAAAGCGTTCCACCGGGCCGGTTTTTTCCGCTCGTTGCGGGAGCCGGGTTTTGGTGGAGACGGTGGCGGCACCTAATCTAACTGCACGGCCAGCTAGCAGCCGTGTACCGAGGCCAACCACCCCGGCAACAGCCACCCCGTTTAGGTGAGCGGTTGCCGGGGTGCGGTGCTTCTAGAGCTCAGACTAACGGCCCGCCGCACGCGACGCCACCGCAGCGGCGGAAGCAAAACGGACAAATTGCGACGCGGGTCAAGCGAGGCGACGCAACCAACCGAGCTTGGCGGCCATGGCGCGAGCCAATTTCTCCGACTGATCTCAGCCAGGCTCTGGGAGCGCCGCTGCAATGAGGTCAAGACGCATCGCGGTCTGCCCCTCTCTGTCAACGTCCGGCGAGACGCTCACCATCGAGGAATCAATGACCTTGAGGGCGAGAACGGAGAACGCCGGAGATGCAGGAGACGAGCACGAATGGAGCTGGAGCAGCGGTTGAGGCTGCTGCCGCCGGCCGCGGAGACCAGCGCGGCGTAGCCGGGCTGGGATTCGTGGCTGGCGGGCGCGCCGCGCCGGAGGGGGTCCCGGACCCTGAGCTGGTCGAGCAGGCCAAGCGCCGGAGGTTCACGGCGGAGTACAAGGCGAGGATCCTGGCCGAGGCTGATGCGTGCACGGTGCCGGGTGAGGTCGGCGAGTTGTTGCGCCGTGAGGGGCTCTATACGTCGCATCTGACGTACTGGCGCAAGCAGCGCAAGGACGGTGCGCTGAGGGAGCTCGGGAAGCCGCGTGGGCGCAAGCCGGCCGATAAGCGCGACGCGCAGATCGCCGTGCTGACGCGGCGGGCGGAGCGGGCCGAGGCGGAGCTGGCGAAGATGAAGCGAGTCGTGGAGATCCAGGGAAACGTCTCAGCGCTGCTGGAAGAGATGCTCGGCACCGACAGCGCGCCGAGGAGCACCGAGCGATGATCGAGGCCACGGTCGAGGAGCTGACCCCGTTGATCGGGACCCGGCCGGCGTGTCGGGCGCTGGGCGCGTCTGTGGCGACGATCTACCGCCGCCGCCGCCCGCCTGAGCCCCGGGCGCCCAAGCCGCGGTCAGCGCCCGCGCGGGCGCTGTCCGAGGGCGAGCGCGGCCGCGTGCTGGACGTGCTGCACTCCGAGCGGTTCGTCGATATCTCGCCGCAGGAGACCTGGGCGACGCTGCTGGACGAGGGCACCTACCTATGCTCGCCCCGCACGATGTACCGGATCCTCAAGGCGCACCACGGCGGAGTTCGCGACCGGCGCAACCAGCTCACCCATCCGCCGTATGCGAAGCCCGAGCTGCTCGCGACACGGCCGAACGAGCTGTGGTCGTGGGACGTGAGCAAGCTGAAGGGCCCGGCGAAGTGGACCTACTACTACCTGTACACGATCCTCGACGTGTTCAGCCGCTACGCCGTCGGCTGGACGGTGCAGTACGCCGAGAACGCGCAGTTGGCCAAGGCGCTGATCGAACAGGCCGCCGAGCAGCAGCAGATCACCCCCAAGGTGCTGACGCTGCACGCCGATCGCGGCGCGCCGCAGCGCTCCAAGCCGGTCGCGTTCCTGCTCGCCGAACTTGGTGTCACCAAGACGCACAGCCGCCCGTACACCTCGACCGACAATCCGTACTCGGAGTCGAACTTCAAGACCCTGAAATACCGGCCCGAGTTCCCCGAACGGTTCGACGACATCGAGCACGCCCGCGCTCATTGCCGGCAGTTCTTCGCCTGGTACAACCACGAGCACCGGCACTCCGGGATCGGGCTGATGACCCCCGCCGCCTTCCACCACGGACAGGCGCAGCAGCTCTACGACCAGCGCGCCGGGGTCCTCGCCCAGGCGTACGCGCGCAACCCCGAGCGGTTCGTCCGCAAGCCGCCCGCGCCGCCCGAGCTACCAATCGCCGCCTGGATCAACAAGCCGAAGGAGGTCGCTGCTCACTAAATCCCAACACGAAGCGTCTCACCGAGCTTGACAGGCTCCGTCCTGTGAGAAGGAGTCTGCCGCATCGCGCCCGCGGCGGCTCGCAGGCTGTTTTGTCGGGCGCCCCATACGGCTACCGGTACGTCCGAAAGTCTGAGCATATGGACGCCTTCTACGAGATCGACGAGGCGCAGGCGACG
>DATKOY010000028.1:0-5044 GCA_035524415.1 Solirubrobacteraceae bacterium | reverse complement strand
GGGCTCGGGCACCGGCGCGTCGAGGTGGTCTTGTGCCCATTGGCTCACGTACGGGCCAGCTACGCCGTCGAACGAAGCGTTCAACTGCTGGGTGATGGGGTCGATCGTCGCGATCGGCTGGCTCGTCGGGGCACCACTGATGGCCGTGTTCGCCAACGCGAGGAACTGGCTCACGGTCAGGCCGTCGATGCCGGGCAACCCGAGATCATGCAAGACGAGATCGCCGAAGTGGAGCCCCGTGGTCCCCAGTAGAAAGCCGGCGTCACTGAAGTCGACGTTGAGCTTCAGCGCCGCGACTTCGCCGCCGAAGGCACCGGCCGCGGTGGACGTGGGGTTCAGGAGATTGGCGTCGAACGGCCCGATCGGACCAGAGGCGGGGAGGTATGCGATCAGAAAGTTGGAATCTGAGAACTCCACGGAGAACCATGGCGCCACGCCGCCGAGCAAGAAGAAATTGAACGTCGACTCATAGACGTAGGGGTATTTGTCCAACAGCAACTTGTTGGCGTCGCTGGGGTCCGTGACCCAGGCCCCCTCGTCATACGTCACCAGATCCCCGTCGTGCCAGGTCGTCGCGCCGGCCACGCCCGCGGAGGCGAGGGCCAGGACAAGGGTCAGCGAGCCAAGGGATGAGATGCGACGGATCGCCACCGAATCGACACACAACACCGGCCGCCCTCCGGCACTCCCCCGAGAGGTAGGTGGACACCGGACGGTGGTGGTGGCAGAGGGGCTACGCCGCCCGCCGGGCACGCAGCCGCGCCGCCTCGCGGGCCGCGACGCCAAGCAGTGCCGCGAGAACGGCAACGGCGAGCACCTGGGCGTCAGGTTCGGGCGTGGGGATCGCTTTGCAAGGGTCTCCGGAGCCGGTGGCTCGGTTCGGCGCGCACGATGAGCTCGCGGGAAGTCAGCGAGCTCGACCGCGAGTGAAGCGCGCCGCGCGCTAACGGTGCCTAAGAGCGGCGCTAGCGGCCTCGCGCCAAGAAGAACAGGACCCCGCAGCTGGCGACAGCCAGCGCCGCAGGCTCGGGCTCGGGGACGAAGGGATTGATCCCGGCTTGGGTGGTCACCTCCACGTCGGACACCAGATCTCCGCCCTGATCGCGGAACTCGAAGCTTCCGATCTTCGCGGTGTGCGAGAAGTCGGCCACCGCGACGGTCTCGGGATAGCGGCCGAAGGTTCCCGCAGTGAGCGCGACCGAGAGGATGAACGAGTTCCCGTACGTGAAGTGGATCAGGAACGGTACCGTGGCCGGACCGTGAAGCTGGATCGGAGAGTCGCCCGTGCTGTCGATGGTGCCACACGTGTCGCAGCTCTTCGTACTCGCGTCGAACCCCCCAGCTGCATCCTCGCTCGTGTTGTCGCCGCTCAATTGCGTCTCGCCCGTGATTTGGAAATTGATCAGCAGAGTGCCGTCGGTGCCCGTGAGGCCGGGCTTGTCGAACGACATGGTCTCCGTGTAGCCGGACGCTCCGTGGCTCTGCCAGTCGTACGCAGAGGAAGAATAGGAGGCGAGTTCGAGCATCGGCGAAGCAGAGGCCGTGGAGACCGACCCGGGGCAGGAGGCGGAGTTGGTCGCAGTGCAAAGAAAGCAGATCGGCGGCGGGATCCCGTCGCAGCTCGCGGTGGTCATGGAGTTGTAGCCGCCGACGTCGGCGGTGAGCGTGAGCGCCTCGGCGCGCCCGCACAAGAAGACCAACGCGACGAGGGCTCTCAATGCAGCCTGGAAGATCGCCTGATCCGCGGCCGGGCTGCTCGACGGCCCCAGACCGTGTTTCGGATCCTTCGAGCGTTCAGCGTCGCTCGGTTGTTGCATCAGTTTTGTCGGGAAGGCTTCACCGGTCCCCGGCTTCTCGTCCTCGCCTCTGTGGACTCCTTGGCCTCCGAGCGGAAGCGTACAAGAGGGGGAGAGACCGGGCGCATCCACGTGCGCGGCTCCCAACGCGCTTCCCTGAGGGACACGGATCCAGCGATTCGCTTATTAGTCGAGCAGCCTCGCCACCGTCGGCCCTCGGCGTGTGGTGGGGACCGGGGGCAGTCGGCGGCGGATCGAGACGGGTTGGCGCCACTGCCACGAGATCCCGCGATTCGCCACATAGCGCTTGGGAGGATCTCACTCCTCGATTCGTGGAGGTTCCACATGCGGCGAGCCACGCACGGTGTAGTCGTCGCCGGGTTGCTGCTCCTCGTCGGCGCGCGACCGGGATCTGCCGTCGTGATGAACGTGTTGGCGGGATCGGACTACATGGTGACGCAGCCGGGAACCGAGTTTGCCGGCGTACCGTTCGAGGGCGTCCCGTTCGGGCCGGGGGGCTCGGACACGATCATTCAAAGGCTCGACAACGTGGACGTCACAAGCGGACCGGGAATCACCCCGACCGTGCTCTCCGGGCTCGAACTCCAGACCACCGCGCCCGTCAATTTCGGTTTGGGCACCGGGATCTACTACGTCACGCTGCAATCGGTGCGGGGTGGGCCGGCCAGCACCGGGACGCTCGACATCACCCAGACGTCGCCGGACGATAACACCTCGGCCAACCCGGAGGGTACCTTCGATGCGTCCTTCGACGTCTTTTTCGACCTTCGGTTTGGCAGCCTCACCGGGCCGATCGCGCTGAGCTCGGACCTGATGTTGTCGAGTACGGGGAACCTATGGGACGCGGACCCGTCTCCCACGGACATCGTGGTGACTGGACCGCGGGGTGACCTAGCAGCAAACGAACACACGGGGAAGATCCGGAACGTGGACATCTACGATATGGACTTCTTTCCCGTCGGTGTCATCACAGAAACAGACGGCGAGGACACCCACAAGGTGGTGTCGCCCGAACCGGGGACGCTCATGCTAGTCGGTGCCGGACTCGTGCTCTTGGTCGGCCGAGGCCGTCGCGCGTAGAGGCGACCACCACGTCCTGGCGCCACCCTGGGTCGATCCGAGATCATCGCGTCCACCCGCGCCGCCGGATGAGCGCCCGGCGCGCAGACACGCGGCCTCGCGGCCACCACGCCGCTTTCGCTCAGCTCTGTTGCGCGGACTGCCGATCTTCAGATCGTGGGCAACCGGATCGGCCTGCTCGGGATCTCGCTTCTCGCGATCCTTCTAGGCGCGGACACGCTGCGCACGGGCCGCGGATCGCACGTCTTCGGCTGGCGGTGGCGCAGCACCCCGGTCGGCGACCTGCACTACACGGGGCCCCTTGCGACGCTCGAAGGGCTCGGATTCATCGCGGCCGGCGCGTACGGGCTCTATCGCGGCAGTCGGAAGGACATCGAGTCCGACGATTGAGCCGCGACGCGGAGCAGGTCTCAGGCTTCGCTCCGAGCAGGCGTGTCGACGAGGTCGAGACTCCCCGAGGGATGTGGGTCCCGCGACTCTCCCATTAGTCGAGCACCGTAACTGGCAGCGGCCTAGGGCGTGTGGAGGGGACCGGGGGGTCTCTCCGTGGGCGAAACTACAGTTGTCGGTGTCCGCTTGCTGCGCTTGCCGCTACCAGCAGGCCCCGCTGGTGCAGGGGTTGGTGTCGACGGGCGTGGCGCGCGGGTGGGAGACGGCGATCTGCGGCACGAGGTTTGCCAGCGTGTTCTTGTTGAACGAGCCCGCATCGACGCTCGCGACTGCGATCACCACAAACGCCAGCAACCATGCCACCGTCGAGAGGAGATCCTTCCGCATTGCCGTCGGTCCCTCTGTTCGCGTATCGATGGGAGCAGGATCGGACGCGCTCGCGAGCGCGCCTATGAAGGCCGTCACAGGGGTCGCGAATGAGGGCGGAAGCTGTGGCCGCGTTCACACCCGGATGGAACTCGAGAAGTGGCGCGGCGTTACCACGAGCGGGGCTTTGGGGCGTGTTATGGCCCTCTAGCTGGACGCCGTCAGCTGACGGCGGCGGCCCAGCCCAAGCGCGGCCAACGCCGACAGGCTCGCCGCCGCGCTGAGTGTCGCCGCGGCCTCGGGCGCCGTCTCATAGGCGCCGATGTCGACGTGGCTCCCCTGGATGCGCGGGTTCCCGTCGAGGTCGGTGATCGGGTTCCCTTCGAGGTCGGTGGTGGGCACGGCGCTGTCGTCGCCCGCATCGATGGCGGGCGAGTCCGGCTTCAGCTCGTAGTCGCCGGCCCCGACGAACAGGGGGTCGGCCATGATGCTGCCCGGGCCCGGACTCACCGACGGGTTTGCCGCGATGTCGGTCGCATTGGCGAAAAAGAGGTTGTGGTGTTGCGTCACGGTCGTGGCGGGATCGACTTCGGACAAGAATAGCCCTACCGCACTGTTGCTCGCGATTACATTGTTCGCGATCACGAGGGTTGCCGATACGCCTGCTTCGGTGGATGCGCCGATTCCAGTTTCATCGTACGGCAGGGTGTTGTTCACGATCCTTGCCTCGAGCGAGCCGCTGAATCCAATGACGGCAATGCCACACCCCAAGCCGGCGCCCGCAACCTCGCCGGTTACGAGATTGTCGAGGATCCGGGTCGTCGTCATCCCGCTCCCCTGCTGTGCGACCGCGATTCCGTCGTCGTAGCCCGGGCCGTTGACGCGATTCGCGATCACATCGACCATGAAGTCTGCGTTCTCTAGGTTGAGTAGAGAGATCGCGGTCGACTCCAATCCAGGGTACATATCGACTAGGTTGTGATCGACCGTGCCCTCCGCCCCGGCCGGTCCCGGGGAGACTGAGATGCCGGTCTGGTTCTGGAAGGTGTTCTCCGTGACGAAGAGCCGGTTCCCAGAGACCTCGAACGAAGTGGCATTGCCGACAGCGATCCCGGACTGATCGACTGCGGTCATCTCGGTCGTGACCGTGTTGCAAATGATCTGCGCGCTCAGATTCCCCATCTCGGCGTAGACTTGAATCTCGCCACCTTGGAGCGTCAGCCCCTCGATGCGAATCGTCTGATCGCCGCTCGCGGACGTAGAGGCGAAGATTGAGTGGGTGGATGTGAAGACCGGTCTGGAGCCCGTCGCCGCGACGAGCGTCAACTCCTTGGCGAAGGAGATCGACTCGTCGATCGGTCCGTTCGTGGCGATCTGTACGGTGTCTCCGC
>DATKOY010000027.1:0-56499 GCA_035524415.1 Solirubrobacteraceae bacterium | reverse complement strand
GTGCGCCGCTACTGGGACGACCGTGCACCGACCGCGACCTCGCCGCACATCCTCGCCCGCCACGGGCACGTCGAGCGGGTGCGGGTGCCGCGCCTCACGATCAGGGCGCCCGGCCGCCGCGCCGACGCCGACAGCGCCGCCGCGATCGCGGCACGCTGGCGGACCGCGGTCGGGCAGGCGTACCTGACGGGACTCGCCGCGGGAGCGACGCCGTGAACCCGGAGGATGTGATCGTCACGCAGATGGGGCTGTTGCTCTCGCAGGTCCGCTATGCGCGCCACGCGCTCGAGGACATCGAGCGCTCGACCGCCCACTACGCGGGGCTGACGATCAACCTCGGCGCCGCGGGCACGGCGATCGGCGCGCCGCCGCTCGTGGGCGGCGCGCTCGCGGTCTACATCACGAACATCTCCGAGCTGACGAGCGGCGGCGGGGGAGGGGGATTCTTCGAGGCACTGTTCGGTGGGATCGGGCGGTTGTTCGGTGGCCTCATCGGCGGGCTTTTCGGGGGTGCGATTGGGGCACTTGCGCTCCCGTTCGACCTCGTCGTCGTCGAGCGCATCGTCCGCGCGGTCGAGCGGATCATGCCGATGGTCGAGCGTGTCTCGCGCGCGGTTGAGCGCGTGATCGTGATGCTCCGCGACCTCGGCATCCTCTCCCCACGACCGCAGGTTCCTGCGACGGCGGGAACTGGCGGCGGCGGCGCGGCGAGCGCGGGCGAGTCGACGACATCGCAGCTGATCCGCGTGAGCGATTCGATGACGCGCGCGCTCGACCTCGCCGGCCGTGGTCCCGCGGCAGGTGCCCCCGAGGCGACCGGCGGTGCCCGTGAGTGGCTGATGCTCTTCCGCGAGCTGCGCGGCGTCGTCGATGGGCTGATCCTGCTCGTTCCGATTCTCGTCGGCGCGATCGCCGCGCTCCTGTACCGCCTCACCGACATCAAGCGGGAGATCCTCGGCCTGCTCATCTTCGCGGTCGAGAACCTGCTCGTGTTGCGCGGCATCGCGCTCGTCACGATCTTCGACACGATCGCGGCGGCGGCCGCGCTCGCCGCGCAGCTGCTCGCAATCGTCGCGACGGCCGTCGACCGGATCCTGCTGGCGATCATCACCGCGATCGGCGCCGCGCTCGATGCGGCCGAGGCGGCTGTGCGGCTGCTCGGCGACGGGCTGAAGGCGACGATCGACGCGCTGATGACGTGGCTGCGCGACGGCCTCGGCAACTTCCTGATCTTCCTCGGCAACACACGCGTGTTCCGGCTCATCTACCACATCGTCGACATCCTGCCGCTTGTGCTGCCGGCGCTGCTGCGCCTGCTCGGGCACACCCCGGAGGAGGCCGCGGCGCAGGCAGCCGCCGCGGTGATCGCGCGCGGCGGCACGCAGGCAGCCGCCGACGCCGCCGCCGCGGGAGCCCGTGCCGCGTACGCCGCTGATCTGCACCGGCTCGACCGGGCCGCAGCGCGGGCGTTCCCGGGACTCACCGGTGGACGGGCCGCGGGCGTCGGCGGGCCGGCCGGCGGCGGCACGATCGCGCCGTTTCCGAACGTCGGCGATCTCGCGCTCCCGCCGGCGGCGACCGCGGCGTTCCGGCGCACGCTCGAGGGCGCCGAGGAGACGATCCGCCGCGAAACGGGAGCTGCGCTCGGCGCGGCACGCACCGCGATGACCGGGATCGAGCACACCGCGCGGCGCGCGCTCGACCAGGCGCCGTTCGAGCAGGATCTCGCGCGCCAGCGCCAACAGGTCGCGGCCGACTCGCGAGCGCTCGCCGACGCACTGCGCCCCGCCGAGGACGCGCTCGCGCGGCGCGAGCCGACTGGGCTCGACGCCGTCGCGCAGGCGTACGAACGGTGGCTCACCGGTGGCGGGATGACGAGCCTGATGCAGCGGATCACCGACCACTTCCAGCGCGCGCCCCTGGGCGAGCAGCCGGAGCGCTCGGTCCTTGGGCGGATCGTCGACGCGGTCACCGGACAGCGCGTCCGGGCCACCGTCGAGATCGGGGAGCTCGTCGTCGAGCTCGGGCCCGCGGGCGAGCGGCCCACGAGTGACCTCGACCGCGGCCGCGGCCACGACGGCGTCAGTGCCTGGGCCAGCTGGGCGCGCGACGTCGCCGACCGCGGCGGGCTGCACCTCGACCCAGACCTGCACCCGGCATCAAACCTGCTACCGGCGTAGGAGGAGCCATGACGCGGATCACCGGATACCTGGCACAGCTCGACAACACACCGCCGCTGATCTTCCGCTTCCAGTTCAACCCGGAGATGCTGCAGGAGAAGCGCTCGTTCAAGTACCACGGCGCCAACCAGTTCGGCCGCTGGGACTTCACCGAATACGGCAAGGCGAGCGGCTTCTTCGCGTCCGCGTACGGCCTCTACAAGGACCTCAAGGCGGCCGGCCCGACGCTGACGAAGACTCAGGGGCTCGAGGCCGACGACGGCGAGCCGCGGACGATCGAGCTCGAGTTCAAGCTCGACGCGACAGTCCCCGGTCCGATGGACGGCGATCAGCATTACGGCGGGTCGATCGAGCCGGATCTCGCGCTCCTGCGTGCGTTCGTCAACCCCGCGTGGGAGCCGCTCGATCTCGCGAAGGCGCTGCTGCAGAAGCAGTTTCCGTGCCCGGGTCCGCCGCCGGAATGCAAGCTCGTGTACGCCGGCCTGACGATCGACTGCGTGATCAAGGACCTCAACATCAAGCACGTCGCGTTCATGGACGACGGCAAGCCGATGCGCGCCGAGGTGACCGCGACGTTGCAGGAGCAGTCGTACTCGATCGCGCCCGTCGTGGAATACGTCACGCGCACCGCGTACGTCGTGCGCTCGTACTTCCGCCAGGGGATCGGCATGGATCTCCTGCGCGTCGCGCCCGTGACCGGAGCGATCACGTCCCTGTTCGAGTGAGAACGACGATGCCGCTGACACCCGACTCCCGCTACCGCACGCTCGCCGCGTTCTTCGCACCGGACACGACCGGCGCCGAGCATGCGACGGTCGCCATTCGCCTCGTCGCGCCGGCGACGGCGGGCGCGAGTGGCGTGTTCCACACCGTCACGGCCGGCGACACGCTCGAGACGCTCGCGTTCGCCTACTTCGGCGACAGCAGCGCGTGGTGGCGGATCGCCGACGCGAACCCGGCCGCGTTTCCGTTCGCGCCGGAGCCGGGCTCGACCGTGTTCATCCCCGGCGATGTCGCCGCCGGTCACATCGAGCGCACGAGGCCGTTCTGATGCCGAGCGACCGCGATCCCTTCATCAAGGCGACGTGGCAGGGCCAGGACGTGTCGAGCTTCGTGCGCGAGGTCGAGATCGAGGACGACGACCGCTTGATCGACAAGGCGATCGTCAGCTTCGACGACCGGATCGGCGCGTTCGCCGAGGGCCAGACGCTGACGCTCGAGCTCGGGTGGCAGTCCGAGCACGCCGTCCTGTTCGAGGGGAAGATCAAGGAGGTCGAAAGCCACACGCAGGGACAGGGCGCGCAGCGCACGCACGTCACCGCGTACGACCTCGCCTGGGCGATGAATCGGGAGGCGAAGACCCGCGAGTTCACCTCCGGCACTGTCAGCGACGCGGTGCGCTCGATCGCCGGCGCATACGCGGTCCCGGTCAAGACGATCGCCTCTGACCCGGACCCGACGCTGACGCCGACCTCGCCCGAGCGGCAGGTGAACGTCACCGACTGGGTCTTCCTGCAGCAGCTCGCGCAGCGCTACGGCGCCCGCACGTACGTCGAATACAACGACGGGTCCTCGCAGTTCTACTTCGTCAACGAGCGCACGCTCGTCAACGCACCCGTCGCCGGGGGTCTCTTCTGGTGCGGGGGGAGGGGGCCCTTGATCGAGTTCCGGGCGCGGCGCGGTGCGGCCGGCGCCGCGGCAAGCGTCACCGCGACTGCGACCGATCCGGCCACCGGCGAGACGCGGACGACGACGCCGGACCCGGTGACGCCGCCGCCGCCGCTGAGCGCGTCGGACGCGACGACGGCGAGCGTCGCCGGCGACTCGAGCGCGCAGGCGGCGCTGCGCTCGACGCTGCAGGCCGCCGGCAGCGCGACCGACCATCCCGCCGATGACGTCCCCGCGCGCGGGACCGTTGGCGCTCCATCCGACCCGGCTCGCGCCGCGCTCGCCACGCGCCGCGACCTCACGCGCCTGCTCGGGCTGCGCGCCGACGGGCTGGCGGTCGGCACCGTCCACCTCCGGGCGAAGGGCACGATCCACGTCGCCGGCGTCGCCGCCTGGGCCGAGGGCGACTGGTACGTGCAACGCGCGGTCCACACCTACCGAAGCGGCGCGACCGCGCGCAGCGGCAGCTATCAGACGCGGTTCATCGCAACGAGGTAAGGCGCGAACGATGCCCGGCGATCACCTTCGGCACGACGGACGGCACTACGGCAAGTACAGCGGCGTCGTCATCGACCCGGCCGACCCCGACAAGCTGGGCAAGGTCAAGGTGTCGGTGCCCGCGGTGCTTGCCGGTCTCGAAGTCTGGGCACGGCCCTGTCTGCCGTATGGCCACTTCTTCGTGCCGCCGGCCGGGACGAAGGTGTGGGTCGAGTTCGAGGGCGGCCACGTCGACTACCCGATCTGGGTGGGGACGTGGTATGCGAACGGTGAGGTCCCGGCGGACGCCGGGATCAGCCCCCCCGAGAACCGGATGATCCAGACCGCCTCGGGCCATGCCGTCGAGATCGACGACCGCCAGGGAGCCGAGCGCGTGCTCGTCCGCCACAAGCTCGACTCGTTCCTCTCGATCGACAAGGACGGCAACGTCCTGCTTGCCAACAAGAACGGCAGCCACGTCCATCTGAACGCCAAGGCCAAGCAGGCGAGCGTCATCTCCGAGCAGGGGAACGTCGTCGCGATGTCCGACAACGGGATCGTGATCACGGCGAAGGACGGCACCACGATCGAGCTCGGGTCCGGCAAGATCAAGCTGCGCGCGACCGGCGACATCGAGGTGCTCGGTGACCACATCTCGATCACCGGGTCGGGGATCGCGCTCGGCGGTCCGGCGGCGGCGATGACGCCGATGCTCGTCGAGAAGTTCCTCACGATCTGGGCGAGCCACACGCATCCCTCGGCGATGGGACCGACGGGACCGCCGATCCCGGCCCCGCCACTGACCCCCCAGACCGGAGGCTCTGCCTCCGTGAAGATGGCGCCATGAGCCGGTGCGCGTTCCCAAGCCTGCCGGTGCCGTCCTTCTCGATCCCGAGTGTCGGGTTGCCGAGTCTCAGTCCGCCGGATCTGCAGCCGCCGTCGCTGCCGAGCCTGCCGGATTTGCCGCAGCTGCCGCCGTTGCCGGTGCCGTCGTTCTCGATCCCGAGCGTGGGCTTGCCGAGCCTGAGCCCGCCGGATCTGCAGCCGCCGGCGCTCCCGTCGCTCCCACCATGCCCGCTTGACTGATGCCGCTCGACAAGCAAAAGCTGAAGGACGACCTGATCGCAATCGGCAAGCAGGCCGTCGAGCAGCAGTGGGACACGCCGACCTCGATCGGCGCGATGGTCGACGCGATCGACGCGTTCGTCCGCTCCGGCGACGTCGTCGGGGTGACCGTCCACCGCGACACGGCCGAGGTGCTCGACTCAACCCAGACCGGCGTGGGGAAGGTGCAGTAGATGGCTCTCGGCGATGACGTCCGCGGCGCAGCGATCCCTTTCCGGCTCGACAGAGGCAGCGTCGCATGGACGAGCGGGATCGAGAAGCTGCGCCAGAACCTCCGCATGCTGCTCGCAACGCGGCTCGGGGAGCGTCCGATGCAGCGCGACTTCGGCACGAAGATCCCGTCGCTCGTGCACGAGCCCGACGACGACGCGCTCGGGGCCCTGATCGAGAGCCAGGCGCGGGAGGCGATGCTGCGCTGGGAGCCGCGACTGATCGTTGTCTCGACAGCGGTGGAGCGCAAAGAAGGCGAGCTGTGGCTCCGGCTCGATTACGTCCATGTCGACCAAGCCGGCGGCGGGCAGATCGTCGTGAGTGTGGCCTGAGATGAGCATGCAACCAGCGATCGATTACACGAACAAGGACTTCGCCTCGCTGCGCCAAGCGCTGCTCGAGCTCGCGCAGCTGCGCCTCCCGGAATGGACCGACCGCTCGCCGGCGGACCTCGGCGTCCTGCTCGTCGACCTGTTCGCGTACATGGGTGACATCGTCCTCTACTACCAGGACCGGATCGCGAGCGAAGCGTTCCTCGCGACCGCCGTCGAGCGCCGCAGCGTGATCCAGCTGCTGCGCCTGATCGGCTACGAGCTGCAGGGACCGATCGCGAGCACCGCGGCACTGACGCTCGTGTTCAACGCGCCGGCGGCCGGCGCAGCGACGACGGTGACGGTGCCGAAGGGCGCGCAGTTCGCGACGAAGGACTCGACGCCGCAGACGTTCGAGTACCTCGGGGCTGATCTGACGATCGACCTCGCGGGCGATCGCGTGTCGACGCGCCCGGACGGCACGCTCGTCTACCAGGGCCTGCCGGTTCGCCACAGCAGGTCGATTGCGGCGGCGGTCATCGGCACCGGCACCGGCGAGCCTGATCAGGCGCTCGCGCTGCCGCAGTCGCCGGCGATTCTCGAGACGGTCGCCGTGACGATCGACGAGGGCGCAGGGCAACAGCCGTGGAACCGGCGCGCGAACCTGCTCTACCATGCCGCCGACGACGGACAGGTGACGCTCTCCGGTCCCGACTCGGCCGATTACATGATCCAAGTCGATGACGCCGGCGTCTCCTGGATCGTGTTCGGGGACGGCGTGTACGGGAAGCGCCCGGCGGCGGGGGCGACGATCCGGGCGGCATACGCAGTCGGCGGCGGCACCGTCGGCAACGTCGCCGCCGGCGCGATCACCGACAAGAAGAGCCAGATCGCGCAGCTTGACTCGGTCACCAACCCGGCGCCGGCCGTCGGCGGCACCGACGCCGAGACGACCGATCACGCGGTTCGGTTCGGGCCGCTCGCGTTCCGCTCGGGCGAGCGGGCGGTAACGCTGGGCGACTTCGTCGCCCTCGCGCACGAGGCCGGTGGGGTCGCGAAGGTCCGCGCGCGGACGAGCGGATGGAACCGCGTCGAGCTGTACGTCGCCCCCGAGGGGACGCAGTTCGCTCCGGCCCCGGCCGACCTCAAACAACGTCTTGTGGCGTTCTTCACCGACCGGCGGATGGTCGGCACGCAGGTATTGATCAGAGATCCGACGGCGGTGCAGATCGACGTCAGCGTCGAGATCTTCGTCGAGCACAACCATTCGCCCGAGGACGTCGTCTCGCGGGCACAGGCGGCGGTTGCGGGGGTCCTCGCGTTCGCCAACGTCGACCTCGGCCAGCCGCTGTACTTGAGCAAGGTCTACGAGGCCCTCGACCAGGTCGACGGCGCGTTCGCGGCGACCGTCACGCGCTTTCGCCGCCGCGACGCCGTGCCGCTGATCGCGATGGCGCACCGGCGGATCTTCGGGTTCGAGATCGACTTGACCCTGCCCGCCGAAGCGCTGCGCTCGCTCACCGGCGAGATCCCGCCGGACGGGCGGATCACGATCGCGGACACCGAGTTGCCGGTGCCCGGGGATGTCGTCGTGACATCAATGGACGGGTCGCCGTGAGGTTCACCGGACTGACAGCCGATGCGGACATCGTCGGGCGGCGGGTGCGCGTCGCGTGGGGGTGGGAGCTCGCGGCCGGCGAGGCGCTCAGCGCGATCCCGCGGCTCACGCTTCGCCGCAAGCTGCGCGACTTCGAGTTCCCGCCCGCCCCCGCCGCGGGCACCGACCCGTTCGCCGCCTACGCCGATGCCGCGTTCCCACCCGCGGGCACAAGCCTGGCGGAGCTCGATCTCGGCACGGAGCTGAACGGGACGGGCCGGACCGTCATGCTGGCGGAATCAGCGCTCGTCGACGTGTCCGGGACACGGCGTGAGGTCCTGCGTCGGACGACGACGACGCAGTTTGACGTCACCAACGCGCCCGTCTCGCGGACCGTCGAGATCGTCGACTACGGCGGCAGCGTCGACGGTTTGACCCCGGGCATCTCCTACTACTACGAGCTCGAGGGAACCGGAATCCCGCCCGCCCCACCTACCCCGCCCACCCCGCCCGCGCCGGCGACCCGCGCGATCGGGCGCCCCGGCGAGGCGCACGGGATGGGGCGCGTGCTGTACGGACTGCTCCCGGAGGTCCACCGGCGCCACGATACGGTCGCGCGGCCGGGGGACGCCGGCGGCGACGGGATCCCGGAGGCGGCCGGCCGCTCCGGTCAGCTGCGCCGGTTCATCGACCTGTTCGGCGCCGGGCTCGACGCTCTGCGCTCCGGCGCCGACGGCTTGCGCAACCTGCACGACGTCGACACTGTCGACGCCCGGCTCCTGGTCGCGCTCTCGCAATGGATCGGCTGGGATCTCTCGCGGACCGTGTCGATCCCGCTGCAGCGGCATGAGATCAAGTACGCGGCGGCGCTGTATCGGATCACCGGCACGATCCCCGGCTGCAAGCTGTGGGTCAAGCGCCTGACCGGCTGGGATCCGGACATCCACGAATTCTCGACCAACGTGTTCTTCACCAACGACCTCGGCAACCCCGACGATCCAGCCGATCACGGCGCCCGTACGGTCGACACGAGTGACGCGGCGCTGCTGGCCGCGCGCGGCACCGCGGCAGATCGGATCCACTACACCTACGACACCGGGCACGGCCCGAACGACTGGTACGCGTACGACGTCGTCGGGATTTATGTGACGCCGCTGCCGGACGACACCGCTGCGGATGTCGCTGCGAAGCGGACGAGGATCCTCGCGAACGTCGGGCTGTTCCTGCCGTTCAACATACGGGCGGTTGTGATCGAGCGCGTCCCGAGTAGCACCGACACGCACAGCGAGGGGCTGGCCTTGCAGACCGCCGCCGACGGAGACTAGAGAGGGGAGGACGAGATGGCCACCGGCAACTTCTCCAATGGCGGGCAGGACACGTTCGATGCGACCAGGCGCTACATTGGCGTGCGTCTGCAGCAGGGCGTCCCGCTGCTCGACCGCGACTGGAACGAGCTCGAGGACACGCGGCGGTACGTCGAGTGGTCGATGCGCGACCGCAACATCGGCGAGGGTGCACCGGACGACACCTCGTTCGAGATCGCCGCGCCGACGTTTCCCGCCGCGCAGGACGTCGTGATCAGGACCGGCCACTACTCCGTCGGCGGGTATGACATCTGGAACGAGCAGGACACGCTGTTCAGCGAGCAGGGCGCGCGCACGCAGCTGCCTGCGGCGACGCAGGACGACATCCTGATCGTCTACGTCGAGCCACAGGTCAACCGCGTCACCGCTGCCGAGGACCCATCGCTCGCCAACTCGCAGGACATCAACCTCGAGACGTGCGTGCGCGACCGGCTCGACTGGGTCGTCGGGGTCGTCCGCCAGCCGGATGTCCCGCCGGCCGGAGCGTCGATCCTCGCCGAGATCCACCGGCCCGCCGGGACCGCGCAGATCACCGACGCGATGATTGTCGACCGCCGCCGTACGGGCCTCGAGCTCGCTGACGCGGTCGATCGGTGCTCGCGCGCCGAGCGCCGGCTCGATGCGCTCGAACACTCACTCGGCCAGGCTCAGCTCGACATCGCGCAGATCAAAGATGAGCTCGGGCACCTGTTCTGGGACGTCACGATCACCGCAACCCGGACCGACATGCTGTTCGGCGCGAGCGCGGTGCTCACGATCACCGTCAAGGACAAGCTCGGCACGCCCGTGCAGGGCGCACAGGTGGCGCTGTCCTCGGATTGGGGCTCGATCGACCCCGCGATCGCGTCGACCGATGCGTCCGGCCAGGCGACGGCCGAGTTTGCGGCCGTGCCGGTCGAGCTGCACCCGCCGCCACCCCACATCGGCCTGCTCGGACAGGTCGCGGGGCGCCTCGAGCTCGCGCGGCTCGCGAATCCGGGCGCAATCCAGTACGCCCAGGTCCACTTCGCGCCCGAGGAGATCGGGATCATCTCCCGCTACGCGCCGCCGTCGTGGCTGGTCGATCTCTCCCCGGACATTCCGCAGACACCGATCGTCGCGCGACCGGGCCCCCGTACTGCGACGGTCACCGCGCACGCGAAGGAGCCGAGCGGCGCGATCGTCCGCGGCGTCGGCAGCGCGCAGGTCACCGTTGGTCTGTGGCTGCGCGACTGGGCACTGACGAAGGTGCTCGAGACGACGACGAACGTTGCCGTCGGCGCGCGCGTCGGCAACCTGATGCGCCAGGGCCTGACTGCGGCGGGGTTCGACCACGACACCGTCGCGAACGGGCTGCCGGCGACGCTCCAGTCGATCCACGACGACACGCACGAGTCGCTCAAGCGGGCGGTGTTCGTCGATCCCTCGCTCGCCGACGACGACGTCCACGGCAGCGGACACGTCAGCCAGGCGATCGCCCAGGAAGCGACCGCCGCGGTCGGCGCGGGCGCGAACCGCGCTGTCAACCAGCAGCTCGACCAGTTCGTCGCGGGTGGCCTTGCCGCCGCGACGGCCGACGACGCGCGGACCCGGATCGTGCAAGCGTCCTCGACGATCCACGCTGGGTTCGCGCAGAACCAGCGGCAGCTGTTCGCGAGCCCGCGGATCGGAGCGTGAGCGAGGCGTGCGCGGCAGCGTGCGAGATCGGCTCCTCGACGCCGACGGGCGGCTGCTGTGGGACTCCGGTTGGCGCTCGAACCTCGTCCTGTGGCGCGGGCTCGATCTCGTCGGCGCGCTCCTCGTCGGCGGGGCCGGCACCGGGAGCGATGGGTTGCGGTTTCTCGCCGTTGGCACGGGCGATCCTGCGTGGGGCGCCGGTACGCCGCCCGCGCCAAGCGCGACGGCGGACTCGCTCGTCGCCGAGGTGGCGCGTCGGCGCATCGATCCCGGCGCCGGGCTGAGCTACGACACCGGCACGCACACGGTCGCGGTCGACGTGACCTTCGGGCCCGACGAGGCGAACGGCGAGCTGCGCGAGCTCGGCCTGTTCGGCGCCGGCGCGTCGGCGCGGCCCGGATCCGGCTGGCTGTTCAACTGCCGCCGTCACGCGCCGCTCGTCAAGCAGGCCGGGCAGTCGTTGCAGCGGTCGCTGCGGCTGACGCCCCCCGCCGGCCTCGAGCCCGGAGCCGGTGAGCTGATCGGCCGCTTGCTCGCTCGCGACGCGTCGCTTGCGGGGATCACGCACGTTGCCTTTGGCGACGGAACCCGGCAGGCAGGTGCGACGACGCTGGGAAACGAGCGGTTTCGCCGGCGCCTGCACGGCGGCGCGGTGACGTACGATCGCCCGTCGCGGACCGTCCATGCCGAGTACCGGCTGCGATACGACGAGGGCCCGGCGATCGCACGCGAGGTCGGGCTGTTCGGCGGCACGGCGAGCGACAAGTCAGGCAGCGGCCTGCTCGTCGCCTACCAGCAGATCGGGCCGATCGATCGCTCGAAGCCGGCGGAGCTCGTCGAGGAGCTCGACGTGGTGCTCGCGAGCACCGACCCCATCGCCGTGCCGGACGTCGGTTCCAAGCCGGTTGCTGACGCGACCGCGGCGCTCGTGGCGGCGAACCTTGCGCCGGAGGTGGTCGGCCAGCGGGTCGACGACAGCCACCCGCGCGGGACGATCGTCGCGATGACGCCCGCCGCGGGCAGCACTGCGCACGCAGGCTCGATCGTTGCGTTGACGATCTCGATCCCAACTCAGGTCGTCGTCCCCGAGCTCGCCGGCATGCCGCAGGCGGCGGCGGCGTCGGCGCTTGCCGCGGTTGGCTTGACGGTCGACGCCGCGGCATCGACGACGCGCGAAGACCCGGCGCCTGCGGGGACCGTGCTCGCGTCGAGTCCGCTCGCTGGGACGACCGTCGACAAGGGCAGCGCCGTCGCGCTCGCGACCGCCACCCCGGTCACGGTGCTCGTCCCCGACCTCCGCGGCCAGACGCCTGTTGCGGCGCGCCTGCTCCTCGACGGAGGCGGGCTCGTCCTGGCGTCGGCGCCATACACGACCGTCGAGAGCGCCGCCACGGCCGGCACGATCGTCGACCACACCCCGACCGGCGGGACGCGTGTGCCGATCGGCACCACGATCACGCCGCGCCTCGCGACGCCGTTCACGGTCGCCGTTCCTGACCTCGTGTCGAAGGACGTTGTGGACGCGCCCCAAATCCTCGGCGACGCCGCGGCGGCGGTCCTGACCAAGCTCGGCCGGTCGCCGACGCCCCCGGGCTTGTCGCTCGGGGCGCGCACGGCGGTCGAATCGAACGCTGCGGCCGGCACGATCACCGCTCAGGTTCCGGCCAAGGACGCGAGGCTGCCGGTGTACGGCACCGTCGAGGTGAGCATCGCGGTCGCCCCCACCAAGCAGGTTCCAGCGGTCATCGGGCTCGCGCAGCCCGACGCCGCGCACGCGATCACCGCGGCCGGGCTGACCGTCGGCCAGATCTCAACGAGAATGACGTCCACCGCGGGACCGGATGCGACGGTGCCGGGCACCGTCGTCGACCAGGTTCCCGCGGCGGGCGTGCGCTGGCCCGCCGGTCAGGCGGTCGAGTTGGTCGTGGCGACGCCGATCCTCGCGGCGGTCCCGGCTGTTCTCAGCGAGCCGCTCGACGTCGCGCGCGAGTCGCTCCAGGGACGCGGCTTCACCGTCGGCACGGTCAGCCAGCAGCCCGGTCCGGGCACGCCGGGGACGGTGCAGACCCAGCAACCCGCCGCCGGCGCGCTCGCCGCGATCGGCTCGGCCGTCTCCCTCACGGTGCACAGCGGCGTCCCGGCTCTCGTCGGGCTGTCGCTCGACGCCGCTCAGGCGCAGGCGGCCGCGGTCGGCCTCACGCTCGTCGTCACCGAGCAGCCCAGCGATTCGCCCGCAGGGACGGTGCTGACCCAGAACCCGGCGGCGGGCGCGGCGGCCCCGGCGAACCTCCAGGTCACGGTCACCGTCGCGATCGCGCGCACCGTCGGCGTGCCCGACCTCAGCGGGCAAGATCTCGACCATGCGACGGCCGGCCTCGCGGCGGTCGGCCTGCAGCTCGTCGTGGCCGGAGCGGATATCAGCGACAAGCCGCCGGGGACGGTCATCAGCCAGTCGCCGGCGGCCGGGACGCAAGTTCCGCCCGGCTCCTCGGTGTCGGTCCACACGGCGCTCTCGAACCAGGTCGACGTGCCCGATGTGCGCGGGCAGTTGGTCGCTGCAGCGACCGCCACGCTCAGCGCGCTCGGGCTGGTGCTCCATCAGGCCTCGACCCAGGTCAGCGATCAGCCCGTCGGCTCGATCCTCACCCAGGACCCGGCGCCGGGGGGCAAGCTTACGCGCGGCGGGACGGTCACCGTTGTCGTCGCGGCGGTTCCGCAACCGACGACCGTCGCGGCACCCGACCTACGGGGGATGACCGCCGCCCAGGCACGCGCGGCGCTCGACGCCGTCGGACTTGTGATCGCGACGCAGACGCAGGAGAGCGACGCGACGACGGGCACGGTCTTGAGCCAGACGCCCGCGCCCGGCGCGCAGGTGCCGGTCGGCAGCACCGTCACCGTCACGCTCGCGACGGCTCGCACTGTGATCGTTCCCGACGTGACCGAAGAAGCCGCCGCGGGAGCACAGAAGATCCTGGCCGATGCCGGCTTGAAGATGCAGATCGTCCGGCGGATCGGCACCGGCATCATCGTGCTCTCGCAGCTCCCCGGCGCCGGAACGTCGGTCGTCGTCGGGTCGACGGTGCAGGTGACCCTCGGTCCCGAACGTCAGCCGCCCGGGGACGGAACGAGCGGTCCCGGTCACGGACCCTTCGGCGGTCCCGTCCACGTGCCTCAGCTGCCGCATCAGCTGCCGCTGCAGCCGGACTGAGGCGGCGCATTGACAGCTGCGTGCCTGCTGGCGATGATTGAGCGACTGCTTGCCATCGAGAGTTTGGGGGAACCAGCATGTGCACTCGTGATCCGCTGCAGTGCATCCTGCCGCCGGGCGTCCTTCGGAGGATCGCGGAGAAGGGAGATGACACCGCCCGAGCCTCAGCGCTGAGCACGCTGGCGCTGGACCAGAAATTCCGGCTCGCGCGCGCCGAGGCCGCGGCTCGGGTCGGTGGACGGGCCGCTCGGCCGGTGACGTTTGCGCGGCTCGGAGGACAGGCCAATCGGACGATCTACGACCAGTCACAGGGCGAATCGCAAACACCCGGAAAACCGGTCCGAACCGAGGGACAACCTCCGGTGCAGGACGCGGCGGTGAATCAGGCCTACGATGGGCTTGGAGCGACGTACTCGTACTACTGGTCCACCTTCCAGCGAGACTCGATCGATGGCCAGGGTCTCCCGCTGTTCGGGCTGGTCCACTTCGGCACCAACTACGACAACGCGTTCTGGGACAACGCCGGTCACATGTTCTTCGGTGACGGGGATGGCAGTCTCCTCACGCAGACCACTGCCGGCATCGACGTGATCGGTCACGAACTCACGCACGGCGTGACCCAGCATGAGTCGAACCTGGTCTATTCCGGGCAGTCCGGCGCGCTCAACGAGTCGATCTCAGACGTCTTCGGGATTCAGGTGAAGCAGATGGCGCTCGGTCAGACCGCCGAGAGCTCGGACTGGTTGATCGGGGCGGACATCGTCGGGCCGCAGCTCGCCCCCGCGCTTCGCTCGATGAAAGATCCGGGAACGGCGAACCCCCACGATGACCAGCCCGCCGACATGGACGGATACGTCGACGGCGGCGACGTGCACACCAACTCCGGCATCCCGAACCGGGCCTTTTACCTCGTCGCGTCGCAACTCGGAGGGAAGACCTGGGACGCCGCCGGAGCGATCTGGTACGCGACGTGTACCGACCCGCAGCTGCGTTCGGACGCGTCGTTCGCCGACTTCGGGCGGCTGACCGTCGTGCAGGCGGGGCGGCGCTTCGGCGCGACGAGCAAGGAAGTGGATGCCGTCCGGAATGCGTGGGACACGGTCAAAGTCGGGCTTTGACCGACGCGCGAGAAATGCGGATGCGAATCACGCGTCGGGGAGGACTGGCCGGCGTTCCCGTGAGCGCTGAAGTCGAGACGCGCTCCGTGGCGGACGACGCCGGGGCGCACCTCGAGGCGCTCGTACGGGCGCACGCGGGCAAGCCTCCGCGTGATGCGGTACCGCCGCATCCTGACGCCTTCGTCTACGAGATCACCGTGCCCGATCAGTCACAGCCGGTTTTCCTCCCAGAGTCCGAGATCCCGATCGACGTCCGGCGGGTGATCCGGGACGCATTGGCGAAGGGAAGCGTTGGCTCACGGCATCCACCGACAACGGCTGAGCCTCTCGGCTGATGGCGCCTGCGTTCAACATTGGAACCGGGATCGGTGAGGTCACCGATCCAGCGGCTGGGCTGCCGCTCCAGGGCATGGCTGACCGAAATCAGATTGCGACGGGCGTCGAATCACCGCTCTACGCACGCGCGTTCGTGGTGTCGGATCCGGCGTCGTCAACGGCCGAAGGCCGTCTCGCGATCATCGTGGCTGACATCTGGAGCGGCACGCGCCGGGTGAAGGAAGCCGTTCTCGAACGCCTCACCGCGTCGCATCCCGGCCTCTACACCGACGAGAACGTCATGTTCGCGGGGACGCACACGCACAGTGCCCCCGGGGGGTACTCGGGGACACTGCTCTACGACTTCGACTTCAGCCGCGGCGGCTGCGACGACGCCACTGTCACGTGCATCGCGGAGGGGTGCGCCCGCGCGGTGCAGATGGCAGATGCCAACCTCGCTCCCGGGCGCATCTACGTCAACCGCGGCGAGGTCTCCGACTGCGGCCGCAACCGCTCAGAGCCGGCGTATCTGTGCAATCCCCAAGCCGAGCGCGACCATTGGGGTGCGGATACCGACCGGGAGATGCTCCTGCTGAAGTTCGTCAAGACCGGCGACGGCGGCCAGGAGCGGCCTGTCGGCGCTCTGAACTGGTACGCGATCCACCCCACCGATCACGGGCAGAAGAACACGCTCATATCCGGAGACAGCAAGGGCTACGCCAGCGCGCTGTTCGAACAGGCGATGGGCACCGACGTCAGTCGACAGGAGACGTTCGTCGCCGCGTTCGCAAACGCCAACTGCGGCGACGTCTCCGGGAATGTCGAACTCGGTCACATCCCCGATGGGATCCATGATCGTGCCCAGATGGAGAAACACGGCCGAGCGCAGTTCGACGTCGCCCAGCAGCTGTTCGTGGCCGCGACCGAGGAGGTGACGGGACGCGTGGACCACCGGCACACCCGCGTCGATCTCTCCACCGTCACAATCGGAGCGGGCGGAGCTCGCACCTGGCCGGCTGCGCTCGGCATCTCGTTCGCGGCGGGCAGTTCGGAGGACAGCGTGCCCGAGCCCGACCTGGGCATCCACGAAGGGATCACCGCGCAGAACATCGACGAGGGCGACGCCCTCATCACCGCAGTCGCGAGCCTTGGGCTCAGTGCCATCTTCGGCATCTCGGTCGTCGATCAGGCGGAGGCTGTCACGGAGCGCGAGGGGCAGCTACCGAAGCCGGTTGTGCTGATGCCCGGGCTCGACAGCCCTCCTGCAGTGCCGCACGTCGTCCCCGTTCAGCTCCTGCGTCTGGGGAGCGTCGCCGTGATCGGGATCCCGGGGGAGCTGACGACGATGGCCGGGCGCCGTCTGCGCACGACGGTCCTGAACGAACTGTCGGCCACGGGCGTCGCGCACGTCGCGCTCGGCACGTACGCCAACGAGTACGCGCAATACATCACGACGCTCGAGGAGTACTCCTCGCAGCAGTATGAGGGTGCATCGACGCTCTTTGGGCCCCATACCCTCGAGGCTTACCAGCAGGTCGCGGCCGCACTCGCGTCGGCGATGGCGCACGGCACTCCGACGGCGCCTGGGCCGGCTCCGACCGCGTGGTCCGCGCCGCCGCAACGCCGCTACCGCTTCCGGAACCGCTCGAGCGCGGAGGTCAAGCTCCAGTTCTACAACACCGACGACTCGTTGCAGCTGTTCACGCTGCCCAACGGCCGGAAGACGATCGCCGCGGGCGCCGAGGTCGCGTATCCCGAGCGCGAGTTCACCGGGCTCCTGCTGCCGACGATCGAGAAGGTGACGGTGTGGGTGGGTGACGAGACCCAGCCGACGATGGCCGCCGGTCAGCTCCTGACGATTGCCCCGGATGGTGCGATCTCGGTCGGCGACTACACACCACCGGCCCGCCACTGACCTGCCGCACCGCGGGCTCAGGCAGCGGCCTCTGGTGCGGGAACGCGCTCGTTCGGCTTGCCGCTGCCGCTCGCCGGCAGGGGCGTCTCGGGCTTGCCGCTGCTGCGCAGCCGTGCGAGCCGGCTGAGTGTGTCGAACCAAAAGGGCGCTCCCAGCGAGACGGCGCCAATCGTGATGATCCACCCGAGGAGGTTTCGCACCCAGTCGCCGACGTTGTCGAACGCGACGTGCGCCGGGTCGGAAGCGCTCTGCGGCCAGCCGAGTGGCACGCCGAGCGCGTGGACGGCATCGACGTTGTTCGCCGCGGTGTTGAGGCGAGCGGTCGGCGTGGAACTGCTTGTCTGGCCGCTCACGTTGCCGCTCGTCGCCTGCGCGACGACCGCCGCGCGGACGGTCGGATCCTTGTAGAGCTGCTGTCCGATCGTCACGCTGTTCGCGTTGAGGGCAAGCGTGAGGACGAGCGCGAGCACGACGAGAACCCACTGGGTCTGGCGCTTGTACCAGCCCGATACGCGCGCCATCGTGTCGTCGAACCACTTCTCGAGCTGGGCGCGGAAGCGCTTGAGGTCATTGTCGCTCTGACGGACGAGCGTGAGCAGCCGGTACTTGACCCCCGCCGGGATGTCGAGGCCTCCGATCGTCGCCTCGAGGTCGTCGACCTTCTGTGACGCGCCGAGGATGTCGCTGAGCGCGGCGGCGAAGGCATAGGGCGAGACGTAGGAGGGGAGCCGGCCGTTCTGCCACGGCGGCGACTTGGGCTTGAACAGGACGCGCCCGCTCGAGTTGTACAGCGAGCGGATCAGGGGATGAGCGAAGAAGTCCTCGAGCAGATTGCGCTGCGTGGCGCCGGCGGCCGGATCCGGGACGACGGTGCCGGCGAGCAGCTTGTCGTTCTCGACGAGCATGCTCGCCAACCCCTTCTCGAGCGTTCGCGAGCGGAGTGCGAGGAGCGCCGCGATCCACTCCTGCACGGCAGAGGCGAGCAGGCTCAGGGCGAGGTAGATGAACGACAGGCCGATCGCGACGTCGAGCACGGGGATGTCGGTGAGGTTCATCGTGGTGCCGAGCTCGTCTGCGAGCTCTCCTCTGCCTCGGACGCTGCGCCCGCGTCCGTCTGCAACGGCGCGGCGGGCGAGCCGCTCGGTTCCACGATGGACCTCGGGCGCGCCACCCGGCGCGCGAGGCGCGCGCCGATCCACAACCAGAGGGCGCCCCAGGCGGCAAACAGCGGTTCCAGCAGACGTCCGGGCGACACCGCTCGCTCCGGGCCGAGATACACCGGCTTCTCTGCCGGCGAGGTCGGGACTCCGGAGGCCGAGATCGTGCTGACATCGACCGTGTAGGCCTTCCCCGCGTCGAGCGGGCCTCGCGTCGCGATCCGTCCGCGCGCGAGCGTGTCGACGACGATCGTCTCGGTCACCGGAGCGTCCCCCTCGGCCGAAGCGGTGATCACGAGCCGGTCCGGTGGGTCGGGCAGGCCGGTGAAGTCGAAGCGGAGTTTCAGGCCCGGCGGCGACCGGCGCAGCGCGACCACCGGTGCGTCACGCAGGCCCTGCTTCTCGTGGCTGATCGACGCGGCGGCGAACGCGGCCGGATGTCCCCACTGACCATGCTGCTTTGGCCCCTGCGGGCTCTCTCCGTCGATTGGCGGGAGGTGCGGCATCGTCCCTCCCCAATGCCCCGCCCACCGGGCCCAGCCGGGAAGCTGGTCGTCGTCGAGGATCACGAGTTGCTGGCGGATCTCCGGCCCTCGGCCGTCGGCGGCGTCCCACCACAACGGGAGGAAGCCGTCGTTGAATTTGACGAACGTCCGGTGCAGGCCGGCCTCGAAGTACGAGGCATGACTGCCGCGGCCCGAATAGACGACGGGGCAGTGCAGGCTGGAGTCCTGGTCGACCGCGCTCCACGGCTGCTGCTCGGCGTACGCGTGCTGCGCGTAGACGGCCGCTTTGGGGATCCCGGATTCGAGCCGGAACTGCACCATCTCCCAGTCACCCTCGTGGAGGTCGACACGGCCACCGAACTGGGCGTCGTTGTAGATATAGAAGAACCAGTACTGAAGCCAGACTTCACCGTCGGCGTTCGTGACGCGCTCGCCCTGCGGTCCGACGCCGTGGCCGTAGACGAAGTTCCGCCAGCGCGGCTCGAGTTCCCGCTCCATCTGACGGTAATCGCCGATCCGATCGGCGAACTGTTCGGGGCCACTCAGGGACAGCCCGAAGTGATCTCCGGCCACGAATACGGCGCCGTTTGGGTACTTGCCGTCGGTCTCGGCGAGGAACTCGAGGTCGAGGCCGCCACTGCGATCGGCGATCATGGAGCCCGCGCTTGCCTGGTCGGCGCGCGTGAGGAGGAAATACGCGTTGTCAGCCATCGCCCGGACGTCGTGGGCGAAGAACGCCTCATGTGAGTCGAACCGGACGACGGGTTGATATTCGCGCAGGAGATCGTCTACCGACGCCATTGCCAGCGCTCACTTCGCCGAGCCCGGCCGGGGACGTCAGCACGCCCACGCCCCCGGACATGCACGCCAAACCCCACCCGCGACTTGTAACCGTTGGATCGGCAAGAATCAACCAGTCGTGGAGAGCAATGAGGAGGTTTACTCAAGGCTGTGAAGCTAATGGACATCAGCACGTCCTTACGCACCCTCTCCGAGGACCTGATCGGCGAGCTTGTCGCCGGCCCGTTCGACGAGGCGTCCGACCAGCGGATGGACGAGCACCGACGTGATCAGCCCGGCGGCAGCCGGGAGCTTGCGCGCAAACCACTGCTTGACATACTGCACGGTCGTCAGGTCCGGCTTGTCCGCCACGATCGCCTGCTCGAGTTCGTCGACTCGCTCGAGCGCTGGGCCGCGCTCGGATTCGGGCACAGCCGCCGAGACCTCGCGACGGAGGTCGTTGAACAGCGCGCTCAGCTCCGCCCGCTCGGCCTCGGTGATCGTCAGCTGCATCGAGCCAACGTCCTGGCGTTGGGAGATGTCCTTGCCGATCGCAACGGCACCCTGGACCGGTCCGGTCACGACGGCGCTGATGCGATCGCCGGCGCTCTGATCTTTGGTCATCGTGTCTCCTGCTGTCTCAGCACGGTTGGTAGGTGGACGTTGTCGAACTGGAGGACGACGTCGTCCCGCCGCCCGTGGTGCCCGTGCCGGTCGTGCCCGTGCCGGGCGAGCTCGCGGTGCCGGGATTCGCGGACGTACCGCCGGAAGGGGGCGCCGGCTGGCACAGCGCTACCGACACCGTCGCGGGTGCTAACCCGGTGAGCGTGAGCGTCATCGTCGCGGTTGGGCTCGGCGGAGTCACTGCGGCCACCGTGATCGACAGCGTGCACGACGCGCCGCTTGGCAGCGGCTGCAGACAGCTTGGCACGACGGCTTGGTAGCCCGGCTCGCCCCCGAAGTCCACGCTCTCGACGTTGACCGCGGCGGGGCTCGTATTGCTGACGGACACCGAGCGACCCCCCTTGACGAAATGCTCCCGCACAACGACAACGGGCACGATCACCGGGCTTGGGTCGAAGCTGAGCGGTGGTCCCGCCGGCGTGCTCGACGAGCTCGTCGATGTGCTCGTTGTGTGAGTGGGACTGCTTGTGCTGGTCGTGGTGGTGCTCGTCGACGATGTCGGCGGCGTGCTCGTGCTCGATGACGTCGTCGGGTTCGGCGTGGCGCTGTTGCCGCCGGACAGGCCGACGGCGATCCCCACCCCAGCCGCCAAGGCAAGCAGGAGCGCACCGGCCACGATCAGTGGCCACCGCGGACCCGGGCCGTCTGGCGGCGGAGGAGGTGGGGGCGGCGGTCCAAAGAGGACATCGAGGTTGTGGCGCGTGACCGCGGCGCCGTCGTGGTCGCCGAGCGACTCGCGCAGCTCGAGCGCCCGCCTCAGCTGGCGAGCCGCGGTCTCGCGGTCGCCCAGGCCGAGGGCACGGGAGCCGAGCTGATGCCGGGCCCATGCCTCCTGCGCCGTGGCACCAGCCGCTGTTGCCGCTCGGAGTCCCGCGTCGAGCGCGAGCCTCCACGCCCCCCAACGACCGCTGAGACCGAGGACGCGATCACCCGCATGGGCGAGCGCCAGCACCTCGCCGGTCGCGCCGCGCGCGTCGGCGTCGCGAATGAGCGCCAGCAGCACCTCCGGCTCCGGCTCTCCAGGCGAGCCGCCCGCGGCTGGATGCTCCGCGTCTGCGATCGCCGCCACGAGCTCAGCGCGGGCGGCGGCGACCTGCTCGGCGCCTGCGCGATCCCCCTCACGCGTCGCGATCAGTCCCGGCCCCAGGTCTGGAGCGAGCGTGTAGCGTGGGCTGTGCGACTGGACGACGTGCTCGCGCTCGAGTGCGACGAGCCGCTCGGGCGCGTCGCCGACGCCGCTTGTCGCGGCGATCACGCCGACTGGAACGGGGGTGCCCGGCACCGCCGCGAGCGGTGCGATCACGCGCCGGTCGGCGTCCGAAAGCTCACCCGCCAGCAAGCGCTCCAGCGCCGCGCCCGGTTGACCATGCGATCCCGCTGCGAATGCCTCCGAAACGTCCACGCCCGCCCGCATGAGTCCCCCCAGCTGGAGGATGCGAAGCGGCGAGCCGCGCAGCTCACGGCACCACTGCGCGGCTCGTGCGCGCTGATCCGCGCCGAGCGGTCGTCCAAGCTCGCGCTCGAGCAGCGCGATCGCCGCGGGCTCGTCCAGGCCGTGGACCTCGAACGATCGCCCCTCGCCCCAGACGCGGCGGCTCGACGACGCGGTCAAGAAGGTCGAGCCGGCGACGAGGTCCATCACGCGCTCGAGCTCATCGCGGTCGAGCTCGGCGTCGTCGAGCACGATCAATGCCCGCCGGTCACCCAGGTAGCGCGACAGCTCCTCGGCCGTGGCGAGAACGATGTCGCCGCCGCAGTCGTAGAAGCTCTCGAACAGGAATTGCAGGAGGTCATCTGCAGGTTGCTCCCGTGCTGCCGTGTATACGACGCCGTGCGGCTGAAGCTCCGCCAGATGGTGCGAGACGTTTCGCAGGACCGAGGTCTTGCCGATCCCGGGCTCGCCGACCAGCTCGGCGGGACCGCCGTGCGCCAGCGATCCGTGCAGCTCACCCAGAAGCTGCTCGCGTCCAACCAGCAGGTCGAACGCGCGCGGCAGACGCCGAATCGGCGTCTGCCGCGCGCGGGGCACGGGACGGGCCGTCGGCGGCTGGTAGTTGACGATCGCTCCGTGCTCGGCGTGGATCTGGACGATGTGCTCGCCGATCGCGACCTGACCGCTGATCACCGCGCCCGCCAGGTTGGCGTCGATCTGCGGCGCGGTCCTCACCTCGCCGCTGCTCTCTTTGCTCCTGCGCCCTAAACCGAGCACCCAGTCCCCACTTCCGACCACGGCCGGTCGTGCCGACCCGTGCGATGACGCTACAGCAGCAGGGCGCAGGGAGGGCAAGAAATTGTCACAACGACACCGGATCGGGCAGCCCCTGCTCGTCGTCGTCGCGGACCGAGGCCGCCACCGACGCTGCGATCGCCGCGAGGCGACGCTCCAGGTCGGGAAGACCCTCGCGGGCCTCCGTGACGGGCAGCAGTTGTTCGAGCACCGCTCGGGCGTCACCGACGAGCGTCACGTCCGAGACGTAGTTCTTGTTCGCGTCCTGCTCGTCGACGTTGACGCTGATCAACCTCCGCGGCTGCGGCATCAGCCAGTTCTGGGTCATCATGCCGTCGAAATCGGTGCCGATTGCGAGCACGAGATCCGCCTCGTCCCACAGGGCCCCAACAGCCCGCGCATGAATCGGGCCGGGGACGGCGCACGGGTGCTCGGGCGGCACGAGCCCTCTCCCCAGATACGTGGTGATGACCGGCGCGGCGAGCCTGAGCGCGAGCTCCGCAACCAACCGTCCCGCGCCGGAGCGAACCGCCCCACCGCCGGCCCAGATCAGCGGACGCTCGGCGCCCTTCATCAGCGCGCACGCGCGATCGAGCACCGGAGAACTCGAGGCCATCGCCTCGCCGGTCGCAGCGAGGGTATTGGCCGCACCGGGTCCGGTCGTGACCGACGCTCGTTGTTGCGGGCTCCGTCACGACCCTCGTCTCCGCGATCTCGTAGCTAAGGTGGGGACGATATGAAAGCGCTTGTGAAGGCGCGGGCGCAGGCGGGTCTGTGGCTCGAGGATCTGCCCGAGCCGGAGATCGGCATCAATGACGTCCTGATCCGTGTCCGCAAGACCGGGATCTGCGGGACCGACCTGCACATCTACAGCTGGGATGCGTGGGCGCAGAAGACGATTCCGGTGCCGATGGCCATCGGGCACGAGTTCGTTGGCGAGGTCGTGGCGTTCGGATCAAACGTGAGCGACTTCACGGAGGGCGATCTCGTCAGCGGCGAGGGTCACGTCGTCTGCGGACGCTGCCGGAACTGCATGGCCGGACGGCGCCACCTGTGCGCGCACTCAATCGGCCTGGGCGTCAACCGGCAGGGGGCGTTCGCCGAGTATGTCGCGCTGCCGATGACAAACATCTGGCACCACTGGCCGGGGGTGGACGAGGATGTGGCGTCGATCTTCGACCCGTTCGGTAACGCCGTGCACACGGCGCTCGCGTTTCCGGTGCTCGGCGAGGACGTGCTCGTCACCGGCGCCGGTCCGATCGGATGCATGGCCACCGCGGTCGTGCGCCACGCCGGGGCGCGGCACGTCGTCGTCACCGACGTCAACCCTTACCGGCTTGACCTCGCGCAAGCGATGGGGGCAACGCTCGTCATCGATCCGCGCGAGCGCGACCTGAAGGACGTCCAGCGCGAGCTCAACATGAGCGAGGGCTTCGACATCGGCCTCGAGATGTCGGGGAACGCCGACGCGCTGCGCAGCATGATCGCGAACATGGCCCACGGCGGCGGCATCGCCGTGCTCGGGATCCCAACGCAGGAGGTCACGCTCGACTTCAACCCGATCATCTTCGACATGCTCACGATCAAGGGCATCTACGGGCGCGAGATGTACGAGACCTGGTACCAGATGACCGTGATGCTCGAATCGGGGCTCGACATCCGTCCGGTGATCACCCATCGCTTCCCCTACCAGGACTACGCACAGGCGTTCGCCGTCGCGCGCTCAGGGAACTCGGGCAAGGTGATCCTCGATTGGACCGACACGTAACGGAGGGACGCGACACACCATGTACGGAGCGATCCAGGCTGAGCTGGCGGACCGGCTCGATGAGACGCGGCAGGCGGGCACCTACAAGACCGAGCTCGTGATGAGCACGCCGCAGGGCGCCCATGTTGATGTCGAGGGGCGCGGCGAGATGCTCAACCTCTGCGCGAACAACTATCTCGGTCTCGCGAACCATCCCGCGATCGTCGCGGCGGCGCACGAGGCACTCGACCGCTGGGGTTACGGCATGGCGTCGGTCCGCTTCATCTGCGGCACGCAAGCCCTGCACCGGCAGCTCGAAGCCCGCCTCTCGGAGTTCCTCCATACGGAGGAGACGATTCTCTTCAGCTCGTGCTTTGACGCCAACGGTGGCCTCTTCGAGGCGTTACTCAACGAGCGCGATGCCGTTATCTCCGACCAGCTCAACCACGCCTCGATCATCGACGGCATCAGGCTCTGCAAGGCCCGCCGCCTGCGGTATGCCAACGGCGACATGGACGAACTCGAGGCACGCCTGACTGAATCCCAGGACGCCCGCTACCGGCTCATCGCCACCGACGGCGTGTTCTCGATGGATGGCTACTTCGCGAGGCTCGACGCCATCTGCGACCTGGCCGATCGCCACGATGCGCTCGTGATGGTCGACGACTCCCACGCCGTCGGCGTCGCCGGCGCGCACGGGCGCGGCTCCCACGAGCACCACGGCGTCATCGAGCGCATCGACATCCTCACCGGCACGCTCGGCAAAGCCGTCGGTGGCGCCAGCGGGGGCTACGTCTCGGCACGAACAGAGATCGTCGACATCCTCCGCCAGCGCGCACGCCCATATCTGTTCTCCAACAGCCTGGCGCCGCCCGTGGCGTCGGCGTCGCTGCGCGCGCTGGACCTGATCGAGTCCTCGCACGAACTCCGACGCCGACTCCACGACAACACCGAGCACTTCCGCACGCGGATGACCCAGCTCGGCTTCGACGTCCTCCCGGGAGAACACCCGATCGTGCCGGTGATGGTCGGCGAGGAGGTCCGGGCCGCGCGGCTCGCCGCCGAACTCGCCGATCGCGGTGTCTACGCCGTCAGCTTCTCCTACCCGGTCGTGCCGCGCGGCACGGCGCGGATCCGCACCCAGATGTCGGCCGCGCATACGACGCAGGACCTCGACTTCGCGATCGAGCAGTTTGTTGGCGCTCGCGAGCGCGTTGCGCACTGACTCGCACCGACCGTAGTTTGCCCACCGCGATGTCAGCGGTTGGACCGGTTGTGGGCGTCGCCGACCGCGTCTTAGACTCGCCAAAACCGCCGCACTGTGCGCGCGGGTGAGGGTCAAATAGTGATGGAGGTGGTCGCGTTGCTAGAGCGCGTCGAGGTACACATGCGCGACAGTGATGCCTTCGCCTGGTACATGGAGAAGGACCCGCTGCTGCGATCGACGGTCGTGTGCGTGCTGCTGCTTGATGGCAGCCCGGATTGGGATCGGCTGCCGGAACGGCTCGAGCGCAGCACGCGCCAGTCGCCGGGCTTCCGCCACCGGGTCGTGGCGCCCCCGTTGCGTCTCGCGACGCCGCGCTGGGTCGTCGATCCCGACTTCGACCTGTCGTGGCACGTGCGCCGGTTCGAGGCCGCTCCCCCGAAGACGCTGGCAACGGTCCTCGAGTTTGCTCGCAAGACCGGCATGGCGGGGCTCGACCGTGATCGACCGCTGTGGGAGTTCACGTTCATCGAGGGGCTCGAGGGCGACCAGACCGCGCTCGTGATGAAGCTTCACCACTCGCTCACCGATGGCGTCGGCGGGATGGACGTCGCGCGACTGCTGTTCGACGTCGACCCCGATCCCGGCGACCTCGGACCGATGCCCGAAGCACCCGAGGGAGAGCACCTCGGTGCGATCGGCCTCGCGCGAGACGCGCTCGGCTACGACTGGTCGCAACTGTTCGACTTCTCCAAGCGCCATCTCGTATCCGCGGTGAGCGACGTGACGCACGCGCTGCGCCACCCCCGGGAGACCGTCACCGACGCCGTCGCGACGACCGGCGCGATCGCACACTTCGTCGAACCCGTGACCGACACGCTGTCGCCGGTCATGACCGACCGCCATCTGTCGTGGCACTACGACGTCCTCGAGATGCCCCTGGACGAGGTGCTGCGCGCCGCTCACGCGGCCGGCGCCAAACACAACGATGCGTTCCTCGCCGGCGTCACGGCCGGATTGCGCCTGTACCACGAGCAGCACGACACGGACGTCCAGGAACTGCGCGTGACGATGCCGATCAGCATCCGCAAGGCGGATGACCCGATCGGCGGCAACCGCATCACGCTGATGCGTTTCAAGGTCCCGGTCAACATGAGCGACGCGGGCGAGCGGATGGCGGAGACGCACCGCCGCTGCAGAGCCGTCAAGGCCGACCGGTCGCTGCCGTTCACGAACGCGATCGCCGGCGCGCTCAACCTGCTCCCGCGCTCCTACATCGGCGGCATGCTCAAGCACGTCGACTTTCTCGCGAGCAACGTCCCCGGGATCCCGGTGCCGCTGTATCTCACCGGAGCAAAGGTCAACAGCTTCTACGGCTTTGGACCGACGATTGGTGCAGCGCTGAACGTGACGCTGATGTCGTACTGCGGCACCTGCTGCGTCGGCGTCAACGTCGACACGGGCGCCGTGCCCGACCCCGATGTGCTGATGGACTGCCTGCGAGCGGGCTTCAACGAGGTGCTCGCCGTAGGTGGGGGGACGGGACGCGCCGCCCTGCCGCTCGTCGCGATCCGGAGCTGATTCACCGAAGGAGGAGGGCATGTCGCAGCGCATCTCATACGTACACGGAACCTCGCCGATGCCCTTGCTCGGCGAGACGATCGGCGCGAACCTCGACCGGACCGTCGCAGCGTATCCGGATCGTGACGCGGTCGTCGCCGTACACCAGGACGTGCACTGGACATATGCCGAGTTCGGAGCGCGGGTCGACCGGGTCGCCCGCGCGCTCGTCGCCGCTGGACTGCGGCCTGGAGACCGGATGGGAATCTGGGCGCCGAACTGCGCCGAATGGATCCTGGTCCAGTACGCCTCGGCGAGGGCGGGTGTGATCCTCGTCAACATCAACCCCGCGTACCGGACCTCGGAGCTCGAGTACGTCCTCAAGCAGTCCGGGTGCCGGCTGCTGATCTCCGCGCGTCAGTTCAAGAGCTCAGACTATGTTGCGATGGTCAAGGAGGTGGGCCCGAGCTGTCCCGAGCTCGAGCGCGTGGTGTTCCTCGACTCCGGTGACTGGGAGGAGTTAATCGCGGGGGCCGATGGTGATGTCACGCTTCCTGCCGGACTCGAGTTCGACGACGCGATCAACATCCAGTACACGAGTGGCACGACGGGCTTCCCCAAGGGGGCGACGCTCACTCACCACAACATCCTCAACAACGGCTTCTTCATCGGCGAGACATGCCGGTATACGTGCGAGGATCGGGTCTGCATTCCGGTGCCGTTCTACCACTGCTTCGGGATGGTGCTCGGGAACCTCGCGTGCACGACGCATGGCGCGTGCATGGTGATCCCGGCGCCCTCGTTCGAGGCGCCCGCGACGCTGCAAACCGTTCAGGACGAGCGCTGCACGTCGCTGTACGGCGTGCCGACGATGTTCATCGCGGAACTGGACCTGCCCGAGTTCGACAGCTTCGACCTTCGTTCGCTGCGCACCGGCATCATGGCTGGGTCGCCGTGCCCGGTCGAGGTGATGCGCAAGGTGATCGACCGGATGCACATGGCCGAGGTGACGATCTGCTACGGGATGACGGAAACCTCACCCGTCTCGACGCAAACGAGCGCCGACGACGACATCGTTCACCGCACCACGACCGTCGGACGCGTGCACCCGCACGTCGAGATCAAGATCGTCGAGCCGACCACGGGCGCGTGCGTGGAACGCGGCCAGCCCGGCGAGCTGTGCACTCGCGGCTACAGCATCATGCTCGGATACTGGAACGATCCCGAGCAGACCCGCAACGCGATCGATCCGGCCGGCTGGATGCACACCGGCGACCTCGCGACGATGGACGAGGACGGTTACGTCAACATCGTCGGCCGCTCGAAGGACATGATCATCCGTGGCGGCGAGAACATCTACCCGAGAGAGATCGAGGAGTTCCTCTATACGCATCCGGACGTCAGCGACGTTCAGGTGGTCGGGGTTCCCGACAAGCGCTACGGCGAGGCGATCGCGGCGTTCGTGATCACGCGCAGCGGCTCGCCGATTGAGCCCGAGTCGGTGCAGGAGTTCTGCCGCGGCAAGATCGCGCACTACAAGATCCCGCGTTACGTCGTCTGCGTGAGCGAATTCCCGATGACCGTCACCGGCAAGATCCAGAAGTTCAAGCTGCGCGACCAGGCGATCGAGTGGTTTGACCTGCGCGACGCGATCGTGACGACGGCATAGCGCCCGCCGCTCGATGACCGATCCACGGTCGGGGTAGAGGTCGGCGCGCGCTCGGGTCGTCCGCGCGGACACAATCTGCCACAGTCGTGCCGGGTCGGCGGACCGTGGCGATTGCTCACCGCCGGCGGACACAGACGACCACACCCTCACGATCATCGCGAGGTGTGGAAGATCGTTTCCGTGGCAGAGCCGCTGTCATGCGCGGCGCAGGACCTCGCGCACGGGCCTTAACCGGTCGGGCAACTGCGCTGCGGCGTCGCGAATCCGAGCGGGACACAGAGCGTCGCCGCGCGCGGCGCGTGTCCCCGCGCCGCGACCCACCGCACCACGAGCCCATTGAACGCGTGGGCTGACACCGTCACCTCGAACACGTCGCCGGCCGTCAGTCGCACCGCTCCGAGCGCCCGGCGGATGTCAAACCCGGCCGCCGGGGGCCGGAACGTCCGCACGCCGAACGGACATCCCCGCCCCGTGCAGCTCACCCGCACAACCGCGTGAGCGGGCAATCGGCGAGCACGCAGAGCGACCACCTGCGTCACAGCGCCGCTCACCGACCAGCCCGCCGTCAGCTGTGCGGGATTTGCCAGCCCGAACTGGTACAGCCCCCACGGTGGGTTGGCGTTGACGACGCGCCCGGGGCGGCAGGTCGCGACGAAGCTCGCAAACCGTGTCGCTGGATCGTGTGCGGTAATCGTGTACACGCCCGTCGGCACGTTCGTCCAGACGACGCCGCCGTCGATTGAGGAGGCGGTCTGCGTCGGATCCGGATGCACATCCTTGTTGAAGTACACAGGGGTGGGAAGCGTCGGGCTGGTCGTCGCGGTCGCGCCGGCGACCCCGTGGGCGCCATAGCCGATGAACTGCGCGAAGCTCAGATCGCGCACGTTGCGCGTGTTGAACGTGGAGACGATCGCGCAGGCGACGAGGTTGCCCTGTGCATCGATCGGCACGTGCAGCAGCGCGACGAGCGCGCGATAGACCGTGTCGGTCGGGGTCTGGAAGTTGACGTTGACGAGATCCTCGCCGTTCGTCGTAAACGTCTGCAGGTAAATCGTGTGGTAGCCGGGATCGACGATGTACGGCGTAATCGTGGCGTGGTCGGGGACCGTGAGGTCATAGCGCCCGTCCGCCGCAACGGTCGCCTTCAGTGCCGGGAACTCCGCGACGCGCACGGTGGCGCCCTTCAGCGATACGTGCACGTTGTTGAACTCGTACGCGGTGCCGCGCAGGTGAACCGTCCGTGCAACGGGGCCGGCGCCAGCCGCCCCAAGAACGGGAACGAGCGCCGTTGCGGCAACGGCGAGCGCAGCAGCGAGACGAAGCGGCTTGCGGATCATGCGAGGAACTCCATGATCGCAGCGTTCGTCTCTCGGGGTCGCTCAATCTGCGGGACGTGCCCGCAGTCGAGCTCGAGGTGCCGAGCCCGGGGGAGGGCGGCCTCGACGTGCCGCGCAAACGCGATCGGGACGAGCGTGTCACGGCGTCCCCACACGAACAAAGCCGGACGCTCCAGCCGGCCCAGCCGGGTCCAGAAGCCGGCCTCGCCGTGCGGTTCCTCCAAAACGATGTGGCGTGCGGCGGCATAGAACGCCGCACGACCGGCCGGTGTCAGGTAGGCGCGGAGGAACTCATCGACGCCGGCGGCGGTCCAGCCGTCGTCGGCGCCGGGGATAAGGCGACGCACGATTGCTTCCACGATGCCGCGAGGGGCGATCTGAACGAGTCCGAGCTCCGGGCGCGTCAGCCGCAGCAGCGGCGCCCATGCGCGCCCGCGCCGCCACGCAAGTGAGGGAGCGAGCAGAGCGAGGCGGTCGACGCGCTCCGGCCGCGTGAACCCGACCTCGAGCGCGATCCGCCCGCCGAGGCTGTTGCCGATCAGATGCACGCGATCCAGCGAGAGCGCGTCGAGCAGGTCGACGACGGCGCGCGCGAAGAATGGAGCGTCGTACGCGGCGCCGATCGGCTTGCTCGAGTCGCCGAACCCAGGGAGGTCGACCGCGATCACCCGAAAGCTGTCGCTCAGCGCGGCGACGGTTGGCAGGAAGGAGCCTTTGGTCGCGCCCAGCCCATGGACGGCGACGACGGCCGGCCCCGTCCCGGCGTCGATCAACGACAGCCGCGCGCGACGGGTATGCACCGTCCGGAAGCGCACGCGACCGGGACCCGTCAGGCCGCTCGTCGCGACGAGGAATCCGACGCCGACGTGCAGGTTGCGCCGCACACCCAGCCGCCCTGAACCGAATGCGTCCAGCGCGCCGCGAACGTCCTCGGCGATCGCCGCCCACGTCCGCGCATCGGCGGTCAAGATCGCGTCGGGCTCAGCGTTCGTCCCGGCGAGGACCGCCGCCGAACCGTCGAGGACGACGTCCCACGTGTGACCGTCCCGCACGACCAGGCGGACGCGAGCCGAATCGCGTTGCGGCTCGAAGGCGGTGCGGTCGTAGCGGCCCGTCAGGGTCTCGAGCCATCCCGGCGGCGAGTACACAGCAGCGCTCACGACGCGCAGCATAGGCTTCACGGATGAAGATCGACGCAGGTGGATACGCCTCGACCGTGATCGAGGCGGGCGAGAGCGCCGTCAGAGCTGAGCGGGACGGCTATGACGGCTGGTGGGTGGCCGAGACCCAGATCGATCCGTTCATCGGCGCCGCGATCGCCGCCGAGCGCACCGAGCGAGTCGAGATCACAACCGCGATCGCCGTGGCGTTCGCGCGCAACCCGATGACCGTCGCGCTCCAGGCCAACGACGTCCAGACCCTCGCGGAAGGCCGCTTCGTGCTCGGGCTCGGCTCGCAGATCAGGCCCCACATCACCAAGCGCTACTCGATGCAGTGGTCCAAGCCCGCCGCGCGGATGCGCGAGTTCGTGCTCGCGATTCGTGCGATCTGGGAGTGCTGGGCGACCGGTGGCACGCTCGACTTCCGCGGCGACTTCTACACGCACACGCTGATGACGCCATTCTTCAATCCGGGCCCGAATCCGCACGGCAACCCCAAGATCATGCTTGCCGCCGTCGGC
This sequence comes from Solirubrobacteraceae bacterium, assembly GCA_035524415.1. GTDB lineage: Bacteria > Actinomycetota > Thermoleophilia > Solirubrobacterales > Solirubrobacteraceae > Palsa-465. Next base: position 24,800 of record DATKOY010000027.1, on the reverse strand, counting down.
CCGTTGATGACCGAGGCCGCCGGCGAGGTCGCCGACGGGATGCTCTGCCACGGCTTCTGCACCGAGCGCTACCTCCGGGAGGCGACGATTCCCGCGCTCGAGCGCGGCCGCGCGAAGGCGGGCCTCGGCCTGGAGGGGTTCGAGATCAGCGCACCGTCGTTCATCGTCGCGAGCGACTCCGAGCAGGAGACCGCCCAAGGCGTGCGGTTCGTCAAGGAGCAGATTGCGTTCTACGGATCGACGCCCGCGTACCGGCCCGTGCTCGAGCTCCACGGCTGGGGCGCGCTCCAGGACGAGCTGAACGCGATGACCAAGCGCGGGGCGTGGAAGGAGATGGCGGGGCTGATCGACGACGAGGTCCTGCACACGTTCGCCGTGATCGGCACGCCCGAGGAGGCCGCGGCCGGGATTCGGCGGCGCTACGGCGACATCGCCACACGGATCACCCTCTCGATCCCAGAATCGGCTGACCCGGCGAGGTGGGCGCCTGTGTTTGGGGCGCTGCGCGCCCCGGTCACGACGTAGCCGCGCTAGTACCCCCGTGCCGCTGTGCCGTTGCCCCCGGTCGGCTCCTTGGCCGTCGAGTCGTTCAGGCGCGTTCGCATCGTGGCGGCCTGGGCCGCGCCGTCCAAGCCCGGAAACAGGCGGGAGCTGTTGATCCCCATCATCTCGAGCTCATTGAGACCCCGGGCGGCGTCGCCCGCCGGCCAGGAAACTGCGTGAGCGCGGGCCGGGGATCCGACATCTGCTCGACGTACTCCTCCAGTGTCCCGAACGGCGTCAGGGAGCGGGTGAAGCAGCCTCCTTGGTTACGCATGCGCAGGTTGCCCGCGGTCGGGCACGGGATCACCGCGACGCCGAGGTCGGCCTGCCAAATCGGCGAGTCCAGGTGCAGTGCCCAGACGGCGACATGTTGTCCCGGTTCGCCGGGGTTGGTCAGAGCGCCACTCAAGCCGAAGAAGGCAGCGACGAACGGGCTCGTCGTCCAGTCGAGCAAGCGGGTTGGGAGGCCGAGCAGAGTCGACGCCTGATCTCAGCCATCGCCCCAGTTGGCCTTTCGGTAGCCGCGGATCGGCGTCGTGCCGGCGTGCGCAAGCGGTATCACGTGCGGGAGACCTGGATGCAGGACGTACGACTTTCTGTCGAGCGGCAAGTGAAACGAATCCTCGTCGTTTGCTCCGTAGAAATGGCAGTGACTCGCACCCTCCTCCGCGGAGTCGTAGCCGAGCAACCCGTTCTGCCACAGCACGTCGCCCACCGTTGTGCGACTCCCCCGACGACCCGCCGCAACGTGACGTCCGGAACTCTGACTGATCGTGCGAGCGAAGTTGGGCGATTTGCTTCGAGAGCTCGTTGCCAAGTTCGATGATGTCCCTGGGGATCAGCCGCGTATGCCTCAACATGTAGTCCTCGCAGGATTCGTCGACCTCGCGCGCACAATTTCGGATCGTTGTGCGACCAAGCCATTGCGTGACTCCATCTTCCCCTGGGGCGAGCACGAACTGCTCACCGAGTCGGTGGATTTTCTCGTGGAGCAAGTAGTCGAGCTCGGGATAGTCCCACTCAAGCACGCGGACGTGCGGGGACGTGCGATACCGGCTGGCATGCTCTGTCCGCATCAGCCGAGACCACACGATGTCTCGCAGGCAGATCACGACGTGCAGCCGGCGCCCGGCCTCGGTCGCGATCAGGCGCCAGACCTCGAGGAACAACCCCATCTGACACGGGACCCAGTACATCGGGGCGTTGGCGAAGTTGTCATCGACAAGGTCGATGTACAGGTAGATGGGCCGAACCTGCTTCAGCGCAGTCTCGAACCAGTACTGGAAGTCGTCCCATTCGCGCCGCTTCAGATACTCCGTGAGGCTCCGTCCAGAGTGCTGCGAGCGAATGATGTCGGTGACTTCGGCGTAGATCGGACGCGGCGTTCTGCTCAGTCGCCCGAGTTCGCGATACTCGTCCTCGAGGCCGTTGACCACCTGGCCGTCGAGCGTGCCCCGTAGCTCGCCACCGGAATACAGCAGGTGCGAGAGCACAGAGCGCTGAATCGCTCGCCGCCAGACGAGCTGCCACGCCTCCACGAGGTTCTGGTGCGTCAGCAACTGCCCAATGCGCATGATCTCCTCGGTGCTCGGAGGCTCCGCCTCGCGTTCGCCCGCGTACATCGAGCCCTCGTTGTGGACGGAGGTTTGCATGCGGCGGAGATAGACGGTCTTGCCAACGCCCTTCTTGCCGACGAGCACTCGCGGGGTCCGATCGTCCGGACTGGCCGCGAGCGCGCCGGCGGTGGCCTTGCCGACGTCGACGAAGTGACGTGTGAAGTCAAAGTCCATCGTGCCGCCGTCGGGCGGGCCGAAGGGTGCCGAGGAATCAACAATCACAGTACGTCGAGTGCTTTTCATGGCGATGAACGCTCCGGTCCGGGTCCGACTCCGACTTACCTTCGGTGTCGTCCTCAGGCATGTGGAATGGCACAGCCGTCGCCGTCGCTGCTCGCGATCGGGGCGATGCCCACCACGCGTGCGACACGACCGATGCTTACCGAGCCATCTCTACCTTCGAATGACGCCCCCGTTTGCCGATGCATACTCTTCCACTGACCGCCCGGCCTATGTCAAGCGCACCAGCCCGGTATCCGAAACCTACGCAACCCTCATCAACGCTCCTCACCGCGTCGACGCTGAGGTGCTTAATGTCACATCACAGGGCGGCCGTGTGCTGAGATAAACAGAGCATTACCCTCGCACGATGCCAATTGGGGGCAGGCGTGGGACGTTGTCGGCATTGGTTAGTTGGAATATGTGTTGCCGCAGGCGTATGTGGCGCGGCAGCGATTCCCGCCGGAGCGGCGGCGGGTCCCGGCTCACTCGGCCCATGCGCCGAAGCCCAGGCGCTCGAGAGCGTGGGGCGACTCGGCGCGGCCGAGGCTGCCTATCTGCATGCGCTCGCCAGTCCGGCGGGCCTGCCATGCGCAACAGCGGGGCTGAAGCGGCTCGAGCGGCTCGATCAGTCCTGCGCATATGCGGACACGCTGGCACGCGACGGCGATCGGCAGGCGGCTCACGCGGCGTACCTGCAGATTCTGGCGGTCGCTGCGTCCAGCCGGTGCGCAAGCGATGGTCTGAAGGCAACCGCCCCGCCGAGCAGCGCGTCGATCTGGACGACGGCCGGCAACGTTGCCAAGGACGCCGCCTATGCGATCGGCGCGATTCTGCTGGCTCTGCTGTTGGTCAGCGTGGCGATTCTGCTCGTGCTGCAGGTCCAGACCCGGACTCCCTGGCTTCGTGACCGCTGGCCGGCGAAGAAGATCCGCCGCCCCGTGTTCGTGGTCGAGCCGCTGAGCGATGATGCGGCCGACAAGCTCGGCTCCGCCGTGGCCGGACTCATTCGCGGGCGCGTGACGTGGCGGACCGACCGCTTCGGACTGAACCTTGTGAGCGGGCAGGCGGGCGTTGCCACCGCGTTCAGCGGTCTGGGGGACGTCTCGGCTGAGGCGAAGGCCGCGGTGGCGGTGATTACGTTCCTCACCGCATTGCTTCCGCGTCGGCGATTCGAGCTGACCGGGCAGTTGCAACCCGCCGGGGCGGAAGGGGTCGGGATGAGCCTCGAACTGAGTCAGAACGGCAGTGCAGAAGGGTTGATCTCGTTCTGGGCGGCGTCATTCGACCTGTGCGGCGTGGACGCCGCAAGCGCCTACCAACATCTGGCGGTCGCGGCCGCTGCGTGGGTCGACATCTGGATGACGAAAGCCCTCGACGGGGGAGCACTCCTGACCGGCGATCCGCAGAGCTGGGCGTTCTTCCGCAGCGGCCTCGATGCACAGCGGCTCGGAAACAACAAGCGCGCGCAGGTCCTGTACGAGCAGGCCCTGGCGGCGGATGGGAGAAACGTGGGGGCGATGGCGAACCTCGGCATCATCTGGCGGCGCGCGCACCGCTATCAGGACGCCGAGGAGTACCTGAAGCGCGCTCTGCCGGCGACCGAGGCGGACGACCGAGCCCCTCACCTGCGCCCCCGCGACAATCCAGACTGGTATCGGATCAAGTACCAGTTCGCGGCGCTCTACACGAACTGGTCCGTGGAGACCGAGCCGGGCGACGTCCAGAGCGAGCTTGCTGACCGGGCCACCGAGGAGTCGATCGCCCTCGCCGAAACGACGCTTGACGCACTCGGCGACCTGGGGAAGGGCAGAGGCGGTCAGGGCAGTGCGCCACGCCAATATCTGCAGCACACGCTCAGACCGTTCCTCGAGGGCACGATCGAGCCTTCAGTGCTCGTTCTTGTCGCGGGGACAGTCTCGCCGCTCCCGGCACGACCCCCGGAGCGGCCGCACGAGCGCCCATCGCGGGAGGCCGTCAGGGCGTCGTTTGCCGCCGGTGCGATTGATCCGTGGCAGCTGATCTCGTACGTCGAGAAGGGCACCAGCCGCCCGCCCGCGACCCTGTTCAACCTCGCCTGCTTCTACACGCGAGCGCAGGATTTCACGATGGCGGCGAAGCGCCTGCTCGGAGCCGTGCGCGAAACCCAGCGGCAAGAACGTCACAGCCTGGTCCAAGTTGCTCTGACCGATCCCGTCCTCAGGCCACTTCGCGAAAAACGCCCCGGCATCACGGCCAAGCTGTACGAGATGCTCGACGCGGACGCGCCGTGCACGAACGCGCCAGAGATGGCGCGTCACTTCGACCGCCAGGACCGCGCGATCGGGCATTTTCGATCGCACGGCTGGGACGTCGGATGGGGGGTGGACACGCGGGGCTTCGATCTGACTGCGTCAAAGGGCTCCGAACGGCTCCTCGTCCGGCTGGGGGGTCACGAGCCGGCAGGCGACACGATTGACGCGGTGTCCGGTGCGGTCCAATGCTTCCGCGAAACGCATCCCGAGATCGAGACCGTGAGCGCGGCGATCGTGGTTGCTCCGGACGGCGACTACCCGACGGATCAGCTCGCCTCTGCGCACGACCGAGGCGTCGATGTCCTCAGAGACACCGAGATCGGCTTCGAATATCTCACGACCACGCGCTCGCAGCCCATTCATGAACTCGTCTGAACGCGCACGAGACGCGCTCGCATAGCGGGGCAACGTCGGCGAGCATTGCGGGGTCCTGCACCTTTCCCGGGGGCTCGATGGACCAGACGACGGTGGCGCATCGGCGTGGTGCTCAAGGCGCGGAACGCTCCGACCACGGGAGCGGCCGCTCGGAGGTGGGGTGCCCAGGCACCTGAACGTGCTCGTCGGACGTCGAAGCTGCGGTCTACGAGCGGATCACACTCGGGACGCGCGCCGAGGCGCACGCGCGCGCGGCACGCCTCGCAGCCGAGCGCGGCGCGCCGACAGCGCGGGTCGCGGCTCATCTGCTGCTCACGGATCCGGGCGACGGCGAGTGGGCGGTCGACAGGCTCGGCGCGGCAGCCAGGGAGGCGAGCGCAAGCGGCGCTCCGGCGTCCGCGGCTCGCTATCTGGGCAGAGCGTCAACACGCAGGTCCCGACCAACAGCTGCACCTGGACGCCGACGCTCGACCCCGGCTTCGCGCCACCGAGCACGAAGCCGTGGTCGCTGATCACGAACCTGGACTGGCTGAAGGCGCACCTCAATTGACGCTCGGCCGGTACCGCGGGACCGAACAGCACTATCGTCTGCGCGGTGGGTCTGCGCTTCTCGCTGATCGAGTTTCCAGCTGACGACCCCGACCGCGCTCGCCGCTTCTGGGCGGGCGTGCTCGGCGTCGAGCTCGACGCGCGGACCGAGGAGGAGGGTCGGGGGTGGCAGACGCGGCAGGCCGGTCCGGTCGTCGGGGTCCATGAGCGGGGGCGCGGGCCCGGGGACACGTTCTCGTTGCCGTACTTCACGGTTGGCGATCTCGACGCGGCGCTCGCGCAGGTCGTCGCACTCGGCGGCAGCGTGATCCATCCGGGCTCGCGGTGGGCGATCTGCCGGGACTCGGAGGGGAGTCCGTTCGGGCTGGCGCGCGGCCCAGCCGATGCCGGCGACGGCGCACAACCCGGCTCACCGGTGTAGCCGATGCGCGTGGCCGCGTGCGCGTGGTGAGGCGACGGCACACGAGTGCGGGCGATTGTGTGCGCGCAGGGAAGGTGGCCTATGCGGCCTCGAGCGCGGGGGCGTCGGCTGCGATCGGGGCCGCCTCGGTCACGATCCGCGTCCGGCGCTCGATCCGCGCGAGCAGGAGGGTGGGGATCAGCGCGATCAACGTGACGGCCATCACCCACCAGTAGGTGTGGGCGAACCCGGCGGCCATCGCCGCCTGGGTGTGGGCGCTGCTGAGCCGGCCGGCGAGCACGACCGCGATGATCGCGGTGCCGAGCGACCCGCCGACGCGCTGGAGAACCGTGAGCTGCGGGCTGGCGTCGTTGACCTGATCGCGGGACAGGACCGAGAAGGCGGCGGTCATCGCGGGCATGATCGAGAGCCCGATGCCGACGCCCCGGGCGACCATCGACGCGCCGAGCACCGTGAACGGCGTGGTGGCCGTGATCAACACGAAGGGCAGCGTCGCGACGGTGAGAATCAGCGCCCCGATCAGCGAGGTGCGACCGGCCCCGAAGCGCTCAGTGACACGGCCGGACAGGAACATGCCGAGACCGCCACCGATCCCCTGGGGAATGAGCAGCAGGCCGGTGTGAATCGCGTCCTGGCCGCGGACGGTCTGGAAGTACAGCGGCATCAGGATCATCGCGCCGAACAGGGCGGCGCCGAGGCAGAAGGTGACAATCGAGGCGGCCCTGAAGGCCGAGTTCGAGAACAGGCTGAGGTCGAGCAGCGGGTGCTCGGCGCGCCGTGCGTGCACGACGAACAAGGCAACGAGCGCGAGGCCGGCGATCACCGGGATCATCACCGACGGGGCGGTGAGGCTGCCGGCCGACTCGCTCCGCGAGAGGCCGTAGGTCACGCCGACGACGCCGGTCGCGGCGAGCAGCAACCCGGTCACGTCGAGTCGGCCCGCCTGGGCGCTGCCGGCCTCGTCGCGCGGCAGCAGCCGCAGCGCGAACGTGAGCGCCGCGATCCCAACGGGCACGTTGATGAAGAAGATCCACTGCCAGCCGACGCCCTGGAGCAGGAGGCCGCCGAGGGTCGGGCCGAACACCGGAGCGAGCACGATCGGGACGCCGATGAAGCTCATCACCCGCGGCAGATTGCGCGGCCCGGCGGCCTTGACGAGGATCATCTGGCCGATCGGGGTCAGCATGCCGCCGCCGACTCCCTGGAGCACCCGGAACGCGATCAGCTGGCTGCTGTTCGTCGCGAGCGCACACAGCGCCGAGCCCGCCGTGAACAGGATCAGCGCGATGATGTACAGCCGGCGGGCGCTGAACCGCCTCACCGCCCACCCCGTGATCGGGATCACGGCCGCGAGCGACAGCAGGTAGCCGGTGATCACCCACTGGATGCTCGCCAGCGACGCGTGGAGGTCGCTTGAAAGGTCATGCAACGCGACGTTGACGATCGTCGTGTCGAGCACCGACATGATCGCGCCGAGGATCACGACGATCGCGATCCGCATCACGTGCGGCTCGATGCGGGAACGCTCGCGCGGCCGGATCGGGGTGACATTTGTTGCGGTCACATTCATTTGGTACCGAAAGATTAGCACGACAAATGTTGTGATGCAAAACAGTCGTTGTCGCATGGAGGATCACGCGACAGGGCATGGAGGATCGCGCGACAGGCTGACCAGCCGGCGGCGAGCTGTCCGGCCCTACGATGTCTCGGATGCGGCATCTCGCGGCGTGGGCACCGGCGGGGGCGGCGGCGATCGTGCTCGCGGCCTGCGGCGGCTCGCACGCGACGGGCTCGCGGACGGCCGCGTCCGCGAGCACCGGCGCGAGCCGGACCGCAGCCCCGCGCGGCGCAACCTCGCCCACGACGACCACCCCACAGGTGCAGGGCGGCGATTGGCCGACCTACCACCGCGTTTCGGCTCGGACCGGAGTCGCGCCCGCGGGGCCCGCGCTCGGCCGCGCCCGCCGGCTATGGGCCGCGACGGTCGACGGAGCCGTATACGCCGAGCCGCTCGTCGTCAACAACGTCGTCATCGTCGCCACCGAGAACGACTCGGTCTACGTCCTGAACGCCACGAGCGGTCAGCAGCTCTGGCACACCCATCTCGGCACGCCGGTCCCCGGAGGCGACCTGCCATGCGGGAACATCGACCCGTCGGGGATCACGGGCACGCCGGTCATCGACACGACGACGAAGACCGTGTACGCGGTCACCTTCACCCGCTTCGAGCACCGGCTCGTCGCGCTCGATCTCGTCACCGGCCACGTCCGCTGGCAGCGCCCGATCGACCCGCCCGGGGCCGACCCGCGCACCCATCAGCAGCGCGCGGCGCTCGCGCTATCACGGCAACGGGTGTACGTCCCCTACGGCGGACTCTACGGCGACTGCGGCGACTACCACGGCTGGGTTCTCGCTGCGCCCGCGTCCGGACCGACCGGACGGCTGCTCGGCTACCAAGTGCCCACCGCTCGTGAGGGGGCGATCTGGGCCCCCTCCGGACCGGCCATCGACGCCGCCGGCAACGTCTACGTCGCCACCGGCAACGGTGCCTCGTCGTCGAGCTTTGACTTCGGTAACGCGGTCATCCGGCTCACGCCGACGCTGCGCGTCACCGGATTCTTTGCGCCGTCGGACGCGCCCGCGCTGAGCGGTCAGGACCTCGACCTCGGGTCGACCGGTCCGCTGCTGCTCCCCGGTCATCGCGCGTTCATCGTCGGCAAGACGGGAGTCGGCTACCTGCTGGATGCCGACAGCCTCGGGGGTATCGGGGGCTCCCTCGCATCGGCCCGCATCTGTGGCGCGGCGTTCGGTGGCGACGCGTACGCGAACAGGACGATCTACGTCCCGTGCACCGACGGGATCGCCGCGGTCCGTGTCACCGGCGACCGGCTCGCGCGCGTGTGGAGCCAGGGCGCCGCCCAGCTTCCCCCGATCCTCGCCGGTCCGGGATTGTGGGCCCTGAGCGGCGGCGGGACCCTCTTCCAGCTCGACCCGCAGAGCGGCCAGGTCCGGTTCAGCGTCTCGATCGGCGAACCGGCGCACTTCGCGACGCCGGCAGCCTCCGGTGGTCGGATCTTCGTTGCGGCCGGTGGGCGCGTGTTCGCGTTCGGCTAGATCGTGGAGTCAGCCCGGGCTCAACCGGCGCCGAGCAGGAGGTCGACGACGAGCTGGTCGAGGCGCTCGACGCCGTAGCCATGGCCCGCGAGTGCGTCGAGGTCGTGATCCTCCTTCAGGAGCGCCGAGGCAGCCGCCGAGGAGTACGCGCCGACGCTCGGCTCGGCGAGCTCGTCGACGCGCGCCGCCTCGCGCGCTGCGCGGATCGCGTCGGAGGCGAGGAACTGCCGCGACTTGGCGGCCAGCGTCAGATACGTGCGCATGCAGCCGGCGGCGAAGTCCCACACCCCGTCGGGGTCCTCGCTGCGGTATGCGTGCGCGTCGAAGTGACGGACGCCCTGGTACCCGGAGGTCTCGAGCAGGTGCACGAGCAGGAACGCCTCCTTGAGATCCTCGGCGCCGAACCGGAAGTCCTGGTCGTAACGGCCGATCCGCTGGGCGTTGAGGTCGATGTGGAACAGCTTGCCGGCCCACAGCGCCTGCGCGACGGCGTGCACGAAGCTGAGCCCGGCCATCGTCTCGTGTGCGACCTCAGGGTTGACGCCGACCATCTCCGAATGGTCGAGCGTCGTGATGAAGTGCAGTGCGTGGCCGACGGTGGGCAGGAAGATGTCGCCACGCGGCTCGTTGGGCTTCGGCTCGATCGCGAAGCGCATGCCGTACCCCTGGTCGCGGACGTACGCTGAGAGGAAGTTGATCGCCTCGCGGTAGCGCTCGAGCGCGTCGCCGACGCGCTTGCTCGCGGCGCTCTCGGCGCCCTCGCGCCCGCCCCAGAACACGTACACCTCGGCACCGAGCTCGGCGCCGAGGTCGATGCCGCGCATCGCCTTGGCGATCGCGGCGCGGCGGACGGCGCGATCGTTCGATGTGAATGCCCCGTCCTTGAACGCGGGGTGCCCGAACAGGTTGGTCGTCGCCATCGTGACGCGCAGCCCGGTCCGTTGGAGTGCGTCGGCAAAGCGGGCGACGATGCGGTCGCGCTCGGCCGCCGAGGACCCGTACGGGACGAGGTCGTTGTCGTGCAGGCTGACGCCGTAGGCGCCAAGCTCCGCGAGCCGCTCGACGGACGTCACCGGGTCCAGCGGCGGTCGCGTCGGCTCGCCGAAAGGATCGCGGCCCGGGTTGCCGACCGTCCAGAGCCCAAACGTGAAACGGTGCTCGGGCCGCGGGGTCAGGTCCATCTCGTGCACGCTCATTGGGTCCATCGTTCCTTTCGGTTATTCGCGGTCATCTGCCGCAGCAGTGCTTGTACTTGCGCCCGCTGCCGCACGTGCACGGGTCGTTGCGGCCCGGTGCCCCTCCACGGCGCTGCGGAACGGGAGTGTCCGGCGGTTCCGGCAGGCCGTTCGTCCGGGCCGACGCCTTTCCGATCGCGCGCCAGCCGGCCGGATTGCTCGCGCGCGCCCGCTCGATCCGAAATGCCGTCTCCGCATCCGCCTCGGCGCGGTGCTCCGGGCACATCGCGCGCTGTGCGTCGGCAAGGTCACCGGGAAACCCGAAGCGGATGCCCATGCACGCGGGGCATCCCCGCTGCGGCGGTTGGACCGGTCGCAGGGCAACCTGCGAGCGATCGAGGCGCACCGGTCCGAACGCCTCCTGGACGAGATCCTGGATCGCGCCCAGCCCGAGCGGCTCCCAGCTCTGCGACCGCGCCGTGACCGAGGGGGGACCGTACCGGCCGCCGTCATCGGACACCTGCGAGAGCAGGCCGGGGACCTCACCTCGGGACGCGAGCTCCGGATAGCCGCCGGCGAGCACGATCCCCTGGATCGCGGCGGCCGCGGTCACGACCGACTCGCAGAGCGGACCGATCCCACCGTCAAGCTCGCCGCCGCTGGCGCGCAGCCGGCGGTCGAGCTGCTCACGCAACACATACAGCGGGAGCTCGAGCGCGTCGCCGTCGCCGTTCACTGTCACCCAGGCGCTGCCGCGGTGCGGCAGCCAGTCGAGCGGGTCGCGCGTGATCACGAACACGCGGAGCGCTGCCGCGAGCTGCGCCTCGGTCTCAACCGGCGCGTCCCACTCCACGGCGAACTCGAGTAAGGCGTACTCCTTCGAAGGCGATCTCGCAAGCAGCGCGAGCGGGTCCGCGGGGCTCATCACCCCCAGCCTAACGTGCAATGTGCGCGCGTGTCCGGGCGTCGCACGACCGTAGTCCGGCGCAACCGAGCGACACGATTCCACGGATGACGATGCGGCCGCTGCGATCTACGTTGTCCGCACCGAGGCGAATAAGGAGGTGATCCGCCGTGCGCGTACTGCTTGCCATCATCGGGTTTGTGCTGTTGCTGCCGGTGCTGGTGCTCGTCGGCATCGCCCTCGGGCCCGCAGCGCTGATGCTCATCGCACTGGCCGGGACGGCGCTCGTGATGCTCGCGATCGGGGATGGATTCGTCCATCTCGCGCGCCATACGCGCGTGCCGCCGGCACGTCGCTGACGCCCGCGCGAGACCCACGCCACCAGGCGCCCGCGAAGGCGCCTGGTGGCGGATCGTGCCTGGTGGCGGGTCGCGCCTTGTGGCGGATCGCGCTGGTGGCGGACCGCCCCTGGTGGGGATCCCGGCCCGAACCGGTAGCTCCTCCCACACGGGCATGTGGAAACGCACCGATGCAGATCGGGGGTCGCGATCGTCGACCTCGCGTCGGTCGATCACAACTGCGAGCGCCTGATTGCGTTCAGCAGGCAGAACAAGATCGCGTGGCGACCCGCCTACAAGACGCTGCGCTCCCCGGAGCTGCTCGGATATGTCGTCAGCAAGCTCGATCGGCCGCGGGTGATGATCCATCACCTCCGTGACCTCCCGCAAGCGCTCCCCCGGGTGCCGGCGGGCACCGACTTCTTGATGGGCTATCCGCCGACCCTCGGCGAGCTCGAGCACTACCTGGGCACGCCGCCCGCGCTGGGCGAGCGGCGGCACACGCTGCGGATCAACGTCGACTCGATCGCGCTGCTGCGCGCGCTCGCTCAGCTCTCGACGCCCGCAACGGACCCGGCTCGTCGAACTACCCGAACTGGGCCGGAACGACGGCGGCAAACGAGTTCTCGGCCGGGTCGTCGGTCCTGTTCGCGAACTATCTCGACCGTATGACATCTCCGCCGGCCTCGCCAAGGGGCTGTATCTCTGTGCGCCGGTGCTCCGGGAGCCCGACAACAGGGTCCTCGGCAAGAGCCCGCTCCCGGTCCCCCCGGGGATGGAGCTCGTCTACATCAAGTCCGGGGGATGGCCGACCGGCAACGGCGCGACGCTGTCGAAGCTCGCCTACCCGCCGGGCCTCCAAGAGGAGCCGATCTACGGCCGGGGTTCCAACGCATCCGGGCTGATCCTCGCCCGTCGCGGCCAGCTCCGTCTGGGCGACTACGTCGTCGAGACGGCCCAGCAGGTGATGGAGGGCCAGGATTACTTCGGCGGGCTGTACGCGGTCCGCGAAGGAAGCGTCCGGGCCCTGTGGCCCACGGTCTCACGCTGGGTCGGAGCCAGGGAAGAACTGCCCGCTGGGTGACGTGATTCCATCGTCGGGGTGGAGGCCGGCGCGGGCTCGGGTGAGCCGCGAGCGGTCGCGGCTGGGGCCGGGGCCCCCGCGCGGCACAACGTGAAAACACACGTCCACGCCGCAACGATTCTGCACATAAGCACCGTGGCGGTGCTTATGTGGCGAGTCGTTCAGCGCGGAGCGGACGTTTGCACGTTGTGCCGGCCGCCGAGCCGCCCGCACGATCCCCAGCCCGGTCACCGAGCGGACCTCCACACGCAATCGTCCACCTCCAGCGCCGGCCACGCCGGCCCCTGCACTAGTGCTTGAGCAGGTCCAGTCGCCGCAGCCGGCTGCTTGGCACCCGTGACAGATCGATCAGCATCTGGGTGAACGCGATCGCCTCGCGCCACATCCGGCCGATGTCGAGCTTGTCCATCGTCGGAATGCCCCAGTTGAGCAGGTACGAGGGGCCGGTGATGTAGTTCGTCGTCGGGATCGCGCCCGCCGTCCAGAGGTCGGTGCCCTCCGCCGGCCAGCCGTTGCCGTCGGGGCTGCCCGGCGCCGCGACATACGGCCTCAGCACCGATCCCGGGGCGGCCCTCGCGTCACGCAACGCGGCGTACGAGGCGTCGACGAGCGGGCTGCTCTCCGGCGTGAAGAACGTTCCCGGCTCGAAGCCGCCCGTCAGCTGATAATGCCCGTCCGATCCGGGCTCCCACTCGCGCGCGCCGAGATGCTCGATCGTCACGGCACCGGCGATCCGGCGCAGCAGCCCGCCGCGGTGGCGGCGCACGAACTCAGCGGTCCCGATCGCGCCGTGGAAGTGCCCGGTCGTGAGCAGGACCATGATCGTCCGGGGCAGGGATCGGCGGGGAAGGCGCGCGAGGTACTGGCTCATCGCGACGATCGCGTTCGGGCCGTTGTCCTCGACGCCGTTCGTGCCGTCGGTGTGGCAGTGCAGCAGGATCAGCTCGTCGGACGCGCCCGGGATCACGCCGATCAGGTTGCGCGAGGTCACGTGCGTGATGTTGGCGGGGAGCGCCACACGCGCGCTCGCGCCGGCAGCCGCCGCGGCCTTCAACAGGCTGCCGGCATCGCGGTCGACGTACACGCCCGGCACCGTCCGGATGACGCCGTCGTACGGGTAGTAGGCGCCGTGTGCGGCTTCGCTGGGCAGGTCGAGCACGCCGACCGCCGCGATCGCGCCGGCGCGAGCGAGTGCATCGAGGAGCGTGATCTCAGAGCCGATGCCAAGCCAGGGCCGCGCATAGAGGCCCTTCGGCGTGAACACCTTGCCGGGGTCGTAGACCTTGTAGCTGATCGACAGGAAGGTGCCGTACGTGAACGCGGTGAGTGGCACGTCGAACACGGCGATCCGACCGGCGAGCGAGCCCGGCGCGGGAGGCGTGTTCGGGTCCACGACCGCCAGCGCTCCACTGACCCCGCCGGCAGCCGTCCGTCCGGAGTAGGGGATGTACGACGCCGTCGCGACCGGCCCTGCCGACGATCCGCTCACCAGCCCCAGCGACCACGAGTCAGTCGTCCAGCGATCGAGCGGCACGGGCTCAAACCGCAACTCGCTGACACCGGCGCGCGCGAGACGCTCGTGCAGCGCGTCGACGAACCGCTCGTGGATGGGCGAGCCGGTGGCGCGCAGGCCCATCCGGTCCAGCTGCTCCTGCCACGCGAGCAGTTGCGATGCCGGCAGGAACTGGGACGGGTCCACGCGGCGGGCGGCGCTCGCCGGCAACGCCCGAGTGGGCCAGCGGGGGACAGCGCTGAGCGCTGCCATCGGGTCGAGCAGCGGCACCGCGAGCGCACCGCCCGCGCCTCGCGCTGCGAGCTCAAGCAGCCGTCGCCGGGTCAGCTCGATACCCGACAGGTCCGGTCTCATCAGTCCACCTCCTTCGGACGTCAACCCGTCGAGTCTCTCGCGACTGGGGCCGCGGTGCATCGGCGTAAACCCGCACCGCAGCATGGTGGCTATCTACCGAAGTGCCACGTGACCGCCCAATCGGCGGCCCGATCCGCGGTCCCCGGCAGCACAAACGAGACGATCCCAGCGGACGCCCGGTGCGCGACGAGGCGGCCGTTCGCCCAGGTGAGGACGCCGCGTGCGCGGCGCGGAACGCCGCCCACCTCCAACTCGAGCCGCTCCCGCCGCGCGATCCACAGATACCCGCGCAGCAGCCCCGGGGCGCGGGCAACGCCGACGCGCGGGAGGCGCAGCGAGAAGCGTCCGAGCACAGGTGCGATCCGGAAGCCGTGCTCGGTCGCCGTGACGCCGGCGAGGTGCACCGCGTCCATCACCATCCACGTGGGCTGTTCGGTGATCTGGCCGTCGTAGTCGTTGTAGAGCGGAATCCCGCACCGGTCCGGGTGACGTGCGTAGAAGGCGTTGCACGCGTCGTCGACCGAGATCGTGCCGTCCCAATGGTCGGGGAAGGCGTGGGCGTGCGCCGCGAGTGTGTTGCGCGTGTACTCGCTCCACGCATCGCGCGCTGCTCCGGGGACGACGCCGTGCAGAGCGCCCAGCGCCCACGTGAGCCACCCGTTGACGTCGAACCAGACACCGCCGACGTACTGCGACGCACCGTCGAACGCGCCGCTCGTCGGCGGGTCGGTCACGCCGGGGTCGCGCGCGGCCGGAGAGATCGCCGAGCCGATCCTCGCCGGTCCTCCGAGCGACGCGGGCGCCCCGATCCCGTCGAGAAAGCGGCGGATGTTGCGGACGAGCACTCCTGCCTGCGCCGCGCTCGGCGCTCCCGCGAGCACGGCCCACGGCTGCGGCTCGCCGAAGATCGCGCCGCGTCCGATCGGCGCCGACTCCGAGTAGCCGCGCAGATACCAGCGGCCCGTCCACGTCCGGCGCAGCAGCGCAAGCAGCTCGCGCCCGCGGCGGCGCAGGGTGCGCGCGAACGAGCGGTCGCCGCGCAGATCGGCGAGTTCCGCGAGCCGCGGGTACGCGTACGCGAGCTGCGCGGGGACGAGCATCGACTCGCTCATATGCAGGAACGACGCCGAGAAATCCGACCAGTCGCCGTTCGTGCCGGCCAGGTATCCGCCGTGCGGCCCGCGGAGCGATTCCTGGTGGCGGAACGCCACCTTGAGGTGCTCCCAGACAGTGACGCGGTGCCGAGTCCCGTCAAACGGCAGTCGCTCGGAGAAGAACGCCAGATCGCGCGAGCCGAGCCCGTACTCGGCGGCCGCGAGCAGCAGCCAGAAGTCGAGATCGTCGGAGCTGCCGAGCCCGTTGTATGGCCGGCACGGCGGCAGCACGCCGTAGGGGATGTCGCCGTCTCGCTGTGACTGCAGCGAGATCGTGTAGCGCAGGGTCTCGCGGGCGAGCGCAGGGTCCGCGTACACCATCGGCAGCAGGTAGTGCAGCCAGCTGCGAGACCCGAGGTTCTCCCCGCTGCTGTACTCGTAGTAGCCGCCCTGGGTGATCGTGTGATGGCCGCAGGACTCCTCGTCGACCGATGCCGCGCGCAGCAGGTAGGCGTCCCACTGAAGCTCGCGCGCCACCCACCGCCAGCGGGTTCCGAACGACGCCTTCGGCAGCCAGTGCGCCCACGCCCGCTCGCTCGCCGCAAACGGTCCCGCCGCGCGCCGGTACTTCGCGACGAGGCCCCCGATCTTCCCGGGGTCCGTGATCCCGTACGCATAGCGAAGCCTCACCGACTGCCCGGCGCGCAACCGCAGCGGCGCGCGGAAGACGAACAGGGTTCCCCCGCCGCCAGCCCGCGCGGGCGCGCGCGGCAGCCGATCGGTCCGCACGGCGGCCGGAACCGCGCGGCTCCCGCCTCCGAAGAAGGCCGCGACCGATGTCTCGTGGCCGCTGAGCGGTCCGCGCAGCGCGGCCGCGAAGATGCTCAGCGGATGCCGAGCCGTGCCGCGCTGCGCGACGACCAGCGTCCTGGCGGACGGAGACCAGCGCGGGACGCCAAGCCGGACGAGCTGCCTGTGGGTCTGGTCGTACGGATCGACATCCCAGTACTCGAACCACGACACACGCTCGGTGTGCGCGGTGGCGTTGTGGATCGTGACATCGTGCAGGAGCAGCGGATCGTCGCCGAACGGTGCGTACACATCCTCCCGGACCGCGACACCGTCCGCGACGAGCGCTCGCTCGTAGTACCCGACGCCGAACACCCGCCGGATGACGGCGCCACGCGGGCGATCGAGGTACAGCGTGCTGAGCACACGACCACCGACGTTGAGGTAGCCGTACCCGCCGGCGTAGTGACGTTGATCGGGCGCGAAGCGGTTGGCCCACTGAGCGAGCCGATCCTGGCTCCACAGTTGGGTGTAGCCGTCGTTGAAGGCCGCGGCGACGATGTGGTCGTTGCCGAGCTCGTGCTGGGCGGCGGTCGCGCCGTTCAGTTCCGGCTGCCGGGCGCGCGCGGCGCGCTGCTCGTCGGCCTCGTAGCGGAATCCGGGGAGCCCGAACCCGTCGACGAGCCAGCGCCCGAACGATCCACTGCCGAACGTCGAGGCGATGTCGGCAGGAGTGCGGTCCGCCGACAGCCGGGCGGGCGCGCGCGGGCCCGCCGACGCGGCACCGGGCAGCGCGCAGCCGCACGCGAGAACCGACGCCAGCACCACACCACGCCACACGCTGGGCTTGTGAAATCCGGGCACGGTCGCACAGCGTAGGCTGCGCTCCGTGGCATCGGTGCCCCGGATCACGGTCGTCGGTTCTGCAAACGTCGACCTCGTGGCACGGTGCGAGCGGCTGCCGCGCCCGGGGGAGACGGTCACCGACGCCGTGTTCGAACGCGTGCCCGGCGGCAAGGGGGCGAATCAGGCGGTCGCCGCGGCGCGTCTCGGCGCCCGCGTGCGGTTCGTCGGACGGATCGGGACCGACGATCTCGTGCTGCGATCGCTCGAGGCCGAGGGCGTCGACGTCACCGGCGTCGTGCATGACGACGGGGAGGGCGGGGTCGCGCTGATCCTCGTCGAGGCGAGCGGGGAGAACGTGATCGTGGTCGCGCCCGGCGCGAACCGGCGGCTGGCGCCCGAGGACGTGAACGTCGGCGACGCCGATGCGGTGATCTGCCAGCTCGAGATCCCGTCCGCGGCCGTCGCGAAAGCAGCTGAGGGCGCGCGCTTCTTCTGCCTCAACGCGGCGCCGGCGCGCGGTCCGCTCGAGCACGCGCCCGACCTGCTGATCGTCAACCGCTACGAAACCGAAACCGTGGGCGCGTACCCCGGGCTCGTCGCGCTGACGCTAGGCGCGGACGGTGCGGTCCTGCTCGAGGGCGGCGCCGAGATCGCGCGGGCGCGCCCGCCGCGGGTCACGGCCGTCGACGGCACGGCCGCCGGCGACGCGTTCTGCGCGGCCCTCGTCGTCGGCCTGCTCGAGGGCAGGGACCGCGAGCAGGCGCTCACGCGCGCCTGTGCCGCGGGCGCCCTCGCCGCCTCGCGCCCCGGCGCGCAACCCTCGCTTCCGACCGCCGCCGAAGTCGACGCGATCCTCAGTGCCTGATTCACGGACCGGCTGTCGGTCGGCGCGCCTCGTTCACACGACCACAGTCGCTCGGCCACGATGGGCGAGTGCGCGTGGGAGCCCCCTTTGGGCGCACGGAACCGCATTCGCGTCCCGGGACGGGGTGAGTGTGGGGTTGTGTGCGTTCGGGGGCGCGGTCAGTGTGGGGTTGCGTGCGTCCCGGGACGGGTGAGCGCGCACAGTGCAGCCCGGGCGGCGTCGTCGACGTGGATGAACTGGAAGCGATGATCGCCCCGTCGTCCATCCGCAAACGGCTCGCCGTGCACGGCGGCGAGCGCGGGCTAGTTCCTCGCAACTATGGTTCCTGATCCCGGGATGAAATTCAGCGCCAATCTCTCGCTCCTGTTCGGTGAAGTGCCGTTCCTCGAACGCTTCGAGCGCGCCGCTCGGGCTGGGTTTGAAGCCGTGGAATTCTGGTGGCCGGCCGGGGAAGACCTCGCGGCCGTCGAGGCCGCGATCCGTGACAGCGGCGTCGCGGTGGTCCTGTTCAACTTTGACGCCGGGGACATGACGGCCGGCGATCGCGGTCTGTTGAGTGACCCGCAGCGGCAGGCGCGGTTCGCCGAAAACCTGCCGGTCGCGCTCGACCTCGCGAGCCGCATCGGCTGCACGCAGCTGAACGCTCTGCTCGGCCTCGAACTGCCCGGTCACACGCGCGAAGAGCAACTTGCGCTCGCCACCCAGAACCTGCGGTGGGCGGCGCAGGAGGCGGCGGCGATCGGTGCGAAGGTCCTCGTCGAGGCGCTCAACACATTCGAAAACGGTCCGTACCTGATCAGCCATACGGCGGACGCCGCAGCCCTGCTCGACCGGGTGGGCGCGCCCAACGTGGCGCTCCAGTACGACGTCTACCACATGCAGCGCATGGAGGGAAACCTGTCCGACACGATCCGCCGCTTTGCGCAGCGGATTGCCCATGTGCAGATTGCCGACGCTCCGGGACGGGGCGAGCCGGGCACGGGCGAGATCAACTTCGCCTACGTGCTCGGCGTGCTTGCCGAGCTCGGATACAGCGGGCACGTCGGCCTCGAATACATCCCGACCACCGAGACGACCGAAGCCAGCCTGCGCTGGATGCCGGCGCTCGCGCCGTGAGGGATGGCCGAATGCCTCCGACGATCGGCTTCATCGGGCTCGGAATCATGGGGCGGCCGATGGCCGCCAATCTGCTGAAGGCGGGGTACCCCCTTGTGGCCCATAACCGCAGCCGCGGCGCCGTCGACGAGCTCGCGCGCGACGGGGCACAGCCGGCAGCCTCGGCGGCGGAGGTCGCCGAGCGCAGCGAGGTCACGATCACGATGCTCCCGGACTCGCCGCAGGTGGCCGAGGTGATGGACGACGTGCTCTGCGCGGCGTCGGCGGGCCAGCTCGTGATCGACATGAGCACGATCGCGCCGGCCGTCACGCGCGAGCTGGCGGCCCGGGCTGCGGCGCAGGACATCGAGCTGCTCGACGCCCCGGTCAGCGGCGGCGATGTCGGCGCGCGGGAGGCCACGCTGTCGATCATGGTCGGCGGCAGCGCGTCCGCGTTCGATCGCGCGCGCCCGATCCTCGAGACGCTCGGCTCGACGGTCACCCACGTCGGCGAGAGCGGCGCCGGTCAGGTCGTGAAGGCGTGCAACCAGGTCGTCGTCGCGCTGGTGATCGAGGCCGTCAGCGAAGCGCTCGTGCTCGGCTCGAAAGGCGGTGTCGATCCGGAGACGGTGATCCGCGTGCTGTCCGGCGGCCTTGCCGCCAACCGTGTGATGGAGGTGCGCGGCCGCAACTTTCTCGAGCACGACTTCACGCCGGGGTTCAAGGTCGACCTCCATCACAAGGACCTCGGCATCGCGCTCAGCACGGCGAAGACGAGTGGGGCCGTGCTGCCGCTGACGGCCGCCGTGGAGCAACTGCTCTCCAGCCTGCGCCAGCATGGGCGGGGCGGTGATGACCATTCCGCCCTGCTGACCGTGATCGAGGGACTCTCGAACCACCGGATCGGATCGCAGCGGGCATGAGGATTCGCACCGTTGCGCCGATGGAGGCGGTCGTGAGTGTGCTCGAGGACGAGCGCGTGCGCGTCGCCTTCGGCGTGCCGGGCGCGGCGATCTTGCCGCTGTACCAGGCGCTCAGCCGTTCACGACGGATCCGTCATCTGTCGGTCCGGCACGAGGAAGGCGGAACCCATGCAGCGGACGGCCGGGCACGGGTCACCGGACACCCGGGCATCTGCATCGGCACGTCCGGGCCGGCGGGCACGAACATGATCACCGGGCTGTATACGGCGCTCGCCGATTCGGTGCCGATCATCTGCATCACCGGTCAGGCACCGACCGCGATGCTGCACAAGGAGGCATTTCAGGCGGTCGACATCGTCGCGATCGCGACGCCGGTGACGAAGTGGGCGGTGCAGGTTCGCGAGCCCGCGCAGTTGCCGTGGATCTTTCGCGAGGCGTTTCGGATTGCGCGCTCGGGGCGGTCGGGACCGGTGCTCATCGACCTCCCGCTCGACGTGCAGCGAGCAGCTCCGATCCCGTATGAGCCTGCCGTCGACGCGAGCCTCCCGGTCAGCCCGACCCTGATGGGTAAGGGCGCCATCCGCGCGGATCATCCCCTGTGGGCGGGCACGGTCGGGATCCAGACGAGCCATCCGTTCGCCAACCAGCTGTTTCTCGAGAGCGATCTCGTCCTCGCCGTCGGCGCGCGCTTCGGCGACCGGCACACCGGTGCGCTCGACGTCTATCGCGGCGACCGGCGCTTCATCCAGATCGACATCTCGCCGGAGCAGATCGGCCGCGTGTTCGCGCCCGATCTGGGAATCGTGGGAGACGCACGGCTCGCGCTCGAAGCGCTGCGTGCGGCGGCGACACGCCCGCAGCGCCGTCGGGTCACGGCCCGGATGGGTCGGCCGCCTCGCCGAGCTGCGCGCGACGAGAACCCGCACGACCGCGTTCGACGAGACCCCGATTCGCGCGCCACGCGTGTATCAAGAGCTCAACGAGTTCCTCGACGAGGATGCGACCGTCGTCACCGCGATCGGGCTCTACCAGATCTTCGGCGGGCAGTTCCAGAACGCATACCGTCCCCGTCACTACCTGTGCTGTGGGCAGGCGGGGCCGCTCGGCTGGGAAGTGTCAGCGTGCACGGGCGCGAAGCTCGCGCGCCCCGACAGCACCGTCGTCGGGATCGTCGGCGACTACTCGTTTCAGTTCCTCGCCGAGGAGGTCGCGGTCGCCGTGCAGTACGGCGTCCCGATCGTCGTCGTGATGCTCAACAACGGCTACATGGGGCTGATCCGCCAGGCCGAGGTGGGCTACGAGATGAACTTCGAGGTCGACCTTGCATTCGACGGCCCGGACGGCCATCCCGGCATCGACCATGTTGCGCTGGTGCGAGCGATGGGCGCCGACGGCACCCGCGTCACCGACCCGCACGACATTCAGGCGGCACTCGCCTGGGCCGTGCGGGAGAGCGAGCGCCGGCGGATTCCGGTGCTGATCGAGATCCTGACCGATCGCGAGGAGAGCGCCGCGATGGGTGCCGCGATCGACAGCATCGTCGAGCCGCACGAGCTGCGAACGATTCGCAAGGCGCCCGCCGGCCGTGGCCCGGCGCACGCCGGGCTTACGCGATCGCCGCTGTAGCCGTCGCCGCCGGCGTCGAGGTCCGTTCGCGGATGATGTCGGCCGCCTTCTCGGCGACGGCGATCGTCGGCGCGTTCGTGTTCCCCCGCGGGACGGTCGGCATCACCGACGCGTCGACCACGCGCAATGAGTCCAGACCGCGGACGCGCAGGTCGGGATCGACGACGGCCATCGCGTCGCGTCCCATCTTGCACGTGCCGACCGGGTGGTAGAGCGTCTGCATCGTCGCCCGCGCGTACGCAAGGATCTCCTCGTCACCGTCGCCGCCGGGCGCGAACAGGGCGCGCTGCGAGTGGCGCGCGAGCGGCTCCGTGTGGGCGATCTGCTCGCACAGTCGGACGCCCTCCACGAGCGAGCGGCGGTCGTCCTCCTCGGCGAGGTAGTTGTGGAGGATCAACGGACGCGCGAGCGGGTCCGGCGTGACGACCGCGACCTGCCCGCGGCTCGCGGGCTTGAGCACGCACGCGCCCACAGCCCAACCGTGATCCGGTGCAGGCAGCAGGCCCTCGTCCATGAACAGCGCCGGGACCGCGTGGAACTGGATGTCCGGCGCGGGGAGACCGTCCCGAGTCCGATGAAAGCCGCCGGCCTCGGCGAGGGTCGACGTCAGCGGCCCCTGACCCTGCCCGAGCAGCGCCACGTTCTCCGGCGTCAGCGCATCCTTGAGGCTGACGGGGTCGTCACAGGCGTAGTTGACGCCCGCATTCGGGTGGTCTTGGAGGTTGAGGCCGACGCCTGGAAGCTCGTGCAGCGGCTCGATCTGCAGGGCCGTGAGCTCATCGGGCCGGCCCACGCCGGAGTGCGTGAGGATGACCGGGGACAGGTACGCGCCGGCGCACAGGATCACCTCGCGCGCGGCCCCGAAGCGGACGAGCTCGTCCAGCCGGACTCCCTCGATCCCGGTCGCGCGACCCTGCTCGAGCACCACGCGCGTGACGCTGATGTGCGTGAGGACTTCGAGGTTTGGACGCGCGAGCGCGGGATGCAGGTACGCCACGGCCGCCGAGCAGCGCATCCCGTTGCGGCACGTCGTCTGATACCAGCCGACGCCGTCCTGGCTCGCGCCGTTGAAGTCGCCGTTGTCCGGCAGGCCTGCGGCGCGGGCTGCGTCGAGCCACTCGGCGCACAGCAGGCTCCGAGCCCGCCCGTCCTGAACCGCGAGCGGCCCGCCGACACCGTGGTAGTCGTCGGCGCCGCGCTCGTTGTCCTCGGCGCGCTTGAAGTACGGGAGCAGGTCGTCGTATCCCCATCCGTCGCAGCCGTAGGAATCGCGCCATTCGTCGTAGTCGATGCGATTGCCGCGGATGTAGACCATCGCGTTGATCGACGAGGAGCCCCCGAGCACCTTGCCGCGGGGCAGGTAGATCCGCCGCCGGTCGGCGAACGGCTCATGGTGGGAGGAGAGGTCCCAGTCGTGGCGGCTGCGATAGAGCGCGGCGAACCCCGCGGGCATGTGGATCAGGTCGTCGGCGTCGCGCCCGCCTGCCTCCACGAGCAATACCTTGACGTCGGGGTCCTCGCTCAGCCTGCTGGCGAGAACGCATCCGGCCGACCCGGCACCGACGATGATGTAGTCGTAGCTCTGCATGGGTGTCCTCTCCCGATCGTGGTGAGCTGGGGCGATTCTCTCTCCGCGCCGCCGGACCGGTCAAGACGTCGCGCGCGGTGGGGTCCAGCGAGCCGCAGGGGTTTGCATACTGGCAATATGCGAATCAGCAGACTGCTAGCATGCAATTCTGCATGCTTGAGGAATGCATTGTGCGATGATCCCGCCGATGGCCGCCACCCGCGATCTCAACCCGTTCCGCTTCTCCGGCCCGCTCCCGCCGGAGCAGATGATCGACCGCGACGACGAGGCGGATGACCTGCTGGCGCTCGCCGACGGTGGCCACTCGTTCCGGCTCGTCGGGCCGCGCCGGTACGGGAAGACGACGCTGTTGCGCAGGGTGCTCGAGAGCGCCGAGCGCCAGGGGACGGCAACCGTGCTCGTCGACCTCCAGGATGTGCTCTCGATCGCGGAGATCGTCGTCCGGATCGAGCGGGGGTACCAGCGATTGAAGGGGCCGCTGCGCCGGCACGTCGAGAACCTGTTTCGCAGCTGGAACATCGGCGTGTCGCTCGGCGGGGGCGGGTTCACCGCGACGCTTCAGCGCAACCCGAATGTCGACGCTGAGTCGGTGCTCTTGCGTCTGCTCGAACTGCCGGCGGCGCTGTTCGAGCGGCAGGGCACGCCGAGCCTCGTCGTGTTCGACGAGATCCAGGACGTGCTGGCGGTCGGTGGGGCCGATGGCAAGATCCGCAGCGTCATCCAGCACCAGACGGACGCCGCGACGTACGGCTTCGCCGGGTCCGCGCCGGGCGTGATGCAGCAGTTGTTCGCCGACCCCAAGCGCCCGCTGCTCGACCAGGCGGTGCCGCGGAATCTCGCGCCGCTGCCGCTTGATGCGGTCGGCGCGTATGTCACCGATCGCTTCGGCACCACGAAGCGCGCCCCCGGCTCAGCGCTCGAGCCGCTGCTCGAGTTCACGCGGGGCCATCCTCAGCGGAGCATGATGCTCGCGCACTACCTGTGGGAGCGCACGCCACGCGGGACGACGGCCGACGAGGGGACGTGGGTGTCGGCGCTCGATCGGGCCGCAGGCGACAGCGCGCCGTTGATGCGGGCGATCTGGCGCGCGCTGACCGCGAATGAGCGCCGCGTCGCTCGCGCGCTGGCCGTGTCGACCGCGCCTCTGCACAGCGAGGAGACCGCGACTGCGGTCGGCATCAAGCGCTCGAGCATCGGCAAGGCGCTCGAGAGCCTCCTCGCCAACGCCGACGCGATCGCCGAGGGCGGCAAGCCGCGCCTCACCGACCCGATGTTCGAGTACTGGCTGCAGACGCGCGGGCTTACGCCTGCGGCGGGCGAGGACGACGATCCGTTCGCGCCAGCAGGTCGCGGACGACGAGCGTAGCCGCGCACGGCGATCCCTTCACGAAGCCGAAGAACGGGCCGAAGTCACGCGTCGCCGAGAAGCCGGTGATGTAGAGCCCGTCGAGCGTGGTCTGGAAGGACTCGTCGAG
>DATKOY010000026.1:0-2269 GCA_035524415.1 Solirubrobacteraceae bacterium | reverse complement strand
AGCGCCAGCGACAGCGCGCAGGTCGCGATCGGAGGGTCGCGGGCCCGATGCCCGCGGCCTCGACGGTGACGGCTGCGAACTCGGTGATCGGGCGCAACGGGGCGCCGGCCAGCGACTTACTCCCCGGCCGGCCTGCGAGCGAGGACGCCGCGGCGAGCGGTCCTTCGTCCACGGCACGGCAGTTGCGCAGATCCGTGAGCGGGTCGCAAGTCACGAGCGACGGCAAGGGAGCGAGAGGGGACAATGGCCGCTGTCCGACCAGCTGCGGGGGTAGGGACCGCACGCTCTCGCGCGCGAGTGCGGCAGCGACGGCACGCGACGTTCAGCCGTGGCGCTCCGCGGCGTCGCCCTCCATCACGGGAGCGTGGCTTGTCACGGATCGCGCGTCGCGCTCGGCGGCGGCGCCGCGCCCCGATCGCGCCCGCGGTGAAGGCGACGATCCCAGCCCGTGACGCGCAGTGCGCACGTCGGCCGGAGCGCTCGTGGCCCGCAGCGCGGCCTCGAGGTGCGTCGCGAGCGACGTGATTGTCGGGTGGTCGAAGAGTTCCGTCAGCTCAACGAGCCCCGGATACTCCCGGTCAATCTGCTCGTGGATCTTGATCAGCGTCAGGGAATTCACGCCGATCTCGAACAGGTTGTCATCGGCCTCGATCCGTCGGTCGGCGGCGACGGACTCGCAGATGGCCAGCAGTCGCGCCGCGATGGTCCCGGATCCGGTCTCGACTCGTCGTGTGGTCGTGGTGCGGCGCAGCAGCGCGAGTTCGTCCATCTCAGCGGCGAAGGTGCCCGCGACGAAGGCGCGTTCGAGCGCAACGCGCTGCGGTTTGCCACTCGTCGTCTTGGGAATGCGCTTGACCGGCACGACGTGCCGGACCTCGACGCCGGCCTGCCTGTTTACCCGTGCGATCACCTCGTCCGTAACCGGAATGAAGCTCGCGATGCTGTCCCGGTGGACGATGAACAGCGTCAGCTCGTCGTCCTCGGAATCCGGCCACCGCGCTCCGACGGCCACGACCTTGCCGGCCTCGACACCGGCGGCCGTCGCGGCGATCTGCTCGAGATCATGCGGGTAGTAATTCTGGCCGTTGATGAAGATCAGCTCCTTCGCCCGGCCAGTGATGTAGATTTCGCCATTGAGGCGCAAGCCCAGGTCGCCAGTGTCCAGCCAGCCGTCCGTCGTGAATGCCGCCGCGTTGGCCTCCGGTGCCTCGAAATAGCCGCGAGTCACGTTGTCGCCGCGGATCAGCACGTGACCGACACGACCGTCCGCGACGGCAGCGCCATCCGGCGATGCGATGCGCACGGCCGCACCGCTGACCGGCCGGCCGACCGACACCAGCGTCACACCGTCGGTGCCGGGGTCGCCAACGACCCGGGCTGTCGCGCCGATACCGAGCGAATGCCGGTCGAAACTCAGCGCCGTGTACTTGCGGCCGGCGGGCGGAAAGGTCTGCGCGAGGGTGGCTTCAGCGAGGCCATAGACGGTGAACAGGGCCGTGTCCCTGAGTCCGTACGGCGCGAGCCGGGTGAGGAATTCGTCGCAGAGGGACGCGCAGATCGGCTCGGCGCCGTTGTAGATCAAACGAAGTGACGACAGGTCGACGCCTTCGAGCGAGCGGTCGCCGAGGGCCCGCAGGTAGTGCCGATAGCCAAAGTTCGGGGAACTCGTAATTGTCGCGCGATGGCGGCTCGCGAAGGTCGTCCAGAGGAGCGGGCGGCGGACGAAGAGGTCCGTCGGCATGTGGTAGATCTCGATCCCGTGGCAGAACATGAAGAGATGGAAGCCGATGAGCCCCATGTCGTGCGTGAGCGGCATCCAGCTCAGCGACACATCCTCCGTCGTGAAGTGGCACAGCTCGCCGACGGCGCGGCAGTTGGCGATTATGTTGCGATGCGTCAGCACCACCCCCTTGGGATCGCTCGTCGACCCTGACGAATATTGGATGAAGGCCACGTCGTCAGGTTCGGGGCGACTCACGCGCCCGGTGCGGCCGATATCCTCGATCTCGTCGACCAGGACGAGGCGGCCGCACAGCGCCGTCAGCGTCGCGGCATCCTCGGTGGCGCTTGCGAACGCGCGGAGGCGTTCGAGGTGCTTGCGAGACGTATAGAGGTAGGGAGTGCCGAGCTGGCGGGCGACGCGAAAGAGCTTGCGGCGATGCTCGTCGCAGTTGCCGGGCGCGAGTGGCACGGGAATGATCCCACCCGCGAGAGCCGCCCAGAACCCGTCCAGGAACTGCTCGTTGTCGCTCAGCAGGAGGATGAGCTT
>DATKOY010000025.1:0-2053 GCA_035524415.1 Solirubrobacteraceae bacterium | reverse complement strand
GACCCCCACACGCCCTGCTCGACTTCCTCAACGGCCTTTGACACTTGCGCGGTTATGCCGACTCTTCCCCGGCGCCAGCCACGTCCCATGCGAGCGCTCAGGAGAGGGGTCGGCATGCCCGCGGGGTGGGCCTAAAACGCCGACTGGCACCGGCTGCTTGAGATCTGCGCGCTGTCGCGCACGTTGATCTGCGACGAGGACGGACTGTATGACCCAGCCGACTTCAACGACCGCCTCCTGCTCGGCCTGAAGGGCACGATGTCCGAGGCCGAGCTTCACTTCATCCGCGCGCGCCTGCAGGGCGGAATCCTCTCCAAGGCCCGGCGTGGCGAGCTCCCGATGCCGCTGCCGGTCGGACTGGTCACCGACCCGACCGGCAAGGTCGTGCTGGACCCCGACGCCGCTGTGCAGCAGGCGGTCGGTCACCTGTTTGACACTTTCGCCAGGACCGGCTCAGCACGGGCGGTCGTGCAGACGTTCAACCGCGACGGGCTGCTGTTCCCCGCTCGCGTCCGGTTCGGAGAGCGCAAGGGCGAGCTGGTCTGGTCGCCGTTGACGCACTCGCGGGTGCTGCGCACCCTCCACAACCCCAGATACGCGGGCGCGTTCGCCTATGGGCAGCGCCGCACCCGCAAGACCCCGGCTGGCAAGACCACCACGTCCGCGGTGCCGCGCGAGGAGTGGACGCTGATCCCGGACGCGCACGCGGGATACATCACCTTCGAGCAATACGAGCACAACCTGCGCACGCTTCAAGCCAACGCGACCGCGCACGGCACCGACCGCGTCGGCGGCCCCGCCCGGGAGGGCACCGCGCTGCTGCAAGGCCTCGCTGTCTGCGGCCGCTGCGGACAGCGGATGACCGTCCGCTATCACACCCGCAAAGGCGTGAAAGTTCCTGACTACCAGTGCGTGCGCGAGAACATCCAAATCGCCGGCGAGAAGTGTCAGGTGATCCAGGGCGCCGGTATTGACGCGACGGTCAGCCGGCTGCTAGTTGACACTGTCACCCCCATGGCACTCGAGGTCGCGCTCAACGTTCAAGCAGAGCTCGAAGCCCGCGCCGACGACGCCGACAAGCTCCGGCGAACTCACGTCGAGCGCGCACGCCAGCGCACCGAGCTCGCCCGCCGCCGCTACCTCGCCGTCGACCCCGACAACCGGCTCGTCGCCGACACCCTCGAGGCCGACTGGAACGACGCGCTACGCGCGCTGCAAACCGCCCAAGACGAGTACGAGCGACAGACCGCCGCCGCGAACGCGGCGCTCACAAAACAGCACAAGCAGCGCATCCGCCAACTCGCGTCAGACTTCCCCAAACTCTGGAACGACCCAGCGACCCCGGCACGCGAGCGCAAGCGCATCGCCCGGCTGCTGATCGACGACGTCACCCTCACCAAAACCGACCAAGTCCACATGCACGTCCGCTTCCGCGGCGGCCAGACCACCACGCTGACGATCCCCAAGGCGCTGAACTCCTGGCAGGCACGACAAACCCCCGCCGAGATCCTCGCCGAGATCGACCGGCTGCTCGACGAACACACCGACCGCGGAACCGCCGAACAGCTCAACCAACTCGGCCGACGCTCCGGCATGAACCAACCGTTCACCCGCCGCATCGTGATCAACATCCGCCGCCACAACAACCTGCCCAGCCACAGCGAGCGTCTTCGAGCCCGCGGCCTGCTGACCCAACAAGAGATCGCCCAGCGCCTCGGCGTGCACCCGAACACGATCCACGCATGGCGCCGCGCCGGGCTGCTCCACGCGCACAAGGCCAACGACAAGAACGACTACCTCTACGAACCGCCGACGCCGGGCGACCACCGCATCAAAAAACAGCAAGGCCGGCGGCTCGCCGACCGCAAACTAGCTCCATCGACCCCTGGAGGTGCATTGTGAAACCAACTCCTTGTCATAGCAGTCGCCGACGGTTCCGACCGACGCGAGCACGCGGTGATCGTCGAGCACCTGCGTGTAGTCCTCACTGGTGTATTGCGAGCCCTGGTCGGTATGGGTCACGAGCTGCACCTCAGCGCCGGGCTGCCGGATC
>DATKOY010000024.1:0-31914 GCA_035524415.1 Solirubrobacteraceae bacterium | reverse complement strand
GATCGTGTTCGCGATCGCGCACTTCCCGAACGGCCTCTCGGTGCTCGTGTGCCTCGTGCTGGCGGTGTGCGCCGCGTGGTACGGAGTGCGTCGCAGGGACCCGGTGCGGACGGTGGGACTCGTGGTGGCGGCACTGCTCGTGCTCGGGGCGATCGTGCTCGTGATCGTCGAGCGTCAGCTGCTCGAGAACCTGCTCGTGCTCGTGGCGGTGGTCGCGGCGCTGGCGGCGGCGAAGCTCGCATTCCGGGTCCACGTGCACTGGCCGCGAGCCCCGGCACCGTCGCACGCGGTCCTGTTCTACAACCCGAAGTCGGGAGGCGGCAAGGCGGAGAAGTTCCACCTCGCGGACGAGGCCCGCCAGCGCGGAATCGAGCCGATCGAGTTGCAGCTCGGCCAGGATCTCGAGGAGCTGGTCCGCGGAGCCGTCGCGCGCGGCGCCGATGCACTCGCGATGGCGGGTGGGGACGGCTCGCAGGCGATCGTCGCGATGGTTGCCGCCGAGTTGGACCTCCCGTACGCGTGCATTCCGGCGGGAACGCGCAACCACTTTGCGCTCGACCTCGGCGTCGACCGAAACGACGTCGTCGGCGCGCTCGATGCGTTCGTCACCGGCGGTGAGCGCCGGGTCGATCTCGCCGAGGTCAACGGGCGCGTGTTCGTGAACAACGTGTCGCTCGGACTGTACGCGGAGGCGGTGCAGCGTCCGGGCTATCGGGAAGCGAAGCTGCACACGCTGCTGGACACCGTTCCGTCGGCGCTCGGACCGGAGGCGGAGACGCCAAAGCTGCACTGGGAGGGCCCGGAGGGCACGCAGTCGGCGGTCGCGATCCTGATCTCCAACAACCAGTACCGGCTCGGCCGCGCCCTCGGCTCGGGCACGCGCCCGCGGCTCGATCGCGGCACGCTTGGCGTGACCGTGCTCGCCCCGATCTCCGGCAACGGAGACGGAGACGCCTCGCGCCATCGGCTCGCGATGGAGCAGTGGACCGCCGAGAACTTCCAGATCAACTCCGACGGAGCCGCACCGGCGGGAATCGACGGCGAGGCCGCCCAGCTCGATCCGCCGCTCGAGTTTCGCGTGCGGCCGGGAGCGCTGCGGGTGCGGATCGCTCCTCAGCATCCGGGAGCGTCGCCCTCCGCGCTCGAGCCGGACACGGCGTGGGAGACGGTCCGAGCGCTCGGGCGGTTCGCGATCAGCGGTGGCCCCGCCGGCGCGATCGAGCCTCGATGAGCGACGCCGGGCCGCCCGTGAGCCATGGTCCACGCGGTCATCGTCGTCATATTGCTCGGGCTCGGGGACTCGCTCAACCCGACGACGATCGGGCCGGCGATGTACCTCGCGACGATCGATCATCCGCGCAAACGTCTCGCTGAGTTCCTGCTCGGTTTCCTTGCGGTCAATATCGCCGGCGGGCTGCTGATCATGTTCGGCCCGGGGCAGCTGCTGCTCGACATCCTGCCGAAGCCCAAGCCGGTGACGAAACACATCATCGAGATCGTCGCCGGGATCGTCCTGATCGCGATCGCCGTCGGACTGTGGACGGGGCGGCGCACGCTGGGACGCCGCTCGCCACCGACGTTCGCCGGAAGCAAGCGCACGGGTGTGATGCTCGGCGTGGGGATCGGAGTCGTCGAGCTTCCGACCGCGATGCCGTACTTCGCCGCGATCGCGGTGATCGTCGGATCGGGGGTCGCCGCCCCGGGCAAGGTGGTGATGCTGTTGATCTACAACGTCGCGTTCATGGCTCCGGTCATCGCGATTCTGTTCACCCTGCTCGTGCTCGGCGACGACGCCAAGCAGCCGCTGGCGCGCGTGAACCTGTGGATTCTCGGGCACTGGCCCGGCGTGCTCGCGGCGATGGCCGCGCTGATCGGCGTCGTGGTGCTGACGCTGGGCGTCGTCGGGCTGCTCACCTGACGCTTCCCTCGACCGCGGTGCTCATCCGTTTTGGATGATGACGCGGCTCGGCGCTTTCTGGATGCTCGCGATCATGGTGATCACTGTAGGAAGGAATGTGTGTGTATGGCGACGCTAGTAGCGATTGGCTATTCGGACCAGACGACCGCCGAAGAGGCGCGGCAGACGGTTGCGCAGCTGGAGTCGGAGCTGATCATCCAGGCTGACCAGGTCGCGTCGATCTCGCGGGACCTCGAGGGCAAGTACCACGTCCACACGACCCACGGTGGCGCGTCAGCGGGGGGCGGTGCCGTCTGGGGCGGCTTCTGGGGCCTGCTATTCGGCCTGCTGTTCTTCATTCCGTTCGCGGGCTTGGCGATGGGCGCCGGCCTTGGGGCGCTGTTCGGGCACATGGGCGAGAAGGGCATCGACAAGGCCTTCCAGGAGCAGGTGCGCGATCACCTCAAGCCGGGCACATCCGCGCTGTTCATGGTGATCGAGCAGGCGACCCCCGACAAGGCGATCGCGGCGCTCCAGCAGTACGGCGGCACCGTGATCAAGACCTCGCTGTCCGAAGAGGACACCCAGAGGCTCCAGGAAGCGCTTCAGCCGCCGAGCACGGCGCCTGCCGCCTGATCGCGCCGCAATCATTCCAACAAAGGAGATCAGCATGCCGGTTGTCGGAGCCGACACCCATCAGACGCTTTCCGGGGTCTCCTCCGGGAAGCACGACTTCCTCGAGGACGCGGTCGGGCTCCGCGAGCTCGACCACCAGGCCAGCGGCCTCGACGCGCGCACGTTCGCGCTCGTCAAGATCGCTGCGCTGATCGCGCTCGATGCACCGCCGGCGTCGTACGCGTGGCAGATCGCCAATGCGCTTGACGACGGAGTGAGCCCGGAGGACATCCTCGGGGTGCTCAAGGCGGTCGCGCCGCAGGTGGGCGGACCTCGGGTCGTGGCGGCCGCCCCGGAGATCATGGTCGCGCTCGGGCTCCCACTCCCCGACGAGGGGTAGGTCACGATGCCACTCATCAGAAGGCGCCGACCGCTGCTCCGCGCCGCAGCCGTGGGCGGCGGCGCGTACGCGCTCGGCAAGCACCACGCCCGGGCACAGGAGGAGCAGCAGGCCGAGGCGTATGCCGCTGGCCAGCAATCGATGGCCCCGCCGCCGCCCCCGCCGGCGGCCGAGCCGGAGCCCGCGCCGCAGGCCGGTGGGATCTCCTCGGAGGACGTCACCCGCCTGCAGGAGCTGGGGAAGCTGCGCGAGCAGGGGATCCTCACCGACGAGGAGTTCGCGGCACAAAAGGCCAAGATCCTCGGCACCTGAACGCCCACCGAAACGGCGACAGCTGCGGCCACCGGCGGCTTCGGCAGCCGGTGGCCGCCGCCGTCAGCGCTCGGGGCCGTGCGCCACCCACTCCGGCGCACCCTGGAGCGAGCGGCGCCAGCCGAGCAGCAGGTCGTGGACTGCCTCAGCGCCGATGATCGGCTCGGGCGGCATCGGCAGCTCGAGCGGCCGGAGAATGAACGGCTGCGTCTGCGGACCACCGAGGCCGCCGTGGAATGAGATCAGCTCTTCGAACGCGCATCCCTGCTCGAGCTCGCTGTCGTAGAAGCTGTTCACCATGATGTCGGCGACGTGGTCGAAGCCGTCCGTACGCAGCAGATGCTCGGCCGCGTTCGGCGCGAACGGGGCCAGCGGGTCCTCGCCTTCCACCACGTCTTCGCGCAGGTACCGCTCCCCGCGCGGGCCGAGAGCGACCGGTCCGCGCGCCCGCGAGGCCACGAGCAGGAAGCCGATGTGCGGGTGGGCGCGGAGCGCGCCGAGCAGCCGCGGATGGCGCTTGTCGATGTCCTCGAGCGTGAGCCGCTCGGAGGACTCCATCAGGTAGATCAGACCGAGGTTGCCAGACGCGAGCACGATCACGTCGCGATCGCCGACGCCCTCGCCGCCGTCCTTGCCGTCCTTGATGTCGCGGCCGGTCGCCTCGGCGACCGCGTGGCCAACGGCGGCGTCGTTCTCGTCACCCTGCCCGATCCGGGCGACGGTGCCGTCGGCGATCGAGCGCTCGACGAAGTCGTTGAGGTCATAGCCGTTGCGCTGCTTGAACGTGGCGCCCTGCGTCTGGCCGTGGTCCGAGAGCACGACGATCCTGTAGGGGCGCGGCGCGAAGCGTCGCGCCCGGTCGATGCGGCCGAACTGCTGATCGAGTTTGCGCAGCGCCTCGAGCGTGTCGGCTCGCTCGAGACCGGAGTGGTGCGCGACCTCGTCGTAGCTCGAGAAGGTGGCGTACACGGCGGGCCGGCCGCGCATCATGTCGGTGAGCACGCCGAACACGATCAGGTCGCGTACGCCGACGCACAGCGCGGCCCGCAGGAATGGATAGCGCCCGCCGCGATGGCCGCGCGGCCAGACCTTCCGCCGCCGCTGTTGGATGGCCGCCACCCGCTCGATCACCACCTCCCAGATGAACAGGACAAGCACGCGCGTGACGTTGAACCCGTTGGCCAGAAACGCGCGGTAGCCGGGGTTCGCGCGCTTCTCGGCGCCCATCCGGCTGACTGTCAGGATCATCGCGTCGGCGTCTCCCGAGAACAGATTGCCGCGGCTCGCGCCGTCGTCCTTGAGCAGGCCCTGCCCGCTGGCGAGGCGGCGCTCGATCTCGGCGCAGTCATCGGGCGAGGAGCAGGTCATCACCCTCCCGGTCTGCTTCTCGACCCAGCGGAAGGCGGGGATGTCATGGTTGGATCCGAGCAGGATCCCCGCCTGCGAGGCGCCGGTCTGCGAGCTCAGGTCGGGCTCCCACTCCTCGAGGTGATGCGTTCCCGCCTCGATCCAGCTCGCCATGTGCGGGGTGTTGCCGTCCCGAATCGCTCGCTGCAACACGGGGCGGGCAAGACCGTCGATCTCGAGGAAGATGATGCCGGGGACGTCGGTGTGGACCGTCTCGCCCTGCCGACGCGCGATCCGTCTGATCACGCGCAGCGAGTAGGTGTCTTCGTCGTTGACGCCCAAGATCACCTCGAGGATGACCATCGCCGCCGAGATCACGACCGCCGCGAGCAACGCCCATCCGAAGGAGCTGACGGAGATCGCCCGCGAGCTGATGTGAGAGGCGAGCAACAGGATCAATGCGTCGAGCACGAGGATCGTGACGAAGCCGAGCGCGAGCGTGAACGGCAGGCGCAGTGCCGCCACGAGCGGCGGCAGCATCGCGTTCAGCGCCGCGATCAGCACGGCCGCGGCGAGCGCGTCGGTGAAGGTGCCGACGCTGACGCCGGGAACGATCAGCGCCGCGATGAACACCGCCACCGCGGCCACGAGCCACGACAGGAGCACGTGCATCAGGCTGAACCGCGGCGCCTGCGGATTCCAGGTCATCGTCTCGCCGTACGGCTGCCCGGTGGCGTTCACGGCACGTGACTCTCGCTGCATCGCCGGCAAAGTCGTCACCCGGATCGGAGGATGTGGCCGCTGCGCCGGCAATCATCCCGATCGGATGATGGATTGCTAAGCGGTTGTGAAAGGATCATCGACCATGGCCACAACAAGCAAATCGACCACCGGGGGCAAGGTCACGCATCTCACCGTGGCCGAGCGAGCCGACCGCGGGAAGGCCGCTCGGGCAGCGTGTCCGCGCTCCAGCCACGCCGCGTTCGAGCCCCCTGCAGATCGCACCGACCCGATCGACCTGCTCGAGGCGCAGGCGCGCACGCGCGTGCCCGAGCTCGTGCCGATCCGGTACGGCCGCATGCTCGTCTCTCCGTTCACGTTCTACCGCGGCGCCGCAAAGATCATGGCGAACGACCTGGCGACGACGCCGGATTGCGGTCTGCGGGCGCAGTGCTGCGGCGACGCGCACCTGTCGAACTTCGGCGTGTTTGCCTCCCCCGAGCGGCGGCTCGTGTTCGACATCAACGACTTCGACGAGACGCTGCCCGGCCCGTGGGAGTGGGACGTCAAGCGACTTGCGGCAAGCATGCTGATCGCCGCGCGCGCCAACGCCTACGCGCCGAAGGACCAGGACCGGATCGTGCTCGACACGCTCGCTCAGTACCGCACCGCGATGCGCAACTTTGCGGAGATGGCGAACCTCGAGGTCTGGTACGCGCGGCTCGACGTCGACAGCTTCATGCGGGAGTTCGGATCGCAGTTCAAGCGCAGCCAGGTGCGGCGCACGGAGACCTTGCTTGCGAAGGCGCGCACGAAAGACAGCATGCAGGCTTTCTCGAAGCTCACGAACCGCGTCGACGGGCGTGCCGAAATCGTCGATCAGTCGCCGCTGATCGTGCCGCTGCGCGCGCTCATGCCCGAGGACCAGGTCGGCGGGGCGTTCGAAGAGCTGCACAAGCTCATCAGGAGCTTCCGCCAGTCGCTCGAGCACGATCGTCGGATCCTGCTCGAGCAGTTTGAACTTGCGGACTTCGCCCGCAAGGTCGTCGGCGTCGGCAGCGTCGGGACGCGGGCGTGGATCGCGCTGTTGTTCGGACGGGACAACAGCGACCCGCTGTTCCTGCAGCTGAAGGAGGCCGAGGACTCCGTGCTCGAGGAGTACGTCGGCAAGAGCGCGTACAAGAACCACGGACAGCGCGTCGTCACCGGACAGCGCCTGATGCAGGCCGTCAGCGACATCTTCCTCGGATGGTTGCACGTTCCGTCCGGAATGGACGGCGTTGCCCGCGACTTCTACGGGCGACAGCTGCGCGACTGGAAGGGCTCGGCCGAGATCGAGAACATGACCCCGGACGGCATGGCCGCGTACGGGCGACTGTGTGGCTGGACGCTCGCGCGGGCCCACGCCCGCAGCGGCGACCGGATTGCGATCGCCTCGTATCTGGGTAGCGGTCCGACGTTCGATCGCGCGATCCTCGACTTCTCCAAGGCGTACGCCGATCAGAACGAGCAGGACTACAAGGCGCTTGCCAAGGCGGTCAAGTCAGGCCGGGTGATCGCGCAGACGGGCCTGTGAGGCAGAGCCTCATTTGCATTTCGACGACGTCGCGCCCTTGAAGTTGTTGACGGCGGTGACGACCGCGGACGCCTGTGCCGGGATCTGAACGATCGTCGACGCGGACGGGCTGGCGGCGGCGAGTGCGGGCGACGCGAGCAGCGCTCCGGTTCGCTTAGAAGGGGACATCGTTCTCCTCCTCTGAGAGGAAGATCAGCGTGGCCTTCACCCGCCGGCTGACATCCTCGGTCTCCGGTAGATCGAGCTTGGAGAAGATCGAGTTGATGTGCTTCTCGACCGCTCGCTTGGTCAGGAACAGCGATTCGGCGATCGCCGAATTGCTCTTGCCGGTCGCGATCTCGGCCAGCAGTTCGCGCTCCCGCGGGGTCAGCTGCGACAGGCGCGAATTCGCCGCGCGCGAGCGCGCGTCGATCAGGACGTCGACGATCATCGGGTCGATCACCGAACCTCCCTGAGCGACCGCCCGGATCGCGCCGATCAGCTCTTCCTTGTTGCTGATTCGCTCCTTGAGCAGGTAGGCCCGGCCGCCCGTGCCCTTCTCGAGCAACGCGAGCGCGTAGGACGGCTCTGCGTACTGGCTGAGGACGACGACGCCCGTTTCAGGAGCCGTCTCGCGCAGATCCGCCGCGACCCGGATGCCCTCGTCCGTCCGCGACGGCGGCATCCGGATGTCAGTCATGACGACATCTGGGTGCCAGTTCTCGATCGCCGTTCGCAGCTCCTTGCCATTGCAGCAGATCGCCACGAGCTCGACCGCATCGGAGCCGCGCAGCGCTGTCGTCAGCACCTCGCGAATCAGATATGAGTCTTCCGCGATGACGACCCGGATCGGACGCACTTCCGGTTGTTCCACCATCGCACTGCGAGCGGTTGCCGTGTCCACGACGTGTCCTTTCGGTCGACCGTGACTGTATCGTCGGTGAAATGGGCGCTCCTGGCAAGGGCGGCGACCCTTCGTTCCATGTGCTGATATGCACGACAGGCTCTCGGGATGCGTTGCGCGATCCGTCGCTCACGATCGCCTACCGGGGCCCCGCCGTCGGAAGCTATGTCGACTCCGCGGGTCACGTCGTGACGATGCCGCCACCGGACGGCCGGGCGCTCGCATGGATCGGGGGCGACAACGGCCCGGTCGCGGCCGTGATCGACGACGGCGAGTTGCGAGACCAGGAGCGCTTTCTCGAGGCGGTTGGGGATGCGGCGCTCATGCGCCTGGAGAATGCCCGGCTCGAGGCCGACCTCCGGGCCTCGACGGCAGATCTCATGGCGTCGCGGATCAGGCTCGTCGAGAGCGCTCACGCCGAGCGCCGGCGGATCGAGCGCGACCTTCACGACGGCGTGCAGCAGAGGCTTGTCGTGCTGCGGATCAAGCTCGAATCCGCGGCGCAGACGCTTCGCCGGGATCCGGAGCAGGGACAGCAGATGATTGGCGCGATCGGGACGCAGATGGACGAGGCCCTCGAGGAGTTGCGGGCGCTCGCACGAGGCATCTATCCGTCGCTGCTCCAGGAGCACGGCGTCGTCGAAGCGCTCAAGTCGGCCGCGCGCCGCTCGCCGACGCCGGTTTCGGTCCGGGGGCCAGGGATCGCGCGGTACCCGGAGGACATCGAGGTGGCCGTCTACTTCTGCTGCCTGGAGGCGCTGCAGAACGTCGCCGAGCACGGAGGCGAAGGCGCCGACGCGGCGGTCCGGCTCTGGCAGGACGGAGAGCGACTGCGGTTCGAGGTCCGTGACTCCGGCGCGGGGTTCGACCCGGCGGCCGTCGACTCGGGGAGCGGCCTGGTCAACATGCGCGACCGCATCGAGGCGGTCGGCGGCATGCTGCGGATCAGCTCGACCGCCGGAGCGGGAACCGCGGTGAACGGCAGCATCCCGCTCACGGACGGCCGGTTGCGCTTCCGGTGATAAGAGCCGCCGGCGGGTTACGCGATCAGGCCGCCGACGCCCTTGAGGACGAGCGCCGCGCCGATCGTTGCGAGCACGATCACGGCGATCCGGCGTGCCCTGCGGCTGAGCCAGGCCTTGCCGCGCTCGACGGCTCCCGGCGTCCACTTCGGCGCGACGATGAAGCACAGGAGCGGAACCTCGAGTAGCGCGAGCATGATCAGGTTGAAGACGATCACGAGCAGCACCGTCTCCGGGGTGGAGACGTTCTGCTTGTCGATGCGGTTGAGGCCTGCGAGGTAGGACGCCCCGGGCAGGGTCAGCAGCGCCCCGACGACGAACGTCGTGCGCGCGGTTCCCTTGTTCATCGCCCGCTGCCAGCGTGGCGGTTCCTTCGGCTTGTCCGCCCGGCGCTGCCGGCGCCGCTCGAGCACGCGGAGGTGGCGGTCGGTGGCGACGACGAACGCCGCGACGAGCGCGATCGCGCCGAGCGCGATGTCGATGGCCGGGTTGACGGCGTGCTGGGTGGTGCTCGTTGTGCCACTGTCCTCGATCGTGAACACGATCACGATCCCGAGGGTGATGCTCGTCATCAGCGCGCCGAGCAGATACCCGAACATCAGGCGCTTCGGGTTGTTGAGCAGCAGCATCAGCGTCGTCGCCGCCACGAGGGTCGGATTGAACGCGGCGAGGAGCGCCAGTAGGAAGACGTCGCCCATGGCTCACACGCCCGGAACGCTGACGCCAGGAGGAGACTGGTTCGTGCTCATGAGGTGCTGCGCAACTATTCGTGAAGGCAGGGTGAAAATCCTCACCCCGATCGGACGATGATCGCGATCACCTGGGTGGGTCACGCCACGGTCCTGATCGAGCTGGACGGCGTGCGGTTGCTCACCGATCCGGTCGTGCGTGCTCGCGTCGGGCCGCTGCGCCGGATCGCGCCGCCGGTCGACCTCGTCGCTCTGCGAGCGCTCGACGGCGTGTTGCTCTCCCACCTGCACGCCGATCACGTCGATCTCGCGTCGCTGCGCGACGTCGCGCGCGACGTGCCCGTGTTCGTCCCGGCGCCCGCCGCCCAGTGGCTGATGCAGCGCGGCCTCCACGGCGCCCAGGACCTGAGTCCGGGCGCGGACGTCGCGGTGCAGGCCGTTCGGATCAGCGCCGTGCCGGCGGCGCACGACGCGCGCCGCGGTCCGTTGGGTCCGGCCGCAGATCCGATCGGGTACGTGGTCTCCGGCTCCCGCTCGACGTACTTCGCCGGTGACACGGATCTGTTCGACGGGATGGCGCAGCTGCGCGGCCGGGTCGACATCGCCCTGCTTCCGGTCGCGGGATGGGGCCCCCGTCTCGGTCCCGGGCACCTCAATCCCGAGCGCGCCGCCCGTGCCGCCGCGATCATCGCTCCCGCCGTCGCGATCCCGATTCACTGGGGAACGCTCGCCCCCGCCTGGACTCGCCGGCCCGAGGACCCGGAGGCGCCGGTGCGTGCGTTCCTGTCGTGCATGGCGGAGCTCGCACCGGATGTCGCCGTGCGTGTGCTCGCGCCGGGCGAGCGCGTCGATCTGTCAGCCGCGTGATCCCCTCACATCGGTGGCCGCGGGCCCTGCGGGGACATCGTCGGGCCCGACGAGGGCGCTGCTTCTTCTGACGCGGCGGAGTAATCGGGTTCGCCGTAGATCACGAGGCCGTAGATGATCCAGAGGCTCAGGCCGAAGATCGCGATCGACCACAGTGGGTACGCCGGGATCGACAGCAGGGCTCCGATCGCGGCCAGGGCGCCGACGGCGATCGCGAACCAGCGGCCGAACGCCCCGCCGGCAAACAGCGAGAGCGCCGCCATGATCTCGAGCACGCCGAGCAGCAGCGTCACCCAGCCCCACGTCTTCAGGTTGCCGAAGAGGTAGTGCGCGTGATGCACGAAGAAGCTCCCGTTTCCGATCGCGGCGATCCCGTAGATGACGTTCAGCACGCCGCCGACCAGCAGCAGCACCGCCGCGAAGATGGCCCGGCCAAGACCTTTCACTCGATCCATCGTCACGGCTCCTGTCGGTAGCGCGACGCCCGGGCACGTGTGAGGGCGTCCTTGTCGATCTGACTCCCATACGCTCGGGCACGACCGGGGGCCCGTCGTCACCCGAAACGGGTGAGGCCCAATGAGGTCGTGGGCCCTTAGCCCGTCAATGCGAGGAAATGCGCCGCCCAGCCGTCGAGCGCCACATACAGCCCGTTGGCCGCGATGTCGTCGCCGTCCCGGTCGAACTCCTGGCCGCTCAGCCTGTCGTGCAGCGCCCACGTGCGACCGGCAAGGTCCTGCCACGGCAGCCTCGCCCGCGCCTGTGCGGCGTCCGGGGACAGATTGACCACGACGAGATGACGTGACGAGTCCGTTCGCCAGCACCACGCAACGAGCCGCCGGTAGGAGTCGTTGTCCGGCCATCCCTCGCAGTCGACCAGCCGCCACTCCCCCCGCCTCAGGTCGGACTCGCTCACGGCCCGCACCAAACGCTGATAGAACGCGCGCAGATCCTCGTCGGGCGTCTCGTCGGGACCGCGGCCGAGAAACACCGGAATCCGAGTGCGGTGACCGTCGAACTGGCCGTCGTGGTAGAGCCGCGCTCCCTGGAGCGTCGACATCACGACCGCGGCCGCCCGGTCCTGCCCGGGACCAAAGGTCGCGGCGGCGCGTGGCTCATCGTGGTTCTCGATGAACCGGATGAGCCGCTCCTGGTAGGCGCTGTCGGCCTGCAGGTGGCCGTGGACCGCATCGGGCGGGTCGTGCACGAGCCGGTCGTACAGTCGCTTGTCGTAACACAGGTCGAAGCCCTGCTGCTGGAGCGTCCACTCCATGTCCCAATAGGCCTCGGCCATGAACAGGAAGTCAGGGTGGGCGGCCCTCACGCGTTCGATCAGCACCGGCCAGAACTCGTCCGCCGGCGCCGGACCGGCGCGATCTCCCCACGTCCGCGCAAAGACCTCGTTCGTCATCAGCATCGCCATGTCGCACCGCAGACCGTCACATTGTCCGCCGACCCCGATCAACATCTCGGCGACCGCGTCGCGAAGAGTCCGCGAGAAGGCGTTGAGCTGAACGACGTCCGGCCACGGGGGGAAGTACGGATCGCGCCCGAGCGCGACGATGCCGCCGGTCGTGCGGATGAACGCCTCCGGGTGCTCTGCCAGTTCCTGTTCGCTGCCCGCGAGGAAGCAGTCAGGATGGGCGCTCAGCCATGGATGATCGGGGGCGACGTGGTTCGGGACGTAGTCGAGGATCAGCCCGAGCCCGCGCTGCGCAAGCTGCTCGCGAGCATGCGCGAGTCCGTCCGGACCGCCGAAGCGCGCGTCGACGACGTAGTCACGGACGCAGTACGGAGATCCGATCACGTCCTCGGGACGCAGGTCGGGCAGCGCGGCTCGATTGCTCCGATCGAGTTCGGGGTTCGTGTGGGCGATCTGAAGCCCCGCCGGGCTGCGCTCCCACACGCCCATCAGCCAGACGGCATCGACCGGCAGCCCGGCGAGTGCGTCCCACGCGTCACCGTCAACCTCGCCGAGCGTGAGGCGACGGCCCTGTGGCCGGCCGAGCCGCTCCAACCAGACCGCCGTGTTGATCTCATACACGGTCGGGCGAGCGGGCAGACGCACGGTCGCTTAGCTCACTCGGAGACGGCTCGCTCGGCCTCGGGGTCTCCGTGCAGAGCTCCGGCCATCAGGAACAGCAGCGCGACGGTTCCCGTCCAGCCCGTCTGATGGCTGGCGCCGATGCCGGCACCGTTGTCCCCGTGGAAGTACTCGTGGAACAGCAGCAGATCGTGCCAGTGCGGGTCCTTTTGGAACTTCTCGATCCCGCCGTAGACGGGACGGTGACCGTTCTCATCCTCGGTGAACGTTG
Source organism: Solirubrobacteraceae bacterium (assembly GCA_035524415.1). Lineage (GTDB taxonomy): Bacteria > Actinomycetota > Thermoleophilia > Solirubrobacterales > Solirubrobacteraceae > Palsa-465. The sequence continues at coordinate 19,274 of DATKOY010000024.1, read as the reverse complement.
TCGCGAGCCGCGTGGCGATCTCGCTCGCGACCTCGAGCAGGGTGCGCTGAGTGCCGGATCCCGTCGGATACTCGACCGTGAAGGAGTCGCCGTAGTACCGGTGCAGCTGGATCAGTCCCCGCAGGATCACGAGGTTCATCGGAAACCAGACGGGCCCGCGCCAATTCGAGTTGCCGCCGAACATGCCCGTGTCCGACTCCGCCGGCAGATAGTGGACGTTGTATTCCTGTCCTCCCCAGTCGAACACGACTGGATGATCGAGGTGGCGCCTCGAGATCGCGCGGATGCCGTGCGGCCCGAGGAACTCCTCCTCGTCGAGCATCGCCGACAGGATCCGCCGCAGCCGCCGCTCGTCGACGAGCGCCAGCAAGCGATGGCCGTCCGGACTCGGTTCGGGCAGGCCCGCCAGCGAGGGCACCGTCTCCGCGAAGCGGCGAACGAACTCCTGGAACCGGTCCATCATCTCGGGGTAGCGCTCGACGAGCGCGCCGTGGAACACCGTGGCTGCGCACATCGGCAGCAGGCCGACGAGCGAGCGCACCTTGAGCTTGATCTTGTTGCCGTCCGGCATCCGCATGACGTCGTAGTAGAAGCCGTCGTCCTCGTCCCACAGCTCGGTGTCTCCCTCGGGCGGGTTCATCGCGATCGAGATCCATCCGAAATGCGCGATGAACTTGAGCGCCATGTCGACGTATGCTGGCTCGTACAGGGCCAGCTCGACCGCGATCTGGAGCATCCACTGGCAGTAGAGCGCCATCCACGCGGTTCCGTCGGCCTGCTCGAGCGTGCCTCCGCCCGGCAGCGGTGCGGAGCGATCGAAGATGCCGATGTTGTCAAGCCCGAGGAAGCCTCCCTGGAACAGGTTGCGGTCATCGGGGTCCTTGCGGTTGACCCACCAAGTGAAGTTCGTCAGCAGGCGGTCAAACACCCGCGCGAGGAATTCATGGTCACCCTGACCCCGGATCTCCGCCTCGCGCTCGTAGACGAACAATGCCGCCCACGCCGTGACCGGCGGGTTGACGTCGCTGAAGTTCCATTCGTACGCCGGGATCTGGCCGTTGGGGTGGATGTAGCGCGTCCTCAGCAGCAGCTCGACCTGCTCCTTGGCGAAGTCGACGTCGACGACCGAGAGGGGCGCGCAGTGAAACGCGAGATCCCACGCGGCGAACCACGGGTACTCCCACTTGTCCGGCATCGAGATGATGTCCCCGGCGGCCATGTGGAACCAGGAGACGTTGCGGATCGAGCTGACGGGCGCATTCGGATCCCACGGATTGACCCCGTGCTCGCGCAGCCAGCGGTGAACGTCGTACTCGTAGTACTGCTTGCCCCACAGCAGCCCCGCCAGCGCCTGGCGCATCACCATCGTCGCGTCCGGGGCGAGCGTCGCCGGGATCGCCTCCGCGTAGAACGCGTCGGCTTCAGTCCGCCGCTTCGCATACACGCGCGTGAAGTCGCCGTCGATCGCGTCGCGTGCCGGCGGCGCCGCCGGCTGACCGCCGGCCGATGTCAGCCGCAGGCGCACCTCCGCACTCTCCCCCGGCGGGAGCGCGAGCACGTGATGGGCGGCGACCTTGGTACCGACCCGGTCAGGGTTGACGGCGTCGGCAACGTGATCGACGACGAAGGCGTTGATCGCGTCCTTCGGATAGGGGGAGGCGTTCGGTGCGTGGAACAGCCGCTGGGCGTTGGTCTCGTTCTCGCAGAACAGCAGCTGTGCGGACGCATCCACCGACACGACCCAGTCGCCCAATTCCGGATGCGAGGCCCGCGCGGCGGCGATCCCCTCGCCGCCGTCGAGCGCCGCAAGCGCGGGTTTCTGCACGTCGCCTCCCCACGACCACGTGTTCCGGAACCACAGCGTCGGCAGCACGTGCAACGTCGCCGTGTCGGGCCCGCGGTTATGGGCCGTGATCAGCATCAGGATGTCGTCCGGCGCCGCCTTCGCGTATTCGATGACGACATCGAAGTAGCGGTCGTCATCGAAGATGCCGGTGTCGATCAGCTCGTACTCGAGGTCCAGCTTGGTGCGCCGCCCGTTCGTCGCGATGAGGTCCGTGTACGGGTACGCCCGCTGCGGGTACTTGTACTGGCACTTCATGTACGAGTGCGTCGGCGTGCTGTCGACGTAGAACCAGTACTCCTTGACGTCTTCGCCGTGATTGCCCTCGCCGTTGGTGAGGCCGAACATCCGCTCCTTGAGGATCGGGTCGGCCTCGTTCCACAGCGCCAGCGCGAGGCACATGCGCTGGCGCTCGTCGGAGACGCCGGCGATGCCGTCCTCGCCCCAGCGATACGCGCGCGAGCGCGCCTGCTCGTGGGGGAAGTAACTCCAGGCGTCTCCGCCCCCGCTGTAGTCCTCGCGGACGGTGCCCCACTGCCGCTCGCTCAGATACGGTCCCCACGCCTTCCAGCGGGCGCTGCCGGTACGCGCCTCCTCCAATCGCTTGTGCTCGGGAGTCCTACCGCGTCGGGCCGGGGGCATTGCCGCGAGAGTCTGGACTGTCGGCGCCGTTTGTGCAACCGTGCCGACCGGTCGGCGGTCCGGGTGCCAGCCTCACCTGATTCGGGCGATGACGGCGGAGGGCGGGCAGGGGACGCTACGGCGCGATCAGGATGCCTCTGTTGCAGCGACTGTCCGACTCGCGCAGCCTCCGTGCGCGCTACGCCGTCCTGCTGCCGGCGATCGTCGTCGCGTTCGTGCTGCAGGGAGTGGGGAGCGCCGGCAAGGTCGAGCAGGTTGTCGTCTCCGCGGTGCTCGCGATCACGCTGATGCTCGCGCTGTGGGCGGCAGACGCACGGCGATCGGTGATGTGGTTGGCGTCGATCGTTTCCTGCCTCGTCGTGCTGACGAGCGTGATCTCCTCGATCGCAGGTCACATCGACAGCGGCGCCACGCGCCTGGCGAACCTGCTGCTCGTGACGCTGGCGCCGCCGGCGATCGTCCTCGGGATCGTGCGCAACCTGCGCGCGCGCAACCGCGTGACCGTGGAGGCGGTGTTCGGCGTGCTGTGCCTGTACATCCTGCTCGGGATGGCGTTCGCGTTCATCTACGGTGCGCTCGACCGGATCACGGGCACGCCGTTCTTCGCACAGAATGTGCGGGCGACGGAGGCGAACGCTCTGTACTACAGCGTCACGACGCTCACCACGATCGGCTACGGGGACCTGACCGCCGCGAGCAACCTGGGGCACACGCTGTCGGTCTCCGAGGGACTGCTCGGCCAGATCTATCTCGTGACGGTCGTCTCGCTGATCGTCGGTAACCTCGGCCGCACCAGGCAACAACCGGGAGCGGATTGAGATGCCCGTCGAGAAACGCCGTCGTCGCCCGCCGTGGGTCGGCGAGGTGGAACGCGTCGACCACGCCGTCTACGCCGCGGTCGCGGGAACCGAGACGCCGCTGCTCGACGGCGCGATGCGCCGCCTGTCAGACGCAGCGAACTACTCGCGGCTGTCGATCGCCGCGGGCGCCGTGCTCGCCGTCAGCGGCGGCGCCGCCGGCCGGCGTGCCGCGGCAACAGGGCTTGCGTCGGTAGCTGCGACGTCTGCCTTCGTCAACGTCGTGGTCAAGCGGATCGGTCGCCGGCGGCGACCCAACCGTGATGCGCAGGACGTCCCGGAGGCGCGCCACGTGCCGATGCCGACCTCGCGGTCGTTCCCGTCGGGGCACACCGCGTGCGCGATCGCGTTCGCCTCGGGTGTGGGAGCCACGATGCCGCTCACGAGCGTGCCGCTGCACTGCCTCGCGACCGTCGTCGCCTACTCACGCGTGCACACCGGGGTGCACTATCCGGGCGATGTGCTCGCCGGCGCGCTGATCGGGGCCGTGATCGGCGACGCGACCGCGAACGTGATCGACAAGCAGCTCGGCGGTCGGACGGCGGGCTGACGGCCTGCCACGGCGGGCTGACGGCCTGCCGTTGGTTGCGACTCAAACCGCCGTTCGCAGGCGTTAGACCCCCTGGAGCGCGCCGGGCTGCTCGAGCTCAGTCTTCGCCCGTCGGACCGCGAACGCGAGCACCGAATAGGCGAACCCGCTCAGGATCAGGCAGATCCCGACGATGATCGCCAGGGCCGTGTAGCCGATGTGCGGATCGGAGACGATCACGATGCCGAGGACGATCTCGACGACGGCGATCAGCGTCCGGAGCACCCTGTGCGGGCCGGTGACGATCGCGCCGACGAGCCGGATCACGCCGACGGCGACGAGCCACAGCCCGATCAGCAGGCCGATCGCGGCGACGACATGGGTCGGGTGGCGGATCAGGATGATCCCGACGACGACGCCGAGAACACCGATGATCGCCGCGAGGCCCCTGTTTTCCGTGCTGCTGCCGAACGACCGGATCAGCTCGACGATGCCGTCGATCAGCACGAAGATGCCGGCGATCACGCACAGCGTCGCGAGACTGTTGCTCGGGCGAAAGACGAGGATGATGCCGGCAGCGAGGCTGGCGATGCCGACGATCAACAGCAGCCACCATGCCCGTGCAGCCTCGAGGGCTTGAACGCGGACGGCTTCCGATTCATCCATCGCAGTCACCTTTCTATTCGTCGGCTTCGAGGTCGTACCCGATCGCGGTCGCGAGCCTCGGAGCGCTGGACACAACGCGCGCCTGTCCGACAGCCGGAGCGACCGACACGAGCACGCCGACGATCTCGGCCTCGGTCGCGCCCGCCTCGAGCGCGCGCTGGACAGTAGCGCGCAGGGAGGCTGTTGACGCGCCGAGTGCGAGCAGGGCGCCCAGTCGAACGAGTAGTTCAACCTTCGGGAGGAGCGCGGCCGAAGCCTCGTACTCGCCGCTTTTGGCGAGCACCTTCTCGACGGACGCCTCGTCGTTGAGTGCCAGCAAGCGCAGCAGGCGTTCGACCTCGTCCATAGGCCTCGACGGTACGCGCGGGGGACTGAGCGGACATCCTCCAAACCGGGTGATGCTGGTGTCACACCCACCGTGAGGGGGTGGTGTCCACTTCCCGCAACACAGAGGCGGACCCCCTTGCCCCGGTCTCTCAACTGCGGCAGAAATGATCCAGGCGAGCAGGTACCCGCCCAGTCCACGATGCCAGCAAGCACCTCAGCCGTAGCGTCGGATCGCCGGCCCGCTTCGCGGGCGAAGCGGGCCAACATCAGGGTGGACGGTGCGTCACCTCAGCGGGAGCATGCGTTCTCGACGGATTTGGTGCGGCGTCCGGACGTCGTCGCGCGCCTGATCGACGCCGATCACGCCTCGCTCGCGGTCATCGTGGCCCCTCCGGGATACGGGAAGACGGCGCTGCTCGCGGACTGGTCCGAGCTCGATCGGCGGCCGTTCGCGTGGATCGCGTTCGAGACGCTGGCCGGCGTGGGGCGCGAGGAGGCCACGGCGACGGCCCTCGCGGCGATGCGGAAGGCCGGCGGCGGGCGGCGCGCGTCCGTGCTGGTGCTTGACGACGCGCACCTCGTCGCTTCGAAGATCCTGTCGGGTGTCGTCACCGATGTCCTGCGGGAGCTGCCCGCCGGCGGGCTGCTCGCGCTCGCCTCGCGGACGGAGCTGGCACTGCCGATCGCGCGGCTGCGGGCCCATCGGGCGCTCGTCGAGGTCCGGATGCAGGATCTCGCGATGAAGACATCGGAGGCGGCGCTGCTGCTGCGCAAGGCGGGATTGGAGCTCGACGGCGAGGACGTCGAGACGCTCGTGCGGATCACCGAAGGATGGCCGGCCGCGCTGTATCTCGCCGCGCTCTCGCTGCGCGAGCAGTCTGACGTCCACGCCGCCGTCAAGGCCCTGAGCGGGGACGACCATCTGCTCGCCTCCTACCTGCGTGACGAGTTTCTCCGCGGCCTGCCCTCCGACTTGCAGCGGTTCGTGATGCAGACGTCGGTGCTGGAAGAGCTGTCCGGACCGTTCTGCGACGCCGTGCTCGACGAGCACGGCACGGGAGCGACGCTCGCGCGACTCGAGCGGATGAGCCAGTTGCTGATGCCGCTCGACGGAGCCCACACGCGCTATCGCTGGCACGGTCTGCTGAGGGACACGCTCAGTGCCGAGCTACGTCGCGCCGAGCCTGAGCGCGAGCTCGAGCTTCACCGCGTCGCGAGTGCGTGGTACGAGGGCCGCGGCGAGTTCGACGGCGCGATCAGCCACGCGGTGGCCGCGGGCGACTGCCACCGGGTCGGGGATCTGCTGTGGCCGCGGATCCTCGAGTACGCCACCACCGGCCGCAATGCGCTTGTGCAGACATGGATCGGCGACCTCAGCCACACCCAGATAGCCGGGTACGCGCCGCTGGCGCTGTGCGCCGCGCACAGCGCGCTCGCGATGGGTCGCGTGAACGAGGCGCAGCAGTGGCGCCTTCAAGCGGCGTGCGCAATGGAGCGCGACGATTGCGAACCGGGCCCGGCCTCGCTGCAAGCCGGCCTGGCGCTGATCGAAGCGCTCGGTGCCCGAGTCGATGCCGCACGAATGGCGACCGCCGCGACGCGCGCGTACGAATGCGAACCCGAGACCAGCCCGTGGCGTCCCGTCAGCTGCCTCGTGAAGGGGATGGCGACGCACCTGGCGGGCGACCGCGACGGCGCCGACCGGATCCTGGCTGAGGGCGCCGATCTCGGGGTCGTGAGCGAGCCGAGCATCGCGTCGCTGTGCGTGGCGCAGCGAATCGTGATTGCGATCGAGCGGCGCGACTGGGAACTAGCCGTCGATCTCGCCGACCAGGCCGAGGCGTTGATCGCACACCAGGGGCTCGACGAGTCACCGATGAGCGCGCTCGTGTTTGCGGCATCGGCCGCCGCCCGCGCGCGCCAGGGGCGGGCGGACGAGGCGAAGCGCGATCTGCGCAACGGCATCGACCTGCTCGCCGTGCTCGGCGACTTCGTGCCCTGGTACGGGGCGGAAGCGCGCATCCTGCTTGCGCACGCGTCCATGTGGCTTGCCGACGTGGTCGGCGCTCGGTCGCTGCTGGCGGAGGCCTCTCGGTTCGCGCGCCGGATGCCGGACGCCGTCATCTTCCAGCACTGGTTCGATGAGGCCTGGGCCTACATGGACACGCTCGCCGAAACGAGCCTCTCGGGCGCGTCGTCGCTGACGATTGCCGAGCTTCGCATCCTGCGCTTCCTCCCGAGCCACCGATCGTTCCGCGAGATTGGCTCGCAGCTCGGCGTCTCGGCGAACACGGTCAAGACGCAGGCGCACGCCGTGTATCGCAAGCTCGGCGCGGCCTCACGCTCCGAAGCCGTCGCCCGCGCGATGGACGCTGGCCTGCTCGGCCAATAACGGTCTGTCTAGTAGGCGCCGTCCGAGCCGTCGAGCTCGAGGTCGAAGCCGAGCGCCAGCGCGAGCCGCGACGCGCTCGAGGAAATCTGTGCGCCGCCGGCCTCGGCGGCTGTGCTCACGAGCACGGCCGCGAGCGCATCGTCGCCGGCGCCGGTGGCCGATGCGAGCTCCACAGCCCAGCGCAGCGAGGCCGTCGGAGCCCCGATCGCGAGCAGCGCGGCAAGCCGGACGAGCACCCGCGTGTGGCGATCGAGCTGCGGCATCGACGGCTGTCCGGAGTCCTCCGGCGTCGAGGCGCTCTGGGTGAACTCCGGGGTGGGCCGAAGCACGAGCCGCAATGACGCTTCATCGTTGGCTGCGAGGCGTCGGAGCAGCTCGTGCGACGGGTTCATCCTGTCGGTCCGTCCGTCAGCTCGATGGTTTCTGCAGGAGACTCGCCTTGGCCGAGTCATACTCCTCCTGCGTGATCGCACCGCGATCTCGCATGTTCTCAAGTTGCTCGAGTTGCTGGGGGAGGGACATCGGGGTTGTGGCGGCGGTGTCGTCGTGGCCGCGGCGGCTGCTGCGACGCTCGCGTGCCCCCTGCCACCGCGCCCGGATCGAGGCCGTCGCTTCTCCCGCCTGCGCGTCGGGGAACTCGACGGCTGTCTGCCGGCGAAGAAGCTCGGTGCCGAGCAACGCGAGCAGCAGGAACACGATGATCCCGGCCGGCTTGCCGGTCGCCGGAATCGGGTTCCAGATGAAGACGAGCACCATCACCGTGGTGGTGGTCGCGTACACCCAGGCAGGTTGGTCTCGCAAGTACGGGGCGAGCACGCGGCGACCCGCGGTGGCGAGGCGAGCGGGCCCGGCGAACCAGCCGGCCAGCACGAGGATGATCCCGACGAAGATGAACGCGCCCGCGATCTCGGTGATCATCTGGGTGCCGATCGCGAGGACGGCATTGGCGGCGGGGCGGACCGAGGCGTCGGAGACGATCGAATTGACGATCTGCGTCTTCAGGATCGAGCGGGCGAGCAGCGCGAGCACTCCCGCCAGGACGATCGCGCTCCCGACCGTCATCAGCGTCCGACGCCGATAGCCGCGGGCGAGGAGGATCGCCGCTGCGTACAGCAGCGGCACGAGGATCGTCAGCCACAGCGCCAGCCCCTTGACCGCGTTGCCGGCGTTCTGCACGACCTTGATCTGGTCGGACTTGATGATCGTCAGGTTGCCGATCGTCGGCGGCAGCTTCGAGCCGATGTCAGACGGCAGGCCAAGCCGCGACGCGATGTTGTCGACTATCCCAGCGAGATTGAGCGTGACCACCCCCTGCTTCACGCTGAGGTTGCCCTTGCCACCTTCGACGAGCGCGATGAACGCCTGGTCTGCGGCCCGGTTCGCGGTCGCCCACAGGCTCTGGATACGCGGGCGCGTGAGGGCGAGGTCGACGCCCTGGACCGCGGCGTTTCGAAGGGCCCCGGCGGCCGGACCTGCGAGCGCCTGGAACTGGGTCGGCAACCCTTGCTTGATCAGACCGGCGACGTCGACGTTCGCGTACAGCTGATCGACGATGTAGTTGGAGGTCGCGTTGCGGATGTCCTGGTTCTGGAGCAGCTGGGTGCTCGTGTTCTCCCAGTTGTCCGGATTGAACAGGAGCCGGTTGGCCCAGATCGACATGATCCCGATGACCGCGAGGATGGTCGTGACCCCGATCAGGGCGTTGACCCAGATCAGCCTGCCGCGGCTGATCCGCGCGCGCGCCGGGCGGGTCTCCGTGTCGTCGCCGGCCCGGGGCTCGGTCTCGGCCAGGGGCTCGGTCTGAGACTCAGGCGGAGCCTCGGGCGGAGCGGCAGGCGCCTCGCCGCCTCCCGGAGCACCGGCCACGGAATGTGGTTCGCGTTCGCTCATCGGATGCGCGTACGATCGTGACTTCGGCTGCAGCGAAAGACATCCTCCGAAAGGGATGACGCAGTTCCGAGCCGGACTGCCAAGATCGCCCGGGGAGCCGCGATGGACGACAACCATGACACCGCTTCGAGATCCGGACCTGCCCGGGCGCTGCGGGATGCCGGCGGGCGGGCGGTCTCGCTGACGCTCCGGCCGCTGTCAGGTGCCGCGACCGCCGCGGCGCATGCGACGATCGACCTGGAGCGCGCCGCGCTCGAGCGCATCCTCGACAGTCCGCAATTCGAACAGCTCGTCTCCTCCACCGTCAACAGCGACCGGGTCCAGACGGCGGTCCTCAAAGGCGTTCGAAAGCGACGCGGCCAAGCGGATCGTCGCGAGCTTCTTCGATAGCGGTCTGTTCGACCAGTTCGCCCTCGAACTGCTCGAGAGCCAGGCTCTGTGGGACCTCGTCGATCGCATTGCCGACAGCCCGGCAGTGACCGCCGCGATCACCCAGCAGAGCCTCGGCTTTGCCGATCAGGTCGGCGACGAGATGCGCGTACGCTCGCGCACCGCAGATGTGTGGCTCGAGCGGTTGGCGCAACGACTCACGCGCCGCGGCGCCGCTGCGCTGCCCGCCGCAGAGGAGCCGAAGCCGGCCACGCCGTAAGCTCCGGCCCACCGTGGCCGGTCACCCCATTCGGGTGATGACCTGACGCCAGGCGGTCGGCAGGGTTGACCGCGGCGTGCATGGTCACACCTGACTCGGCGGCGATCGAGCCGGGCGCCCGGCCATCGGGCGTATTCGAATCGAGAGGAGAACTCCCATGGCAACGCTCGTTGCGATTGGCTACCCGGATCAGACAACTGCTGAGCAGGCGCGTCAGACGGTCTCGCAGTTGGAGGCCGAGCTGATCATCCAGGCGGATCAGGTCGCCTCGATCTCGCGGGACCTCGAGGGCAAGTATCACGTCCACACGAGCCACGGTGGAGGCGGCGCCGGAGCCGGCGCGGTCTGGGGCGGCTTCTGGGGACTGCTGTTCGGCCTGCTGTTCTTCATCCCGTTTGCGGGCTGGGCGATGGGCGCCGGCCTCGGTGCCCTGTTCGGACACATGGGCGAGAAGGGGATCGACAAGCAGTTCCAGGAGCAGGTGCGGGACTACCTGAAGCCTGGGACCTCGGCGCTGTTCATGGTGATCGAACAGGCGACCCCCGATAAGGCGATCGCGGCGCTGCAGCAGTACGGCGGCACCGTGATCAAGACCTCGCTGTCCGAGGAGGACACCAAGAGGCTCCAGGAAGCCCTGCAGCCGCCGTCCGGCGCGGGCGTCTCGTAGATCAGGCTGGGGTCGTTCTGGGCAGCCGCCGGCGCCGGATTGCGACCGGCGGCTGCCCCGTCGTTCGATTACCGATCGCCCTGTGAGGCCCAGTAGGCCTCGGCCTCGGACTCCATCTTCTCCAGCCGCGTGTAGTAGTCGGGGAACTCGTTCAGGTGGGCCCGCGCGATCTTGCCGGTCGTCAGTTCGTCGTCGTCGCTGACGTTCGTCGCCGGATCCCTCCGTCCGTGCTCGAGCTCGACCTCGAGACCCATCCGGAACTGCTCGACATCGAAGCGGGACGTTGCCCAGTCGATGCCGATCCGTTCGCCGATCGCGCGCGCCTGCTCATATGAGAAACCAGGATGTGTCTGCATACGGAAATCGTGGCGGATAACCCCTCATCGTCCTTCACCTCATCAGGGTGATGAATCGTTCACAAGTTCGCGTGAGGGTTAGCTCGATCACACGACGCGTCCGGAGCGAGCCATCGAAAAGAAACGGCAAAGGCGGTTGGCGGAATTCATCGAGCCGTTCCGGGTGACGCCCGGCTCGCGCGTGACGCTCGCGAAGGATTTCGACCCCTCGTTCAAGGCGGGCCTCAACAAGAAGAAGGAGGGTGTCGCTCTGCTCGAGGAGGGGGTGCGACTGCTGTCGGAATACCAGGCGCGACTCGCGGCCCAGGACACGTGGGGGGTGCTCGTCGTATTGCAGGCGCTCGACGCGGCGGGCAAGGACGGGACGATCCGGCACATGATGAGCGGGGTCAACCCTCAGGGCGTCGCCGTGCACAGCTTCAAGGTCCCCTCGTCCGAGGAGCTCGACCACGACTTCCTCTGGCGCTACGCCCAGCGTCTGCCCGAACGCGGGCAGATCGGGATCTTCAACCGCTCGCACTACGAGGAGGTGCTCGTCGTGCGAGTGCATCCGGAGAACCTCGATCGCCAGAAGCTCCCGAAGGCCGCCAAGAAGGGCGATATCTGGCAGCGGCGCTATCGCGAGATCAACGACTGGGAGCGCTACCTGACCGACAACGGGATCCGGGTCGTCAAGATCTTTCTCAACGTCTCAAAGGAGGAGCAGCGGATCCGCTTCCTGCGGCGGATCGATCTGCCCGATCACAACTGGAAGTTCTCGTCCGCCGATCTCGCCGAACGCACCCGGTGGGACGACTATCAGAAGGTGTTCTCCGAGGCGCTGTCGCAGACGAGCACCGAATGGGCGCCGTGGTACGTGATTCCCGCGGACCGGAAGTGGTTCGCCCGGGTCGGTGCGGCGGCCGTGCTTGTCAACGCGCTGATGGACATCAATCCACAGTTCCCGGTCGTGAGCGACGCTCAGCGGCAGGCGTTGCTCGAGATCAAGAAGGAACTCGAGGCGCAGGCGCCGAAGGGCGCCGCACCGGATCCGTTCGAGCAAGAACGGCAGGCGGACAAGGCCGCCGCATCGAACGGGGGAGGGAGGGCCGCCGATGGCGACAAGCGTTAGCGACACAGCCCGTAGGCCAAGCATCGATCAGTGGTACAGCGTCACACCCGAGGAGGTGTGCGCAAAGCTCGGCGTCGATCCAGCAGCCGGTCTCTCGAGCGCGCAGGCAGCCGAGCTGCTCGCGCGTGACGGGCCAAACGCGCTGCCGGTCGAACAACAGGTTCCGGGATGGCGGCGCTTCGCCGAGCAGTACCGCAGCTACATGCAGATGATCCTGATCGGGGCGGCGATCGTGTCGCTCGCGGTCAAGCAGTGGAGCACGGGCGTCCTGCTGATCCTGATCACGGTGCTCAACGCCGTCGTCGGCCTGCGTCAGGAGGGCAAGGCCGAGAGCGCGATGAACGCGCTCAAGGCGATGGTGAAGGCGAGCGCGCGCGTCCGGCGCGACGGGTCCGAAGCGGCAATCCCCGCCGAGGAAGTGGTCGTCGGCGATGTCGTGCTGCTCGCCGCGGGGGATGACGTTCCCGCCGACGGGCGGATCATCGAGGCGAGCGCGTTCCAGATCGACGAGGCGGCGTTGACGGGCGAGAGCGTGCCTGCGTCGAAGGGCGTCGCGACCCCCGAGGGTGACGATCTTCCCCCGGGTGACCAGACCGACATGGCGTTCATGCACACGCCCGTCACGCACGGGAGCGCCGTGATGATCGTGACGGCGACCGGCAGCGACACGCAGGTTGGAAAGATCGCCGGCATGCTGGCGACGACGGCCAGGGAGCAGACGCCGCTCACCAAGCAGCTGAACACGCTGACGCTGTGGATCGCTGCGGCAGCCGGTCTGACGATGATCGTGATGTTCGTCTTGGGCGCGCAGCGCGGGCATTCGGCGACCGTCGTGTTCACGAGCGCGGTCGCGCTTGCAATCGCGGCGATCCCGGAGGCGATGCCGACGGTCCTGCAGGTGGTGATGTCGCTCGGCGCGGCGGATCTCGCCAAGCACGGCGCGGTGCTCAAGGACCTGGCGTCCGTCGAAACGCTGGGCTCGACCTCCGCGATCAACTCGGACAAGACCGGAACGCTGACGATGAATCAGATGACGGCGGTCGAGGTGCTCGACCCGACGAATCGCTACACGATCTCCGGCTCCGGCTACGAGCTCGAGGGCAGGGTGCATCACGCCGCAGGCTCGACGGACACGATCGAGGATGCGATCCTGCCGTATGTCGTCGCCAGCGATGCGACGCTCGTCGACGGCAAGGTGGTCGGCGATCCCACGGAGGGCGCGCTGCTCGTGATGGCGCACAAGGCCGGCCTCGACATCGCTGCGACGCGGGATCGGCGCCCGCGCTTGGCAACACTGCCGTTCGACCCGACATACAAGCTGATGGCGGCTTTCACCAAGACGACTGACGCGGCCGGTCAGGACGTCGTTCGCTGCTACGTCAAGGGGGCCGCGCCGGCGGTGATGAGCCACGCGGCGACGGCGCTGTCCGCCGGACAGAGCATCCCGTGGGATGACGAGTTGCGAAACCTGGCTGAGGCGAATGTCCGCCGGATGGAAGAGGACGGTCTGCGCGTCATGGCCGCGGGCTTCCGTGACCTGGACCCAGCGACCTTCGATCCGGCCGGCGAGCTGCTCACGCACGTCGCTGGACTGGAGATGACGAGCCTCGTCGGCATGGTCGACCCGCCCCGACTCGAGTCAAAGCAATCCGTGTACGACGCTCAGCAGGCGCACATTCGCGTGCGGATGGTGACGGGAGACGACGTGATCACGGGCGCCGCGATCGCGGAGCAGCTCGGGATCGAAGGGGAGGCGATTCTCGGCGCGGAGTTTGCCGCGCTCGGCGAGGCCGAGCGCCTCGAGCGGATCGACCACATCGGCGTGGTCGGCCGCGTCGCGCCCGAGCACAAGGTTCTCCTCGTCGACACGCTCAAGAAGAAGGGCGAGCTCGTCGCGATGACCGGCGACGGTGTCAACGACGCACCGTCGATCAAGGCCGCCCACATCGGGATCGCGATGGGCAGCGGCACCGAGGTCGCCAAGAACGCCGGACGGATGATCCTGACCGATGACAACTTCTCGACGATCGTCCGCGCCGTCGCCGAGGGGCGCAAGCTCTACGACAACCTGATGAAGTACGTCCGCTTCGTGATGATCTCGCTCGTCGCGTTCGTGCTCACGTTCCTCGGGGCGACCCTGCTGAACATCGCGGCCGGTGAGCCGTTCTCGCCCGCGCAGGTCCTGTACATCCACTTCTTCGTCAGCGCGCCGTTCGGGATCGCGCTCGGCCTCGACCAGGCGACACCGGGACTGATGAGCCTGCGCCCACGGCCTGCGTCGGAGTCGATCATCACGACGGGAGTCAAGCTCACCGCCGGACTCGTCGGGCTGTACATGGCGATTGTCATGGACCTGCTGATCTACTTCGGCAAGGAGCACTATCACAGCCTGGCGATCGGCTCCTCGATCGCGCTGAGCGCCTTCGGACTGATGCTGATCGTCGCGGCGTTCCAGAGCCGCAGCGTGTCGCGCTCGATCCTGAGGAGCCAGACGTTCGACAACCCACGGATGAATTGGACCGGCGTCGGAGAGATCGTGCTCGCGGTGATGATCACCGAGATGGACATGTTCAACAGGTTGCTCGGGACCGTGCCGCTGAAGGCGGCGCAGTTCGGCTTGGCGCTCGGCGCCGCCGTGCTGCTGCTGGTCCTGTGGGAGTCGGGCAAGTGGCTTGCGCGCCGCCAGGACCCGGCCGCTGGTTCCGCGGCCGTCACGGCGGCGGACGCTGCGCCGACGCTCCCCGCGAGGGCCTGAGTCCGGGCCGTGCGGATGATCTCGCCGAGCGCGCTTCCAGGAGTGCGGTCGCTGGCGAGCTATCAGCGGTCTTGGCTGCGCAGCGACGTCGTTGCCGGGCTCGTGCTCAGCACGCTGCTCGTACCGCAGGGGATGGCGTACGCCCAGCTTGCAGGGCTCCCGCCGATCACCGGTCTGTACACGACGATCCTGTGTCTGCTCGGCTACGCGCTGTTCGGACCGTCGCGGATCCTCGTCCTCGGTCCGGATTCGTCGCTCGGGCCCATGATCGCGGCGACGATCCTGCCGATCCTCGGTTCGAACGGCAGCCCCGAGCGCGCGATCGCGCTCGCCTCGATACTCGCGCTGCTCGTCGGCGCGATCATGATCGTGGCGGGCGTCGCCAAGCTCGGATTCGTCGCCGACCTGCTCTCCAAGCCGACCCAGATCGGCTACATGAACGGGCTCGCGCTGACGATCCTGATCGGACAGCTCCCCAAGCTGTTCGGCTTCTCGACTGACGCGAGCGGGCTGATCAACGAGACGAAAGCGTTCCTCGACGGAGTCAGCGCGGGCAAGACGGTCGGGGCCGCGGTGGCGGTCGGGCTGTTCAGCCTCGTGCTGATCCTGGCGCTCGAACGCTGGCTGCCGAAGATCCCGGGCGTATTGGTCGCGGTCGTGCTCGCGATTGCGGCGTCGTCGGTGTTCAACCTCGCCGATCACGGCGTCGACCTTGTCGGCACGCTGCCGCAGGGGTTCCCGCCGCTGACCGTTCCGCATCCGGTCTCCGACCTGCCGCTGCTCGTGGCCGGTGCCGTGGGGATTGCGCTCGTTGCGCTCACCGACACGATCTCGACCGCGTCGTCGTTCGCCGCGCGAACGGGTCAGGAGGTCGACGGCAACGGCGAGATGATCGGCATCGGCGCGGCCAACGTGGCCGCCGGCTTCTTCCAAGGCTTTCCGGTCAGCACGAGCGGATCGCGGACGGCGGTGGCGGAGCAGGCCGGCTCCAAGACGCAGCTGACGGGCGTCGTCGGAGCCGCGGCGATCGTGCTGATGCTCGTGCTCGTACCGGGGCTGCTCAAGGACCTGCCGCAGCCGACGCTCGCCGCGATCGTGATCGCGGCGTCGATGTCGCTCGCGGACATCGCGGGGAGCGTGCGGTTGTGGCGCCAGCGCCGGGTCGAGTTCCTGCTGATGATGACCGCGTTCCTCGGCGTCGCGCTGCTCGGCGTGCTCGGCGGGATCGCGGTCGCGGTCGCACTGTCGATCCTCAACGTCTTCCGGCGGGCGTGGTGGCCCTACCAGACGACGCTCGGCCGCGTCCCGGGAATGTCCGGGTACCATGATCGCCAACTGCATCCCAACGCCGAACAGCTCCCCGGACTCGTGCTCTTCCGGTTTGACGCGCCGCTGTTCTTCGCCAACGTCAGAGCCTTCCGCGATGAGATCCGGCGCCTCATCGTCGCCGATCCGCCGCCGCGATGGATCGTGATCGCCGCCGAGCCGATCACCGATGTTGACACGACCGCCGCCGACATGCTCGAAGACCTCGACGAGGACCTCAACGCCAAGGGGATCAATCTCGTGTTCGCCGAGCTGAAGGAGCCGGTGCGGCACAAACTCGAGCGCTACGAGCTGATCGGACCGCTCGATCCGGAGCACTTCTTTCCGACGATCGACGCGGCGATCACGGCGTTCCAGACGAACACCGGCGCCGAATGGACGGCGCCCGCCGCCGACGGGCAGGGCGGTCCCGCCTAGATCGAGACCGCCCGGCGTGTGCTCGTCCGCGACTACTGCGTCAGCTCCGGCCTGCCGCCGTATGCGGCAAGGCCGTAGATGACGGGGATGTCGATCGCGATCAGCACCAGTGACCAGAATGGATAGGCCGGAATGGTCATCATCGCGAGGATCGCTGCCAGACCAGCGACGCTGATCCCGAACCACCAACCGAACGCCCCTCCGCGCCAGATCGACAGGGCGGTGAACAGCTCGAGCGCTGCGAAGCCGATCGCGAACCAGCCCCACGTGTTGAGGTCACTGAGGATGTACGACGCACCCGCGACGAAGAAGTGCGACTTCGACACGGCGGCAATACCCCAGATGATGTTGAGGCATGCCGAGACCACGAACATGATCGCCGCGAACAGGATCCAGCCGGCGCCCTTGTACATCGAGTCGTCGATGTGGAACGCGTGCGGCTGCACCTTCGGCGCCGTCGTCGTCTGTGCTCCGGTGGTGGTAACGGCGGACATCAGTCACTCCTTTCCGTTTCGCACCACAGATGGCAGGCCTCGACCTCAGGACGGGCGTGCGCGTCGGTCATAGGGTCGCAGTTGCCGTCGCACATCCGGTGAAACCCTGTATCCCGACGGGTCGCAACTACGGATCGACCGGTGGGGTCCGCGAAGCGCCCGACCGAGGTCCGCCGTCCCGGTCGCGGCGGGCTGGGAGGTAAGCGCCGTGCGGCGGAGTCCTTGGTGGCATGGAACAAGACACACCGAATGGCCGGGATCGTCCGCCGCGCGTCCGCCGCCTGGGCGCTCGGGGGCATCGCGATCGCGCTCGTCGCCTCCGGTTGTGGGAGTAGTTCGTCGAGCGACTCGAAGACCACACCAACATCGGTCGCGGCTGCGACGACACTCGCGCATGTCGTGTCACCGCCGAGGCCGCACCTGCGAATCGTGACACCGCGCGCCGGCGCGAGGACCGGTCAGGCCGTCAACGTGCACCTGGTGATCCGTGGCGCTGCGGCCGGCGGTCCGGACGCGTTTCGCTACATCCTCAACGGTGGCCATCCCCGGAACGTCGCAGCGCGGTTCACGCTGACCGACCTCGCTCCCGGGCGCTATCACCTCGTCGTGACACCCACGCATGACCGAGCGGTCACCGCGAGCAGGATCTTCATCGTGCACGCGCCGCCGCCACCGCCTCCCGCGCCGCCGTCTCAGACGAGCGCGCCGCCGGCGCCCCCGACGACGACGGTCGCGCCGGCGCCCTCGACGACGACGGTCGCGCCGGCGCCCTCGCGTGCGCCCACGGGTGGGATCCCACGGAACAACGGCGGCGATATGGATGCCGATAACAATGGCGACCCGAGCGATGGTGATGGCAACGTCTAGCGCTCGACGTCCGCGGGCGACTCTGGATGCCGACCCTCGCGAACAATGGCCCCGCCTGCGCAACGTGAAAAAGTCCGACGGCGCCCCGGACTTTGACCACATAAGCACCGTGGCGGTGCTTATGTGCACAAACGTCGTCCGCGGCGCCGACTTCTTCACGTTATGCCCGGCCGGGGCCGTCGGTCGGGAGGGTTCACCCACTCCCGGACCTCGAGGCAAGGTCATCTCACGCCTCGCAATCAACTTTCTTGCTTCGCGAACGGA
Source organism: Solirubrobacteraceae bacterium (assembly GCA_035524415.1). GTDB lineage: Bacteria > Actinomycetota > Thermoleophilia > Solirubrobacterales > Solirubrobacteraceae > Palsa-465. The sequence continues at coordinate 1,222 of DATKOY010000024.1, read as the reverse complement.
ACGTCGCTCCGCCACGTAACACGGGTGTACGACGTAACACAGTCATACAAGGAGACAGGACAGTCATGGCCACAACATCCCCTCACCTCTTCCGCCGCCTTCTGGGCGCGGCGCTGGTTGCACTCGCGCTGGTCGCGGCGGGTTGCGGCGGCGGCTCGCCGTCCTCGTCGTCATCCGCGGCGAGTGCGCCGTCCTCGTCGACGGCCTCCGCGGCATCGTCCGGATGGGGCGCCTCGACCGCCGGGATCCCTCAGCACAACGGCGGCGATCAGGACGCGGACAACAACGGCGGCCCGAGCGATGGGGACGGCAACATCTAGGCGGCCCGGATCGCGCCTCGCGGCGCTGGCGCTCGGCCTCGCCGCGCTCCTGCTCGGCCTTGCGGGGTGCGGCGGCGCGGGCACGAGCACGGCGACGCACGCGTCGCGCCCCGGCACGAGCACGGCGGCGGTCTCGTCCGCCACCGGCCTCAGCACCGGGGCATTTGCATGGATCCACGCGGGAGCCATGCCGACCGGGTGGCGCGTGGCGACGATTTCGATCGGCTCAAGGATGCCCTATCCACCAGGGTGGGTGCGGCAGCGGGGCGACGCGGGCACCGCGACCGCCGCGCTGCTCGACCCGGAGCACCATTTCCTCGGTTACCTGAACCTCACGCCTCGCCAGAGCACCGAGACGCTTGCAAACTGGGGCCGCTTCCGCGTCGCACACAATGCCGATGAGAGCGATCGGAACCTCAGAACGCTGGCGGTCGGTACCGGGTTGCGCTTCCGCGACGGGCGCGGAAGCTGCGTGCGCGACTCGTACTCCACGACGTCCGGGGCGCGGTACATCGAGCTCGCCTGCCTGATCGCGGGCGCGCATCGCAGCGTCGTGGTCGTGGGCGCGAGCCCGCCGCAGAGATGGGCCCGCGTGTCACCGCTGCTCGAGCGGGCGATCTCGGGCGTCAGCACGTAGCGCCCGGCCCCGGCTTCGCGCACGCTCGCCGCGACCGTCGGGAGTCAGCCCTCCGCGAGGTGCCCCGACTCAGCCGGCCACGCGTCGCGCCGCGGTCGCCGACTCAGCCGGCCGCGCGTCGCGGCGCAGTCCCCCGTCTCAGCCGGCCGCGCCCCAGACGAGCAGCGACGGCGGGTTGTCGGGGTCGACCTTGACGATGATGTTCGCGCCCTCGGTGACGCCCTGGAGAGTCGCTTCGTGCATCGACCGCGACACGTGGACGTCG